>CAVDQG010000018.1:25407-33294 GCA_963611165.1 Bacteroides uniformis
GAAGTCATTTGTTGCGGTTAATATACAAAATCTTTTTATTTCAAAGTAATATTCTTGTACAGAAATATCATTTACGATAAACAGCGAAAACAAAAACCGCCGAGAAATCTCGACGGTCTGATTATTAAACTGCTGCTCCTCCGTAGTAAAGTCCTAAGACAATCCACAAACCAAGGTTACCGAGGATTAAACCCAATATAACCGACGCCAACACATCTGACGGAAAGTGGACATATAAATAAAGTCTCGAAAAAGCGATAACCGCGGCTATCGGTACCGCAAACAATGCAAAATGCCAGTTAGCCGAAGTCATAATCACCGTCGCTATCACTGACGAAAGAGTATGACAAGACGGAAAAGAATAGTCCTTTGGATTTCTGATTAATAGAATAGCCTCTTCAAGCCAGCACGGGCGATGTCTTGCTACAACATTTTTGAGGAATATATTTCCCGTTAAAACTCCCGATGCCAGACCGACTAACATGGCTACACCGTATCTCTGATATGTTTTGGACATAAGCATAAATACGGCTGAAATCAGCCAAACAAATCCGCCGTTTCCGAGCTTAGTCAGCTTTGGCATAAGAAAATCCAGTGCTTCGCACTTGATGTTTTTCTGAATCCAACGCATTATCGTCCAATCAAAATGCTGAATATGTTTAAGCATGCTGTTCCCTCTTTAGTACTCTTTATCAAATCCACACAAGCCTACGCTTATTTACATAGTACCTTTTTTATCGATAAAAGTCAACAAGAGCATTAAAAGCTATTCAGTTTCTTTGCATATATGTGTTTTTTCAAACTAAATCCAATTCTCCTTTATATAATTCTTTGCCGCTTTCCTCAAGAATCAACTCAAGCTTGCACTTTTCAGGAGTAAAAACCATTCTACGATTCCATACGCTTAGCGATTCCTTGTCAAGCTCAAGAGTGACATCTTTTTTCTCACCGACCTTTAGCCAAATTTTCTTAAAACTCTTTAATTCCTTGCATCTTCTGACGATGCTTCCGCCATGTCCGTGAATATAAAGCTGCAAAACAGCAAAACCGTCGGCATTGCCTGTATTTTCGACTTCACATTTTAGCACAAGTTTTCTTCCGTTATTGATTTCATCTATTGTTAATTTATCTGTATTTTGATTAACCTTGACTTTAAATGAAGTGTAGTTCAGTCCAAAGCCAAACGGATACAGCGGTGAGTCCTCACAATCACGATAGTGCATTTTCTCATAAGAATCACGCGCATTGTAATAAACGGGCAATTGTCCCGTTGACCTCGGAATTGAAACAGGCAAACATCCGCTTGGATTAATTTTGCCGCTTAATATTTCGGCAACAGCTTTTCCGCCCCATGGGCCGGGGTAAAACGACCACAAAAGTGCTTTACTTTTCTCTGCAATTTCAGGTATAGCATGAGGTCTACCCGAGATTATCACGCTGACAACAGGCTTTCCGACCGAAAACACCGCTTCGGCGAGTTCATTTTGAACACCCGGAAGCTCCAAACGGGATGAATCAACACCTTCTCCACAGTCCATTTGAAGCTTATCACCGAGCACCGCCGCACCGTTTGTGTCAAACTTGGCACCCGAAAATCTGCTTGACGAGCCGCCAAGAGCAAGAATTACCACATCACTTTTTTCGGCAAAAGCCTTCGCCTCAGAAATTAAAGAAGTATCCTCATCACAAATATTACAGCCGACAGAGTAATTTACTTTTGCACTTGTAAACTCGTCACGAATCCCTTTAAGTACCGTTGTTCCGATGCCGTCACGAAGCGGCGGTGTATAGTCTCCTAATTGACGATAGATTTCACCTGCATTCGGCCCGATTACCGCTATATTTATTTCTTTGTTCTTATCCAAAGGAAGTATACCGTCATTCTTTAGAAGAACCGCCGACTGTCTTGCAATTTCTAAGCTCTGCGGATATTTAATTTCGTCATTGTAATTAGTCAAAGCCTTTTCTTCAATGTACGGATTTTCAAACAAACCCCTTGCAAACTTGACTTCAAGTACCTTTGCTACAGCTTCATCTAATTTCTCTTCCGATACAAGACCTCGCTTTACTGCTTCTTCAAGCTTCGAGAAACTTTCATCCCACAAGCTGATTTGCACTCCTGCATTAAGTGCCAATGCCGCATTTTCAGCCAAATCTCCGTCCGTTAAAACATCCAAACGGTCAACAGCAACACCGTCAGCCATAATAATTCCGTCAAAACCAAATTCTTTGCGCAGAACATCATCCAAAAGCCACTCGTTCGCATGGCACGGAACTCCGTCAATCTCGTTATATGCCGCCATAACACCTGTTGTGCCTGCTTTTACAGCCGATTTCATCGGAGGAAAGTGTATCTCTCTGAGTTCTCTTTCGCCGATTCTTGCGGCACTTGCATTGACGCCGCCAGTTGTTTCTCCCTGAGCACAGAAGTGCTTGGAAACTACCTCAATTCCGGTTTTCCGCAATCCTTTTGTTACAGCCGCCGAAAAACCCGCGCTTAAAAACGGATCTTCACCGTAACACTCTTCGCTTCTTCCCCAGCGTGGATCTCGCAAAACATCGAGCATAGATGTAAGCGCAAAATCAACTCCCATTTCTCGCAGTTGCTCACCGACAACCTCAAATCCGCTTTCGGCAAGCTCAGGGTTATATGTTGCTCCGACGGCAAGGTTAACCGGCAAAAGATAGCCGTCCAAAGCCTGGTGTCCGTGCGGGCACTCACTGCTCATAAGCATAGGTATGCCGAAGCGTGAGTGCTCAATCACATACTTCTGCATCTCATTGTATGTTTTAATTGCAATCTCACCCGTCAAGCCGCTCGAATAGTCTTTATCTGCCCACGGATCTGCACGAAAAAGACCGTATAAAGTTCCCAAGCCTCCCCATTTTTCCACTTCGTCCTTAAAGCATTTTGCTATTTCAATACTATTTTCTTTGCGTTCATAGCATTTGAATCCATACAATCTCTGATTTAATTGTCCGACCTTTTCCCTTAACGAAAGTCTTTTAGTCAAATCCATTGCTCTTTCCTTTGGTGAAAGACTTCTATCCTTATATCTATCCATATTGCACTCCCTATATAGAATTCAAACTGTAATTCTTTATACAGTTATATTTTCAAGCAGAGAATAGCACAAGGATTTCATTTTTGCAAGAAAAAATCCCACAAGCGGACTTTTTCAGCCACCTGTGGGATTAATTATTTACAGATTACTTTTCGGTAAAGCTGTATTTGTCATCGGCATAAGTGCATTCATAGCTCTTACCCTTTGAGATTGTGCCTTCCAGAATACCCTCGGAAATTATATCCTCAAGCTTATTCTGAATAGCACGTCTTAACGGTCTTGCACCGTAAACATCGTCGAAGCCTGCGTCGCTGATTGCTGTGACAGCAGAATCATCAAACTCCATGTTGATTTCCATTTCCTTCATCTTCTCTGTAAGGCCTACAAGCATATTCTTTGCAATCTGCTTGATTTCGTCCTTATTGAGCTTATGGAATACAATGGTATCATCAATTCTGTTAAGGAACTCAGGTCTGAAGAGCTTCTTAAGTTCTCCCATTACCAAGTTCTTTGTGTTCTCGAAGTCGCTATCCTCTGTTTCGCCTGTCTCGTCCTTGAAGCCTAACTGCGGTTTCTGCTTCTCGGTGATAAGTCTTGCACCGACATTTGACGTCATGATGATAATTGTGTTCTTGAAGTCAACGGTTTTGCCCTGTGAATCGGTAAGTCGGCCGTCATCCAAAATCTGAAGAAGAATGTTGAAAACATCAGGATGAGCCTTTTCAATCTCATCAAAGAGAATAAGTGAATAAGGCGTCTTTCTGACTGCCTCTGTGAGCTGTCCGCCCTCATCATAGCCTACGTATCCCGGAGGCGAACCGACAAGTCTTGAAACGGTATGCTTCTCCATGTACTCCGACATATCGAAACGTATCATAGCTTTCTCGTCACCGAACATTGCCTCAGCCAAAGCCTTGCAAAGCTCTGTTTTACCTACACCCGTAGGGCCTAAGAAGATGAACGAACCGATAGGTCTGTTTTTATCTTTGAGTCCGACTCTGCCACGTCTTATTGCCTTTGAAACAGCAGACACAGCCTCGTCCTGACCGATAACACGCGCATGAAGTATAGATTCAAGTTTAAGAAGTCTTTCGCTCTCCTCTTCGTTAAGCTGTACAACAGGAACGCCTGTCCACATAGAAACTATCTGGGAAATATCTTCTGCTACAACAGTAGAATTGTTTCTCTCGTTCTGACCTGACCAAGCCTCCTTCTTACTATCAAGCTCCTTCTGCAAATCGTTTTGCTTATCTCTCAGCTTAGCCGCTGCTTCAAAGTCCTGAATGTCAATCGCTGCCTGCTTTTCGGCTTCCGTTTTCTTTACGGTTTCTTCCAACTGCTTAAGATCATCAGGAGCTGTAAATGTTCTGAGTTTTACTCTCGAACAAGCCTCATCAATCAAGTCGATAGCCTTATCAGGCAAGAATCGGTCATTAATATATCTTGAAGAGAGCTTAACTGCACTCTCAATTGCTTCATCAGTAATAGTAACCTTATGATGTGCCTCATATCTGTCCTTCAAGCCGTGAAGAATCTGAATAGTCTCTTCTTCAGTCGGCTCGCCTACTGTAACCGGCTGGAAACGTCTCTCGAGTGCGGCATCTTTCTCGATGTACTTTCTGTACTCATTGATTGTTGTAGCACCGATAACCTGGAACTCACCCTTAGCAAGGCTAGGCTTCAAGATATTAGCGGCATCGGCAGAGCCCTCTGCGGCGCCCGCACCGACTATTGTGTGAAGCTCATCGATAAAGAGAATGATGTTACCGTCTTTTTTCACTTCATCGATAACGCCCTTAATTCTCTCCTCAAAATCGCCTCTGTACTTTGCGCCTGCAATCATTCCAGTGAGGTCAAGCGAGACAAGCTTCTTGTCTTTGAGAAGTTCAGGAACATTTCCTTCGTTGATTTTAAGTGCCAATCCCTCGGCAACTGCTGTTTTACCAACACCAGGTTCGCCGATAAGAACAGGATTGTTCTTTGTTCTTCGTGAAAGAATCTGAATCACTCGGTCAATCTCTTCTTTTCTGCCGATAACAGGATCAATCTTTCCCTGTGCGGCTTCTTTAGTGAGATCTCTGCCATATTTTTCAAGTGCAGAACCCTGTCCGTCCTCGTCGGAAGAACCGTATGAGCCGCCGTCGCTCTGAGAATTGCGGCTTGCACCGAATTCTTTAGCTATTCTTTCTTCAATATCATTTGCGTTTATTCCAAGCTCCTTTAAGAATCTGACAGCATAGCTGTCGCCATCCTTAACAATTGCCAGAAGAATATGCTCCGTACCGATATAACGGTTGCCAAGCTCAGCCGAAATTATTTTTGCAAGCTGGATTATTCTCTTTGACCTCGGCGTAAACGAATTGATGGAAAGAGAGCTGCGAAGTCCGGTGCCGATTTTTTCTTTCATAATGCTCTCGAGGTTTTGAGCATTTGCACCAAGTTCCGAAAGAACCTTAGCTGCTGTACCGTTTCCTTCCTTTACGAGTCCGAGCAAAATGTGCTCGGTGCCGATGTAATTGTGGCCTAAATCCTGTGCCGATGTAATGGCAAGATTCATTGCCTTGTTTGCTTTTTCAGTAAATCCGTTAAATACATACATTATTCAAAACCTCCTTTAGGTTCAATTTGCTATTTTCTCATTTAGCCGCTTCAAGTCCTTTTCGAACCATATCGGCTCTAAGTGTCAGACTTGTGTCTTTGTCGGTATCAAACAGCTTCACATGTGACATAAGGAAGTCAACATCCTTAAGCTCAATTCCGCTGATTTTACCTTCAGCTACCGCAAGTCTTACGTATGATATTTTATCAATAAATTCGTCATAGCTAAGCTGTCTCGAGAACTTCAGTGCTCCCAAAGCTCTGAAAACCTTATCTTCAAACGAAATATTGTTCAAAAGTCCTTTTCTGCAATTTCTCTCTTTTTCTATTATTTGAGCGGAAAGTGCCGACAAATTTGCTATTGCCTCACTTTCGCTCAGTCCCAGTGAAATCTGATTTGATATCTGGAAATATGCTCCCTCAACCTTGCTTCCTTCGCCGTGGCTTCCCCTAACGGTAATGCCAAGCTTAGAAAGATTTGAAGTGATTCTTGTAATCTCTCCCGTTTCCATAAGTGCGGGCAAATGAAGCATCAAAGAACATCTCATTCCGGTACCAAGATTAGTTGGGCACTGCGTCAAATATCCAAGTTGTTCGTCAAAAGCAATTTCAAGCTGCTCAGACAGAAGATTATCAATTTTATCTGCCAGCTCGTATGTTTCTTTTAACGCCTCTCCCTCTCTTATAGTCTGAATTCGGATGTGATCTTCTTCGTTTATCATCACCGAGATATTGTAGTTCTCATCGAACACAACTGCTTTTCCCTGAATATCATAAGATATCATCTCAGGACTTATTACTCGGTTATCCACAAGTGAGATAAGCTCATCACGGCTGATTTCATCCAGTCTGCAGAACCTCAAATGGCTAAGTGCCGTATCGCTTGTGTGCTTAAGTGCGTCAAAGACCAAATCAACAACTTCATTTTTAGTCTTGATATTCATCCTTATCGGAAAGGGATAGTTATTTAGGTTTCTCGCAAGACGGATTCTGGTGCTTATTACAACATCACTGTCTTTTCCGCTTGATTCATACCAAATCTTACTCATTGACTTCAAGCTCCTTTATCTCGTCTCTTAATTTTGCCGCCTCTTCAAATCTCTGATCCTGAATCGCAAGAGAAAGCTCTTCCTTTTTCTTCTGAATTACAAGTGCCTTACTCGGTGATTCATCAGTTACCGAAAGTGCAACTGTCTTTTTGAGCGGACTTTTTCCTTTATGATGTGTTGTTCCGTGAATTCTCTGAATAACCGGAATCAGCTTATCATAAAATGTCTTATAACACTCGGCACAGCCAACCTGACCGTGCTTGGAAATTTCCTCAAAGCTTGAGCCGCACGACGGGCAAACCTTGTTTGAAATAACAGCCTTTTCCGGCTCTAAAATTCCCGAAAGCAAGTCGTTAAAGTCAAACATCGGGAAAATTCCTTTTACTCCGAATTCCTTTGCACAGTCACTGCAAAGATTATATTCGACATATTTTCCGTTTATAACTCTTTTAATGTGAGTTGTAGCGTTTTTTACTTTACATCTGTCACAAACCATATTTATTCTCCCTACTCTGCAACAAGAAGCATGCTCTTAAAAATCGAACAGCGAACTGTGTCTCTTAATTCTCTCGGTACTGCCGAAAGAGTGTTGTCGGCGGTCGCCGAAGAAATCAATTTTGCAGTGCTTTCATCAAGCACACCTGACTGCTGCATATTCACAATCATTGCTCTGCAAGAAGCGGCGTCGAGCTCCTGTCCGACCGAATTGATTATATGCATTATCCTGTCGGCTTTTGTCATTCTCCTTTGAGTAATTCGAATATAGCCCTTTCCGCCTCGGCGGCTCTCAATGATATAACCCTGTTCGGGTGTAAATCTTGATGTTATTACATAATTAATCTGACTCGGAACACAACCCATAAGGCTCGCTAATTCATTTCTTTTTATCTCAGCTGTTCCGTCATCCTCCAGTAGCTTTAATATATAATCTGCAACTGAATCGCTTATTCTCATCTCATCACCTCTTTGTCTTTTACTGACTATTATTATACTCAACTTTGACCAATTGTCAAGGTCAGTCAAAGTCAAATTCAAAGAATTAACAAATTGTTCACAAAAAGAAATCGCCGAGCAAAAACTCGGCGAAAAGCTGTTCAATTATCCAAAAATTCTTTTAAATCAACAGGCAACAAGTTTGACTTTATCTTTTCTTCTCTACGGTAATAACGCCGTCA
>CAVDQG010000019.1:0-4080 GCA_963611165.1 Bacteroides uniformis
AACCAAAATCACAAAGTGATTTTAGGGAGCGAAGCGACCGTAGTTGACCGAATCAGCCGAATTGTTTGTCCCAAGAAAAATACAAAACGCAAATAAAAAAGACAGGCTTGGAGGTTTAACCAAAAATGCGAAGCATTTTTAGGGCGGAACGCCCGTAGTTAAAGCCTACAAGCCGACCGATTTACACAAAGAGAAATATCAAATAAACCAAAAACAGGCACGAAAAATACGTCAAGAATGCAAAGCATTCGCAGACGGGCATTTTGCGTGCCGAATTATTTATACAAATAAAAACCACGAACAGAAAAAGCTGTTTAAAACAAAAATTCAGCCCTAAACCGCCTTGGTGAAATGGCGACCGAAGGTCGCCCCTACGGGCTATTCAAAAATTAAACAGCATAAAACACGAAATAAGAAAAATCCCCTTCGTTCATATTTAATTGTTAATCCTAACCTAACTCCACACTACACTTTTTTACGCAAAGATTAAAGACTCACAAAGTTCAAATAACGCAAAATATCCCCCGCTTTTAAGGCGAGGGACATTTTCGTTTCGATTATTCTTCAGAAGACTCTTTCTTTGCGTTTCTCTCTGCAAGTCTCTTTCTGACGCCCTCCATATGACCCGGCTTGTCGAGGTCATAAATCAAAAGCGGAATGATTCCTACAAAGAAGACGATTCCCGGAAGGAGGTTTGCGGCAACGTTGATACCTGTCTGGATGTGCGGTGTCATTTCAACTCCGCCTGCATAGCCGAATGCGCCCATAACAACGAGGAAAAGTGAGTTTGCAATAGCTGTTGCAATCTTTGTAGCTGTTCCCTGAAGTGAGAATGCCATACCGTCGTTGCGTACACCGTATTTGTCGTCAAAGTCATCGATAGCGTCAACCATCATGCAAGAACCGCAAGGACCTGCAATATAGCCTAAGCCGTAAACGATTAATACGATAAAGTCAAATACAATATTCTCATACGGTCCTACAAACAATACAATCAAAGATACGCCCTGAATGACCATGGAAAGAATAGCTGTCTTTCTGTTTCCTATCTTCTCGATAATCTTCGGGGTAATCGGCATGATAATTGTACCGACTATCATCTGCATCATCATGAAGATTGTAATGAATGTAAAGTTCTGTACGCAGTACATGTAGAAATAAACAGCAACGGAAATTCTGCCGAGCATACCGAACATATTGAAGAATGCATAAAGCATTGTGCACAAGAGGTTCTTGTTCTTGAAAATCATCTTCAAGCCGTCGGAAATCTTGCCCTGGTCTTCCTTCTTAACGGTGATGTTCTCCTTGGACATAATCGCTACTGCCCAGAACATCGGAAGTGCCATGAATGCGAAAAGAATAGCTGTTGTGTGATAGCCTGCAGCCTGATCGCCCTTACCGAACCAAACAACGAGCTTGAGAACGAATAGGTTAAGGAGAATCTGTCCGATTGTCATACCCATCATCTGAGCAGCATTCAGTCTGTTGATTTCCTTGGGGTCACGCGTCATAACAACAGGCAATGCGAGATACGGAACGTTTGTCATTGTGTATGCCATACCTAAGCCTATGTATGTGATGTAAGCATATATAAGCTTGCCCGTGCTGCCGAATCCCGGCACGGTGAAGGTAAGAATTGTGAAAATGACAAGGAATATTGCACCGACAAAGATATACGGTCTGAAACGTCCCCACCTGGTGTGAGTACGCTCCATGAGAGTTCCCATCATCGGGTCGTTAATTCCGTCCCAAACCTTTGCGATTAACATCAAAAGTGCAACCGCACCTGTTCCCAAACCGAAAACATCGGTATAGAAAAGCGAAAGATATGTGCTTACCATTGTCCATGAAAGCTGAGATGCAAAGTTACCTAAGCCGTAAACGAAATAGTTTTTCGCCGTAAGTGGCTTTGTTCCGTATTGGTTGATTTTATCACTCATTTTAAATTACTCCATCTGTCACAAATTGTGACAACACCTTATTTTTACCTTAATTTCTTAATTTTGAGTAGCACAAAGGACCCACCACTGTGGCAGGCTGCGTCCTTTGTTCAATTTAAGAAAGATTTTTTACATAGACTCGATTACTTTATCGAAATTCTTGTACTTCTCCATCATCTTCGGAAGTGTGTCCTTGTTGGCAACAAGCTTCGGCACGCAAACCGTGATCATGTTCTGAATTTCATTGTAGTGCTCGTAAATACCGATTGGGGTATTTCTTGCTCTGTTCTTCTCCTCCTCGGAGAACTCAACCTTGACCTTGTCACCGTCAACGGAAAGTGTTCCCCAGATACCGCAAATCGGGCACTCGACATGAGTTGTTCCGTTCATGCTGAGAAGCGGATTATGACAAACGGGGCATACACCCTCTTCGCCTACCCATGTGTCAACCTCGTCATACGGCTTTCCGAGAGACTCGGCTACTGCCTTTCCGAGGTCTGAGCACTTCTGCATGAGAGCCGTGTCAAACAGCGGATGGCCTGTTCTGCCCTGATCGTAAGCGTCAACATGACCTACGCATTTCATAACAAATGAGAAGCTGAAAAGATCGAGCATAGGAAGTCCGAGTGAGACCCAGTTGTGTGTCTGTGCTCCGCCGACTGAGATATAACCGACATATCTGTCCTTGAAATATCTCGGGTCGAGAAGCTCGTCCTCGCTCTTGCCCTCTGCGATACGCTTTTTGTTCTCCTCAATGAGTGCAGCTCTGTCGTGTGACGGGCCGAAGCGGTCGACAAAGTTCTTGAACTGTCCGACAATACCTACCGCATAAACGGGAGCGGCAATGATGATGCCGTCTGCATCAAGACATGCCTCTTCAAGAATGTGGTAATCGTCCTTGAGACAGCAGTGAATTTCTGTGGCGCCCTTGTCACGGGTTCTGCTGCAGTAATCGCAAGCACGGCAATGTCCGATATTTAAATTTACAGTATTGATAAACTGAACATCCGCACCCGCAGCTTTAGCCGCAAACAAAGCTTCTTTGACTAAGACGTCGCTTCGCTGGTTCTTTCTTCCGAAAGAAATACCTAAAACCTTCATATTTTTCCTCCATATTATTAATGAGCGTAAATTAATGCTCATTTGTTCAAAAAACTACAAACTTATCTAATAAAGAAACATCAGAACCTAATTTATGGAACCGATGCTTCCTTATCAGTGTATATTTAATGCCAACTTGTGTTAGAAATTACATTTCATCCTGCATAGCCTGGAATTTCTCGACATACTCATCGAATCTCGGATATCTATCTCGTCTTCCCTGCTCTACCTGATGCTCGAGTACGCCCGTGAACTTCAGACGGCTTCTTCTCTGCTCCTCTTCGGAGAACTCAACTCTGACGTTATCGCCGTCAAATACAAGCTTTCCGTAAATTCCGCAGATAGGACAGCCTACTCTTGTTGTTCCTGACATAGTCATCTCGTTGCAGTGGCAAACAGGGCATGTACCGGGGTCGCTTGTCCACTCTATCTCGCTTGTCTTTTGGTCAAGTGCTTCTACGATATGCTTGCCCATCTCGTAAGACTTCTCGAGTAATCTCTGACGGTTATCGGGAACATATGCGGCGTAAGCGTCAAGCTGATCTACAACCTTCATATTGAGGCTCATTCCGAAAAGATTCATTCCCGGAAGTCCGTAGGATACCCAGTTCTGAGTTGTTGCACCGCCGACAGAAATATAAGAGACAAGATGACGCTTGAGGCAGTCGGGGTTTAATTCGTCTCCGCCCGTATCCTTGCGAAGCTCGTTTTCAAAGAGCATATATGCCTTGTCGTGAGCGGGGCCGAAACGGTCGATAAAGTTTTTGAGCTTACCTGCCGGCTCGAGAACATAAACAGGAGCCGCTACGATGATTGCGTCTGCCGCAAGAACGGCGTCGGAAATTGCTTCATAGTCGTCCTTCTGAATGCAGCGAATCTGTCCCTTTCCGCTCTGGAGCATTCTTGAGCATGCGCCGCATCCGATACAAGGCTTGATTTCCTTGTTGATGGTATCGATAATCTCGACTTCTGCACCCTGTTCCTCGGCGGCTTTCATTGCTTCCTTAAGAAACGTCTTGCAGTTTCCGTTCATTCGTCC
>CAVDQG010000019.1:4090-32800 GCA_963611165.1 Bacteroides uniformis
GTACTTTTTTTCCCATAACATTTTCCTCTTTTGAATCAGTTTTCAGTCATTACTTCTCAGCCAATTTTGCTTTGATTTTCTCTTCGTTTTCCTTTGACTTTGCGTTTGTCATGCCGATGCATGCAAAGAAGACTGCGGCAAGAACATAGAATGCTGCGGGAGCGAAGTTGATAACCATATCCATTCTTGTGAGAACCTGTGCGCTTAAGTCTGTAGCGTTAGCAACGTATCCGACTGCACCGAGTGCAAGGATTCCGATAGAACCGCCTACAGCATTACCCATTTTTGTTGAGAATGAAATACAGGAAACGATAACACCGTCAGATCTCTTGCCTGTTCTGAGCCAGTTGTCGTCAATGATTTCTGCGCTCAAAGTATAGCAGGTGATGGAAAGAAGATTTGAAATACCATATAAGAAGCCTGAAATTACGACCAAGCCTGTGAGCTGATACTCACCGATGAAGTAGAAGAATACACAGCAAAGAGCCATTGCGATGCATCCCAATGCGCCGACATATTTCTTGCTCATACGGTTAAGTAAGAACGGTGCGTAAATATTAACAACGAGGAAGCCTGCCGACATAGCTGTTGCAAAACCTGCGATTAATGCGGGATTCTTCAAGATATAGATGAAGTAGTAAGCCATGATTCCGATTCTGCCGAACATTCCTGTGAGACCCATGAACATTGCAAGAATAAGGAACATTGCGTTTCTGTCCTTGAAGGTATACTTGAAGGATGTTGCGAGATCCTTCATGGTGTCGCCGACAGATTTTTTCTCAGACTGTACGTTGATGATTTCCTTTGTGGCAGCAAAGCAAACCCAGAAGCACGGAATACATACAATTGAGAAAATAACAGCAGACCAGAAGTAGCCCTTCGCAGAAGAAGCGGAACCGTTACCGAATTTAAGAATCATCGGCATTGTTACCGCACTGATGAGCATCTGGATCAAGCCGTTTCCTACACCCTTGAATGCGTTGAGCGAAACACGCTCTTCGTTAGACTCTGTCATAACGTTTGCTACGCACTGAGTTGAAATGTTGACAGCTGTGTAAGCCATACCTGTTCCGATGTAGGTGAAGCCACACCAGATAGCCTTCCATGCACCCGGTACATCGAGATTTAAGAAGGTAAGACAGTTGAACAAAGCAAGAATCGGTGCGCCCCAAAGAATATAAGGACGGAATCTGCCCCATCTTGATCTTGTGTTTTCTGCGATAGCACCGAACATCGGGTCATTTATGGCGTCCCAAATTCGTGCAATCAGCATGATCGCCGAAATAACTACCGGTGTAAGTCCGACAACGTCTGTGTAATAGACGGTCAAGTAGGAGCTTATAAGACACCATGAGCACTGCGATCCGATTTCGCCGAAGCTGTATCCGATTTTTCGCCAAACGGATATCTTCTCTGATTTTTCGTTCATTGTTTAATCCTCCACACGCTTGTTAAAACTTTAACCAAGATGAATAAAACTTTCCTCTTTAAGTATGCGGTAAATCTCACCGAATAAACGGTTTTCATCCACCTCACGGGTAAATTTTCATCTTCGTTAAATGTATCTATATTATATATTCCGCTATCGATTTTATCTTTCCGCATGAAAGCTACATTTTTAGGTTTTTTGCCTTTATTTTTTGTGCTAAAAAATAGCAGGACAAAAAATAACCGATATTTTTTGTCCTGCTCCCTATTATAAAGATATACGCCCAAAATTCCGCTTAATTATGCGTTCTTTCTGGCTGTTTTCGTCCGCAAGACGCAAAAAAGTTCCCCGAAAAATCGGGGAACTTCCTATACTTTCGGATCAGACCGAATCGTATCTGTAACGGATGTCAATTAGGCGTATCTCCTGCATCTCAAGATTATTCTCAAGATGAATCTCGCCGTTCTCGACTTCAATCGTCTTCATCTCGATTGTGGGGTTTGCTCTGCATATCAGATACTGCACTTCATCTCTTGCGAGGCCTCTCGAGTACGCAAGATTTCTCCATATATCCTGAATACTTCCGTTCTTTGTGTTAAGGTAATATATCTTCACAAGATATTTTCCGTTTTTCACGTTGCAGATTGTAAAATTAAGCTTTATCGGATTTACATCATCAAAATACTGATTGATGTCCTCAGGCTCTATCTCGTCCTCCTCCGTGAAAACATATCTGGAAGAGAGATTTTTGTAGTTATGACAAGCTATCACATAATGACCGTGTCCGCTGCTCGTGACAACGGAATTTTCATTTTTCTCAAGCACATTCGACTTGAGCCTATTCAAAAAGTTGAACGCATAGAAAGACGGCTTCGATATGCCCTCTCTCGAGATAAGCCCCGTATCTCCTATCAAAATCTTATCGGTATCATAATGATCGGAATAAATGTCAAGTGCATGCCAATAAGCCATAAAATCGACATTTCCGTTCATCTCGATGCAGTTTTTGAGGATATATGCGCCTTGCTCACAGCTGTCGTTAAGGATGTTTCTGTTTGAAATCGTAAAATTCCATTCATCAATATGAAGCTCTCCGACATCAAAGCCCGTTTCCTTTATAACGTCTTTCATCAGCTGCATTTGATTTATAATATACTCGGAATCAATTGATTTTCTTCCGTAACGGTTGCCCTCCTCCAAGATTGCAATGTACTGGAACGAACAGAAAGAAAGAAAATCGGGATGAATTTCCCTCTCTTTCCATGCAGAAAAGATTTTTTTACACGGCTCGATTTCGTATCCGAGAATGAATCCTGCTCCGCCGACAGGGATACTGTCGGAATATCTTTTTATCGTGCGATAGAGCATATCGAATCTCTTGAAATACTCGCCGTCGGATTTTTCGATACCGAGTGAGGGATTATTCCAATATTCAAAATGCCATGTTTCAATTTCCTCCACGCCGTACCTATTTATCAGATGAGCGAATAATTTTCCGATAACATCCGAAAATGTCTCAAAATCCAACTCGGCATTCTCTTTGGTATCTGTTTTCATGGCTCGCTCGGGCGTGTAGCTGATAAGTGACGGCTTGTTTCCAAGCTCAATGTAAGGCTTTAGCTTATTTTCAAGAAGAAAATCGAGAGCCTTATCAAGTCTTCTGAAATTAATTTCTCCTTTGTCACTCAGACAGTGCTCCTCAGAAAGTATATTCCAAACTCTTATATACTTGATTCCAATACCCGATTGAAGCAGCTTTACCTGCTCCTGCACCTCGTATTGCATGAGAAGATAGATATCTCCGAGGTTGACCGCCTTGCAGTAATCGGTGAATTTTTCTTTTACTGCCTCAGCGTCGGCGAAAATATTCTTCTCGGCTTCCGTGTGCGGATTTTCTTTTTCCTCACGGAATTTCAAATATTCGAGAATTTTCTTTTCCTCTTCCTCTTTAAGAACCGTGTCTGTTCCGTCCGCCTTGCTGTTTCCCTCGAGCATGGAGCGGTATTCGCTCGGTGACTGATGGAACATATCACGAAACGCCTTGGTGAACGCCGCCGAGGTCGGATATCCGTTGTCATATGCAATACGGGTGAGGGTCTTTTCAGAATACATAAGTTCATCAACAGCATGGAAAAGTCGGATATTATTGAGATACTCGACAAAGGTCATGCCCAAATGCTTCTTTATATAGCGTGATAAATAAGTATTTGAAAGATAGAGCTTGTCGGCAAGGTCGTTTAAGCTTACCTGACTTTGATAATTCGACTGAATGTAATTTTGTATTTCTCGAAGTCTTATTCTGTCCTGAGAATTTTCGTTATTTATTCTTACGTCATCGGTTTTTACCATAAAATTGCTTGTAAGAACATAGACCGTCTCGTAGTAGAGTGCATTGAGATAAAGCGCACTTTTCTCGTCCTTCTCAAAATATCTCGTGAGAATGCGGTCAAGTAAATTTCTCAAAGTACCGTAAGCATTGTTTTTGTCGGCAACCGTGTTGCACCAGAAGAGAAGCTGCATCGAGCCCATATATTCCGTCAAAACATGGTAATCTATCTCGAAGCGTGCGCCGAGAAGTTCTCCCGAACCCGTTGCCGTATGACTTTTGTTCGCATTGATAAGCACAATGTCGCCACTGCTCATGTGATAGCTTCTGTCATCAATCTTAACATCCATATTTCCCCTGAGAATATAGAAAATCTCGGGGTTAAGATGATAATGCGTAGACGACTCTAAGGTTGTCAGAAAATTAAAGTGCATCAAGCTTCTTATTGTGTCCATTCATCACACCTCGTTGTTTAGCAAAAAAACATTCATACAAATATGCATATCGCATATCAATATACACATAACAATTATATCACACACTGACGAAAAAAGCACCAAAAAGGAGAAAAAATATGTAGTAATTTGAGACAAACAACAGAAAAAAGACAGATATTTTTTGGTATCTGTCTCTTTTCCTGTGTATTGAGTTAAATATCTAAAGGTGTGAGCTGTGTAATCTTTTAAATCTTATGTTATCTCTTCTTGAATTTTCCGACCTTTGTCAGTCTGTTCGGAAGCTTAGGTGCTTTGCCTGTCGTGCGTACGATAGCGTCCTCATCGCAGACCTCCATGCACTTGCCGCATCTTGAACAATCGAAGTCGTCAATCATATGAATATACTTTGATTTTCCCTCGATGCAGTCTTTCGGACAAACATCTATGCATTCTCCGCAGCCGCTGCAAAGTGTTGGATCGATATAGATTAAAACAAACGAAGAGCATGCGCCTGCAGGACAATTCTTCTTCTTGATGTGCTCGTCATATTCCTTTGTGAAAAGCTCCGTCGCACTCAAAACGGATTTAGCCGAAAGTTGTCCCATGGAGCACGGTGTCGAATAGCACATCGCATCGCCGATTTCCTTTGTAAGACTTAAGAACTCCGCTTTTCCTCTGCCCTCGGTGATTTCCTTTTGCATATGCTCAAGCTGAATCAGACCCTCACGGCAGAAAACACATTTTCCGCAGCTTGTTTTTCTTGATTCGAGAAGCTTATTTCGGCAGTCCTGAACGATGCAGTCCTTGCTTGTCAGCACTTTCAAAACTCCGTCCGTGATATTGTCGACGGTCAACTCTTTATCCTCGGGCAAATGATACTCATATCCGAAGTACAAAGCCTTAACGTCATCGTCTGAGATAAGCTCTGCTATCTTTTTGTCGGCAGATACTTTTTTGAGAGACTCGCCGTTTACGGATACATAAACACTGTCCTCATAAGTGCCGTCAAATAAATCGGCAAGATTTTTTGCCGTTACGATGTGAAGCAAAGCACTTCCCTTTGAAGCACGTACATTGACAATACCGCTTACAAGTTCGACGCCGTATTTCTCGGCGACATCCTTGAGGCTCTCAAAGAGAGCGTTTTCATTCTCGGGAATATTAAGCGACTTTTTCTCTGTCTCCAGTGCGTATGCGGCAATCGAAATGCCCTCCATTACCTTTTCGGGCTCGTTCTTTAATACCTCGAGCAAAGCGTGGTCGGTGTCTGCGTTATTAAGTGCAGCCACAACACCGAGTTCTTTCTGCTCACTCTCGCTTTCAAGCTTAGCCGAAATCAAACAGTCGGCAAGCGGCTGAGTAAACAAACCGTATCCGCTAAGCTTTGATTCAGCAATTTTATCGAAGACGTCACGGCTGCTCATGGTTTTTGCGTTTTCAAATGCACTCATATTATTCAGCCTCCTTGACTTCCACAAAATCGCCCCAAAGACTTGGTCTTGAAATTTCAAGGCGTAAATCGCACTGCAAGCATCTTCCAGCCTCGGCACAAATATCCGCATCGCAGATTCCGTGGTCGAAAAGTCGGAAGTTGTCGCTTCTTGTCTCGGGAGAATCCACTTGAGTGTGCTTTCTCGTCTGATAGCCGAAGCCCGGGCACTGTCCGATATAAGGATTTTTAACCTGCTTTGGAGCAAGAACCTCGGAGATATCTCCGTCACCGCCTAAGTATTTGTCAATCTGGGAAGCGGCTTCTCTTCCAGATTCGATTGCCATAATGACGGATTTTGTACCGTAAATGGCGTCGCCTGCCGCAAAGATTCCCTCAACGGAGGTTGCCTTGTCATTTTCAATATCTTTTACGAAGATGCTGTTTGCTCTTCCGAGCAGGAGTCCCGCATCCTCTGTGATGTCGGGTCTCTGACCTACCGCAAAGATGACCGTATCGGCATCGATATGATGCTCCGAGCCCTCTTCCTTTTCGATGATAGCACGGCGATTCTCGTCAAATGTAAACGACTTAACATTCATGAAGTCAACGCCTGTCACATGGTCGGTACCTGTGATTCTCTCGAATGTCTGAGCGGGATGAACGAAAATTCCCTCTTCCTCAGCCTGTTCGATTTCCTCGTCACTTGCCGTCATTACCTTTCTTGCTTCAAGACAAGCTAGGTGAATTTCCTCTGCGCCGAGACGCTTTGCACTTCTCGCACAGTCGAATGCAACGTTACCGCCGCCGAGAACAACAACTTTCTTGCCCATTCCCGTCTCTTTGCCCATACTTGAGTTGCGTAGGAAATCGGCATTGAGGATAACACCGTCAAGATTGCTTCCCTCCATAGGAAGACGAACGCCCTTGTGACCGCCGATTGTCATGAGTACGGCGTCATATTCATTAAGAAGCTCGGTAGGCTTTTCAACCTTTGTGTTAACCTCGATTTTCACTCCCTGCTCCTCGATTATCTTTGCTTCCTCGGCAATGATGTCTCTCGGAAGACGATAAGCGGGAATTCCATATGCCATCATTCCGCCGACTGTCGGAAGAGCCTCTTTCAAAGTGACGTCATGTCCCTGTTTTCTTAAGTAATATGCCGCAGTAAGACCTGCCGGGCCGCCGCCGACAACACATACCTTTTTGCCCGTGTCGGCAAGCTGCTTTCCCTTGCCCTTCCAGTAACGTCCCGTGTCATGCTCAGCCGCATAACGCTTGATGTCACGGATAGCCATAGGCTCGCTGACTTCTTTTCTCTTGCACTGAAGCTCGCAAACATGACTGCAGATATAGCCGAGTGCCTTCGGGAACGGAACCTTCTCACGGATTACGGCTGCCGCCTCGTCATACTCGCCGTTCTTCACATGTCTGATATAACGCGGAATGTCTGTGTGTGCAGGACAAGCGTGACGGCAAGGAACAACTGCATCCTCCTTTTTCACCTCGGAGTTCATGAGCATGTCACGGATAGTACCCGTAGGACATACCTCTACACATGCCTGACAGAATCGGCAATTTGCGTCCTTTAAAAGCAGATTGTGAACTGTTCCGACATATGTCTCCATTTCTTTCTTCTGATACTGAAGTACCTTTACACCACGAAGCTCGTTACATGCACGAACGCATCTGCCGCAAAGAACGCAACGGTTCATATCGTGAACAATAAGCGGATTTTCTTCATTTGGCTTAAAGCCCTTGGCACGCATTTTTAGGCGTCCCGTCTTGGGGCCGATGTACTGAATGAGCATCTGCAATTCACAGTTGCCGTATTTCGGACAGGTTGAACAGTCCTCGGGATGTCCGGCAAGAAGAAGCTCCAAAGCAAGCATACGAAGCTGCTCAAGCTTTTCGCTCTTTGTTGTGATGCTCATGCCGTCCTTTGCCTTAAGCGTACAGGAAGTAGTCACACCCTCCTGACCCTCAACCTCGACAACGCACATACGGCACGAGCCGAGCGGATTCAAATCCTTGTGATGGCACAAATGCGGAATATATATGCCTGCGTCCAAGGCACATTCCAACACATTTTTACCTTCCGGGACTTCTATTTTCTTCCCATCAATTGTAATAACTGCCATAATTTCCTCTTTATTTCTGATTCTGTATCTTGTGCGTCTGCCGAACACACATCAATACGGCAGACGCTTTTGTTGTTTTAATTTTTCTTTTTTCTCAGGAAGACAAACGATGCGATTATTCCTAAAATAAGCATTCCGAAAAATGCGATTATGAACTGATTTGAAGCGGTATTCTCACCCAAAACAAGCTTTGCGGCATTTCCCATAAAAATAGGAGCTATAAGTCCGCCTATTCCGCCGATAACAGCGAAAACTCCGCTTGCCTTTGCGACTGCTTCAGGCTCAACAGAAATTGAAATCAAATATGAGCCGATTGCCATAAAACAGCTCAGAGACACTCCGCAAAGAGCACTTACAATCAGAACGCCTGCCATTCCCTTAACCGTCAGAACAAGTCCGTAGCCGACAGCTGCAATCAGGATTGAGAACGGTAAAGTAAATGATTTGAGCTTTGCCGAAATCTTCGAGAAGAACATACCTGTAAGTAATGCGAAAGCCGCATTCACTGCGGTTACCATTCCCGCAAGGCTCGCATTATCGGAAATGTGATCCGCAATGTAAATTCCGATGTTTGTGCTGTATGCATTGATAAAAAGTGTATGTGCAAACGATGCAAATGAAATGATGTATACCGTGCTGTTCATCTTCATGCCTGTTGCTTTTTCTGCTTTTACCGCAGGAGTCTCAGCAAGAAGAAGCTGAACACCGACCATTGCAATGAACGGAACGAGGTAGATAAGATAATAATTTCTGTAACTCATGCCGGCGAGCACACCGCCGAGCATACTTCCGACCATTGTTCCGATTCCCATTCCGACAACATGAAGTCCCATGTAAGCGGCTCTGTCCTCTTCGGGAATCATCTCTGCGGCAATCGCTGTGTTCATCGGGCTTGTGATGCCGAAGCCGAAGCCGATTAAAACTCTCGAGATGACCAAAACTACAAAACTTTCGGAAAAAAACGGAAGAACACCGCAAATTCCGATTATCGCAAGACCGATTAAGGCTATTTTTTTCTTGGTTATTTTTGTTGTTAGCCAGCCTATCATCAGTGAGCCGACCATAAGAAGAAGATACGGTATCGTCTGCAGAAGCTGAACGGCAGATGTGCCGTAACTCTGATATTTTGTGTTGATGACCGCAAGTACGGGAGAAATTCCGACTATATTTAATCCAAATGCGAACGCAATCAGAAATATGCTGACTGCTACTTTTTTATTCTTTAACATGGCTGAAGTACATCCCAATGCTCTGCTAATTTACCATCCTCAAGGCGGTAAATATCCACTACTCTGCATCTTGTGTTGCCGCTTGGATCTACATTTTTGAGGTAAACCGCAACCATATCGTTCTCGGCAATCATCATCTTGATATTAAGGCAGAATGTCGGGTCGCTGACGAATTTATCTGCAAAAGCCGTTTTCAAGCCTTCTCTTCCCTGTTCAACGCCCGGGTTATGCTGAATGTAATCTTCTCTTACATATTTATTAGCAGATTCTACAATGTGATCATTAAAAAATTCCTGATAGAACTTCTGAATCACTTCTTTGTTTCTCTGTTCCATAATTTTTCTTCTCCGTATTTATTTGATAGATGAGCAGAAGCCTTTTCGCTTCTGCCCATCATTTTTTATTTCTTTTTGGATACCGATAATCTTAAATTAATCGAAAATCAGTTAAAATTAGATAAAATTAATCTTCGTCCTCTACGAACTCAGCCGCACTCATACCGGCGATGCGTCCTGTGTTGACAGCAAATCCCATTGAGTTGCCGGGAAGCAAGAACATGTAGCTGTCGTCGTAAATGTTGCAAGCGTCTGCACCTGCCGCATAAAGTCCCGGTACCGGCTCGAAGTCCTTGTCACAAGCCTCGCAGTTCTCGTTGATACGGATTCCGCCGACCGTGCCGTATCCGCCCGGACGGATTCTTGCTGCATAGAACGGAGCCTTAACGATAGGTCTTAAGTATCTTGAATCCTTGAAGAACTCCTCGTCACGGCTGTCGCAGAAATCGTTGTACTCGTCAACTGTATCGACAAGATTCTCCTCGTTGATTCCAGCCATCTGGGCAAGCTCCTCGATTGAGTCTGCAATGAACAGTCCCTTGTTTCCGTTCTCCTGAGCCATCTTAACAGCTTCCTTAAAATCGGAAACATCAGGATCGGGGCGAACCATGCAAATGTTGTCTACGCCGTTCTTCATGTAGTACTTAGCGATTGAGGAGTCGATGATGCTGATGCAGGTTCTGTCCTTCTGATGAGAAACAACATTGGAAAGATATGTTGAGTTCTGCATGTGGTCTTCGTTCATAACACGCTTACCGTTGAGGTTAACAAGAAGGTTAGGCTGTCCCATAATATTAGCTACGCTGCCTGGGAGATCGTCGATGCCTTCGATTGAAGCTGCCTGCTCGATTCTGACAGGAAGGTGGTCTGCGCCGGCTTCCCAAGCCATACGAAGTCCGTCGCCCATGATTCCCGGAATAGCGAAGTTGAACATATCCTGTCCGTGCTTATAGCCTGTTTCCTTCTCGATGAACTCCTTGTTGCATCCTGCGCCGCCTGTGCAGACGATAGCCGCCTTACACTCGATTTCAATCTCCTTGCCGTCCTTGTCTGTAGCAAGAACACCTGCAACCTTGCCGTCCTTCATGATGATTTTCTTTGCCGGCGTCTCAAGAAGAACCTTAACACCGAGCTCCTGAGCCTTTGCATAAAGAGCCTTGTTCATAAACGATGCCGCTCTCGGGCCGATTCCCTGATCGGTCTTAACAATGTGCCATGTCGGCTCAGACTTCGGGAAGTAGCGATAGGCACCCTCAAACTCTACGCCCATATCCTCAAGCCACTCGATTGTGTCTGCCGACTGCTCGAAATAACGCTTAACAAGTCTTGCGTCGACATTGTAGTGAGTGTATTCCATGAACATGTTGAATGCTTTCTCAACTGTTATATCTTCCATCTGGCGCTTCTGATACTTTGTGCCGATGCCGAGCGGGCCCATTCCCATGTTAGCTGCTCCGCCTATTGCTGCGGCTTTCTCGAGAACGATAACCTCTGCTCCGTCCTCTGCTGCCTGTACGGCTGCCGATAAGCCTGAAGGGCCGCCTGCGATAACTACTATCTGTGTTTCATAATCTGCCATAATTTTATCCTCACCTTTCATGAAAATATCTCTTGATTTGTCTTAATTTTAGTCGATTTAAGAGAAATCAAATACACTTTATTTAAGCTGATATATTTTCTTTTTTATCCTGATTTTTATCTTCAAAAAAACCTAGGACAAAAAAGCTAATGGCTTTTTTGCTCTCGCCGTTTTGCTCATGTCAAATTTAAGGAAATTTTGCCGTTTAAGAAAAAAGAAGCAACCTTCTTTAAAGAAAGCTGCCTCTTTTTGATATATGTGATGATATGTAAAGGTAACTTGGGAGGAGCTACCCTCTGCGGTGTAATCTAATTAATCAGCCCTCGATAGCTCTTCTGAGTGCCTCCTGATGACGGCGAACCTGCTCGATGCTGTCAACTCCGACATCTCTTAAGTGCTCTCCGCCCTCGTACTCACTGCTGAGGAAGCCCTTGTAGCCTGCTTTCTTGAATGCCTCTACAACCTCGGGGATTGCTACTGCAGTCTCGACATAGTCCTCGTGAACATTATAGAACTTTGCGTGAGTGTGGAAGATATAATCAATGTTATCGATTATATCCTGAGGCTCACTCCAAGAATATGTGAATGATGCACCTGCATACCAACGGTCAGCGTCATTGCCGCCTGCGGCTTCGATAGCGTCGTTCATTTCCTTCATGCCGTTAGCCATGCGGTATTCCATGTTTGCTTTGCCGAGGTTAAGGTCATATTTAATCTTTGTGAAGCCCTTTGCGATTCTCTGTGCATAGCAATCGTCTACAATCTTTATGCACTCCTCTGAAGCGCCCATTCTTCTTGCTTTGTCTCTGACAACATCGGGAATGTTCTTGCAGAAAATGCCCATGTCAGGAATAAAGCCGAAGTACTTTGTGCCTGTGCGGTTGATCATCTCCATGTAACCGTCTGCCCAGCCTGAATTGAGTGAGAACGGAGCATGAACCTCAAGACCTATCTTAACGCCCATTTTCTCTGCATACTCAAGGCTTCCCTCGATAACGTCCATAGGAGTGGAAACGAGTGTGCGAAGATTGTGGAATCCGAGAAGTGAAGCAAGACGAATGTCTCTCTTCATCATATTGACCTGTTCGCCGAGTGACAAAGTTCTGTTGTCGTAAATTCTGTTCTCCAAAAATGCGTCATAGCAGGACGGCTCAAGACCATACTTATCGAGCCAGCCGAACCACTGTGCTCTGAATTCTTCTGTTTCAATCGGAAGCGGAAAACGCTTAATCATCTGCTCAGCCAAAAGCTCAACGCCTGTAGCTCCTGTCTTTGCGGTCTCTCGAAGGCAGCCCTCAAGATCAAGCTTTCCGTCATAATATTCGTCCTGATAGCTGTAAAGAGAAATACTTCTTTTAACGTCGTGACTCATCTTTTAGCTCCTCCTTATTCGATTACAAAGTCTGCGTCGCAGTCCGCTTCAATCTGGAACGGCATGTACGACGGTGCAATAACCTGTCTTGCATGAATGTGGTGGTTTCCTTTTGAAAGTCCGCCTTCTTTTACTACGGACACTTTTGCGAACTCTCCGAATTCCCAGCGATAATCGGAATCGACAACCGTGCGCATCTCTTCGAGTGTGAATGTCTCACCGTTTACAGTGAATCTGATGTCCTCTCGCTTAACATCCTCTCCGTCAACATTAACCTTAATGTCCCTAACGATAGAAAGTGTAATTCCGCGATAATACTGAGCCTTAAACTTGAACTCGTAACCTGTTACAAGTCCGTCTTTTTCTGTATTTTTAAATCCGTTTGGATCAAAAATCTGTCTTGCAGCCATTTTAATTCCTCGCTTTCTTCTGATTTAAGCTTCATCTATGTCAAGAACGTCGGAATGCCTATGTAGCTGCCGACGTTCTTCTCAGTTCTTAAGAAAATTAGTCAAAGAAAACTTCTTTGCCTGTCTCAGCAGACTCGTAGATAGCCTCGAGAATCTGTGTGACAACAAATGCCTGCTCAGGCTTTACGAGCGGATCTGTGTCGTTGATGATTGCGTTTAACCACTGCTCCTGCTCTCTTACTGCCTCTGCCGATGCACCACCCTCGAAGAAGTCAACTGAAATTCCCGGTGAGATAATCTTCTCCATAAGCTGGTTATGCTCAACATTGTTGAAGATGAGCTCATCCTTCGGATAGCTTCCGCCGTGGTGAATCTCTGCGCCGCCCTTTGTTCCGCAAAGTGTTGTGGATGCTTCCATGGACTTGAGTATGTTAAGTGCCCATGATGCCTCAAGGTAGATTGTTGCACCGTTCTTCATCTTGATGAAACCGAATGCGGAGTCCTCAACCTCGAATGTCTTAGGATCCCAGGGACCAAATACGTTGCCTGCGGGGCCGTCCTCCTGGCGACCGAGCTTATAGAATACCTGTCCTGATACGGAAGCCGGCTCGTAGTTGTTCATCATCCAAAGTGTGATATCAAGTGCGTGTGTTCCGATATCGATAAGAGGACCGCCGCCCTGAAGTGCCTTATTCGGGAATACGCCCCATGTCGGAACTGCTCTTCTTCTGATTGCGTGTGCCTTTGCAAAATAGACCTCGCCGAGTTCGCCGTCCTCGCATGCTGCGTGAAGTGTCTGTGTGTCGTCACGAAGACGGTTCTGGTAACCGATTGTGAACTTCTTGCCGGACTTCTTCCAAGCGTCGATCATCTTCTTGGCGTCTGCTGTGCAGTGTGCCATAGGCTTCTCGCACATAACGTGCTTGCCTGCCTCAAAAGCTGCTACTGTGATTGGGCAGTGAGCTACGTTAGGTGTACAAACATGAACTACATCAATCTCGATGCTCTTGTCTGCGAGCATTTCCTTGTAATCGGTATATACCTTTGCGTCAGGTGTACCGTAGTCCTTAGCCGCCTTCTCTGCTCTCTCGGGAATGATGTCGCAGAAAGCTACCATTTCTGCTTTATCAGACTGTGTTTTGATGGATGGCATGTGCTTCTGATTTGCAATTCCGCCGCATCCGACGATTGCGATTCTTAATTTTGACATGGTTTTCGCACTCCTTATATTAATTGGTTTTTAGTTTTCCTCTTAATTTTAATACGGTTCATCAAGAGGCGGGTTTCATTTACAATTAGATTATATGTATTTTTTCCGTTTCTCGCTTTATTTAAATTTACCCGTTTTCATTCAGTCTTATTGTTATTTTTTTTGCAAATCAAAATTACGACAAAAAAAGACATATCTTTTTTGCTCTTTCGCCCAAAACACAAAAATCAGGGAGTTTTCAGGTTAACAAGTTGAAAATAAAAGAACTCCGACGCACAAGACAATGCATCAGAGTTCCTTAACAAATATATTATAGTTTACATGGCTTCCTTGTCACGCTTTTTCTGATTCGGATTTCTCGAACCGCGAACATTCGTGACCTTCTCCTCGTCCTCGTCCCACTCGAGTCTGCGGCAACGCAGTAAATACATAACCGCCGTGAGAATAATGAGGCTCATTCCGACAATTCCTCCGGCACTCGGGCCAAGAATGAAGAACTGCGGGTCGGTGACGGAATATTTGTCTATGTTGATGAAATAAAATCCGTAGTCATAGCTGCTCAGTACTCCGCTCATGAAAAGAGCAGACGGAATTACGCTTCCGATTCTCAGTGCAAAATAAGAGGAAATCACACTAAGCGAAGTGAAATAAAGGAATGTGAGCACAATTCCTATAAGCACGTATTTGGCACTTCTTCCGCCTATGCAATATCCGTTGTATCCGAGGAAAACAAGCGGAACATACCAGAGACTTCTCAAAAGTCCGACAAAAAGCGGAGCTTTCACCGTGCCGTATTTGTTGGTAAACTTCTGAAGCAAAAAGCCGGACCAGCCGAGCTCACTCGCAAGAGTGAAGACAACGGACAAAAGCGGAGCCAAAGCAAAGCCCATGATTGTTCTTGCGTAGAACGAGCCGAGTGCGGCATTGAACTCCACGGGTTCTTCAGCTGTAGAGAGTGTGTCCTGTAAAAGCTTTACATAGCTTGTTGCCTGTAAATCAACCTTGTCGCCGCCGACAAAGAAGAAATAGAACGCAATTCCGCAAAGCACAAGCACGGGGCCCAAGAAATAAGAAACAATATACTTAAATATATTGTGTCTCAAATTCGGCTTGAATCTGAAGTTCTCGAACCCGTCCCCGTTGAGCATTCTCATAACAAGAGAACCTGCAAGCGGCATGAGCATCATCACGGAGACAACCGTACTGCTCTGCGTGAGTGCCGTAGTTCCCGTTATGTAGCCGACAAAAATCAAAAACCAAGCCGCCAAAAATGTTATAAGGACAAAGCCGACAATACTCCTCGAGTTATCGTCAAGACCGTTTATCCACTTTTTTACTTTACTCATTGTGAAAAATACCTTTCAGTTAAAAATGCTATCTCAAAAGCTCATCGGGCACGGCGTCTGCCATAGCCTTATATGCCTTATCGGACGGATGAAGGTGGTCGCCGCTGTCGAAGCCCTCGGCAAATCTTCTGGGGTCACTCGGGTCGGCGAGCACTTTTGCAAAATCAATACAGCCGTCAAATTTATCGGAGGAACGAAGCCATTCGTTATACTCGCTTTTTATGTCCTCACGGAAATCGGCGTATGTTCTCCAGCCAAAAATCGGGAGTAATGTTCCGCTGTAAACGGACAATCCCAAATCTCGGCAGTTCTTTATATACATGCTTTCAACGGCGTCAGCCATTTCCTTGGCAGTTGGCAAATCGGACATCGGTCTGAAACGGTTTAGCTCCACTCCCACAGGGTGAATTATATCGTTTATACCGTGCTGGATAATCACTCGGTCGGCTCCTGAGGCCTCAAATTCATGAAGTCGCTTCTCGCCCTTCATTCCGTAGGAAACATAGGTGATGCAGTCGTATTCACGCAAAATTCTCGTACCGCTTGCGGCTCTTCTTATTATGGAAATATCTCTGAAGCCGTCTCTCCATGCACGCATGGCAAGATAATCGGGCCATGACTGAGCGGTGATGGAATCACCGAAACAAACAAGTGCGTGGTTTTTCTCCTCGGTGAAAATATCAACCTCACTGACAAAATATACCCAAGAAAAGGACTTCGAGAAATTCGGATCAAGCTCCCCATTTTCAGATTCGTCGCCGTAAGCGTAAAAGCCCTTTGAAATAGGCCCCGTTATTCTTGTGCCGGCATTCATCTGCGTGTAGTCGGCAAAGTAAAGCGAAACGCTCAGTCTGTCACCTGCCGTAACATCAAATGAAACTTCGTCGGTCAAAATTTCCTCTCCCGCCGCTATCTCAAACGAACGCTCACCCTCAAATGTAAGCGGAACAATCGACGCAGTATCTACCGCACTGTCGGATGTCGCTTTTGCGATAAAGAGCTTTGATACCTTTACATTCTCCGTACCCGTGATATTCGAGAGTCGGATTCTGATTTTGTTTCCCGAGAAGACTGATTTAAACGGGTATCTCAATGTGATATCCTTTGCGTAAGCCGCAGGAAGTCTGTCGGTTGTCGAAATTGCATTGCCCCAAACGGCAACCCATTTTGAAAACTGTTTGTCGTTGTTAGTCATAAGGCCACTCCTATTCTTTCTTAACCCAGTAATTATAGCATACGAAACGCCGTTTTCAAAGAATTTATTTATAAAAGAGCAAAAATCCGAGTCGTTCCCGGTAATACATTTTGTGTTTAGACTTATCATCTATACAATATTTGGCATAATTTGATTAAGCACGAAAAAATTTATTTTTCTGTGCAAAATTTTAATTTTACTGATGATTTTTATTTACATTTATGTTAAAATGTGCTTGAAAGTGAATTAATGATTCTTTAACTTTTAATGAGGTAATATTGTGGCAGTAATTTTTCTCACAAGCAGTCCCACGGGGCCGCTTGACGGAACAAGAAAAACAAACGGATTTGACGAGATGAACGGCTTTCGAAAAACTCTCAAAAGCTATTGGAAGCCGAAGTCGAAGTGCATAATCGCTTGTGCCGACCCTTCCGACAGAATGAGTAATATCCGAATGCTCGACTACTTCAAATCGGTTTGCGATTTATCCGATATGAGTTTCGATAGTTTTGATTTACTCGATGATTATCGCTGTGATATAACAGACGAAGAAATTCTTTCCTACGATGTGATTATCTTGGGCGGAGGTCACGTGCCGACGCAGAACAGATTTTTCACGGAAATAGGACTGAGAAGAAAGCTTTTGGGCTTTGAGGGCATCATAATCGGCATCAGTGCGGGCTCAATGAACGCCGCCGAAGTGGTTTACGCCCAGCCTGAGCTTGAGGGCGAATCAGTCGATCCCGACTATCAGAGGTTTCTTGTCGGTTTGGGACTGACAGAGCACATGATCTTACCCCATTATCAGCAAGTAAAGGACAACTACCTTGACGGCAGATTGCTTTTTAAGGACATCACGCTTCCTGACAGCATCGGAAGATGCTTCACGGTTTTGCCTGACGGGTCTTATCTGCTGTCGGTGGACGGGGAAGAAACGGTTTTCGGAGAAGCATACAAAATCGCAAACGGTGTTCTCACCAAGGTATGCGACAACGGTGGCTGTGTTGGAGGAATTGAATTTTATGGCAAATGACAAGAAGTACAAAGGCAAAATGATTAAGCTTGAGAAAATTTTCAAGCGTTACACCGACAGTGATAACGGACTCACCCTCAAGCAGATTGCCGACAAACTTAAAGAGTATGACGATTCTGCCGACAGAAAAACTCTCTATCGTGACTTTGACGATTTAAGAGCGGCTGGCATTGAGGTAGAATCAAAGCGTGTGGGAAAAAGTACGGTCTATTATGTAGAGGACGATTTATTTGATTTAGCCGAGCTTAAAATCTTGATTGACAGCGTTCAGGCTTCAAAGTTTATTACACCGAAAAAGTCAAAAATAATCGTAAATAAGCTCAAGACTCTCACAAGTGAAAACCGTGCGAAGGGGCTCACCCGTGAGGTTATCATCGCACCGGTAAAAGCAGAGAATGAGAATGTTCTTTATAACGTTGACCACATCAACGAGGCAATCGGAAAAGACAGACAGATTTCCTTCCAGTACTACTCATACGGCGTCGATAAGAGAAGAAAGCCGAGACATGAGGGAAAAATTTACCACGTAAGTCCGTGGGCACTTATTTATAACCGTGACAAGTATTATCTCGTTGCTTACAGCACCGATCATCCTGAAAAACTTGTGCATTACCGAGTAGACAGAATGGACAAGGTCAATGTGGAAGATAAGGAAAAGCGTATCGGTGAAGAGTTCTTCAAAAAGCGTGAAATAAAGAACTACCTCACAAAAATCTTCGGTATGTACAGTGGCGACAAGGACGAAAAAGTCACTTTTGAGTGCGTAAACGAGCTTGCCGATGTAGTCATCGACCGCTTCGGAAAGGAACCTGTTTTCGAGATAGTCGATGATAAGCACTTCAGATTCACCACCGAAATCGAAATCAGCAAACAATTCTACGGCTGGGTCGCAGGAATCGGAGCGAATATGAAGATTGTCGCACCGCAATCGGTTGTTGACGGATACAAGTCGCATTTGGACGAGATTTTAAAAACCTATTGATAGCAATTGAAAGGAGACAGTTTTCTGTCTCCTTTTTTTCTGTCCATAGCAAAAAGAAGAAATCCGCCGAAACAGACGGATTTCTTCTTTTGTTTGGATAAACTGAACTTTTTGAAGCTGTTAAATTACAAAATATAGATAAGACTTGAAACAACCGTGCTTGTAAGACCGACAAGAGCCTCATAAGGAATGAGCTTTGCTCTCTCTTTAATCTGCATGTTGACCGAACCGCCTGTAGCATGGAAGAACGAGCCGTGCGGAAGTGAATCGACAACTGTTGCGCCCGCATGAATCATAGCGCCGCCGTCAATAGCAGAAACACCGCTGTTTATAAGTGTTGCCGAGAATGTCTGAGACGCTACGGTAGCACCGGCAGTTGTGGAAGCTGTTGCGGCTGCCATAAGAATACCTGCAATCGGAGCGAGGAGGAACGACGGGATGTTTGCAATCTCAAGCAGAGAAATCATATCGTACTGAATTGCAGAAGCCTTGATGATACCTGCAAGAGTACCTGTACCGATGAGGAGAATTGAAACTCCGACAACCTTGCTGAGTCCAAACTCGGTGTAAGAAACAATGTGCTTAATCTGACCGCAGCAAAGCATGGAGACGGCACCGCCGACAGGAAGAGCAATGAGCGGATCGATTGAAATCGAGCAAATCGGTCTGAGCGCAAGAAGAATGATAACAACGAGCGGGCCCGATATAGCGGCAATGAATGAAGGGAGCTTCTTCTCCTCTACCTCACCGAGATCCTTCTCTGTCACCTTAACCTCGTTCTTCTTGGAAAGAAGCGTTGCCAAAATAATGGTAACTATAAGTGCTGCCAAAGCGGGAACAATGTTTCTCATCATAAGAGCTGTGAGGTCAATCCCGAAAGCCTCGGCAGTTGCAATTGTGTTTGGGTTAGGGGAAATAATGTTGCCTGCCTTGCCGCCGCCTATCATGGCAAGAAGTACTGCAGGCTTGTTGATGTCTGCTTTAACGGCAATTGCCATTGCAATAGGAGCAACGGTGATAACGGAAATGTCGATAAAAACACCGACCGCACAAATAATCATTGTTGCGACAGAAACGGAAACCAAAGCAAATTTCTGACCGAGCTTTTGGACGATAACGTCGGCAATTTTCTCTGCCGAGCCTGTCTTAATCAAAGCACCCGCAAGAATACCCGATGTCAAAATTCTGAGTACGGAGCTCATCATGCTCTGAGCACCCGTTACCATTGTGCTGACAGTACCCGTGAGTCCGCCGCCGCCGATAAGTCCACCGATTAAAGCGCCTAAAATAAGGCTGTAAGCAGGATGAACCTTTTTGATAATGAGAAAAATCGCTACAACAAGTCCTACAACCGCACCAAGCGTTGAAAACTGTATCGCATCCATAAGAACACCTCTTCTGAATAATATTTCGTTAATTAATTCACATGTGATTTTTATGGTTTTAGTATAATTAATTTGCGGTACTTCTTAAATGTTACCGATAACAAATTGTATCCATAATTTTTAGGTTGTTTCTCAAAAAATCTTGTTTTGGGTCACAAATAAAAAATATCCCTCAACGTATGATTGAGGGATATTTAGCTTGTCGAAAAATATTTTTCGAGAGAGATATTATAAAATCATTTCTTCTGACCGTAATAAGCGTTGGGGCCGTGCTTTCTCATGTAGTGCTTGTCCTGATATCTCGAAGGTGCGGGAGCGGCATCGAATTTCACCTGTCTTGTGAATATCGCCATCTTAGCCACTTCCTCGAGAACAACAGCATGATACACCGCCTCTGCCGCATTCTTTCCCCAAGTAAACGGGCCGTGGCTGTGACAAACAACTGCCGGCACTGCCTTAGGGTCAATTTCGCGGTTTTTGAATGTCTCGACTATGCTGTGACCCGTGTTCATCTCGTAGTCCTCGTCAAGCTCCTCTTTGGTTAAATGACGTGCACACGGAACGGCACCGTAGAAATAGTCAGCATGAGTTGTACCGTAGCAGGGAATGTCCTCGCCCGCCTGTGCCCAAGCAACTGCGTACGGGCTGTGCGTATGAACAATTCCGCCTATCTCAGGGAAATTATTATACAGCACCAAATGCGTTTTTGTATCGGATGACGGATTCAAGTCGCCCTCGACCTTATTTCCGTTCAAATCCATAACGACCAAATCCTCAGGCTTTAATTCGTCGTAATCGACTCCCGACGGCTTTATAACAAAAAGTCCCTTTTCTCTGTCGATTCCGCTGACATTTCCCCATGTATATGTTACAAGTCCTCTTTTGGGAAGCTCCATATTGGCTTTATAAACCTCAAGCTTTAATTCTTCAAGCATAATTATCCTCCGTTATTTGTCACACACTTATTTTAGAAGTATTTGTCTGATTAGATTTAAATTAAAAACACTTTGCTTTCATAGTAAAAGATACATTTTCATTTTTAGCTCCGTGCGTGGGCGACCACAGGTCGCCCCTACGGGCATCCAAATCAAACCGTGCTTTGCTCTCATAATAAGACACATTCATCCCGTAGGGGCGGTCTTTGACCGCCCATGCTCTTCTTTAACTTATTGCACTGGCGACCACAGGTTGTCCCTACGGGCACATAAATTCAAAGCACCTCACCTTAGATTATATAATCTAAGCGTATTTTTTTCAACAAAAAAGAACTCCGCAAAAGCAGAGTTCTCTTAAATTTATCTTTTACCGTAAAGGTTTTTAACCTTAAGTCTGGACATAGCTCTCGAAAGAGTAGCCTCGGCAGAATAATACTCCATACGAGATTTCTTTTGGAGCATCTCTTCCTTAGCCTTCTCCGCTTCGTAACGAGCTCGGTTTTCATCGATTTCATCGGGACGTTCAGCCGAGTTGACGAGCATAAGAACCTCGTTGTCCTCAATCTTGAGAATACCCTGAGAGACGGCTGCATACTGATTCTCTCCGCCAGGTGCTCTGTAAACAACAGTACCGGCTTCGACAGCGGCAACGGTATTTGTGTGGTCAGCAAGAACACCGACCTGACCGTCACTTGCCGGGAAAATCAGCGATTCGCACGGACCGGAATAGAATGTGGAGTCGCTCTCAAGAATAATGAGCTTAAACTCCTTCATCAGCCTTCCTCCGCCATTGCCTTAGCCTTAGCGACAACATCATCAATAGTACCGACATTAAAGAATGCTGCCTCCGGATACTCGTCCATCTCGCCGTCAACAATCATCTTGAAGCCGCGGACAGTCTCTTTAAGCGGAACATAAACACCCTCGATACCTGTGAACTTAGCTGCAACGCTCATCGGCTGAGATAAGAATCTCTGAACCTTTCTTGCACGGTTAACGATGTGCTTATCCTCATCGGAAAGCTCATCCATACCGAGAATTGCAATGATATCCTGAAGCTCGTTGTACTTCTGGAGAATCTCCTGAACCTTTCTTGCTACCTCGTAATGCTCCTTGCCGACGATGTCCGGCTCGAGAATTCTCGATGTGGACTCAAGCGGATCAACGGCAGGATAAATGCCCTGCTCGGCAATCTTACGGCTAAGAACCGTTGTAGCGTCAAGGTGAGTAAAGGTTGTGGACGGAGCAGGGTCTGTAAGGTCATCGGCAGGAACGTAAACAGCCTGAACCGAAGTAACAGAACCACGCTTTGTGGATGTGATTCTCTCCTGAAGAGCACCCATCTCGTTAGCAAGAGTCGGCTGATAACCAACAGCTGAAGGCATACGTCCGAGAAGTGTTGAAACCTCGGAACCGGCCTGAACGAAACGGAAGATGTTATCAATAAAGAGAAGAACGTCCTTGTTTTCTTCGTCTCTGAAATACTCAGCCATGGTAAGTCCCGAAAGAGCAACTCTCATTCGAACGCCCGGGGACTCGTTCATCTGACCGAAAACGAGAGCTGTCTTTTCGCTGACTCCGCTCTCCTTCATCTCTCTCCAAAGGTCGTTACCCTCACGGCTACGCTCACCGACACCGGTGAAAATGGAATAGCCGCCGTGCTCTGTTGCGACGTTGTGGATAAGCTCCTGGATAAGAACTGTTTTACCGACACCGGCACCGCCGAAAAGACCGATCTTACCTCCCTTTGGGTAAGGCTCGAGCAAATCGACAACCTTGATGCCTGTCTCGAGAATATCTACGGCAGGTCTCTGATCTGCATAACCGGGTGCTGCACGGTGAATTGACATATGCGGCTCGTCTGCGGGAACAGCCTCTCCGCCGTCAATCGGCTCACCGAGAACGTTGAACATTCTTCCGAGTGTGCACTCACCGACAGGAACTTCAATGGTCTTTCCTTCTGAAAGAACCTCCATTCCGCGGTACATATCCTCGGACTGAGACAAAACGATGCATCTTACGGTGTTGTCACCGACATGCTGCTGAACCTCCATGACGCGGGTTTCGCCGTTTACCGCAACCTTGAGTGCGTCCTTAATCTTAGGAAGAACGCCGTCCTCAAATTTTACATCAATAACAGGACCCGAAATTCGGATTATTTTTCCTTTATTCAAAAAAGTCCGCCTCCTGTTTTTATCTTATTTTCGTGTGTTTTCTTCTGAGCCTTTGCACCTGCGGAAACCTCTGTGATTTCCTGAGTGATGGCTGCCTGTCTGACTCTGTTGTACTGAATTTGAAGATCCGAGAGCAGCTCTTCGGCATTTCTGTTAGCCGAATCCATAGCCGACATTCTCGCATTCTGCTCAGCACAGAACGAGTAAACAAGTGCACCGTAAATATAACCCGCAATGTAGCTCGGCATCATGTGATTGAGAACCGAGTTTGCGCTTGGCATAAACTCAAAAGGATTCGAGATTTTCTTCTCAACCGTCGGAGTGTGGAAATCACTGCGGTGGAACGGAAGAATTCTCGTACGAACTGTTTCTGTTTCTACACTGTTTTTCATGTTAGTGAAGATAACATATATTTTCTCGATACCGCCCTTGCCGTAGTTCTCGAGAAGAATGTTTGTAATCTCTCTTGCACGGCGCATGGTAGGGTTCTGAGCGGTATAAAGAAAGCTTCTCTCAATCGGAATATGATGAGAGTTAAAGTAGTGTCTGCCATACTCGCCGACAACGAACAGCTTTGTATCGGGGTGCTCCTGGAGCATTTTTTCAGCCTCACGGATAACATTCATGTTATATGCACCTGCAAGACCCTTATCGGCTGTGACAACAAGACAAGCATAAGTGCCGTTGAGCGGAACTTCACCCGATGCCGGATAGAAGTACGGCGACTCAACGCCGTCCGCTGTACGGAAGATACGCTTAATTTCTGTCGAAAGTGCTTCAAAGTAAGGTCTTGCCTTTTCCCTCTCCGCCTTAGCCTTGGTAAGCTTTGTCGAAGCGATGAGGTACATAGCGTTCGTTATTTTCTGAGTTTCTCTGACACTGTCGATTCTGCTTTTTATTTCATTGGAATTAGCCAAAACTCAACATCCTTTCTGTTAGGATATTGTAGAGACATACTCTTTGGATGCATCAAGAATAGCAGCCTTTGCTTCATCCGAAAGCTTTCCTTCGCTTATTACGGAATCGAGAACAGCAGAACATTTCATCTTAACGTAATCGATTAGACCTGTTCTTACTTCCTCAATCTTGTCTACGGAAACACCCTGGAAAGCGTGACCGAGAGCAGCGATAAGAATGATAACCATTTCCTCCTGAGAGAACGGATTATACTGCGGCTGACGAAGCAGTCTCATAAGTCCTGCACCGTAATCGAGCTGACGGCGAGTCTGGTCGTCAAGGTCACTGGAGAACTGTGTGAAGACCTCCATCTCACGGTACTGGGCAAGGTCAAGTCTGATAGCACCCGTAGCCTTCTTCATTGCCTTTGTCTGAGCGTCACCGCCGACTCGGGAAACAGAAAGACCGACGTTAACAGCAGGACGCTGACCTGCGTTAAAGAGGTTGGACTCGAGGAATATCTGTCCGTCTGTAATGGAAATGATATTTGTAGGAATATAAGCCGAAACGTCGCCCGCCTGTGTCTCAACGATAGGAAGTGCGGTCAAAGATCCGCCGCCCTTAGCGTCTGAAAGGTGAGCAGAACGCTCGAGAAGTCTTGAATGGAGATAGAAAACATCACCCGGATAAGCTTCACGTCCCGGTGAACGCTCAAGAAGCAAGCTCAAAGCTCTGTAAGCGATAGCGTGCTTGGAGAGATCATCATAGACGATTAAGACATCCTTACCCTTACCCATGAAGTACTCACCGATTGCGGTACCTGTGTAAGGAGCGATGTACTGCATAGGAGCAGTCTCGGAAGCAGAAGCACATACAACGATTGTGTACTTAAGTGCGCCTCTTTTTCTGAGGTTCTCAACGAGCTGTGCAACGCTTGAGGACTTCTGACCGATAGCGACATAGATGCAAACAACATCCTTGCCCTTCTGGTTCAAGATAGTATCAAGTGCGATAGCTGTTTTACCTGTCTGACGGTCACCGATGATAAGCTCACGCTGACCTCTGCCGATTGGGAACATGGAGTCAATAGCAAGAAGACCCGTCTCCATCGGCTTGTTAACAGGCTGACGGTCGATGATTCCCGGTGCCGGGCTCTCGATTGCTCTGAAGTCCTCAGACTCGATTGCACCCTTGTCATCGATAGGATTGCCGAGGGCGTCAACAACTCTGCCCAAGAATCCGTCACCGACAGGAACACCTGCGATGCGGTTTGTTCTTCTTACACGGCTGCCCTGGAGAATCTCTCTGTCGTCGCCGAAAAGAATACAACCGACTGTGTCTTCCTTAAGGTCCTGAACAAGACCTCTTACGCCGCCGTCAAAGATGAGAATCTCACCGTAACGGGTATTCGGAAGACCGCTTACGTTTGCGATACCGTCACCGACGCTGATAACCGTACCGACTTCCTCATTGAGAAGTTCGGGAGTCCAGTTGACGACGGTTTCCTTCATAAGAGGAATGACGTTCATATCGCTTACTGCGATAGCGTTGAGTCTTTCCTCGAGCTGGCGAAGCTTTCCCTCTTTAGTCCAGTCGATAACAGACTCGACTCTGACGGAACCGCTTCCCGGAATAACTACAATCTTAAAACCCTCTGTGATGGACTCGTCCTTATCCCAAAGGAGCTTTACTGTTGTGGAATACTTTTTTTCGAGATACTTAACAAGTCTCTCTTTATCTTTCTCTGCCGGCTCAGCAGCACTGAGCATAAGAGCTCTGATTGGTTCGTTTGGTGCAAGCATAATCAGACCTCCTCGGTGGAATCAAGAAAATCAGCAAGTGTATCACCGGAGTTGACGATCTTAGCAACCGCCTCACGCGTAATATCTTTGATTTCTGTTTGTGCTGAAGCAAGAATACTCTTCTTCTCTGCCTCGGCATTTGCTCTTGCGTCGGCAAGAATTTCCTTTGCCTCTGCTTCGGCATCAGCGATTTTTTCGGCTACTTCCTTTTCGGTAGCCTTCAGGGTCTCAGCTCTCTTAGCTGCGATCTCCTTGTCGGCATTACCCATCTTGGAGTTGTACTCGGCAACCTTAGCCTCAGCCTCGCTGATAGCATTTTTTGCATCGTCATCCGCCTTCTTGTAAGCAGCCTGACGCTTATCCATAAAGTCTTTGACAGGCTTGAAAAGCAGGATATATAAACCGCCGATAAGAATGACGAAATTCAGCATATGAAGCAGAATCTGCTGTAAATTAATATTTAATGGCATGCTCATTTCATCCTTTCTGTTAAACTTTTAAGTTTCATCAAAGAACGAAGATGATGAGGATAGCAATAACAAGAGCGTAAATGATTGCTGTTTCAACGAAGACAAGACCGAGCATAAGAGTTGTTCTGATCTTACCCTCAGCCTCAGGCTGACGTGAAATACCCTCGAGAGCCTTAGCAACAGCAAGACCCATACCGATAGCACCGCCGCAAGCTGCGAAGCCGATTGCGATACCTGCGCCGTTTGCCTTACCGCTTGTTGCAGTAGCGTCTGCGTCGGATGTGGAAACAATCTGTGTTCCCTCGGATGTAGATGTAGCTGTTTCATCAGCGAATGCCGGAACAGCAGCTGCACAAATAAGCATTACTACGCAAAGAGCAGCAAATAATCTTTTTAATACATTTTTCATGATAATTATTTCCTTTCTTATCTTGCTTTGACTTTTTTGGGTTTCTTTTCTTTCTTCTCAGTTTTTTCGGAGACTTCACCGTAGAACAACGCTGTGAGCATGGTTAAGACGTATGCCTGAATCAATGCGTGCAGTAAGGTGAAAAGTATTCCTACCAATACCGGGAGTACAAAGCTTAAATAGATGTTGTAGTATACAAGCTCGGTAACAAGAAGTCCGCTGAGCAATGCTCCGAAAAGTCGGAAACTCATTGAAATCGGAAGCGAAAACTCCTTGAGCGTCAAGCCGATACCCTTGATGCCGTTACCCGCAATTCCTCCGGACATGATAACGCCGTAAGAGAATACACCAAGTGCTATAGCACAGTTGATGTCGGACATCGGGGCCGGTAAAGTTGTCGAAATCCCTGCTGTTGAGACTACCTGGATACCAAATAGCTCAAAGAATGTTCCGGTAAAAATGTAGCAGCCGGCGCCGAAAATGTAGGCACGAAGGAACTTATTCCTCTCAGGGCTGTTGCTTTTCGCCATAGAATCAAAGAGTCCGACAAGTGTTTCGAGCAGAAGCTGGAATTTTCCCGGTACAATCTTAAATTTCGGAATGAAGAAAATCCTGACGATTGCCGCAAACAGAAGTAAGCAGGCACATACTATCAAAGATGATACGTAAGCAGGATTGACATCGACAATGCCGAAAAGATTTACCTTATTCGTCTCGTGAAGAACAGCGTCTCGCATAACTTCACTGATGCTCTCGCCGGAACTGTAAGAACCGTTAAGAAGCATTGAGCCGATAAAGAAAACTACTACCAAAAGCACTATTACCGATATACTCGTTCTTTTTTGCTTTTTACTCATAAGCACTCTCCTTTCCTAGTGCAATATGCAATATACAATATACACAATATTATACTTGCATTTTACTACTGAATTTTGAAAAAGTAAAGTCACTTTATAAAAAAATATTAAGGTTTTATAAATATAAAAGTTATATTTATAAATGATATATTTATATATCTAAATATGATATATATATCAAAATTACACTTGTCACAAACAAGATATAGATATAATATAACAAAAATTTTCATCTGCGAAACGTATAAACCGTCACTCTTTACAAAGTTGAAAAAGTTTATAATAAAACTAAAAAAAGTGTTGACAAAAAGGTATTTACGCATTATAATATAAAAGCTGTTTGAGTTAACAGCAATGAGCAAAATGTGCGCTCGTAGCTCAGCTGGATAGAGTGTCTGGCTACGAACCAGAAGGTCGGGGGTTCGAGTCCCTCCGGGCGCGCCAAGCAGACAATCATTTGATTGTCTGCTTTTTTTATTTTCTGTTTATTATAGTGAATTTAAAGTATATCCCGTCGGGCGGTCTTTGACCGCCCGTTTTCTTTTTTAGCTCGGTGCTCAGGCGACCGAAGGTCGCCCCTACGGGCTTCCCTCACAAAAAAGGACTTCTGAAAATAAATTCAAAAGTCCTTTTGCTTACTTGTTTCCGTTTATTCTGTCGGCTCAGTTGTTTCTGTTATCGGTTCGCTTGAAGTTTCTGCTTCAATTTCAATTTCACTTGCTTCGTCTGTTTCCGAACTTACTGTTGTTTCTGTAACTTCGCTGTCCTCTGTCGGCTCAAATGTCGGCTCGGGGGTTACTGTCGGCTCGGCACTTGGTGCTACACTCGGTGTTGCTGTCGGCTCTGCCGTTACCGTAGGCTCGGCTTCACTTGTGTTGTTTTCGATTATCGTAGTCTCATCATCTTTAATAATTGTTGTATCTTCATCAAATATCATAGTGACCGAAGTTTTATCATTAGAGGTACTGCTATCATTAGTGAAGTAAATAGTATAATGTATATAGCCTTGCATAGCATAACTTGTTTTTGTATCTTCTGCTCTCAAAATCGCTGTTGATGGAATATAATCAATAACATCTATGCTTGTTTTTAAATCATATTTTAACGCTTCACTAAATCTATCTCCAAATTCTGTTAAACCACTATCAACACTTACATATATACTATATGCTGTTTTGATTTTCGCCCCACTCGGCAACTCGTCCACGACTTTAAGGCTGTAACCTTTTTCGGCATTAAGTTCTTTTATCGCATTCGCAAATTCACTCTTAACCTTTGCCACCGCATTATCGTACTCCTCTTGACTGGAGCAAGCGAAACCGTAGTAG
>CAVDQG010000020.1:0-32463 GCA_963611165.1 Bacteroides uniformis
AATAACAGAAGTTGAGGAAATTGTTAAAGTCTCAAAACTGGGATAATATCAAATAACCCATAAACCCACTTTTAAACCCACTTTTGAAATTACAAGCGTGATTATTTATTTTTATGTAAAGTGTTTACTTCTCTAAAACCGCATAATAAAGCCGTTTTTAATGCTTGCGATTATGCTTGAAATTCTGTGTTGGTGGTTCAAGTCCTGTTACCTGCACCAAATCGAGCATTCGGAAGATTTAAATTCCGATGCTCGATTTTTATTTTATTTGCACTTTGTGCCACAGTATATCCAATATATAATTAAAGCATAAATCGCACGGCTTTGGCATAGATTTTGTTGGGTTGAGAAATAAAATATTTTTGCACTGTTCGTCTGTACAAAACACCTGTCTTTGTGGTAGAATACATTTCACAGGAAAAGAAATAAGAGGTGATAAATGTGAAGAAAATTACAGCATTTATCTTAAGCTCCTTACTTCTAATGCTCAGCTTTACGGGATGCAGCAGTAGCAGTAATAAGATTAAGATGGGTGCGGCGGGACTCGGCGGCGGTTACCATGAGTTCGGCGACGCTCTCGCCAATATTATAAACACAGATGACAGTAAGTATGAGCTTGAGGTAAAAACAACGGCAGGCTCTGCCGCTAACATAAGATTGCTCTCGGAGGACTATCTCCAGTTTGCCATTGCTCAGGCTGATATGATTAACGATGCATATTACGGCACGGGCTCTTATGTGGATAACAGCTATCAGGGATTCAGTGCTGTTGCGGCTCTTTATACGGAGGCTTGCCAGATTGTTGTGCGTGATGATTCTGATATCACCTCGGTTGACGACCTTCAGGGTAAAAAGGTCAGCACGGGTGAAGCGGAGTCGGGCACCGAGCAAAACGCTTTGCAGATTCTTTCGGCTTATGGACTGGGAGATAACTTTGTGGACGCTGTAAATCTCGATTATTCAGATGCGGCGGTAGCACTTCAGAACGGTGAAATTGATGCGTTTTTCTGCACGGCAGGCATTCAGACAACGGTTATTGACGAGCTTTCAAAGCAGTGCGGTATCCGTATCCTAAGCCTTGACGAAAAGCATATTGATAAGCTTATGAGCGGATACGGCTTCTACACAAAGTTCGAAATCCCCTCCGAAACCTATCAGGGACAGACCGAAGCGGTCACTACAGTAGGCGTTAAGGCGGTTTTGCTTGCAAGCAATAAGCTCAGTGATGAAACTGTTGAAGATTTTACAAAGCTTTTGTTTGACAATGAGCAGAAGCTGCAGTATTCTTTACCATTGGATATAGATTTTGATGAAAGCTCTTCTATAGATGGCATTACCATTCCGTTCCATTCCGGTGCCGCAAAGTACTATGAGTCAAAAGGGCTCAGCGTAAATGTGAAGGGAAGTGATGACCGATGATAAAGATAGAGCTCGATATGTATCAGACTATGGCTGTTGCGGTCGTTGTACTTATTATCGGCAGCTTTCTGAAAAAGAAATTCAAAATTCTTGATAAGTTCTGCATTCCGTCCCCTGTTGTCGGAGGCGTGCTGTTTGCGATATTCACTTGTATCTTCTATGCACTTGGTATAGCCGAATTTTCGTTTAATGACATTCTGAAGGAAGTTTGCATGGTATTCTTCTTCACGTCTGTCGGATTTCAGGCTAACCTCAAGGTTCTTAAAAGCGGCGGAAAGTCTCTCGTCGTTTTTCTGGGACTTGTATTTGTGCTGATTGTCTCTCAGAATTTACTTGCAGTCGGTCTTGCCGAGGTGCTCGGCATAAGCCCGCTTATCGGTCTTTGCACGGGCTCGATACCCATGGTCGGCGGACACGGTACTGCAGGAGCATTCGGCCCCGTCCTTGAGGACTTCGGTATAGTCGGTGCGACAACGCTTTGTACTGCCGGCGCAACTTTCGGCCTTATCTCGGGAAGTATGATGGGCGGCCCAATCGCAAAGCGTTTGATAGAGAAGAAAAATCTTCTTGAAACAGTTGTTCAGGAGGACGACACGCTTCTTATCGAGGATGAGAAAAAGCACGAGAGACATACAAGCATGTATCCTACTGCGACATTCCAGCTTATCATTGCTATAGGAATCGGCACAATAGTCTCCTATCTTCTTTCCAAGACAGGAATGACCTTCCCGATTTATATCGGTGCGATGATAGCGGCGGCTTTTATCCGCAATATCGGCGAGTTCTCAGGTAAATTCACAATTTACATGGGCGAAATAAACGACATCGGCGGAATCAGCCTTTCGCTATTCCTCGGAATTGCAATGATAACCTTGAAGCTTTGGCAGCTTGCCGACTTGGCACTTCCGCTTCTTGTGCTTCTGTTCGGTCAGGTCGTGTTTATGTTCATCTACACCTATTTCGTTGTTTTCAATGTAATGGGTCGTGACTACGATTCTGCCGTGCTTTGCTCGGGTGTATGCGGCTTTGGTATGGGCGCAACTCCCAATGCCATGGCTAATATGCAGGCGATTTGCGAGAAGTACGCACCTTCCGTCAAGGCATATCTTCTTGTGCCGTTGGTCGGAAGTCTGTTTGCTGATTTTCTCAACAGCTTAGTTATTACGTTTTTCATTAATTTCTTATGATTTTTCGCTTTGAGCGTAACCAAACCACTACTATTATTGAGGATTAAGTAAAATGTTTGATAACATTAAAAACAAATTAAAGGATTACAAGGTAGTAACAGATAATTTAGCCGTACCGGAAATTCATACCGGTGAAGAGGTTGACGTGGATGATAAGGCTAAGGATGAGCCGATAACCTATGACAATGTGGCGATTCCTGAAATCCACATCGGCAAAAAGAAGAAAAATCCGTGATTTTTTGCGGAAATAGCGATTTAAAAAGAAGAGCCCTCGCCGATTTTGTGCGGGGGAACTTCTGCGTTTAGTTATATTGATTTTGTATATTGTGTAAGAAAGAGGAATGTTAAATGTTTACTTCAATGGCAAAGGGAAATCCCCTGAAGCTTATGGTGCACTTCGCACTGCCGCTTCTTTTCGGAAATCTTTTACAGCAGACTTACAACATTATCGATGCGGCGATAGTCGGCCAGTTTCTCGGAGCTGACGCCTTAGCAAGCGTTGGTGCGACAAGCAGTGTTCAGTTTCTGGTGCTCGGATTCTGCATGGGATGCTGTACGGGCTTTGCTGTTCCCGTGGCAAGGTACTTCGGAGCGGGCGACCGTGACACAATGAGAAACTTTATTTTTGACGGTGCGGTGATTACTGCCGGTATTGCCGTTGTGGTTACGGCGGCGTGTGTGATTCTCTGCAATCAGATTTTGCACATCCTGTCTGTCCCCGAAAATATCTATGATGATGCTTACATCTATATCCTTGTTATCTTTATAGGTATACCGTTCACTTTGCTTTATAACTTCCTCTCGGGAATTCTCAGAAGTGTCGGAGACAGCAGAACGCCGTTCATCTTTCTCGCTTTCTCGGCAATACTTAATATCGGTCTCGACTTATTCTGCATTATCGTGCTCAAATGGGGCTGTATGGGAGCTGCAATCGCAACAATCGCTTCTCAGGGAGTAAGCGGTATTCTCTGTCTTATCGTGATTTTAAAAAAGATGGAGCTTCTTTGGCTTAAGAAAGAAGATTGCCGCATGAAAAAGGAAACTGTTCGTCAGCTTTTGCTTATGGGCATTCCGACAGGTCTTCAGTTCTCAATTACCGCAATCGGCAGTATGGTTATGCAGTCGGCAAACAACGGCCTCGGAAGTGTTTATGTCTCAGCCTTTACAGCGTCAATGAGAATCAAGCAGTTTGCAATGTGCCCGTTTGACGCTATTGCGACAGCAGCTTCAGTATTCTGCAGTCAGAACCTCGGTGCTAAAGAGGCAGAGAGAATCAAGAAAGGACTTTTCCAAGCGGTTGCCGTCGGTGTTGCTTACGGCGCTTTCGCAGGTCTTATTCTTATATTCTTTGGCAGAACGCTCACGCTCATTTTCGTCAAGAAGAGTGCGGTCGATGTTCTTGACGCTTCGGCAAGCTACCTTAGATACCTCGGATTCTTCTACTGGCTTCTCGGTATCCTTAATGTCACACGAATGGTAACTCAGGGCTTGGGACATTCCGGAAGATCCGTTTTCTCGGGAGTCATGGAAATGATAGCAAGAACGGTAGTCAGCCTTGGCTTTGTCGGTACTTACGGTTTCACTGCGATTTGCTTTGCCGATCAGGCAGCTTGGATTGCGGCTTGCTTGTACATTGTTCCAACGACGATTTATTGTGTACGAAAAGAAACTACCAAAATAGCAACGGTTCATATTGATAATTAATTTTAAAGGACAGCTGTGGTAAATTTTGCCACAGCTGTTTTTGTGTCTGAAGTGAAAAAATATTTAATTTTAGAAACTACACTTATTGTTACAGATAACAAAAAATAAAGAAATTTTAGGTACACATAATATAGTGTTGAGCTTCGCTAAAATATTTTTAAACACACTATAAATCAATCGCTCTATAATATAGATATCGGATATCAATACCGGGGATATCTTGTATACAATAGACAGTATACACAAGATATAGATAAAAACGGACTGAAATTATGCAAAAATACCACAAAACTTTTTAAAAAAAACGCAGAATTGAGTGTATTGGTTGTTTACAAACAAAACAAGATAGAGTATAATATAGCCGTAAAAGACGAGAGGCGAAAAACGGTGAAAAAACCGAGAATTCGGCTCAAATCGGATACAAAATTTTATAAGTGTATTTATTATAATTAAAAACCGAGGAGGTTACATTTAATGCCAACATTTGAAATGGGCGCATGGGAAAGCTATGGCGCTTGGGACGGTTTCAAGGGAAACATGTGGAAAGAGGAAGTCAACGTCAGAGACTTCATTCAGAAGAACTATACACCATACTATGGTGATGAGTCCTTCCTTGAGGGACCGTCAGAGTCCACACAGAAGCTCTGGAACAAGGTTGTAGAGCTTCAGAAGGAAGAGTATAAGAGAGGCGGCGTTCTCGAGTGCGAGACAAAGGTCGTTTCCGGACTTACCTCTTACGGTGCTGGTTATATTGACGAAGATATGAAGGATCTCGAGCAGATCGTAGGTCTCCAGACAGATAAGCCTCTTAAGAGAGCTTTCATGCCTTACGGCGGTATCAGAATGGCTGTTCAGGCTGCTGAGAAGTATGGCTATGAGGTTGACCCTGAGCTCAAGAAGATCTTCACACAGTACATGAAGACACATAACGATGCAGTTTTCGATACTTACACACATCAGATGCGTGTAGCAAGAAAGACTCACGTTGTTACAGGTCTTCCTGATACATACGGCAGAGGAAGAATCGTCGGTGACTACAGAAGAGTTGCTCTTTACGGTATCGACAGACTCATCCAGGAGAAGAAGATTGAGAAGACAAGAGCAGGTTGCGGCAACATGTATGATGAGGTTATCCGCCTCAGAGAAGAAGTTGCAGAGCAGATTAAGGCTCTTGAGGGCATGAAGAAGATGGCTGCTTCTTACGGCTACGACATCTCCGTTCCTGCTAAGAACGCTAAGGAAGCTATCCAGTGGGTTTACTTCGGTTACCTCGCAGCTGTTAAGACTCAGAACGGCGCAGCTATGAGCATCGGCAGAATCTCCACATTCCTCGATATTTATATTCAGAGAGACCTCGACAAGGGTATCCTCACAGAGAAAGAGGCTCAGGAGCTCATCGACCATCTCACAATGAAGTTCCGTATGGTTAAGTTTGCTCGTATTCCTGAGTACAACGCACTCTTCTCCGGCGACCCGACATGGGTTACACTCGTAGTCGGCGGTACAGGCCTCGACGGAAGAAACATGGTCACAAAGAACGATTTCCGTTTCCTCCACACACTCGAGAACATGGGTCCTGCTCCGGAGCCGAACCTCACAGTTCTTTACACAGAGAGACTTCCTGAGGCATTCAAGAAGTATGCTGCTCAGATCTCTGTTACAACAAGCTCAATCCAGTACGAGAACGACGACGTCATGAAGCCTGAGTGGGGCGATGACTACTCCATCTGCTGCTGCGTTTCCGCAACAAAGACAGGTAAGGAGATTCAGCTCTTCGGTGCCAGAGCAAACCTCGCTAAGACACTTCTTTACGCTTTCAACGGCGGTTTCGACGAGAAGCACAGAATTCAGTGCGGCCCGAAGATGGAGAGAATCACAAGCGAGTATGCAGACTACGACGAGGTTATGGAGAAGTTCGACTGGTGGATGGATTGGCTCGCAGACGTTTATGTAAACGTTCTCAACCTCATTCACTATATGCACGATAAGTACTACTACGAGGCTGCTGAGATGGCTCTCATCGATTCAGATTGCGAGCGTTCTTTCGCAACTGGTATCTGCGGTTTCTCACACGTTGTTGACTCCTTGAGCGCAATCAAGTACGCTAAGGTTAAGATCATCCGTGACGAAGAGGGCATCACTAAGGACTTCGAGATCGAGGGTGACTTCCCAAGATACGGTAACGATGACGAGAGAGCTGATGAGATCGCAACATGGCTCTTAAGAACATTCCTTGATAAGGTTAAGAAGAGACACACATACCGTGATTCTAACCCGAGCACATCTATCCTCACAATCACATCTAACGTTGTTTACGGTGAGGCTACAGGTGCTACACCTGACGGAAGAAAGGCATTCACACCATTCGCTCCCGGTGCATCCCCATCTTACGGTGCAGAGCAGAACGGTCTCCTTGCTTCACTTAACTCTGTTGCTAAGGTTCCTTATCACCTCGCTCTTGACGGAATTTCCAACACACAGACAATCAGCCCTGACGCTCTCGGACACGATCTCGAGGAGAGAAAGGCTAACCTCGTTCAGGTTCTCGACGGTTACTTCAACCAGGACGCTCATCACCTCAATGTTAACGTCTTCGGTACAGAGAAGCTCATCGACGCTATGGAGCATCCGGAGAAGGAAGAGTATCAGAACTTCACAATCCGTGTTTCCGGCTACGCTGTAAGATTCATCACTCTTACAAAGAAGCAGCAGCTCGATGTTATCGCAAGAACTTGCCACAAGACACTTTAATTTAATGAGTGAATTAAAAGGCTATTTACATTCTATTGAAAGTTTCGGACTTGTCGACGGTCCCGGAGTCAGAAGTATAGTATTCTTGCAGGGATGCAAATTTCGCTGCAGATTCTGTCACAACCCTGATTCCTGGCGTCTGACAGGCGGCGAAGAGTGGACTGCACCCGAGCTTCTCAAAAAGCTCATGCGATTCAAGCCGTATTGGAAGAACAATGGCGGTATCACCGTCAGTGGCGGCGAAGCACTTCTTCAGAAGGAATTCGTCACAGAGCTTTTCACGCTTGCTAAGCAGCACGGTATTCATACTGCGCTCGATACAAGCGGCGGCCCGTTCAGCATGGAGCCTGAGTATCTCGCTGAGTTCAATAAGCTTATGGCAGTTACCGATCTCTTCATTCTCGATATTAAAGAGATTGACGATGAGAAGCACAAAAGCCTTACCGGAGCTACCAATAAGAATATCTTGGAGCTCGCTACCTATTTGTCTGACAACAATAAGGCTATGTGGATAAGACATGTTCTTGTTCCGGGTCTTACGGATGACGAAGAAGGTTTGTACAAGCTGAAAGCTTTTCTCGATACCCTCAAAACAGTTGAGAAGACCGAGATTCTTCCTTATCACACACTCGGTGTGTATAAGTGGGAGAACTTAGGTATTAAATATACTCTTGAGGACACACCGACTCCGACTGCGGAGGAAGTTAAAAAAGCTGAGAAAATCCTTGGAATAGAGTAAGACTTCAAGTATACACATATAAAAGCAAATGAACGGTAGTTTTCGCTACCGTTCATTTTGTTTTGTCTATAAATCAAGGCGTATGGAAAACCATACGCCTTAGTTTGTTTTACTTTGAAAGTTTACATAGTAGCAAGCTTTTCTTTGAATTCTTCCATGAGGTCGGGAATCTGAATGCTCTGCGGACATTCGATTGTGCATGCACGGCAGCCGATACAGTCATCGGGGCCGGCTTCAAGCTTGGCAATCTCATCCTTGACACCCCAACCGTCTCCGATTTTTACTTTGTTGAAAAGAGCCAGAACAGCAGGAATATCAATTCCCATCGGGCAGTTAGGCGTGCAGTAACGACAAGCAGTGCAAGGAATAGCGACTGAAGAATGGAATTTCTCGCAGACATCAAGTAAGAACTTAACTTCATCGTCAGTAAGTGCCGGCTTATCAAAGGTATCGACATTATCCTTAATCTGCTCAAGAGTGGACATACCTGAAAGAATGACCTGAATTCCCGGTAAGGACATAAGGAAACGAAGTGCCCATGAAGAAACGCTCATGTTCGGCTCTTTCTCTTTGAGCATTGCATTTGTTTCGTCGGTGAGAGAAGAAAGTCTTCCGCCACGGATAGATTCCATTACAACTATCGGAATATTCTTGCCTTTGAGAATCTCATATTCCTCTTTTGCCGTGCCGTAAAGCCAGTCAAAATAGTTAAGCTGAATCTGAGCAAAATCCCAGTCACGGAGCTCGGCAAATTTTTTCAGAACTGCAGGGGAAGCATGAGAGGAGAAGCCAAGATTTTTGATTCTGCCTGCTTTTTTCTGCTCCTCAAAATACTGAATACAGCCGCTGTCGATATACTTGTCGGCTGAAGCGTCCATAACAGCATGAATGAGATAGAAGTCTACGTGGTCGGTATGGAGTTTTTTGAGCTGTTCCTCAAAGCAAGCCTTGTAGTCTTCTGTTGCGTTGATGTTAAATTTTGTGGCGATTGTGAAGGAATCTCTCGGATATCTGTCAACAAGTGCTTCACCGAGGAAATCCTCGCTTTTCTTGCCGTGATAGACATAAGCCGTGTCAAAATAAGTGATGCCGTGGGATACAGCGTAGTCGATTATTTCTTCGGCGGCTTTGTAATCAATCGGAGTGCCCTCGACATCTTTCTGAACGGGAAGTCGCATTGCGCCCATTCCGAGAACGGAGACCTTCTGACCTTTGTAATCTCTGTAAATCATATAAAAATCCTCCCTGTCTTGTGCTTTTACGTAAGCACGTTTTTACAACTCTATGCACACATTTTACACCTTAAAGCGGACTTTAAGTCAATAGCTTTTGTTTATTTATTTTAATGTTTTTTCTTTTTTAATGCCTTTTCAAGCTCATCAATAACAATTTCAAGAGCCTTTAGACGGGCATATTTTTTGTCTACAGATTCAAGAACATACCAAGGCGCAAAGGTTGTGTTTGTCTTAGCGAGCATCTCATTGACTGCGCTTTCGTAAAGATCCCATTTTTCACGGTTTCTCCAGTCCTCGTCTGTTATTTTCCAACGTTTTTCGGGCGTATTCTGACGGTCGGTGAAGCGTTCAAGCTGAGTTTTGTTGTCAATCTGAACCCAGAATTTGATAATTACAGCGCCCCAGTCGGAAAGTTCCTTTTCGAACTCGTTTATTTCATTGTAAGCACGCTGCCAATCGTTTTCTGAGCAGAAGCCTTCGAGCCGTTCAACCATAACTCTGCCGTACCATGTGCGGTCAAAGATAGAGATATGTCCCGTTTTCGGAAGTCTGTTCCAGAATCGCCAGAGGTAATGTCTCGCTTTTTCTGCCGGCTCGGGGCTTGCAATCGGATGAACGATATAACCTCGTGGGTCAAGTGCCTGAGTTATTCGCTTGATGTTTCCGCCTTTTCCGGCGGCATCCCAGCCCTCATATGCAATAATTACGGGAATTTTTGCGGCGTAGATTTCATCGTGGAGCTCTCTTAATCTGTTTTGAAGAAGCTTAAGCTTTATCTTGTAGTCTTCTTCTGTAACGGATTTATCGGTTAAGCTGATATCAGAAAGCTTTATTGTTTTTCGCATAGGGAAGGAGTTTTGCAAAATAGGCACGGCGAGAGATTTGTTTTTTAATGCTGTGTCGATTCCCTGATTAAGATATTGCAGTACGGCAAGTTCGGCAATCTTTTTGTCTTTGGCATCGATAATGTACCACGGCGCTGACGGTCTGTTGGTGTCGGAAATATAGTTTTCATACACCTTAAGGCATTCGTCATAGTGCTTGTTCTCCCATAAATCGTCATCATCTACTTTCCAAGAGGATGTGGGGGATTCGAGAAGTGCTTTTAATCGCTTCTTCTGTTCCTTTTTTGAAATCTGGAGGAAGAACTTCATGACGAGATAGCCGTTATCGGTTAAGGTTCTCTCGGCAGTATTAATGCTGACAATTCTCTTTTTATAGTCATCTTTTGAGAGAGAGCCGTCTAAAACTCCGTCCGTGACCTCTTCCATCCAACAGGTATCGAAAAATTTAAATTTACCTGCCTTGGGGATTTCCTTGAAATATCTCCAAAGGAACGGTTTTCTTCTTTCCTCCTCAGTCGGTTCGGAGTCCATGGTGGCAACATCGAAAAATCTCGGGTCTATCTCATCGATAACTTTTGCAATAAGACTGCCCTTTCCCGAAGAGCCCCAGCCTTCGATTATGACCATAACGGGAAGATTTGCTTCTTTTATCTTCATCTGATTAGCGGAAAGTTTTTCTTTTTGCTTCTTTAAGTAGATTTTAAGCTCCTCTTCGCTTGGCTTTTCGTGCTTAGCGGCTTCTTTTAACATGAAAAATCTCCTCCTTAGAGTATATTTGATTAACAAAATCAACTGTATTTAGTATATTACCAAAGAGTGCTTGTTGTCAATAAATCACAACAAACCGGCGAAATTTAACAAAAAATATATATTCATAGCACAATCTAAACAACTGAATTTAAAGCGTATTATGTAAACAATAAATTCAAATTTATTTCCGCAATAATTCAAACGATAATCACATTATTTTCAGATAACGGGATTAAGATATAGACAAATCAAAAGACAGGGGGAAGATAAAATGAACAAACATAAGAGATTTTGGTGCATAGCTTTAACAGCAGTTTTGTTAATGGCTTTTTCGGGATGTAATTCGGGCGCGAGCGGCACAAGCAGTGCTTCAAGCGAAACGAGTGTGACCGCTTCCGAAGATATGTCCGATGAAAGCTCAAGTGCAACAAAGACAGATTCCAGCGGTAACAGCATTAAATTAGTGAATACTACAGTATCGGGTGAGGTTACCGCTGTTAATGATAATACAGTAACACTTACTGTTTCCGCAGGTGGAGAGGGCGGTCAAGGCGGAGGACAGATGGGCGGCGGCTCCACTCCTCCTGATATGCCAAGCTCAGAAAACGGAACAGGTACTGACGGTACAGGTGGAAACGACGAAGAGCCGCCCGCAAAGCCTGACGGAGATTCGTCGGCAAACGGTGATAACGCTTCAAACGAAAATAATACAAATAATGCAGAACAGCCACCCGAAATACCGAGCGGAGAGAACGGCAACAGCAGTTCTGCTGAAAATAAAGCCGAAGGCGAGGACAGCAGTTCCTCTTCCGATGGCAACACTAATGAAAAGGGAGACAGTGCCGAGGGCGGTATGAAAGAAATGGAGATTTCTTCATATACACTTGAGGTCACAATTACCGATGAATCGGTTCTGAAAGACTCTGACGGAAATTCCGTAAAGGTATCTGACATTGAGGAAGGCAATTCTTTAAGCGTTACTACCGATGAGAGCGGAATCATTACTGCGGCTGTGGTTTCTGAGGAAACTGTAGGCATGGGCGGACAGCCCGGCGGTCAGTCAGGCGGAGTTGATTCTTACTCTGCAGTGAATGAATACAGCTCTGACACAACAGTCGAGAGCGAAACAATTGAGTCCACGGGAACAGACGAGAATGCTGTCCTTATTGACAACGGTTCTTCCGTTACTCTTAAAGATGTAACCGTGACAAGAGATTCCTCGGATTCAATAGGCGGAGACAATTCTTCATTCTACGGCGTAGGTGCGGCAATTCTTGCCACAGACGGCACGGGTTATATTGACGGTGCGACCGTCACAACAGACGCTAAAGGCGGAGCAGGAATTTTCTCTTATGCAGAGGGCGTTATGTATGTAAATAACGCTACAATCAGCACGACACAAGATACCTCGGGCGGACTTCACGTTGCAGGCGGCGGAACGCTTTACGCTTGGAACTCGACTGCAGAAACAAATGGCGAGTCCAGTGCGGCTATCCGCTCAGACCGTGGCGGCGGAACAATGGTTGTTGACGGCGGTACATATACATCAAACGGAACAGGTTCACCTGCTGTTTACTCAACGGCAGACCTCACGATTAACAATGCGACGCTCACAGCAAATGGCAGTGAAGCAATTTGCATTGAGGGCTTGAACAGCATAAGACTTTATGACTGTGACCTCTCGGGTAATATGCCCCAAAATGAGCAGAACGATGTAGTATGGAATGTCATAGTATATCAGTCGATGTCGGGCGACTCCGAAGTCGGTAACGGCACATTCCAGATGAGCGGCGGAACTCTCACGGCAAAAGCGGGAGGAATGTTCTACACGACAAACACAGAATCCACATTCTATTTGAGTGATGTTGATATAACATATTCTGACGATAATCCGTTCTTCCTACAGGTAACAGGTAATACTAACGCAAGAGGATGGGGAACAAGCGGTTCAAACGGTGCAGACTGCAGCTTCACGGCAGACAAGCAGGAGTGCGTCGGCGATATAATCTACGATTCAATTTCCAATCTTGATTTCTATCTCGAGAACGGCTCAAGTCTCACGGGCGCAGTTAAGGACGATGAAACATGGGCCGGAAACGGCGGAAGCGGCGAAGCCAAGCTCTATATCGACTCAACATCAAAGTGGGTTGTAACAGCTGACAGCACGCTCACAGCACTTTACAACGAGGGACAGGTTGTCGATTCGAACGGCAAGACCGTCACAATCAAGAGCACGGACGGTACGGTTTATGTCCAGGGCGAGAGCGACTTGACGGTTACGGTTTCCGATTACTCCACAAGTGCAGATTTCTCGGGTGCATATACTGCCAACAGCTTCTCAAGTTATGAGGTAACAAACCCGTTTGAAAGCTGATTTATACAATAAAAGCGTATAAGTACACAGTGATATACTGTAACATAAAATAAACTCATAGTGCGGACAGAACCCACCTTTCTTTGGCGGGTTCTGTTTGTGTTTATGGGGAATTCATAAATTATTTATTTAAGAAAAAAGCGTATTTGTCGGCAATAAACTAAAGAAACATTTCGGAATTTTGAGAATAAGTAAATAAATTGTGAAAATATTTTGAATTTTTCTGTCAATTTATATATTGTAACAGTTTGTTAAAAATGATATTATATCGTTATCCTTTTTTTCAGGAAATAAATAGGGAGTAAAATTAAATGGAAAAACTATTTAAGCTCAAAGAAAACAAGACCAGCGTCAAGACAGAAATCGTCGCAGGTCTTACAACTTTCATGACAATGGCTTATATCATTGCCCTGAATCCTAACATTCTTACAGGCTACGGAAACGACGGCACAGGCGGAAAGCTCTGGAACGGTGTCTTCCTTGCTACATGTATCGCTTCCGCAATCGGAATGTTCTGCATGGCTTTTATCGCAAATAAGCCTTTCTGCTTAGGCCCGGGTATGGGACTTAACAGCTTCTTTGCTATTGTTGTAGGCAACATTGTTGCCATGACAGGTTGCACATACCTCGAGTCCTTCCAGGCTGCACTTGTTATCATCCTTGCTGAAGGTATCCTCTTCACAGTTCTCTCCATCTGCAATATCCGTGAGAAGATTGTTGATGCTATTCCGCTTGGTGTTCGTCTTGGAATCGGCCCCGCAATCGGACTTATGCTCCTCAACATCGGTGTTGGCTCCAATGTTTACATCGCTAACAGCGAGGGCACTCAGTTCTATGCCATGAGAGATTTCTTTGGTTCTCTCACAGCAGGTGTTGCTAAGGAGACTATGGGCGATGCTTACCCGGTAATGGTTCTTTCTGTTATCACAATGTTCGTCGGCCTTTTCGCTATCGTTATCCTCAACAAGAAGGGCGTAAAGGGCTGCGTTATCCTCGGTATGCTCATTGCTGCTATCATCTACTGGGCTGGCGATTATTTCGTTCTCGGCAACAATCCGTTTGCTTCTCTTGCAACAGCAACATTTGTTCCGCAGTTTGGTGATATGGTTGAGACAACGCTCTTCAAGTTCGACTTCCATGGCTTCTTCCAGATCGGTTGGTTCACAGCTATCACACTTATCATCACATTCTGCATCATCGACATGTTCGATACAATCGGAACACTCGTCGGTACTGCTTCAAGAGCAGGTATGGTTGATAAGGACGGCAACATGCCTCAGATGAAGGAGGCTCTTCTCGCTGATGCTATCGGTACTGTTGCAGGTGCCGTAACAGGTACTTCCACAATCACAACATTCGTTGAGTCTGCTTCCGGTGTTGAGGCAGGCGGACGCACAGGACTTACTTCCCTCACTTGCGGAATTATGTTCTTCCTCTGCATCTTCATCGCTCCTATCGCAGCTATCATTCCTGCAGCTGCTACATCTTCCGCACTTATCTATGTTGGTATTCTCATGGTTTCCAACCTCAAGAATATCAAGTGGGATGATATTTCCGTAACAGTTCCTGTTGCTCTCATGCTCATCGCAATGCCAATCTCCGGTTCTATCGGACACGGCATCGGCCTCGGACTTATTTCCTACACAGTAATCAAGCTCTTCACAGGCAAGGCTAAGGATGTTTCTGTTGTTACATACATCATTTCCTTACTCTTCCTCGTAAAGTTCTTCCTTGCTGTTTGATAGTTAGAAAAGAATATATTTTTGATAAAGCTCTGTGGTTTGACCGCAGAGCTTTTCTCTTTCTCTTGACTGAAATTGATAATTTGTCTATATTAAATAAGATGATATTTTTAAGGAGAAACTCATGGAGAATATAAAAGCTGTTCTGTTTGACTTGGACGGAACGCTGATTGATACCGAGAAATACTATCGTGTCTGTTGGAAAAAGGCACTTGAAAGCTTCGGCTACAAAGTGAGTGACGAACAGGTTCTCACACTTCGTTCGCTCGGAAGACCGTTCGCACCAGACCACATAAAAAAGCTTGTCAGCGATCCGAATGCAGATTATAAAGCAATTAGATCCGAACGCTCAAGGCTGATGGAGCAGATGATAAGAGATCAGGGGATTGAACTAAAAGAGGGTGCAGTGCAACTTCTTGAATATTTGAAATCAAAGAATATTATTACTGCCGTTTCGACAGCTTCTGATTTGGAGAGAACTACCCGTTATCTTAAGCAAGTAGGAATATTCGACTATTTTGATAAATTAATCTCATGTACCATGGTTAAATTCGGAAAGCCTGCTCCCGATGTGTATGTCTATGCTTGTAAAGAGCTTGGACTTTACCCATATGAATGTGCGGCTGTCGAGGACTCGCCGAACGGCGTAAAGAGCGCATTTGAGGCAAGATGTAAAGTAATAATGGTTCCCGACCAATCGGAGCCGGACGAGAAAACGGCAAAAATGCTGTGGAAAAAAGCAGATTCTCTCGATAAGATAATTGATATTTTTGAAGAGATAAAATAAAAACTAAAGAGGCGAATATCAAATTGAAAATAGCTTTGATACACGGTCAAAGTCATAAGGGCTCAACCTACCACACTGCGAGAATGTTAGCCGATAACTTGGGCGGTGAAATAACAGAATTTTTTCTGCCGAAGGATTTTGGCGAAATGTGCGTTGGATGCACGCAGTGCATTTTAAAGGACGAGAAACGCTGTCCGCATTATGAAAAGCTTGAGCCGATTACAATGGCAATAGACGAAGCTGATGTGCTCATCTTTGAAAGTCCCGTCTATGTCTATCATGTGACATCGGCAATGAAAGCACTTTTGGAGCATTACGGTTGGCGATGGCTTTTGCACCGCCCCGAGGAGAGTATGTTTAAAAAGCAAATGGTTTGCATTGCAACGGCGGCTGGCGGCGGACAGAAGAACACTTGTCAGGATATGGCTGACAGCGGATTTTACTGGGGCGTCGGCAAAATCTACAAGTATCCGATTGCGGTTCGTGCCATGAAATGGGCTGATGTGCCACAAAAGAAAAAAGATAAGATAAGTGAAGATATGGCTTCGCTTGCCGAAAAGATAAAATCAAAGGACGGCAAAGTGAAACCGTCCCTAAAAACAAAAGCGTTTTTCTCACTGATGTCAATGATTGTGAAGAAAAGACCGCAGAGTGCCGATTACAGCTACTGGAAAGAAAAAGGCTGGCTTGATAAAAATAAGCCTTGGTAATTTTGCGGCGAGCGTGAATATGAAAACACCTAACTTTGACGGTTAGGTGTTATTTTTATGCTCCGTGAATTCATCGCATATTGCAAGATATTTATCGGTATACACGCTGTGCTTCTCCCAGATGAAATCGAAATCATGTTGCATTTTGAAATCATCAAGCGGAATTTCCGAGAGTTCTCCGCTTTCAATCTCATCCTTTACGGCTATTTTATAGAGGAATGTGATTCCGCAGTCTCTTTTCAGAAGTCCGATTATCGTGTGCATGTTTTCTACTTGAGTTAAGTGAATGAAATCGGAAATTCTAAGTCCTCTTGCAATCAGACTTTGTTCAAGGATATTTCTTGTTCCCGAACCCTCTTCACGAACGAGAAGTCTTTCACAAAGCAAATCGCTGACGGTGTTAGGTTCGACCGACAGAAACTTGTGAGAAGTTGAGCACACGGCGATGTAATCTTCAGTGCTGAATTTTCTGTGGGCGTAATTTTCTTTTGGATAATTTCCCTCGACAATTGCCATACTTATTGTACCGTTGTCGAGAAGCCTTAACAGCTTTGCGGTGTTGCCGTAGTGAAGGTGAATATTAGTGTCGGGATGATTTATGAGAAAGTCTGCAAGCTTATCCACGACCGCATATTCTCCGATAGTCATAGTGACTCCAATCGAGAGATTGTTTATTCCGCTTTGACGGCTTTTCAGTTCTTCTTTAATTGCATTCTCATCGTTTTGCATGGTTAAAAGATGTTTGCGGAGAATTTCACCCGACTCCGTAAGAGAAAGCTGTTTCTTTTGATAAGTGAAAAGCGACGTGCAGTATTCTTCTTCCAAGTGGCGGATGTGCTGAGAAACTGCGGGCTGGGTTATATTAAGCAGCTTTGCGGCGGCAGTAAAATTCATAGTTTTGCATACAGTCAAAAAGGTTTCCGTTCTGAAATCAAGCATGTCTATCCTCTGATTATCAATAAGATATTATTATCATTCGATATGATTTTATAATTTTACATTATTGAAGTCAAGTGATACAATTTGTACGCAAATTGAAAGCAAAGAAAGAGAGGATGAAAAATGAATTTCATAAAGAAAAATCTAAGCGGTATTCTGGTTTGTCTTGCAATAGCTGTTCCGTCATGGCTGCTCGGAAAGAAATTTCCCGTTGTCGGCGGTGCGGTAATCGCAATTTTGGTCGGTATGATTGTCACAATGTTTTGGCATGATAAGGGAAAGGTTGAGTCCGGCATAAAATGGACATCAAAGATAATTCTTCAAACGGCAGTCGTTTTGCTCGGCTTCGGAATGAACCTCGGAGTAATTTTCGAGACGGGCAAGCAATCGCTTCCGATAATAATATGCACGATTTCGACATCGCTTATCATAGCATTTGTATTGCGTAAGGCTCTGCATGTGTCTTCAAATGCGTCAATTCTTGTCGGTGTCGGCTCATCTATTTGCGGCGGCTCGGCAATTGCCGCAACAGCACCTGTTATTGATGCGGATGACGATGAAATAGCGCAGTCGATTTCGGTTATATTCTTCTTCAATGTACTTGCGGCGATTTTCTTTCCGATACTCGGTAAGGCAATCGGCTTTGACACACTGCACGGCGATGCGTTCGGTATTTTTGCGGGTACAGCAATTAATGATACCTCGTCCGTGACGGCTGCCGCTTCAACATGGGACAGCATGTGGAATCTCGGCAGTGAAACGCTCAATAAGGCTGTAACCGTTAAGCTTACCCGTACGCTTGCGATTATCCCTATTACATTGGGGCTTTCATTCATCAGAGCACAAAAGAGTAGAAAAGAGGGAAAAACGGCAAATAAATTCAGCCTAAAGAGAGCATTCCCAATGTTCATTCTTTACTTTGTTTTGGCGGCTGTCATAACAACTGTTTGTGTAAATCTTGGAGTTGACGGAGGTCTGTTTAAGCCGTTAAAGGAGCTTTCAAAATTCATGATTATTATGGCAATGGCGGCGATAGGACTGAACAGCAATGTGATTCAGCTTATCAAAACAGGCGGAAAGCCAATTATTCTTGGTGCATCGTGTTGGTGCGGAATTACTGCCGTAAGCCTTATTATGCAACATGTTATGAATATTTGGTAAAGACAGAAGTTAATGCAAGAAAAATCACCACAGAAGAGATTCTGCGGTGATTTTTTGTTTTTTGTAAGATATATAACTTTCCAAAATTACAGAGTGAACTGATGAAGAACATCCTCCGAAACAAACGGGCCGGGGAGAACATCCAGAGTTCTGTGGTTGCCAAAATAGTCTCTGTCGAAAACAATGTCTGTTCCGTCAGGATTTTCGTATCTCTCTTCAGGCTCAAAAGCCATGCCGAGAACATCGGAATTAATCATATAGTCACGGAAATTACCGATGTACTTATAGACATTGGTTTCAAGCTTGTATTTTCCGTCTTTTTCAATGAGCTTGACATAAACCTGATTATAATCGTCAACAAAGTTGTTCTTCTCGTTTTTGCAAGCCTTTGCTCCGTTGAAATAAACGTTACCGTCAACCCAAACGGGGAGGTGGCGGAAGTGATAAGGTGCCATGGTCAGCATATTCGGCTTGCTTTCGTCAAGCTTGAAGTTAGCAACCCACTCTTCATATGTGGGATATTCGTCCCAAACGTAAGTGCCGACAATCTCGTTTGCCGATGTGTCTGTGCCCTCATTCTCCTTGGGGTCATGCCAGTCGGTGTCAAATGTCTGAACAAAGAGGTTGTTGTAGAAACGGTTGTCACCGTGAAGTATGGTCATAAAGCCTGCGACTTCTGTTCTGTGCGGAATGTGATACGGTGTATATCTTTTTTCAGGTACTCCGTCAACTATGAAGTCTGTCTCTCTGCCGACAGCAGTAAACGAACCGCAGATGAGGTTGTGAACCATAGCAATGCCCTCTGTTGCAATTCTGAGCGCGTGTCTCGAGAGAAGAATATTATTGTCGATGAGCGTCGGGCCGTGGCTAACTTCGACGAAAAGATCCTGACTCATCATACTGCCAAGAAGCGGTGCAGAGTCTTTTGGCTGAGTATTGTCGTGGAAGAGGTTCTGTGTGATTCTCGTGCCCTGAGCCTCCCAGTCGCACCAAATTCCCATGGTGCAATGATGAATGTGATTGCGTCTGAAAATGACATCAATAGCGGCATGAAGCTTAATTCCCGCAATTTCCGCACCGCCAAGTTCTTGCATGTTGTTGATGTGGTGAATATGGTTATCCTCGATAACGCTGAAGGCACAGCCCATTCTGCCGATGATTCCGCCCTGCTCGCAGTGGTGAATGTTGTTTCTTCTTACTATGTGACTTCCGATTTTTTCTTTCAGCCAGCCGTGGTACTGTCCCTTGCAAACAGCGTCACGCTCCATCTGTGTCGGGCTTTTTACATGCTTATAGGTGAAGTAGTGGTCGTTGTCCGGGTCGCAGTATTTGCCTAAGCATATACCTGCACATTTTGAGCCCCAAATCTCACAGTCCTCGATTATCCAGCCCTTAGACCAATTAGGGCCTATCATTCCGTCCTGATATGCGGCAGGAGGTGCCCATGTCGTAGCGGCTTTGTTGATGTTAAATCCGCTTACGGTGATGTAACCTTTGCCATATTCCTGCGGCCAGAAACACTCTCTTCTGACAGTAATTTCTACGTTCTCCTTATTTGGGTTTGCGCCCTGGAAGTTAGCGTAAATGAGTGTTTCGTCGCCGTCCTGTTCGGTGAACCATTTGTAGACGGAGTTTTCCTGATCCCAAGACGGAGCATAAACATTACCGTCCAAGCACTCCTGTAATGAAAGAGCCTCATAAAGAGCTTTGTCGTTTAGCCAAACACAGCCCGTGTGTCTTACATCGGGGGCAAAATACCAGTCGCCGTAGACCTCGGTTGTGTAAGGGTTGTAAGAGCCGAAAAAGCTGTTCGGAATTCTGCAAACCCAAGTGTTTCCGCTGTAACACATCCAGTTTTTTACGACCTCGGCACCCGTGATAACAGCGCCGAGCGGCATTTCGGAGCGATAAACTATTCTGTTTTCTTCTGTTCCGCCAAAATATGGATTGACGTTCTCGCGGTAAACTCCCGGAGCAACGATAACTTCATCGCCGGGTTTTGCTATTTTAGCGGCATCTGATATATTTTTGAACGGCATTTCTTTTGAGCCGTTGCCGTTTTTGGCGGCGTTGATATTAACGAATATCTGCATGAAAAATTCCACCTTTCTTTGTGTGCATTCATTTACTGTATTTGCAATCATTCTAATATGTAAGATAAGAAATGTCCATGTAGTAATATTATAAAAATTTAAGTGCCGCAAATTGTGAAAGTTATACAATAAGGCTCAGATGTGGGCATGAAATTTTGAGCCTTGAGTTTCTTTTTTGCAAGTCTGCATTACCGTTTTTGTCTCGATTTTTCCTCTTATTTTAACAAAGTAATATATCATGACAAAGAGCGCACTGCAGAACCAGCCGAGCGGGAAGCCGATATAGACAAATACAATATTCTTTTGAATGTGCATGGCTACCGCCAAAAACAGCTGACGGCATCCCACCATTCCGATAATTGAGAGAATCATAACTGCGGTGGATTTGCCGAAGCCTCTCACGGCGTTGGAAAACGTTTGGTTAAGTGCCTGACAGTAGAAGAATGGGGTCATGGTTTCGAGCATCATCGCACCGTATCGAATGGCTTCGCTGTTGTCGGTGAATAGTCCGACAGCGAAATAGGCATTGGAATAGACAATTGCTCCGACAGCCAAAATCGGTATGATATTTAAAAGCAATACCGTGCGGATTCCCTTGTAGGCACGCTCGGGTTTTCCGGCGCCGAAGTTTTGCGAAACAAATGTTGCCGTGGCAAGTCCGAGCGACTGGGCTATCATTCCGATGAATTTATCGATTTTCTTTGCCGCACCGATGCCTGCCATCGCATCCGAGCCGAAACCGTTGACATAACGCTGTACAAAGAGGTTGGAAGTAGAAATAAGGCAAGCCTGAACGGCGGCTGGAAGTCCAAGCCGAATTACTTCTTTCAGTATCTTTCCGTCAATTCTGAGGTCACTTAAAACGAGTTTGTAAACGTCGTTTGTCCTAAGCATATTTTTAACAACGAGAACCACGGAAATAAGCTGTGAAATAATTGTCGCAATTCCGACGCCTGCAACGCCCCATTTGAAAATAACGACAAAAAGCACATCAAGAATAATATTTGTTACAGATGAAACGACAAGATAAATGAACGGACTTCTTGAGTTTCCGACAGCACGAAGAACTCCCGAGCCGACATTATAAAGTGCGGTGAAAAGTATTCCGATAAGATAGATTCGTAAGTATATTTCAGCCTCGGAGCGAACATTATCGGGGCAATCGACTATCGTCAAAAGAAAAGGCGTAAATATAATTCCCAGAAGTGCCATGAAAATACCAAGAAGAAATGAGAATGTAAGCGCCGTATGGATTGACTTGTGAAGATTACCATAGTCCTTAGCACCGAAATACCGTGCAAAAAGAACTCCCGAGCCTGCCGAAAGTCCCGTGAAAAATCCGACCAAAAGCATGGAAATATCGCTGCAGCTTGTTACTGCGGCAAGCGCTGTGGTGCCGACATAATTTCCCACAACTATGCTGTCTACGGAGTTGTAGAGATTTTGGAAAACCTGTCCGAGCAAAATCGGCAGAGCAAAGAGAAAAATCTGTTTTGGTATGCTGCCTGAGGTCAAATCCGTTGTGCTTTTTTTCAAGTGAAACACCCCTTATATAGTTTCTTTTGATACTATTGTACAGCGGTATAGTTTCTATTGCAACAATAATTTATTCGGTTGCAAAATAATTTGTTTTGCGATATACTTTACTCTATCAAATTATGTGCGAAAGGATAGCTTAATGGATATCAAAGTCGGAGACAGAGTTCAAATGAAAAAACAGCATCCGTGCGGTTCAAAGGAATTTGAAATTCTGAGAGTCGGAATGGATTTTAAGATTAAGTGCGTCGGTTGCGGACATGAGGTCATGCTGCCGAGAATCAAATGCGAAAAAAATATCCGTAAGGTTTTCCGCGGCGGTGAAGAATTAAGAGAACTTTAGCAAAACTTTCATAGCAGATTAAATCATAACTGATTGAATTTTAGATATGAAAGGATAAAGAAAATGTTTGAAAATTTACAGGTTTTTGAGAACAGATACGAGGAATTGAACCTCAAGCTTTATGACCCGTCAACGGCTGCCGACAGAGAGCTTTATACCAAGCTTATGAAAGAGCATGCCGAAATAACTCCGATTGTCGAGAAATACAGAATTTACAAAAACGCACAGAAAAATTTAGCCGAGGCAAAAGAGCTTCTTGATGACAAGGAAATGAAAGAAATTGCCCTTGAGGAGATGGCTGAGGCAAAGAAAACCATAGAGGAAACTGAAGAGGAACTGAAAATATTGCTTCTCCCCAAAGACCCGAATGACGACAAAAATGTCATTGTCGAAATTCGAGGCGGCACGGGCGGAGAAGAGGCGGCACTTTTTGCGGCGGTTCTTTTCAGAATGTATTCTTACTATGCAGAGAAGCACGGCTGGAGCATAGAGGTTGTCGGCGCAAACGAAACGGAACTCGGCGGTTTCAAGGAAATCAGCTTCACGATTGACGGTCAGGGGGCTTACTCTAGACTTAAGTTTGAGAGCGGAGTCCACAGAGTTCAGCGTGTGCCCGAGACGGAGACGCAGGGAAGAATCCACACTTCGGCGGCAACAGTTGCTGTTTTGCCCGAGGCTGAAGAGGTTGAGCTTAACATCGACCCGAAAGATCTCAAAATCGATACCTACCGCTCAAGCGGTGCGGGCGGTCAGCACATCAATAAGACCTCATCGGCTATCAGAATTACTCATTTGCCGACGGGAACAGTTGTAGAATGTCAGGACGAGAGAAGTCAGTTTAAAAACAGAGATAAGGCAATGCGTGTTTTGAGAGCAAGACTTCTTGACGCAAAGATAACTGCACAGAACAATGAGATTGCATCGGAGAGAAAAAGTCAGGTAGGTTCGGGCGACCGCTCCGAGAGAATAAGAACTTATAACTATCCGCAGTCGAGAGTGACCGACCACAGAATAGGTCTCACGCTTTATAAGCTTGACGATATTTTGAACGGAAACCTTGACGAACTTATAGACCCGCTTATCGCAGAGGAAAGAGCAAGAAAGATGGAGGAACAGTCGTTATGATGATTAAGACCGAAAGACTGGTTCTTGAGCCGCTCGGCTTAAAGCACTTGGATGATTTTTCCGTTTATGCCCTTGATAGAGACTGCGGTAAATTTATGCTCTTCTTTCCGAAAAAGAATATGGACGAGGTTAAAGAGGAGCTTGCTTCAAGCGACCGAATGTGGGAAAGCGAAAATCCCACCGAATGGATTTTTGCTATAATGGAAGACGACAAAAATGTCGGCTTTGTCGGTATTTATGACGAAAACGGAAAAGCAGAGCTCGGCTGGATGCTCTCAAAGGATTGTCAGGGCAAGGGCTACGGCTTTGAAGCGGCAAGTGTTGCGGCAGAATATGCGCTTACACTTGGATACAGAGAATTTGTCGCACACTGCGACAGCGAGAATTACCCGTCATATCATCTCATGGAAAAGCTTGGAATGAAGAGAATTTCCGAGAAAAACGGCAGAAAAAATTACAGCAGTGACGAGGATAGAGTGGAATACACTTATTATATGGACAAGCACTGAGTGGATATAAACAAACAAATAAAAATAAGGCACGGTTTTTGCACCGTGCCTTTCGCATTTGTCAGAGATTAATTTTTGTTTTTCTCTTCTAAAACCGCAAGAATTTCTTCTGCCGAATTTACTATGTAATTCGCTCCGTTTTCTTTTAATTCTTCTGAGCCTCGAAATCCCCATGCACAGCCGACAGTCGTCATGTTAGCATTCTTGCCCGTCTGCATATCTACTCCGCTGTCGCCGATGTAAAGGCATTCGTCCGGTGAGACACCAAGCTTATCGAGAATATCAAGAGGAGAAGTCGGGTCGGGCTTTTTCGGAAATTCGGGAAGTGAGCCACGCACGAGGTCGAAGTTTTCGTTTCCGAGAATTCCTGCAACAACAAGCCTTGTCATGTCATCGGGCTTATTTGAAATTACGGCAGTTTTGATTCCGTTTGCTTTAAGAGTCTTGAGCATTTCGGGTATACCGTCATACGGTGCGACAAGATTTAACGGATTTTCTCCGTACAGCCTATCGTAGAGAGTGCCGACTTTGTCGAATAAATCGTCGTTCATTTCTCCTGTCGAAGCGATAATCATTCGCTCGATAAGCTTGTCTCTGCCGTTGCCGACCATCATCCTGTATTTCTGAACATCATGTTCTTTAAGCCCGTAGGCTCTCAGTGCGGCATTTGCAAACGATGCGATAGAAGCGAGCGTGTTGCAAAGAGTGCCGTCAAGGTCAAACATACATGCTTTAATCATAAAATCATCTCCGTGAAATTTTTTCGGTGATGTGGTTTTGCTTTGTTTCTTTGAAAACTCAGCAAAATCACGCACTCAAATTTTCATTCAGATTATAGACCGTTTGGAGTTAAAAATCAAATTTGCAGTGAAAATAAACAATGAAAAGTTTTCATTGTAAATAATAAGACTTGTGTGTTATACTGAATCAAACACAGGTTGAAAACGAAAAGCTTTGTTTTTAAACCACTGATATTATTAAAAAATCTGAAAGAAGGACAATATTATGGATTTTAGCAAAATTGCACTTGAAAAGCACGCAGAGTGGAAGGGCAAAATCAGAGTTGAGGCTGCTTGTCCGCTCGAAACAAGAGACGATCTCTCCACGGCTTACACACCGGGCGTTGCCGCACCATGCCTTGAGATTGCAAAGGATGTCGATCTTTCATATAAATATACAAGAAGAGGAAATCTTGTTGCCGTAGTAACAGACGGTACTGCTGTTCTCGGTTTAGGCGATATCGGCCCCGAGGCAGGTATGCCTGTTATGGAGGGCAAATGCACGCTCTTTAAAGCATTCGGCGATGTTGACGCATTCCCGATTTGCATTCGATCCAAGGATGTCGATGAGATTGTTCACACAGTCGAGATGATTGCAGGTTCCTTTGGCGGAATCAACCTCGAGGATATTGCCGCTCCGAGATGCTTCGAGATTGAAGAAAAGCTCAAGAAAAGCCTCGATATTCCCGTTTTCCATGACGACCAGCACGGCACAGCGGTTGTCGCACTCGCTTCACTTGTAAACGCTCTTAAAATTACAGGCAAGAAGATAACAGAAATCAAGGCTGTCCTTAACGGCGGCGGTGCGGCAGGCACAGCCGTAACCAAGCTTTTGGTTGGTGCAGGACTTAAGAATATCACTGTTTGCGACAGGTTCGGAGCAATCTGCGAGGGTGACCCGACGCTCTCACCGGCTCACGCCGAGCTTGCTTCAATCACTAACCCCGACCACCTTACAGGTTCGCTTGCCGATGTAATCAAGGACGCAGACGTATTCTTCGGCTTCTCTGCTCCGAATGTTTTGAAGCCTGAGATGATTAAGTCCATGAAGGATGACGCTATCGTATTTGCCTGCGCAAACCCAAGCCCCGAAATCGGCTATGATGATGCAAGAAAAGCAGGCGCAAGAGTTGTCGGTACGGGACGTTCGGATTATCCAAACCAGATTAACAACGTTCTTGTTTTCCCGGGACTTTTCCGCGGTGCTCTTGATGTTCGTGCTTCCGAGATTAATGAGGAAATGAAAATCGCTGCGGCTTATGCCATTGCCGATTATATTTCCGACAGCGATTTAAACGAAGAGAACATCATTCCTTCTGCGCTCGATAAGTCTGTTTCCATGGCAGTCGCAAAGGCTGTTGCCGAGGCGGCAAGAAAATCAGGCGTTGCAAGAATTTGATTTTTATAATATTTTGGCTTTCCCGTCGAGAAATCGGCGGGAATTTTGTTTTTGTGAAATAATGATTTGTGTATTTTAGCTGTTCGTAAAATTCATTGAAATAAAAAATAATCTTCACATAAATATCACATATACAGTGCATAATCTAAACATAAAAACAAGCAAAGAAATTGCAAAAAAAGTAATTATTGACTACAAGCAATTTTTGTTGTAAAATTAGAAAGGAGTTAGAGTTATGTATAATCCTTATGATAACAACGCTTCTAACACAAACAATAATGTTAATGAAGAAACTAACACCAACACGGTAGATAACGAGTCGAAAAATACACAGGAAGTTAATCACGAGTACCACATGAGCGGTAACGATATTCCGAAGGCAGAGCCGGCGGCAAGAACTTACACTCAGCCGAGTACTTCGCAGTACGCTAATCCTCAGCAGTCGGCTTACTACCATCAGCCGCAGCAGCCTCAGTATAATCAGAACGCTTACAGACAGAGCTCTTATACATGGGGACAGCAAACACCGCCTGCACAGCCGATGTATCAGAACACTCAAAGTCCTGCACATACGGCTAAACAGAAAAAGCAGAAGAACGGTACGCCGTTTGGAGTTAAAGTCCTTGCACTTTTACTATGTTGCTTGATTTCTGCAGGTGCTTCGGTAGGCGTTATGACAGCTCTCATAAAGGGCGGTTATATCAAAACAAATGATTCTTCGTCCTCCGACAGTGCGGCTTACACCATTACAAAGATAATCGATAATTCAGAAAGCAGTGACGACACCACGACAACTGCCGACGGTGCTCTCACAAGACAGGAAATAGCAGAAAAGCTTATTCCGTCAGTTGTATGCGTTCAGAATTATCAGGTATCGGAAAATAACTACGCCGATTACTTCTCAAATTACTTTGGCTACGGCTACGGTTCTGACGGATCAAACGGAAACAGTTCCGATGATTCAAGCACCGAGGTCGATCCTACAGCTGAGGGCTCGGGAATTATAATTTCCGAGGACGGCTACATCGCAACAAATGCTCATGTTGTAGACGGTGCAACATCACTTAAGGTTGTCACAAGCGACGGAACAAGCTATGAGGCTACTCTCGTAGGTTCTGATGATGTTTCTGACCTTGCAGTTCTTAAGATTGACGCAACCGGTCTTACAGCAGCCGAGTTTGGTTCTGCAGACGATCTTTCGGTCGGTGATCAGGTTATAGCAATCGGTAACCCAGGCGGTTCGGCTTTTGCTTCATCTGTAACAGTCGGTTATGTATCTGCTCTTAACAGAGAGATCACAACAGAGTCCGGTTACACCATGTATTGCGTTCAGACTGATGCGGCTATCAACCCCGGTAACTCAGGCGGTGCACTTGTAAACCAGTACGGTCAGGTTGTAGGTATCAATTCTTCTAAGATTGTTTCGACAGGTTATGAGGGACTTGGATTTGCTATCCCGTCCGATACGGCACAGCCGATACTCACAAGTCTTATCAACTACGGTTATGTTAAGGACAGAGCGGCTCTTGGCGTCAGCGGTACTTACATCGATTCAATGACGGCTCAGTGGTACGGACTTTCCTCAGGTATGTATGTTGCTTCGGTAAATTCCGATGAGGCAACCAGTGCAGGACTTGAGAAGGGCGATGTTATCACAAGCATTGACGGAACACAGGTTACATCTTCGACAACGATTACTTCAGTCGTAACTCAGAAGAAACCCGGCGACACCGTTGCACTTAAGGTCGACAGAGCTTTGACAGGCGAGAAGGACATCGAAATTACCGTAACTCTTTCCGAGCATGTAGAGGACACAGATTCTTCAAGCAGCTCAGATGGTAGCGGTAACAATTCAAATAACAACGATTCAAACGGACAAAATAACGGAAACGGAAATAATGCTAAAGGCTGATCCGTGACCGTGGTTGGCTTGAAGCCAATACATAATTACGCGTATGAGTCTTTTTCATAAATCTCCTTTTTCAAGCAAAACGGCGGAGCGAAAGCTCCGTCGTTTTGCATTCTCCGAAAGTGTTTTACATAGTATTTAATATGTGATAAAATAATATAAACTGAAAAAATAACAACTTGAAATGAGGTATAAATAATGGTTAAAATTTCAAAAAGAATTGAGGAGCTCCGCACTGAAAAGGGCGTCAGCCGTTTTGTGCTTTGTCAGGAACTCGGTTTCCCGAAAATGACTATCGATAAATTTGAGGCGGGCAAGCTCACGCCGACTAAGGCACAGCAGGAAAAGCTTGCGGAGTATTTCGGCGTTACGGTCGGATATCTTTGCGGCGAGGACGACTCAATGTCGAGATGGATTTCCGAGGCTGAAAAGGAAGAGAGACAGGCTCAAAGACCCGTTCGCACCAAGACAGTGAAACAGCAGAGCGAAACCCAGTCCAATTCGGGCTCGATGATGGACGCTTTCACTAAGTCTGACCTTTTCACAAAGGCAGTTCTTGAAGTGCTTAAGTCCGATGAAGGTCAGGCTCTTATCAGAAAAGCTATGGGAAAAAAGTAAAATTACCGAATTTAAGAAAGTGAGAATGCGTTTGCGTTCTCACTTTTTTGCATATGAGAAAAATAATATCAAAAATGAAACTTTTGTATCCGGTTTTTTCATTTTGAAGTAGAACTTTATGTAAATATGTGGTATGATAACGATATTGTCAGTGCAAAATAAAATTTATTCTGAAAGGATTTAAATTTATGGAAAATAAAGAAAGAATTTTGAAGCTTCTTGAAAACGACGCCACACTTACAGCGGCACAGGTAGCCGTTATGCTCGATGAGGATGAGAACGAGGTAGCGAAGGCGATTAAGGAATATGAGAAAAACGGAATAATTAATGGATATAAAACACTTGTCAACTGGGATAAAACTTCTATTCAAAAGGCTTCCGCTCTGATTGAGCTCAAGGTCACACCGCAGAGAAATACGGGATTCGATGAGATTGCCGCAAGAATTATGAGCTTCCCCGAGGTTGAGTCCGTCTATCTTATGTCCGGTGGATTTGACTTGGCGGTGCTCGTCAATGCGAAGTCCATGCAGGATATTGCCATGTTTGTTGCAAAAAGACTTGCGCCTATCGGCGGTATTCTATCTACGGCTACACACTTTGTTCTCACAAGATACAAGGATAACGGTGCTATCTATGACAAAGAGCACGAAGAAATTGATGAGAGAGGAAGCAACTTAATTGATTGATTATACTAAAAAGCTGAACAAAACGATTCAGAAGGTAAAACCGTCAGGAATAAGAAAGTTTTTCGATATTGCCAACGAGCTTGACGATGTCATTTCACTCTCGGTTGGCGAGCCTGATTTCTATACTCCTTGGCACATTCGCGAGGAGGGCATTTATACTCTCGAAAAGGGAAGAACACGCTATACTCCTAACCGTGGATTCATCAAGCTTCGTGAGCAGATTTCCGCATTTTTGTCGAGAAAATATCAGCTTGATTATAGCCCCGAGAACGAGGTTTTGGTCACGGTCGGCGGCAGTGAGGCAATTGACCTTGCCGTAAGAACGCTTGTAAATCCCGGTGAGGAAGTTCTCATTCCCGAGCCGAGCTTTGTTTGCTATGTGCCGATTACTCAGATGTCGGGCGGCGTACCTGTCATCATCACGACTAAAGCAGAAAATAAATTCAAGCTTACAGCAAAAGACCTTGAAGAGCACATCACCGATAAGACAAAAATGCTCATTTTGCCGTTCCCGAATAACCCGACAGGCGGCGTTATGAGAAAATCCGATCTTGAGGAAATTGCTAAGGTCATTATCAAGCACGATTTGATTGTGCTTTCCGACGAGATTTATTCCGAACTCACATACGGCAAGGAGAAGCATGTTTCAATTGCTTCCATTGAGGGTATGCGTGAGAGAACTATTGTTATAAACGGTTTCTCAAAGTCCTACTCCATGACGGGTTGGAGACTCGGCTACGCCGTAGGCCCCAAGGAGATTATCACACCTATGACAAAGCTTCATCAGTTTGGTATCATGAGTGCTCCTACTATGTCTCAGTATGCCGCTATCGAGGCCCTCGAGAACGGTGACGAGGATATTGTTACCATGCGTGAGCAGTACGATATGAGAAGAAGACTTATCGTAGACGGACTTAACAAGCTCGGACTTACTTGCTTTGAGCCTGAGGGCGCATTCTATGTGTTCCCGTCAATCAAGTCAACGGGTCTTTCGTCACAGGAATTCTGCGAAAGACTGATTTATTCCAAGCGTGTTGCTGTAGTACCGGGTGACGCATTCGGGGAGTGCGGCGAGGGCTATGTCAGAATTTCTTACTGCTATTCAACTCAGCATATAATCGAGGCTCTCGAAAGAATGGGCGAGTTTATAAAGGAACTTAAGGATGAATGAGCTTCGAAACCGTGTGTATGTAGATAAATGTGAAGAATACGAACCGAAAAAGATCGAGAGTATTCTCGAGAAAAGATTCAGGGAGCTTCACATTGACGAGAAAATCAAAGAGGGGATGACCGTTGTTGTCAAACCCAATCTGATTATGAAAGCTACTCCCGATGCCGCCGTAACAACTCATCCCGAGGTGCTGGCGGCTGTCGGAAGAATTGTCAAGAAACTCGGAGCAAAGGTTCTCATTGCCGAGAGCAGCGGAGGACTTTACACCGAGCAGACAATAAAAATGATTACAAAGGGATGTGGCATTGCCGATGTGGCTGAGCGTGACGGATTTGAAATAAATCTTGATACGGGTTACACGGCAGTGGAGTTGCCGCACGGCAAAATCTGCCGAACGCTTAACGTTATAAACCCTTATGTCAAGGCAGATTTTATCATTGACATAGCAAAGCTGAAGACACACTGCATGACGCAGTTCAGCGGTGCGACAAAGAATCTTTTCGGTACAGTTCCGGGACTTATGAAGCCTGAGCTTCACTTCCGCTATCCAGAGATAAACGATTTCTCGAGTATGCTCATCGATTTGGCGGAGTATATTAAGCCTGATTTGTGCATTATCGACGGAATCGACGCTATGGAGGGCGACGGCCCGACCGGAGGTCAGAAAAGGCATATGGGAGTTCTTTTCACGGGACTTTCCTCTTATAATGTTGACGTAGCCGCAAGCACCGCTATCGGAATAAATCCGATGTCTGTGCGTATGCTCTTTGAGGCTAACTCAAGAGGTCTTTGCGTGAAAACGGCGGAAGAACTTGAAATTGTCGGCGTGCCGATTAAGAGCATAAAGGCTGATTTTAAAATGCCGAAGACGAAGAATGTCGATTTTACGAAGTTTCTGCCGAAGTTTATGCAACCGCTTGTCAAGAAGATTACCACGCCGAAGCCGAAAATTCAGACGAAAAATTGCGTCGGATGCGGTAAATGTGCCGAAAGCTGTCCACAGCATACGATAGAGATTATCGACCGTAAGGCGCATATAAACTATGATAACTGCATAAAATGCTTTTGCTGTCACGAGATGTGCCCAAAGCATGTCATCGATGTAAAGCGTTTTTCACTGTTTAACCTATGACGGAGGAGTAAAATGATAGTCAAAGCAAATGCCAAGATAAACCTGACTCTTGATATCACGGGAGTGAGAGAGGACGGCTACCATGACCTCAGTACAGTTATGCAGTCGATTGCTCTTGCTGACACTCTTGAAATAACAAAGCGTGAGGACGGAGAAATTAAGCTTTATTGCGACAAGGAAGGAATACCGACCGACTCGAGAAATACCGTCTACAAGGCGGTGGAAAAGCTTTTGAAATTTGCGGGAATCCAAAAGGGCGTTAATATCAAGATAAATAAGCTCATACCGTCAGAGGCCGGAATGGGCGGAGGAAGTGCCGATGCGGCGGCAGCGCTTGAGGCATTGAAAGCTCTTTTTAAGATTGATATTTCCGATGAGGAATTATATAAAATTGCGGCTTCTGTCGGAGCGGACGTTCCGTTCTGTCTGCACGGAGGCACATGTCTTTGCGAGGGAATAGGCGAAAAAATGACCGAACTCGGCGAGATGCCAAACTGCACAATTGTCATTTGCAAGCCGCCAGTCGGAGTTTCTACGGGTAAGGCTTATTCCGAGACTGACAAAAATCCGCAGACCGTTTTCGGTAAAACCGAAAAGCTCTGTGAGATTTTAAATTCGTCAGAAAAAAATCTCACAGATGTCTGCGCTCAAATCTCAAACCGATTTGACGAGGTGCTTGAGATTGATGAGGTTCAGCGAATCAAGAAGAAAATGCTTGAAACGGGTGCGGTTGCCGCTTGTATGACAGGCTCAGGCTCTGCCGTGTTCGGTATATATGACGAGAAAACCGATATGAGCGAAATAACCGACAGCTTAAAGC
>CAVDQG010000021.1:0-31509 GCA_963611165.1 Bacteroides uniformis
AAATACCGACCTCCTATCGTTAGATTTTTAGGTCTAACTTTTGGGGGTCGGTACAGGTTTTTCCGTCTTTCGTTTTTCTATAAAATATTTAAAAATCGGCGCACAATTTTCTTCTTTTTTTGCTTTAATTATTTAAGCCGCTGTGTTATTATTAAATTGTGTGAATTATGTCAATCAATTTTGGAAAAAGGAGGGTTGATTGAATGCAGTATCTATTTTCACTGTTATCCGATTATTCCAAAGTATTCGTAAATCTTTTGCAGAGTTTTACTGTGAGAGATTTGTTTGATATAGTAATAGTAACCTTGATTGCTTACCTTGTTATCTGCTTATTCAGAGATTCAAGAGCGGGTCAGCTTGTCAAGGGACTTATTTTGCTTGCCGTATTCTTCTTCTTCTCGAATGTTTTCAAGTTGCAAATGGTGACAAGCCTTTTGTCGTACTTCTTCCAGTACGCCTTTATTGCGGTGCTCATTGTTTTCCAGCCTGAGATAAGAAAGGCGCTCGAACAAATCGGACGCTCCGACATCGGCTCGAGGTTCAGTGCGTTCTTCGGCGGAAGCACAAACGAGGAGTATGTCAAGAAAACAAGAGAGGCTATCAATGCTGTTTGTGATGCGGTGCAGTACCTCCAGGGACTCAAGATGGGCGCTCTTATCATTTTTGAGAGAGAAACAAATCTCACCGAAATTGCCGACACCGGCACGATGATTAACGCTGACGCAAGCGATCAGATTATAGGAAACATATTCTTCAACAAGGCTCCGCTTCATGACGGCGCAATGATTATAAGAGACGGCAAGGTTCTCTGTGCCGGCTGTATTTTGCCGCTCACAAAGAACGATACGCTTAACGCTTCCCTCGGAACAAGACACCGTGCGGGAATCGGTATGAGTGAGGACTCCGATGCGATTATCGTTATCGTTTCCGAGGAGACCGCTCAGATTTCCGTTGCCGTGAACGGTGAGCTTGAGAGAAACTTCACAAAGGAATCTCTGAGAAGAAAGCTTTATTCGTTTATGGTGCCTGACGAAAAAGAGAATAAGAGCGTGAAAAACTCTGTTTTGTCCTTCATAAGGAGGTCAAAGTAATGAAAAAGATATTTAAAGGTAAGCCCAAGAACGGCGCAAAGGGCGGAGTTTTCAGACACAACTGGTTTGTGCTTTTGGTGTCGCTCGGCTTTGCGATATTCTATTGGGTCGGACTTAACGCATCCAACACTGAGGCGCGTCCGAGAACGCTTTACGATGTTCCGATTGAAATTGAGCTTTCCGATTCCGCTCAGGCGGACGGAATTAAGATATTCAGTCAAAACTACAAGACAGCTGATATTTCGGTTACGGGCTCATCCGTTGTCGTAAATAAGCTGTCGGCTGACGACATAAAGGTTATAGCAACACTTTCACCCAATTCCACTAAGCTTACGGGCAATACCATGGCTACCGATACCATTCAGTTGAGTGTGGTAAAAATGGACGGAGGGCTGACGGATTATGAGGTTTCTTCAATCAACCCCGAGACGATTTCCGTTTCATATGATAAATACAAAGAAGTAACCTTTAAGGTTGAGAATAACATCACCGTCACGACAAACCAGAACTATTATTCAACAACTCCTGAGATTTCGGTTGAAAACGTTACCGTTTCGGGCCCCGAATCTGCTGTTAACAGAGTTGCTAAAATCACGGCGTCGAGAACTTTTGCCGAGCCGCTGACTTCGAGCCAGTCATTCACATGTAACCTTACGGCGCTTGACGAGGACGGCAAGGAGATAAATCTTGACTCGAATTATCTCACTCTGTCCACAACGCAGTGTGATGTAGATGTCACGGTTCTCAGTAAAAAGACGGTTAACCTCAAGGTTAACACGGCGAATATGCCGTCGGGCTTCAGCGACACGAGAATTACCATAGACCCCGAGACAATCGACATAGCGGGCGAGGAAAGCGTAATTTCCCAGTATAAGGAGATTGCTTTGCCCGATACCCTCGACTTCTCGACTATAGATACTTCGACAAGCTCGTTCACCATGGAAATCCCCATTCCGTCATCATGCAGGAATGTTTCTAAGGTTGATAAGGTTACGGTCACCGTCAATCTGAACGGCTTCAAAGAAAAAACAATAGACGTGCCCGCTTCAAGAATTTCCTTCAGTAATATCCCCAAGGATAAAAAGGCAGAGCTTGTCAATAAGACAATCAAGATTACCGTGGTCGGTTCTTCCGCTCAGGTAAATGAGCTTGACGCAAACTCGATAAGCGGTACAATCGATATGGCAAACCTCACAGATGTGAACGGAAACACCGATGCGACGGTAAGCTTCAGTATTTCCGACAGCTCAAGCACCTCGTGCTGGGTTTACGGCAAATACACGGCTACCGTAACGGTTGCCGATGCATCCGAGACGAGCGAAGGCTCAAATTCTCAGTCATAAAGCAAAAAAAATATAAAAATAAAATCGTTCGGACAGATAAAATGTCCGAACGATTTTGTTTTTCGGAATATCAGAGAATATCCAAGATTTCCTCGAATGAATAAATGATATGGTCGGCACCTGCGTTTTTGAGTTCTTCTTCTCCGCCGTAGCCGAAGGCACAGCCGACAGACTTCATGCCGAAGCTTTTAGCACCCTCGATGTCGTGCAGTCGGTCACCTACCATGAGGCACTCGCTCATATCGTTAATTTTCATATTTTCAAGCACCCATGCGATTACCGCTGATTTTGTTATTCTCGTCTGCTCGTCCATTGTCGCACCGCCGACAAAGTCAAAGTATCCGCTTAAGTCAAAATGCTCCAAAATGATTTTTACAAATTCTTCGGGCTTTGAGCTTGCGACAAGAAGCTTGAAGCCACGCTTTTTAAGTTCTGAAAGCGTTTCGGGAACATGAGGATAGACCTCGTTCTCAAAAATTCCCTTGCTTCTGAAATATTCTCTGTACACATCTATCGCCTCAACAGCCTGTTTTTCGGGGAAGCCGTAAAAGGTCATGAAAGACTCTTTTAGCGGCGGGCCGATAAACTTGAAAAGGTCTTCTTTTTTGTAGTCGGTGATTTTATAACGGTCGAGTGCGTAGGCTACGCTGTTTGTTATTCCCACGCCCGGGTCGGTGAGGGTTCCGTCAAGGTCAAAAAGTATATATTTTTTCATTTTTCTCTCCGTTTGTTTTTTGCTGTCTGACCGATTAATCGGTCAGTTATTTAGATTATAATTAATATTACGCTATCAATCAAGTGAAAGAACGCCGTAAAATATATGCAAAAAATGAATACGGCGGCGATTTTTCACCTGAAGTTCAGATTATCAGCATAAAATAAATAAAACGCTCACATTAATTTCAAAAAAGGTTTTATTTTTGCACATTATATGATAAAATCTTATTTTGTAGAGGTATACGTCTTTAAATCCGAATAAAGATGTAAGAAATATATTTAAATACCTATCGAAAGGCGGTTTAAAATGAAAAAGAGAATAATTGCAATAGTTGTGATTGCTGCGGTTATTTTGGCTGCAGGCGGATTCACAATCAGATATTTTCTCTCAAAAGCAGGTGTAACAAGCGATTCTAACAAGGCTTATGTCACAAGCATCAGCGACATTATGACAGGCGGTTCGCTTGACAGCAATGCAAAGCTTACCGGTGTTGTTGAGCCTCAGAAAGAGGTCAAGGTTAAGAAGGACGACGACAAGAAGATAGCAAAGACCTATGTTTCCGAGGGAGACGAGGTTAAGGCAGGCGACAAGCTTTTCGAGTATGACGTCGATGATATTCAGATTCAGCTTGATCAGGCTAAGCTTGAGGTCGAGAACATTGACCAGAAGATTACCCAGCTTAAGAAGCAGCTTGAAAGCTACACAGATCAGAAGAACAAGGCTACAACTCAGGATGATATTCTTGACGCCACAATCAATATTCAGCAGACTGAAATTGATATCAAAACTCAGGAATACGAGAGAATTGATAAGCAAAACAATGTTGATAAGATTGAAAAGTCTCTTCAGAACACAGTTGTAACAAGCGAAATCGACGGTATCATCAAGTCTGTCGCTACTTCCTCAAGCTCATCTTCGTCAGATGACACGACAAGCGGCACAAGCTCGGCTTATATCACAATTCTCGCACTTGGCAACTACCGTGTAAAGGGTACTGTTTCCGAGTTCAACAGAGCAATGCTTTCTGAGGGCGAGACGGTTACAATCCGTTCAAGAGCAGATGAAACTCAGACTTGGACAGCTACAATCAAGTCTATCTCCAATCAGTCTGATTCTTCAAGCTCCGACTCCGACAGCCAGCAGAATATGTATTCTACAAACAGCGGAACAAGCACATCAAAGTACACATTCTACGCAGAGCTTGAGAGCATGGACGGCTTGGTTCTCGGTCAGCACGTATTTGTTGAGCAGAGCACAGAGGGCTCAAGCGAAAAGAAGGAAGGCGTCTGGCTTTACTCTTACTACATCAGCTATGATGACGACGGAAATCCGTATGTTTGGGCTTCTGAGTCCGATGAAGGCACACTGAATAAAGTTGCAGTTGAGCTTGGCGATTATGACGAGAGCGGCGATATGTACGAGATTAAGTCAGGACTTAAGGAGACAGATTATATCGCATTCCCGATGGATGTTTACACCGAGGGCATGGGAACTACAACAGATTTCTCAAAGTCGGTATCCGATACAACAACAGATACGACTGACGACAGCACAGATTCTCTTGATGAGGATGGTCTTGTCGATGAGACGGTAACAGATAATGAGGTAGTCGGATGATACTGGAGCTTAAGAGCATTTATAAGACCTACATTCAGGGAAAGATGGAGGTTCCTGTTCTTAAGGACATAAATCTTTCCGTTGAAAAGGGCGATTATCTTGCTATTATGGGCCCTTCCGGTTCAGGTAAGACAACGCTTATGAATATTATCGGTTGCCTTGATAAGGCAACAAGCGGAACATATAACCTTGCGGGACACGAGATTAACACTCTCGGCGACAACGCTCTTTCGGATGTGCGTTTGAACAGCATAGGCTTCGTTTTCCAGAGCTTTAACCTTCTCCCTAAGCAGAGTGCGCTTGATAACGTTGCGCTTCCGCTTCTTTATGCCGGCATCAAGCCGAAGGAGAGAAGAGAAATCGCAAGAGCGGCACTCGAGAAGGTAGGACTTGGCGAAAGAGTCAGCTTTACATCGGCTCAGCTTTCGGGCGGTCAGTGCCAGAGAGTTGCGATTGCACGTGCGATTGTAAATAAGCCTGACATTCTTCTTGCCGACGAGCCGACAGGTGCACTTGACCAGAAGAGCGGCAGACAGGTTATGGAGCTTTTCAAGATGCTCAATGATGACGGCGTTACCATTATTATGATTACTCATGACCGCCATGTCGCAGAGCACGCAAAGACAATCAAGCACATCCTTGACGGAAGAATTTACGACAATGACGAAATTGACGAAGTACTCCGCCGTCAAAATGATGCTTCGGCAGAATCGGAGGTGCACGATGAATAAAAAACAAATTAAAAATATAGTCGTAGGCGTTGTGGTCTGCGCCGTTATTGTCGGTATTATCGGCGGTGCTTTAGCCGTTGTCAAGAATAACCGCACTAACAGCCTTACAGCAAAGGTAAATCAGGTAAGCACGCTTGCCGTAGATCCCGATATGTGGAGCGACAGCTCGACATCCTATGCGACTGTTTCAACTGAATACACACAGTCGGTTTATGCCGACTCATCAAAAAACATCTCCGAGATTTATGTCAAGGAGGGCGACAGCGTCAAGATAGGCGACAAGCTTCTTTCCTATGACAAGACTCTTCTTGAGCTTCAGGAGCAGTCGGCAAAAATCACCGTTCAGAAGGATGAGATTGCCGTTGACAGAAAGAAAGCCGCTCTTGAGAAGCTTAAGAATACAACTCCCGTCAGCGATAACAGCGGTGGCGGAGGTTATATCGACGATACCACACCCGAGCCGGAGCCGACAGCTACTCCGCTTCCGGACAGCCACGCAAACCTCTATTCCAAGGTTACGCTTGACGCTGTTCCGTACGCCGGCACAGGTACGGTAGACGATCCGTATCGTTACCTCATCACTGAGGACTGCGTGATAAGAAAAGAGTTCATCGCAAAGATTTACGGTTTTGTTCCTGCGGCTACGGCAACTCCGACGCCGACAGCTACTCCGACACCTACTCCTTCTGCCGAGCCGACAACAGACCCGACAATTGAGCCGGATCCTACAAGCGAGCCAACGGCAGAACCAACGACAGAGCCGACTGCAGAACCAACAGTCGAGCCAACAATAGAACCGACAGTAGAGCCAACGGTAGAGCCGACAGAGATTCCGACACCTGATACCTCAACGGAAACGGCATCAATCGGAGCAAAGGCAATGAACTTTGTTTCTTCGTTTTTACCGAAGGTAGTGCCACTTACAACAACAGATGAAAGCTCTGAGGCTTCAAGTGAGGCATCAAGTGAAGCTTCAAGCGAGAGCTCATCGGCTCAGATGTACACAACCCGTGACGGCAACCCTGTAAGCTACGACAAGCCTTTCTGCGCAGTATTCGAGCTTCGTTTGGGTGACAACGAAAACGGCGAGCTTATCAAGGCTTGGAAGTTTGACGGTGTAAATGACGAGACAGGATTCTACACAATCGATATTCCGGACGGTGACGAAGACGAGGAGTCAAGTGACACCGAGACAGATGAAGAGATTGGCATAGATGATTTTGTTTATTACGGCGGAACGGTTTCAACAGAGATTACTTATACGGCAAGCGAGCTCAAGCAGGCAATTTCCGACGCTGAAGATGAGCTTTCAAATGCTGAAATTCAGCTTAAGACAGACAAAATTGCTTACGAAAAGGCTAAGCTTGCACTTGATAATGCTATTGTACTCAGTGAAGTGAACGGTGTTGTCAAAAATATTCTTGATGCGGAAGCCGCAACTGAAGAAGGCAAGCCGATTATGACGGTTTCAGGTGCTACGGGAACGTACGTAAAGGGTACGATTTCCGAAGATCAGCTTGGTACAATCAAGGTCGGAGACAGCTTTGCGGTCGGCTCATGGGATACAGGCAATTCATACGAGGGCAAGGTGCTTTCTATATCTGAATTCCCTGTAGAGTCAACAGCGAATTCCTCTTACTCAGATAACAGCCAGTCTAAATCAAACTATCAGTTTGTCGGTCTTTTGGATGGCGGAGATGATTTGAGCGAGGGAGCATACCTAAGCCTTAAGTTTAATTCAGGTTCGGATGACGGCAGTTCTGGCGACGGTATTTATATCTCAAAGATGTATGTCAGAACCGACAACGGCGGCGCTTATGTTTACAAGGCTGTTGACGGTCGTCTGAAGAAGACCTATGTCGATACAGGCAAAATTCTCTATGACTATTACTTACAGATTAAATCCAACAATCTCTCAAACAGCGACTGGATTGCGTTCCCGTACGGCGACAACATTCAGGACGGCGTGAAGTGCGTTGACGAGGACGGCAATGCCATCACTCAGGATTCCTCCTCCGATACGGTTTACACGGATGATACTACGGGTTCTGACGGCACGGACATTCTTGTAGATGATGACAGCGTGATAAAAGAGAGCGTCGAGTCCGAGGAGTCGGCTGAAAGCGTTTCTGAAGAGTCGGCAGAATCATCTGAAAGTGTTTCGGAAGAATCGACAGAGGCGGAGGGATAAAATATGATAGAAAATGTAAAACTTTCATTTAAAGGTATTTGGTCCCACAAGCTGCGTTCGCTTCTTACAATGCTCGGTATCATCATCGGTATTGCGGCTATTATCGCAATTGTTTCGGCTATTCAGGGAACAAACGAGAGACTGAAGGAAAAGCTTATCGGTAACGGTAACAATTTGGTTCAGATTCAGCTTTACAGCGACAGTTGGCAGTTCATTTATTCTGATTACGAAACAGCTTCGGGAGTTTATCCGGTGACCGACTCCATGCTTGAGTCAATCAGAAAGCTCGATAACGTAGCAGCCGCTTCAAGCTACAATCAGAGGAGCGAGAGCTATATTTATTACGGCACGACACAGTACTCAACCAATGTTTTCGGTGTTACCAATGATTATTTCGATACCTGTGGCTACATCGTAAAGAAGGGCAGACTTTTTAACGACAAGGACATCAAGAATCACTCGAATGTATGCGTTATCGATTCTGCGGCGGCTTCAACGATTTTCGGTTCGACAAATCCTGTCGGAAAGACAATCGAGATAAGAGGCGTACCGTCAACAATTGTCGGCGTTATAACTGAAATAAACCCCTATGAGCCGAATATCGAGTCTGAAGACGATTACTACACCTACATCGAGAGCAACTCGACAACGGGCACAATCTATATTTCTCAGTCCGATTGGCCGAATTTCTATAATTTTGACGAGGCTCAGAACGTTGTAATTAAGGCTTCATCAACCAACGATATGTCATCAGCGGGCAAGAGTGTTGCCGATTACCTCAATATGTACATTCAGACAAGCGAGCAGGAGGGTCAGACCTACAAGTACAAGAGCCAGGATCTCCTTCAGGAGCTCAAGAATCAGCAGGAACTCTCCAACGAGACAAACAAGATGCTCGTTTGGATTGCAAGTATCTCGCTTTTAGTCGGCGGTATCGGTGTTATGAACATCATGCTTGTTTCCGTCACAGAGAGAACGAGAGAAATCGGTCTTAAGATTGCTATCGGTGCTCCGAAGAAGCGTATCCGTGCTCAGTTCCTCACCGAGGCGGTCGCACTTACGAGCCTTGGCGGTCTCATCGGTATCGTGGCAGGTATTGCGCTTGCAAAGGTAATTTCAAACGTCATGCAGACGCCGTTTGCGCTAAGCGTGCCGGCAATGATTGTTGCGGTTGCTTTCTCGATGGCTATAGGAGTCATATTCGGACTCTTCCCGGCTGTCAAGGCATCCAACCTCAACCCGATTGACGCTTTGAGACACGATTAATTACTTTTATATATCTATACACTGCAAAAATAAGTAAGCAGAGCTGTCACCGTGCGGCTCTGCTTTTCTTTTTTTGTCTTAGATTTGAACACAAAATATCGATATATTCAATACATATGAAAAAGCTCCGTTTTTTTCCCGAAAACATATTAAAGCTTGCAATTTAACCATATGTGAATTATAATGTAGGTACAAAATTTCTGTTTTGGAGGAAGTATTATGTTAGTATCAGCAAGCGAAATGCTTAAGAAGGCTAAAGCCGGACACTATGCTGTCGGCCAGTTCAATATCAATAACCTTGAGTGGACAAAGGCAATTCTTCTCACAGCTCAGGAGCTCAACAGCCCGGTTATCCTTGGTGTATCCGAGGGTGCAGGTAAGTACATGACAGGCTTTGAGACTGTTGCAGCTATGGTTAAGGCTATGGACAAGAGCCTCGGAATCACAGTTCCTGTTGCTCTTCACCTCGACCACGGTACATATGACGGATGCTACAAGTGCATTAAGGCCGGCTTCACTTCTATCATGTTCGACGGATCTCACTATCCGATCGAGGAGAACATCGAGAAGACAAAGGAGCTCGTAGCAGTTGCTCATCAGCTCGGTCTTTCCATCGAGGCTGAGGTTGGTTCAATCGGCGGCGAGGAAGATGGCGTTGTCGGTATGGGCGAGTGTGCAGATCCTGACGAGTGCAAGGCTATCGCTGATCTCGGCGTAGATATGCTCGCAGCAGGTATCGGTAACATTCACGGTAAGTATCCTGCAAACTGGCCGGGTCTTTCTTTCGAGACTCTCGATGCAGTTCAGCAGAAGACAGGTGTTATGCCTCTCGTTCTTCACGGCGGCACGGGCATCCCTGCAGACATGATCAAGAAGGCTATCACACTCGGCGTTTCCAAGATCAACGTTAACACAGAGTGCCAGCTCGCATTCCAGGAGGCTACACGTGCTTATGTTGAGGCAGGTAAAGACCTCGAGGGTAAGGGCTTTGACCCAAGAAAGCTTCTCGCACCAGGCTTTGAGGCTATCAAGGCTACAGTAAAAGAGAAGATGGAGCTTTTCGGTTCTGTTGACAAGGCATAATTTGCCATATTTGGAGCTTAATATGTTCTGACTGAGGTCGGATAGAATCTTCGGATTTTATCCGACCTTTTTGCGTCCTTTTGTCTGAAATTTATGCTGTGTAACAGTTAAATTTAAAACTCGGTTAAAAGGAATTTATCGCTTTAATGCGTGTGCTTGACGAATTTAATTTTCTCGATATAATCATAATGCAGATGTAAAAAGTGATTTATTAAACAAATTTAAAGATAAAATTATATATATATCGAGGAGGAAAGAAAGATGGTGGCTAAGAAAAGTCATACAATGGACATGGTCAACGGCCCGATTTTTAAAAATGTAATCAAATTTTCAGTTCCGCTCATGATAACCACGCTCTTGCAGATGTGCTTCAATACGGCGGATACGATAGTTGTCGGACGATTTGCGGGAGACAACGCTTTGGCGGCAGTCGGTGCAACATCATCACTGTGCTTTCTCATGGTCACGATGTTCAACGGCTTAGCCATGGGCGCAAATGTTGTCATTGCAAAGTTTTTCGGAGCAAAGGACGATGAGAATGTATCGAAAGCTGTTCACACATCGATGACGCTTTCCGTTATAAGCGGAATTATCCTGACGGCGGCAGGACTGCTTCTTGCCAAGCCACTTTTGACGGCTATGAGCACACCAAAATCAATTATCGATTTGAGCGTGCTGTATCTGAGAATATATTTCAGCGGAGCAATTTTCTTTTTGGTGTATAATTTCGGTGCGGCAGTACTGAGAAGTAAAGGTGACACGAGAAGACCTGTTTTTTACCTCTCGGTAAGCGGTATTCTCAATATCGTACTCAACCTGATTTTTGTTATCGTGTTTCATATGGGCGTAGCGGGAGTTGCCCTCGCCACCACGATTTCCAATGCACTTTCAAGTGTGCTTATAGTTCTTACTCTTTTCAGAGAGACGGACGCCACAAAGCTTCATCTCAGTAAGCTGAAGCTTGACAAGGCGATGAGCATAGAAATACTTCGAATCGGTATTCCTGCCGGAATTCAGCAGGCAATGTTCGCTCTTTCAAACCTTGTCATTCAGTCCTCGATTAATTCCTTCGACTCCTCCGTCATTGTAGCCGGAAACTCGGCGGCATCGAATATCGAGACATTCGTCTATGTCGGAATGAATTTCTCAAGTGCCACAATGACCTTCATCAGCCAGAATATCGGTGCGGGAAATTACAAGTCAATCAAGAAGATTACAGCGATAACCATGCTTTTAAATGCAGGCGTTGCGTTCTTGCTCGGCTTTATCGTTTGGAGCTTTGACGAACAGCTTCTCGGTCTTTACACTTCGAGTGCAGACAGCGAGCAGGTCATTGCAGTCGGTATCGTCAGAATCGCATGGGTTGTCTTCTTCCTTTGGTTAAATGCTATCATGGATGTTTTCATCGCCTCGCTTCGTGGAATGGGAATTTCCACCACACCTACCGTCACTATGATTATCTGCATATGCGGCTTGAGACTTCTGTGGCTTTTCACTGTTTTTCCGATGCACAGAACCATAGAAACCATTTACTACTGCTTCCCGATAAGCTGGGCGGTTTCGTCTGTGGTGCTCGGTTTGATGTGGTGGATAGCCTACAGAAAGCTTATGAGAAGTGTTGCGTAAGTTTTGTACAAGTGGCTGTATAAATGTGAAAAAAAGATGTTTTTGTCACAAAAAGTTAATGACAAAATAAATAATCTGTTGTATACTGAAACAAGGATATTTATGAAGTAGAATTTACTTCGTTCAAAAGGGTGAATAGTGAAAGTCAGGTGACTTATGGGCACTCAGGCTAAGAATACGGCTGAAATCAAGGATTTCAATTTAAATCTGATCAGGGACACGCTCATGGGAGCGGATATTCTTACAAAAAAACAAATAGCAAAAATAACGGGGCTCTCTCTTGCAACATGCACATCAATGCTCTCAGAGCTTATTGATATGGGCATTGTGACGGAGCTTGAGCTTGCCGAGTCGAGCGGCGGCAGACCTGCAAGGCAGTTTTGCATAAACCCGGACTACACGCATGTTATCTGCATTTATGCCGATAATAACACGGATATTCCTGCTGTCAGACTCAGAGTCTACAACTTCAAGGGAGAAGTTCTAAAGGAAATAGAAAGCCGCTCCAACCGCTCAATTGCGGCAGGTCAATTAAGAACGGTGCTCAGCAGCACTCTCGCGGAATTTCCGAAGGTACAGCTTGCCGTTCTCGGTATTCCCGGTTCGATTGACGAAAACGGTGTTGTTGACCACTGCGATTTTGATTCTCTCGTGGGAATCAACCTCAAGGGCTTGCTCGAGGATGAATTTGGCATCAAGCTTATAGTCGGAAACGATATGTATTTCACATCGGCCGGTACATACTTAAATTCCAAGAGGGAAAAGCCGTACATTATGTCGCTTGCTTATCGTCCCGAGGGCGGTTCGTTCGGTGCGGGCGTTGTGGTTAACGGTGAGGTACTCGAGGGGCCTGCGAAATTTGCACATCATATTGCGGGAACGAAATTCGGTATGATTGACGATCCGCAAATTATCGCTCATCCAAGCACAAAGCTTAGAAATTTTATTTTCATAAGCACCGTGCTTTTGGGTGTTGATGTTGTCTATATCAGGGGTTCGGCTACATCCGATATGAATATAGATTTGCTGAGAAGTGAAGTCGAAAAAGCTGTCGGAGAGAAATTTGCTCCCGAAATAAAGGTCGTTCCCGATATTCACAACGACTATATGACAGGACTTTTCGAGGCGGCAAGAAAAGCTATAAAATAGTCTGTTCCTTAATAAAATATTTTACGAAAGAAGTGAGCATCATGAAAAAGTCTCGATTTATCGCAGTACTTTTTGTCTTGGTGCTCTTTTTCGTTTTTGCCGTTTCCGAGACTGCTTTAGCTGAGGTTAAAAATGCATTTGACGGAACAGAATTTGTGCTTGACGGGCAGTCAAACGGCAAGCTTTATGCCTTTGACAGCATCGGTGGAAAGAATTATCTTGTAGCGGACGGAAAGGTATATAAATTCAGCGTCAGCGGTGATACTCTCAAATCGGAGAGCACGGACTTGGGAAGAGGCTCGATGACCGCATGCTTCAGAAATAACCGCCTGTATCTGTTCTCCGAGGGGACGGGCGGAATCTTGATGCGTGAATGTGACTTAAATTCTCTTTCAGTGAGGAATGTGAGAACCTTTGAGGGTGATTACGGCGATATTCATCAGATAACAGCCGATGATTACGGGAATGTATTTTTCACGGGAACAGGCTCTCTTTCTAAGCTTAACATCAGCTTTTCCACGGGAGTGAATTCATCGCTGAATTTCTCGGGAAAGGTAAAATCAGTGCTTACCTTTGGCGGAAAGATTTTTGTTTATGCCGATAACAAGCTTATGAGATACAGCGTTGTCGGCACTTCACTTCAGCTTGACAAGGAGTATGTCACAGGAAATGTGCCTGCGATTATGCTAAGCTTAGATTCATATATAGATGTCGGCGGAGAATTTTTCTCTCTTTCGGACAACAAGGTGATTTATGCCGTGGGTACGCTACCCGACTATGATTCTTCTGCCGGAACAAAAAGCGTCATAAGCTTTAATTCTGACGGAAACGGCGGATTTTTCGGCGTGCCTGCAAGCAGAACGATTGTCCATTGTGACCGTGATGGCAATCTTGATGTGAGATACACGGTGAACGCAAATATTTTTGCCGTGGGTGAAAACGGCGTTGTCACGCTTACGGGAAGCAAGCTTTCCTTTTATCCTTACAGCAGTTTTACCGTGAAAAACGATTCAGGTACAGACAGTGACGACAAAGAAGAAGAAAAAGAAGATTTTCCCGATACATGGAATATCGAAGGAAATTTTCTCTTTTTAAACGTGGGGGACAGTGTGTCTTCACTGATAAAGGAATCGGGTGCGTTAGTCAGTTTTAACGGCGAGAAAGTGACAAGCGGAAGCGTAAGAACGGGAATGATTATTTCTTTTTCGAAAAAAAGCTTGACAATTTGTGTAAAAGGTGATATAAATAACAACGGAACAGCCAATACTGAGGATTTGAATCTCCTGGAGGAGTATTTAATCGGTAAAAGCGAACTTGAAGAAGCGGCTATCCTCGCGGGCGATATGAACGGTGACGGAAGCGTTGATACAAGCGACCTTGTGTTGTTTCGAAATGCTTACTTAAATTGATTTGAAAATCAGTTTTGGAAAAAAATAAAAAAGTTTTAAAAAACTCTTGACAAATGAATGATGAGTGAGTATAATAAATATCGTTGAGTGACGAACAACAAAATGTAAATCACAAAACGAAACTTAATATGCGCGAGTGCTGGAATTGGCAGACAGGCACGTTTGAGGTGCGTGTGTCTACGACGTACGGGTTCAAGTCCCGTCTCGCGCACCAAAGAAAATCCCGAAGGCATTAAGCTTTCGGGATTCTTTGTTTTTGCAAAAATAAACCACAATCAAAAATTCACGCAAAGTTCATTTTTGCGGACTGCCTTTTAAGGGTTTTTGTCTTGAATTGTCAAATTAGGATTGGTATAATCTAAGGGTACGGTTAAATTAACCGCAAAAATCTTTTGAAAGAATTTATGAAATCGAAAGGAAAAATCACAATGTCTAAGAATTTAAGAAAAGTACTTGCTGTGCTTGCTGCTGCTTCTATGTGTTTGAGCATGGCGGCTTGCTCGGCTTCATCAGATGATACAAGCTCATCAAGCTCTGAAACAAGCACAAGCGAATCAAGCACAAGCGATGAAAGCTCTTCCTCAAGCACCACATACACAGCTCTTGAGGATTACAGCGATGGTATTGACGACAACGGCTTCTACAAGGATATCGTTGCTTCCGATTATGTAACTCTTCCTGACGGCTACGACAAGATAAGCGTTGAGGCTTCAAATTATGAGGTTTCCGATGACGATGTTATGAGCGAGATTAAAGAAAACTATCTTGCAAATGTTGCTACAACAGAGTCATATGTAACCGACAGAGAGGTTAAGGACGGCGATACCGTTAATATCGATTATGTAGGAAGTGTTGACGGTGTAGAGTTCACAGGCGGCACAACAAACGGCTCAGGTACAGATGTCACAATCGGTACAACTCAGTATATCGACGACTTCCTCGATCAGCTCGTCGGCCACAAGCCGGGTGAGACAATCAATGTTGAGGTAACATTCCCGGACGGCTACTCCGATTCCACAGACGCTGACGGAAACACAATGGAGCTTGCTAACAAGGACGCTGTTTTTGTCACAACAATCAACTACATCATCGAGACAAACGATGTTGAGATTACAGACGACCTCGTTAAGGAGAATCTCTCCGAGTCCTACGGCTGGAACACAGTCGATGAGATGAAGGCGGGAGTTAAGGCTAAGATGGAGAACTCCAACAAGCAGACTTATGTTCAGGATTGGTTTTCCAAGAACATTACTGTTGATAATCTTCCTGATGCAGTTCTCACTGTTCAGGAGAGAAATATGATCAACTACTACACAAGCTACGCTAACAATTACGGCGTAACTCTCGACACCTTCCTTTCAAGCTATGTCGGAGTAGACAATGTTGACACTCTCAAGGAGAACCAGAAGGAGAGCAACACAACAAGCGCAAAGTACTTCCTCGCACTTCAGGCTGTTGCAGAGAAGCAGAACATCTCCGTTTCAGAGGATGACATCAAGGCTTACTTCCTCGATAATATGAGCACTGAGGATTATTCCACATACGAGGACAACTACGGACTTCCGTACATCAAGATGGTGGTTCTCGAGAACAAGGTTCTCAACTGGCTCACAGACAACGCCGTAACAGCTTAAAAGCAAAAGGTATAGACATTAGGTCTCTTTTGGGGTATACTTAATCTGTTTTTAATCAAAAAATCTAAGCAAGGATGATAAATACATGGAAAACGCATTTAAAATTATACTCGCAGCTCTGACAGAAGAGCTTTCCGCTCAGGGCTTTCAGGGACCTGAGACAATGGAGGATAAGCTCGGCGAGGCTTATCTCTACCACACAAACGAGGTGGCTTACCAGGTAGTCTACGATGAGAGCAAGCAGGTATTCCTTCTTCGCTCCAACGCTTACAGCGAATCGGGCGACTACGCACACGACTGGAAGCAGCTTTCCACATGGCTTTTCGACAAGACCGAGGGCACAAATTCTGACGCTCAGAGCATTGCGAACGACTTCGTTGACGTTGTTTCCGGCTCAAAGAGAAAGGCTGCCGTTCAGACAGCAAAGAAAAAGAAGAAAAAGGGCGATGACGAGAGAGTTATCGACGCTATGTTCTTCTACAACAGACTTGTTGGCATTTTCCCTGAGCTCAAGGAAGAGATGAACAAGGAGAAAATCACTTACGGTCAGGTAAGAACAACCGTAATCGCAAAGGATTTTGTCGCTCCGAGAATAGCAAAGCTTGCTCTCGACAAGCCGAATTCCGACGCTTTCAAGAAAGTTAAGACCTTAATCGGCGAGATGTATGTTCAGGGCGACAACGACCTCAAGGCTATCATCACGGCAGGCGTTCTCAACAACATTTCCGACGAGACCGCAATCACGAGAATCGGCGAGGATTTCCCGCCGGAGCTCAAGAAGGTCTATAAGTGCTCGAGAAAGCTTATCGGCAAGGACATCAAGCCCGAGAAGGTTAAGAAGCAGAAGAAGTTTGCCGCAAGAGCTCTTGACGACGCTTCTCATCTCTAATTTTGCGGCGACTTTGTAAAAAAAGTCAAAAAATCGCAGAATAAAGCCGAATATATAGAATTTTATCCAAAGAATCCCTTTCCGCTTGACAAGGTAAGAACGGTTGTGATATAATCGTGTTACCTCGGATAGGGGTTCTTTTTTTGTGCCCTTCTCAGAGGGAGGCTGGGGAAAACCCAAATTTATTCCGTAAAACGGAGGTGCCGTTATGAGAAACAAAATTGTTTTAGCTTGCACAGAATGTAAACAGCGCAACTATAACACCAAGAAGAACAAGAAGAACGATCCAGACAGACTTGAGATGAACAAGTACTGCAGATTCTGCAGAAAGCACACTCTCCACAGAGAGACAAAGTAAGCGGAGGAACAAAAATGGCTGACGCTAAAAAGAAGCCTAATGCTTTCGTTGCTTTTTTCAAGAGACTCGGTAAGTTTTTCCGTGACTGTAAGGGCGAGGTCAAGAAGATTGTTTGGCCTACACCGAAGCAGTGCTTCAAGAACATGGGGGTTGTCATCGTAACAATTCTTGTTCTCGGAGTTTGTGTCTTTGCTCTTGACACAGTCTTTATGAAGCTTCTGGGCCTTGTGATGAATGTCGCAGGTTAAGCCCTAAGGGCAAACTAACGAAGCGGAGGGATTACAATGCCAGATCAGGCAAAGTGGTTTATTGTTCACACATATTCGGGCTATGAAAACAAAGTCGCGGATAGTCTGAAAAAAACAGTTGAGAACCGACAGATGCAGGATCTTATCAAGGACATCACCATTCCGACCGAGATCGTCACCGAGATCAATGATAACGGTGTTGAGAAGCAGGTTGAGAGAAAGACTTTCCCAAGCTACGTCATGGTAAAGATGACGGTTACGGATGAGGGAAAGGTTCCGAACGAGTCCTGGTATGCAGTCAGAAACATTCGCGGATGCACTGGTTTTGTCGGTACAGCTACTGAGCCGATACCTCTCTCGGACGAGGAGGTCGCAAGACTCGGTGTTGAATCCAAAACTGTTGAAGTATCATTCGAAGTCGGCGATACAGTCCAAATCACCGGCGGTCCATTTGATGGATATATCGGAACAATCGACAGCTTAAATGTCGAGGAGTCAAGAATGACGGTTATTGTTTCGATGTTTGGACGTGAAACTCCGGTCGAGCTTGAAATGAGTCAGGCTCAGCTGGCAAAATATTAAGGTAAAAAACAAAGACAAAGTTTTTGTTTAGCGGGGACTTAAATAAGTTCCCTGTGGGAGGCTGTACAAATTTTTCAAGGTACTGCCGCCATCTACCACAATTTGGAGGTGCACAAAATGGCTCAGAAGGTTACTGGTTACATTAAGCTCCAGATACCTGCCGGTAAAGCTACCCCGGCACCACCTGTTGGACCGGCTCTCGGTCAGCACGGTGTTAACATCATGGCGTTCACAAAGGAATTTAACGAGCGCACAAAGAACGACGTTGGAATGATTATCCCGGTCGTTATTACGGTTTATGCAGACCGTTCATTTACATTTATCACAAAGACTCCGCCGGCTGCAGTTCTCATCAAGAAGGCTTGCAACATCCAGAGCGGATCCGGCGTTCCGAACAAGCAGAAGGTCGCTAAGATCACAAAAGCACAGGTTCAGCAGATCGCCGAGCATAAAATGCCCGATCTTAATGCTTCTTCTATCGAGAGTGCAATGAGCATGATCGCCGGAACAGCACGCAGCATGGGTATTGAGGTCGTAGACTAAAATTATACCCGGGTGGGAGGGAAAACTCCCGATATTTACCACTCTATGGAGGAAAGATAATGAAACACGGTAAGAAATATACTGATGCAGCTAAGCTTATCGAGCGCAACAAGCAGTATGAAGTTGCTGAGGCTCTTGAGCTCGCTGTTAAGACAGGTACTGCCAAGTTCGACGAGACCGTTGAGGTTCACGTAAAGCTTGGTGTTGATGGTCGTCACGCTGACCAGATGGTTCGTGGTGCTATCGTACTTCCTAACGGAACAGGTAAGGATGTTCGCGTTCTCGCTATCTGTAAGGATGAGAAGATTGAGGCTGCTAAGGCTGCAGGTGCTGACTTCGTTGGCGGTGCAGACATGGTTCAGAAGATTCAGTCAGAGAACTGGCTCGACTTCGATGTCCTCATCACAACTCCTGACATGATGGGTCAGGTTGGTCGTCTTGGTAGAATCCTCGGACCTCGCGGACTCATGCCAAACCCAAAGGCCGGTACTGTTTCCCCTGACATCGCTAAGGCTATTCAGGAGGCTAAAGCCGGTAAGATCGAGTACAGACTCGACAGATCCAACATCATCCACTGCGTTATCGGCAAGAAGTCCTTCGGTGCTCAGAAGCTCCAGGAGAACTTTGACGTCCTTCTCGATGCTATCGTTAAGGCTAAGCCGGCAGCAGCAAAGGGTCAGTATGTTCGTTCTTGCGCTGTAAGCACAACAATGGGCCCTGGAATTAAGATTGTTGCATCAAAGTTTATCTGATAACTACTTGACAAGGTGACTTGTCTGTGTTATACTTATTAAGCTGTTTTCAAAGACAGCAGGTGCATTAGCATAATGGTTTGACCGCCTGCCGAGGAAGCACGACTAAGATTTATATAATCTCACTATGTCGTTCCTATGCCTTCCTGCGGTTTGCGGGAAGGCATTTTTTGATATGCATAAATTATTACCCGAAAGGCGAGGTGAATATTTTGCCAAGTTCAAGTGTTTTAGAAGCAAAGCAGGCAGTTGTCGCTGAGCTCAAGGAGAAGGTTTTGAATTCTGCAGCAGGTGTTATTGTTGATTACAAGGGCATCACAGCTGAGAACGATACAAAGCTCCGTAAGGAACTCCGTGAGGCAGGCGTACAGTACACTGTTATTAAGAATACTCTCCTTAAGAGAGCTATTGAAGGCTCTGACATTGAGGGTCTTTCTTCTGTTCTCGAGGGAACAAGCGCTCTTGCTGTAGCAGGTGAGGATCAGATCGCTCCTGCAAGAATTCTCAACAAGTATGCTAAGGATTCTGAAGGTAAGTTCGCAATCAAGGCAGGCTACATGGACGGTAAGGTCATGAGCGCTGCTGAAGTCGCTGCAATCGCAGATCTCCCAAGCAAGGAAGGTCTCGTACAGATGCTTCTCTCCGTACTCGTATCCGGTCCGAGAGGTCTCGCAGTTGCTCTCAACGCTGTTGCTGAGCAGCAGGCTGCTCCTGCAGAGGCAGCAGAATAATCTGCTTAATTTTTAATTAATTTAAAAACAACATTTTTAGGAGGATATTACAATGGCTGATATCGCAAAGTTTATTGAAGACATTAAGGCTATGACAGTCTTAGAGCTCAACGAGTTAGTAAAGGCAATCGAGGAAGAGTTTGGTGTTTCCGCTGCTGCTCCTGTAATGGTAGCTGGCGGTGCTGCAGGTGCTCCTGCAGAGGCTGCTAAGACAGAGTTCGACGTAATTCTTAAGTCTGCTGGCGCTTCCAAGATCAACGTTATCAAGGTTGTTAAGGATGTTTGCGGTCTTGGACTTAAGGAGGCTAAGGCTCTTGTTGACGGCGCTCCGAAGGCTCTCAAGGAGGGTGTTTCTGAGGACGAGGCAAACGAGATCAAGGCTAAGCTCGAAGAGGCTGGCGCTGAGGTTGAGGTTAAGTAATTTAAGCTTTGCTTAAAACTTAATTAAGGCTAATATTGTCTACCAAGGCTGTGGGAAACCACAGCCTTTTTTGTATTTCTCTTTTGGTACAATTTGTGTGGATATTTTCGATAAAAGAATATATATTCTTGATTTATATGCGGTAAAATGATAAAATTTTTGTCAGATACTAATTAAGGACGGTGCAGCGTTATGAAAAATGTAAATGATATGACTCCGCTTGCTATTGATTTGCCCGAGGATATTCTGCGTGCCAAATGGTGCGGTGATTTTCCCCGTTGTGATAGACTTATCGAGATTTATTTAAATAATCCTAAGGTGCCTGAGTGCACTAAGGAGAGACTTCGCCTTGAGAAGAGAATCATTAAGGCTATGCCGAGTGATTTCACTTACACTGAGGAGGAGGCTTTTAAGCTTGCTTCTGAGAAAATCAGCGGTATGACGAGAGAAGAATTTGAAAATCTTCTCGATACAAGTGCAATCGAATGGATTTATATCGGCGGTAAGGTATATTGTCATCAGCGTTTTCTTTCTACGCTTATTAAAGTTCACCCAGACCTTGCCGAGCGTGCAGGTGAGCCAAGCGCGAGCGAAAGCCCCGCAAGAATCGAGCTTAACAAGAATATTGCCGCAATGAAGGCTGACGGAAAGAGCGAATGGCACATCAGACTTAAGGCTTGGACAAAGATGCATGATGATGTTTTCAGAGCAGGCGAAACGGTTAGAGTTCATTTGCCGCTTCCTAAGAATGCAATTAATATGAAGAATATCAAGATTTTGTCGCATTCCGATAATGCTGTAATCGGTGATGAGAACGACGCACAGAGAACAATTTTCTTTGAGACAAAGCTTGATAAAAACGAGCGTTTCGAGGTTGAGTATGAGTACGACAGTGTTGTAAATTATATCGACCTCAAGGATGAAAAGAATATTGAGCTTGCCGGAAAGACCGAACAGCCGTCCTTTGAGACTGAGGAGCTTTATCCGCATATCAGATTCACTCCGTTTATTAAGGCTCTTTGCGAGGAAATCGGCGGTGACGAGAAAAATCCGGTACTTCTGGCAAGAAGATTTTACGATTACTGCACCACAAAGGTCACTTATTCGTTCATGAGAGAGTATTTCACAATCACCGAAATTCCCGATTACTGCGGTCTTGGACTAAAGGGTGACTGCGGTGTTCAGGCACTTCTTTTCATCACACTTTGCAGATGCGCAGGTATACCGGCTAAGTGGCAGTCCGGCGTGTATGTAAATCCGTATGATGTGGGATGCCACGACTGGGCACAGTTCTATGTCGCTCCGTTTGGTTGGCTTTTTGCTGACTGCAGCTTCGGCGGAAGTGCGTTCAGAGCAGGCAATTTTGAGCGTCACGACTATTATTTCGGCAACCTCGACCCATTCAGAATGGCTGCAAACAGCGAGTATCAGGGCGCTTTGATTCCTGAGAAGAAGCATCCGAGAATTGACCCATACGATAACCAGCGCGGTGAGATTGAATATGAGGACAGAGGTCTTGCATGGTATGAGAGGGAGTCCGATTGGGACTTGATAGAATGCTATAAGAAAGAGGTTTGATATGGCGGTAAGTAAATTTCATAACCCCATAATCCCCGGATATTCGCCCGACCCGTCAATTTGCAGAGTAGGCAAGGACTATTACCTCGTGAATTCTACCTTCGAGTATTTTCCTGGTGTGCCTGTCTATCATTCCACAAACCTCGTAAACTGGGAGCTTATAGGTCACGTTCTGACAAGAGAAAGCCAGCTAAAGCTTCACGGGTGCAAGAATTCAGGCGGAATTTTTGCACCTACCATAAGATTCCATGACGGTAAATTTTGGATGATTACCACGAACATTTCCGATAAGGGAAATTTCATAGTGCACACTGAGGATGAAAACATTCTCGGTGTGTGGAGTGAGCCTGCTTGGATTGACCACATGGGAATAGATCCGTCCGTTTTCTGGGATGATGACGGAAAGTGCTACTACTGCGGCACTGGCATGGACGAGAACGGTTACGGAATTATTATGTTTGAGCTTGACCCCTTAACGGGAGATATACTTTCCGATAAGAAAATTATCTCCTACGGCTGCGGCGGAAAAACTCCAGAAGGCCCGCATATTTACAAAAAAGACGGATACTATTATCTCATGATAGCAGAGGGCGGCACGGAGTACGGTCACAGCGAGACAATGAGCAGAGCCAAAAACATCTGGGGGCCGTATGAGAAATGTCCGAAAGAGAGAGGAATTATCTTAACTCACAGCGGAATAGGCGGTCAGGACAGCGAGATTCAGTGTACAGGTCACGCCGATTTGGTAGAAAGTGACGACGGAAAATGGTATCTTGTTTGTCTGGGTGTCAGAAAATTCAGCCATGCTATGCTTCATAATCTCGGCAGAGAGACTTTCCTTGCTCCCGTTACATGGGAAAACGGCTGGTGTACTGTCGGAAATGACGGAATGCTCGAGTTAGAGCCGAATATGGAGCTTCCCGAGTCGGCTTTACCGCAGAACAGAAATGTTACCGTAGAATTTAACGAGCCGATTTCCAAGCACATTCTTTTCACGAGAAATCCCGATATGGCAAATTATTCTTTTGCCGACAACAGCCTCAAGCTTGTAGGTAATGGAGTTTCTCTTGATGAGCCGCAGGCGTCGCCTACTATGATTTCCGTTCGTCAGCCTGAGTTTGTGACGGAATTCAGCGTGACAATTGATCTTCAGCGTTCTAAGGGAAACGGTATGGGCGTTTCGGCTTACTACAACAACGACTATCACTATGATTTGTTTGTTGATTACGGCGAGGGCCCGTTCGGTTCAGCTCAGAATGTCGTGAAGCTTTATAAGCATGTGCACGATATGGGCTCGGTTGTTAATAAGGTTGAATTTAAGCACAGAAGCAATAAGATTAAGTTTACCATACGCTCGGACAGAAAAGGTTATTCGTTCTATTGCAGTATTGACGGCGGAGAAGAAATTCTTCTCGGCACAGGCAGTAATGCGGGACTTTCCACGGAAAACACAATGGAAATGAGCTTTACGGGCACGCTTCTCTCGGTATTTTGCGAGAAAGGTGTGGCGGTTTTCGAGGATAAGCTTGAACTCAAAGCCGAAACCGATAATGTATCAAAGTAATCTTGACTAAAACTTAACTTAGCGTTAGAATCAATACACGGATGTCCCTGCATCTTTGATGTGGGGACTTTTTGATTTTTCACGGTTATTGAAAGATGAGTGTATATTTATTCATTATTTTCTTGATTTTTTGCAATATATATGATATATTACACATATGCTGTTCATTCAGAAGAAAGGAAGCTTATTATGAATTTTAAAGGAAGAAGCTTTTTAAAGCTTATCGATTACACTCCCGAGGAGATAGAGTATCTTGTAAACCTTGCCGCAGAGCTTAAGGCTCAGAAAAAAGCAGGCATTCCGCACAAGGTTTTCCCGGGAAAGAACATAGTTATTTTGTTTGAGAAGGATTCAACCCGTACACGCTGTTCGTTTGAGGTTGCCGCTTATGATCTCGGTATGGGATGCACTTACCTTGGCCCCTCAGGCTCACAGATGGGCAAGAAGGAGTCTATCGCAGACACCGCACACGTTTTGGGCAGAATCTATGACGGTATTGAGTACCGTGGATTTGAGCAGAGCATCGTAGAGGAGCTCGCTGAGAATGCGGGAGTTCCCGTTTGGAACGGACTTACAAACGAATTCCATCCAACTCAGATTTTAGCAGATATGCTCACAATCAAGGAGCACTTCGGAAAGCTAAAGGGAATTAATTTCTGCTATCTCGGAGACTGCCGCTACAACATGGGCAACAGCCTCATGGTCGGCTGTGCAAAGCTTGGACTTAACTTCACCTGTGCGGCACCTAAAAAGTACTGGCCGAGCGAGGAGCTTGTCAAGCTTTGTGAGGGATACGCAAAGGAGTCGGGTGCAACTCTCACATTCGAGGAGGATCCCGAAAAAGCTGTTGTCGGCGCTGATGTTCTCTACACAGATGTTTGGGTTTCAATGGGCGAGCCGATTGAGGTTTGGGAGGAGAGAATTAACGATCTTTCTGCTTATCAGATTAACTCTCACCTTATGGGCATTGCCGGTGAAAACGCAGTATTTATGCACTGTCTGCCTGCTTTCCACGATCTCAAGACAAAGGTCGGCAAGGAAATGGGCGAGCGTTTCGGAAGAGACTGCATGGAGGTCACCGACGAAGTGTTCAGTTCTAAGCAGAGCATTGTTTTCGACGAGGCAGAGAACAGAATCCACACGATTAAGGCTGTCATTATGGCAACTCTCGGCGGAACAACTGTCGGCTGATTTAAAATTAAATTTTACTAAAACAAAAACCGTCCTTTTCAGGGCGGTTTTCTTAGTTTACAGGAGAATTTTCAACAATTTTTAGGCTTGCGTTAAAAACTAACCGTTTAATCTGTTATCGTATCATAGACTTTCTGTGCGATTGTGGCATATCCCTCGGCAGTCGGATGAACGCCGTCCGAAAAGAAGCTTTCGTTATTCTCGGTCAGGGCATAGAGGTCGATAAGCTTAGCTTTATATTCCTTGGCAAGCTCTGAAACGGCATCGTGAAGCTCATCTTTGATTATATCGTCGCTGATTCCGCTGCTGAAAACTGCGGGCGGCTGCATGAGGTAAAATTTGGCGTTTGGATTTGCAGATTTGAAAGCATCAAGCATGCTTTTCATCGAGGAGATATATTTTTCTTTGTCCCAGAAATTTTCGTGGGCATCATTAGTGCCAAGCATGACGATATAGACATCCGCTTCGGATTCTTGGCAAAGACTGTAGACAGATAACGATGAATATGACATGGCGTTGTCAGAAGTACCCGTGGCACCGTTCATACCGTAATTTAAAACGCGAGTATTTTCGCCCATTAAACGAGCCAATACGGACGGATAACTCTCGCTGTCGCTCACTCCGTAGCCGTAGGTTATGCTGTCTCCGACGCAGATTATGTTTTTGGGAAGCTCTTTTTCTTTGGAAGAACAGGCACTTAGGGCGGTGGAGGAAATTATCAAACTCAATACCATTAATGCCACAATTTTAAATTTCATATATGCCTCCGATTTCTTAATTATGTTTATTTTATAATATAACTGTGCTATAATCAAGGTGCGATGTTTTGGTTTGACAATCGAAGCGGAGATTTTCATAATTGTATTGGTTGAGGCATAAAATGAACAGAAAAGCCATAAAAAAAGCCGCCAAAAGAACGGTTAAAACTCATTATATATTTTTCATTGCCACAATTCTCATTGCGGCGATAATCGGAAGCAATTACACCGAGGTAACGGACTTTCTGCGATTCAGGTCGCCGACAGGTATATTGAAGGCGGAGAACAGTTCTTCTGTAACAAGCTTCGGTTTCGGTCAGGTGTATGAGGCGGTCATTAATAAAAATATGACAAGCTTTGAAGCCGAGTCCAAGGAGGAATACGAGAAGAACGAGAGCGCAGCCGACAAGAAAATCGGCGTTGTGAGCGTTGGTTACAGCCGAGGTGTGCTCGCAGGATTTGCCAACAAGGTGCATTCGGGTTCGTTTTACGTCACGGTCTATTCTTCGATATTGTCGCTTACAGACTCTGAGTCTGTGACTCAGGTCATATTTATTGCGCTTGGCTTGATATTTATAACGGCTTTTTTCCTTTTTATAACAGCCGTTTATGAAATAGCAAGTGCGAGAATTTTTCTCGAGGCACGAACCTATCAAAAATTATCCTTTCATCTTTTTGTCTATCCCGTGTGGTGCAAAAGATGGGTGCATCTTGCTCTCGCATCGTTTAGAAAATTTGTGTATGAAACGCTCTGGATGTTCACGATAGTCGGCGGAATTATCAAGCATTATTCTTACTTTCTCTTTCCTTATATAATGGCAGAAAATCCCGATATAAGCTCGAAGGACGCCATTTTACTCTCAAGAAAGATGATGTACGGTCACAAGTGGGAGTGCTTTGTCTTTGAACTTAGCTTCATTCTTTGGGATATGCTCTCATTTGCGACAAGTGGAATCGCAAGCCTTTTTTGGGTCGCACCATACAAGACGGCGGCTTTTGCGGAGTATTATGCTACTATCCGAGAGGCTTACAAAGAAAGCGGCGGCGAGCTCTCGGAGCTTTTGGACGATACTTTTCTTTTCAGAAGGGCAAGCAAGGAGCTTTTGGAAACAGCTTATCCGAAAATCACCGAGGATTATAACGGCGAAAATGAAGCAGTCGATTACAAAAATCCTGTTAAGAAATTTTTTGCCGACACATTCGGAGTTGTTCTTCGCTATGACGATGAGGCAGAGGCTGTAAGAAAATATAACCGCAAACAGCTTCGCAGAAAAGATATTGCTTCGATATTGAACGGTGAAATTTATCCGTCGAGACTTTTCCCAATCGGACGAAGAGAAAAAATCCGTGAGGACGAAAGCTACGATTATATCCGCAGTTATTCTGTGACAACTCTTATTTCGATTTTCTTCACGATGAGTATTTTCGGCTGGCTGTGGGAAGTTAGTCTTACGCTTATCGCCGAGGGAACTCTCGCAAACAGAGGAGTGAACTACGGCCCATGGCTTCCGATTTACGGAACCGGATGCCTTTTGATACTGTTGCTTCTCAATAAGCTTCGCTACAAACCATATCTCGAGTTTGGCGCTTCAATCGTTCTTTGCGGACTCGTTGAATACATGACTTCTGTCTATCTTCAGTTGGCTCACGGAGAAAAATGGTGGGATTATTCGGGATATTTTCTCAATATCAACGGAAGAGTCTGTGCCGAGGGACTTCTTGTATTCGGAATCGGCGGAATTGCCGTTGTGTATGTGCTCGCTCCGATGATTGACAATATAGCAAGAAAAATTAAGCCTCAGGTTATTGTTCCTATATGCACGGCACTTGTCATATGCTTCCTTGCCGACTGCACGGTGGCTCACTTCAAGCCGAACGAGGGAAAGGGAATAACCGATGATTTTTCAAAGACTGCCGCTTCTTCAAGAATTCAGTCGGAGGAAATATTAGATTTAATGAGGTGATTAAGGAGAAATTATGTCTAAAAAAACACTTTATTTTTTCATACCACTGTCCGTTTTGGGACTGCTTGTAGGTTCGTTTTACGATCTCTCGATATCTCAGAATTTATGCAATCAAAACAGCATGTACGGCGTGATATTTGCGGGATTCGGTCAAACTCCGTGTATGTTCTGTTACCTCGCAAGCGTGGCGCTCGGCATTGCTTCATTCGATAAAGAGAAAATGAGACCGAGCGTTCTTATGCTCATATTCAGTGTGCTCGATTTGATTGCTACCGCTCTTTATTTCAAGGACTCCTATGAAAATATGAGAAATAAAATACTTGGCAGTGTAATTTTAATTGCAGTAAGTCTGATTTTCACTGTGGCAGTTTATTTTATGGCAGACAAGAGCGACAAAGATAAACTCAGAAAACTCTCGTTGTTTCTTGGTTTGACGCCTATGCTCATATTTTTCAGTTACGAGATAATCAAGCAGTTCAGAGGAAGACCACGTTACCGCATGATTATAACCCGTGACGATATTTCCTTTGAGAACTGGTGGAATTTCGCGTCGAATGTGAAGTCGCAGTTTGGTTCGATAATCGCAAAGGAAGAATTTAAGTCGTTTCCAAGCGGTCACACCGCAAGTGCGGCGGGAACTCTGCTTTTACCGATTCTCGGCACGGTGATTGCACCGATAAAAAGAAGAGAAAATATAGTCAAAATAATATGCTGTATTTTCCCCGTTGTTGTAGCGTTTGCGAGAATAGTTTCGGGCGCACATTTCCTCAGTGATGTTTCTGTCGGTTTGCTCGACGCAACGGTAGTGATAATCATAATGAGAAAGGTTTTCGGCTACGATAAAGCAATTAAGGACTGAATAAGTCAAGAATCCCCGTCTTTTAAGGCGGGGTGTTTTCTTTGTCCCAAAATAGCCGCACTCATCCGGAAAAGCTCACTTTTCGGTTGCAATTGCGTAATATATAATATAGAATAAAAATAAAAAGAAGAATTTGACAATGTTATTTTGGGGGCAGTAATGTTACAAGTCAGCTTAAGAAGATTTGATTATGAAAGAGACTTAAGAAGATTGTTCGACTTTATGATGAAAGAAGAAAATCAAATTCTTTTTTCACACAGCTATCAAGTGCATAATCTTCCGATGTTTGAAAGCTGGATTTCAGAGAAATTTGCAAAAAACGAGTATCATGATTTTTTTATGATTGAGGATTCTTTGGGGAGAACCGTCGGGTTTACTTTCTCATATGATTTTTTCAGCTGCGATGCACACTGTAAATTCACACTTTGCCTTTATGAAGAGTATCAAAATCGTGGATTGGGTACTGTGGCGGCGGTTAAGATGATGGATTACTTATTTCGCAAATACCCGTTGAACAGAATTTTTATTTCGGTTTTTGATTACAATACGAACAGCATAGAAATAAATCTAAAAGGTGGATTTGAAGAGGTTGCGCTGTTGCCGGAATATCGTTTTTATGCAGGCAAATACCATTCACTTCATATTTTGACTATTTCAAGGGTAAAATTTTACGGTAAACATAAGAGAATACTATCAAAAATAATCAATTGATATCAAATGTAAAGGAGAATATTATGGGCTACTATGACGGAAAAGGCTATTACAGAAACAACGGCGAAGGCGGTTACGACGCTAAGGGATATTACCGAAAAGCGGGTGCGGGCGGATATGATGCAAAGGGATATTACCGTCGTCCTGGTGAGGGAGGCTATGACTACAGAGGATATTACCGTTACCCGGGCAAAGGAGGATATGACAGCAAGGGCTACTATCGTTCGGGGGCATGGAATTGCAATTCGTCAGGTGAGAGCGGCAACGGCAGTAAATAGCTTGTGTTTGAAAACTGTTAGAAACAGTCTTGGTTATCAGGTGACCGCAAGCCGCCTTTACGGTATGGTTTGTGATTAATTATCAAACAAAGTGAAAGATGGCATAGAAAAATGGCAACCATACAGGCTGCCATTTATTGTAATAATCTATTATATTACTTACCGATAAGTTGGAAAATGCGATAACTAAGCCGTTTTTTAGCTAAAATCACCCACTACATTTCCCACTGCATTTACCGTAAAACGGCGTAAAAATGCGTATTTTAATTCTTTAAAAGAGATATAGCAAACAAAGAAAAAACCTTGAAATTTGGCTCTGTTAAGCCATTTTTCAAGGTTTTCTTTGGTCGGAGTGGCGGGAGTTGAACCCACGGCCTCTTGAACCCCATTCAAGCGCGCTACCATCTGCGCTACACCCCGATGACCTGATTATTATACTACATATATTTTTATCTTGCAAGTGTTTTTTGAAATTTAGCCGAAAAATATTATCCGCCTAAAGTAAAGCAACTTTGATTTTGCAGATTCTTGGCTTTTGCTCTGTTGATTTTAAAGTTTTGTGATGATATTATGTAAATATACAGCAATGATTTACTCAAGGAGGCTTCGCACATGAAAATATATACGAGCGAGAACATTAAGGCTCTTGAAAAGCTTGCCACCGAAAAAGGCACTTCAATGGCTGAACTGATGACAAATGCCGGCAATGCGGTTGCCGATGCCGTGCTTGGAGAATTTCCGAGCGTTCAGGGCAAGAAGCTTGTGGTTCTCTGCGGTAAGGGAAACAACGGCGGTGACGGCTATGTTTGTGCGAACAGACTTTTTGAGAATAATGCGCTTGTCCGTGTGGTGCTTCTTCAGGGGCCGCCCGCAACCGAGCTTGCCATGAATGCTTTTAAGGAGCTTTATTCCGCAATTCCCGTATATGATTTTTGTGAAGAGAACGAAGACGGAAAAGCCGACATATTGTCATATATTGCCGACGCCGATGTTATAGTGGACGGAATTTTCGGCTTTGGCTTCAAGGGAGCTGTGAGAGGATATTTAACCGATATAATAAAGGCGATGAACGCTTCAAAAGCCTTTAAGCTTGCGATTGATGTTCCGTCAGGTGTTTGTTGTGACAGCGGCGAGGTGCTGGGTGTTGCGGTAAAGGCTGATTTCACCGTGACTTTTACTGCGGCAAAGCCTGCTTTTTTCATTGAACCGGGCAAAAGTTACTGCGGTAAATTTAAAGTTGCCTCGGTCGGAATTGACGGGGATGATATTAGAAATATGCCGACAGAATTTGCCGTTCTGACTGATTCTGACGCTAAAAAGCTTATGCTCACGAGAAAATCCGACAGCAACAAGGGAACTTTCGGAAAGCTTGTGATAGTTTGCGGCAGTATGGGAATGATAGGCGCATGCATAATGTGTGCGAAGGGTGCGCTTCGAAGCGGTGTCGGACTTGTGAATATAGTTGTCACAAAGGATATTTATCCGCTGATTGCTCCGATACTTCCCGAGCCGATTTTCACGGTACTCGATTTTGAAAATCTTGACGCAAAGAAGAAATCCTTCGAGAAGCTAACCCACGCACTTTCGTCCGCAACAGCGGTTGTGATTGGATGCGGACTCGGTGAGCTTGCCGAGAAATATGTTCCGCTGATACTCGAAAATTGTGTCTGCCCGATTTTGCTTGACGCTGACGCACTCAATTACATTTCAAAACACATGGGATTGCTTGAGAACAGGAATTATCCGATTATCGTGACTCCGCATCCGGGTGAGATGTCCCGTCTTGCGGGAAAAGAAATCAAGGAAATTCAGTCTCACCGACTTGAAACCGCAAAGGAATTTTCTGAAAAATACGGTGTAATCACACTTCTCAAGGGTTCCGGTACTGTTGTATGTTCGCCGAATGAGGAAGTTTCCACTCATATTAACATAAGCGGAAACGCAGGAATGGCTAAAGGCGGCAGCGGTGATGTGCTTTCCGGCATAATCGGTTCGCTTGCGGCTCAGGGATTGCCGCCCGAAAAGGCGGCGGTTCTGGGGGCTTTTGTTCACGGAAAAGCGGGAGATTTGGCAGCCGAAACGCTCGGCATGACAGCGGTTCTTCCGACGGATTTAATCGAATATTTACCCAAGGTTTATTCGCACCTTGAAAAAAAGGAGTAGGCAAACGCCAACACCACATAAGGATGTTTTAATGTCCCAGCCACGGTGCAACTCAGAAAAG
>CAVDQG010000022.1:0-29884 GCA_963611165.1 Bacteroides uniformis
GAATAAAGGGCGTTATAATATAGCCAAGATAAGAAAAGGAAATAAGAAAAGCTTAACAGAAGAAGTTAGTTAAGCAAGAATTATTCCAAGGAGGAAAGGTCCGATGAACAGTTAAGCTTCATCCGAAATCTTAAATCAATATAAAGCAAAAGAGGAGAACTGAAATGTACTAACCGTTTATTTCTTAATTACAGATTAAAATTTAATTTTATCAGTTAAGAAAGCAGGTTAACTCCGATGAAATGATTATGCTATAAGCTTTTAATTCTACAGTGAAAAGGTGATCAGAATGAAAGTTTTTATAAGCTACGCAGGTAATGCAATCAAGTAAATCGATGAGGTAGGTCCAATGTACCGGTAAATTTTCAATTCGACACAACCAAATATATTATCGAAAGCGAGTGAGACCGGTGGCTTCATAGGCTGCAGGTAAAAGCTTAAAGGCTATGCCGAAAAAGTGAATATTTATTTGCAGTGAACAAGATAACGCATATTGATGTATTCCACAGAGGTGAGTTTTATGTTGAAGCGTTTGAAGAGAAGAAGAAGTCACAGGCAATATAATACAGAGCTGGTATTTCTCCCATTTGGCAGAACATGTGCGGTAGAAATTCCTACACAAAGGAGCTCAGGCAGAAGCTTATATGATTAAAAATTTAATACTGAAATTAATTCATGGACGGTGTACTCCACCAAACAGTTAAGACCCCATGTGTTTACGGTTATTAAAACTGAGCCGGGATGAAATTATTCCTTAGGGCAGATGAAAGGGGACGTAAATCTTGATGAATGAAGTGAGTCCACCGGAAAATACAAAACTTTTGGTAAGTATAAAACCTAAGAAATAGCAAGAAGAGGCAACTCCGATGCACAGTATAATTTAATCGAAGATAATAAAATCAAATAGTTTATACAGGGATTGGAACGGTAAAGCCAATCCCTTTTTTGCGGTTTTTGTTGGCAAAATACACATTTTTCGAACTTTATGATTGTAGAAAATACCGTAAAAGAGAGAATTTCTATGCAAAACCTTGCATTTAAAATCATATCGATTATAATAAGGGTACAGATTGAAAAAATCATAGGCGAAAAACACGATTTTAATCATTCGCTGGTGTAGCTCAGTTGGTAGAGCAGCTGATTTGTAATCAGCAGGTCAGGGGTTCGAGTCCGTTCACCAGCTCCACATATATTTATTATTATAAATTGTAAATCTCACGAAAGGGGATACCAAAATGGCAAAGGTTGTTGCTTGGACAAATAAGTTTAGCTCAGAGACCGGTTTCGTAAAGACAATCTCCAAGAAAAAGGGATACTTTGAGAACACTTTTGTTAAGGAAGAGGCAAGAAAGTTCAGAAGCGAGAAAGAAGCTATGAACGCTGTCGCTCAGCTCAAGGAGCTCGGCGAGGATGAGAAGAACGACTTTACAGTTGTTGACCTCTGATTCTAAATTCACACGCAGAAAATATGCGCTGTCACGTCGGTGACAGCGTTTTTTCTTTGCCGCAAAAAACAGGTGCGCCAAAACGCACCTGTTTTCTTAGTATCTGAATTATCAGCCTAAATCGGAATAGAGGTCTGCACTGTAAACACCGTTTTCGATAAGCTTTGCGAAGCTCTCGATGACGGATGCTTTGTCCTCGGCATATGTAACGCCGAACCACTTGTCCTTTGTCTCGAGAACCTTGACCTTGGTTTCGTTCTTCTCGAGAAGCTCACCGATGAGAATTGGGAGGAGATACTCTGCCTTCATCGGATTTGACGGAACGGTTTTCTCGAAGAATACCTTGAAGTTTGTTTCGAGAGTTGTCATAAACTCGGGAGTGAGACCCCAGAAGTTCATGGAAACGTAAGAGTCTGCGTCAATCTCTTTTCCGTTTACTGCAGCTCCTGTCGGAGTTTTTACGATGTCGCTTGTCTCGACAACCTCGGTGAGATAGGAGTTTTCGTCAACCTTGCTGATGCCTCTTGTTACGCCGCCGTTCTCGGAGAGCGTATTCTTGAGGATGAAGCCTGCCATGCAGAAATCCTTTTCGCCCGAAACGAGATAATCATGAACCTGCTTGAAAGCCTCCTTGCCGTAGTAATCGTCTGCATTGATAACGCAGAACGGGCAGTCAATCTCGTCTTTTGCTGCAAGAACTGCTTGACCTGTGCCCCAAGGCTTGGTTCTTCCCTCAGGGAATTCACCGGGGATATTGTGTAAATCCTGGAAGCCGTAAGCTACTTCCACATTATGAGCGGAACAAATGCCCTCAATTCTGTTTCCGATAGCCTCACGGAAGTCCTTTTCGATATCTTTTCTGATAACGAATACGATTTTGTTGAAGCCTGCCTCGATTGCATCGTGAATGGAATAGTCCATGATGATGTGATTTGAGCTGTCAACTGCCGCAAGCTGCTTGATGCCGCCGCCGAAACGGCTGCCGATTCCCGCAGCCATGACTAATAAAGCTGTTTTCATACTAAGCTCTCCTTTACTTGAATGTCACGTTGAAAAATTCACCTTAATAATGGGAAAATAAAAGACGCAGATGTTTAAAATATTATCTGCGTCTTTGAAGCAAAATAAACTGAGCCTGTGTTATCAGAAAACACAGTATTTGCTCATATATTCGTCCATAAGAGGAAGAATGTCGCCGTATGTGCCCTTGGAAACAAGATATTCCTTGATGTCCTGAACGGTTACGAGAGCGTGAACATTGAGTCCGTACTCCTCCTGAACCTCCATGATTGCGGTTTTGCCGGGGATTTTTCCTACTTCACAGCGGTTGACGCTGATGAACATATGCTCAACCTTTACGTCGCCGCAGCCCTTGAGAATAGGCATAACCTCGCGGATAGCGGTTCCTGCAGTGATGACGTCCTCGATGATGATGATTCTGTCACCGCTCTGTGGCTTGTATCCGACGATAGAGCCGCCCTCGCCGTGGTCTTTCTCCTCCTTGCGGTTGAAGAAATACGGCTTGCTTACTCCGTAGTTATTGTAAAGTGCGCCCGCACAGCTTGTGGCAAGGGGAATTCCCTTGTAAGCGGGGCCGAACATTGCGTCAAATTCGTCTCCGATTGTTTCCTTGACAAGCTTAGCATAATAAGAACCGAGCTTGGCAATCTGCTCGCCTGTCTTGTAGTTTCCTGTATTTACGAAATAGGGAGTGTTTCTGCCGCTCTTTGTTACGAAATTTCCGAAACGAAGAACGTCTGCACTCATCATAAATTCGATAAATTCCTTTTTTGTTTCAGTAAGCATTGGCTTATCCTCCTGAAATTTTATTTATTTGATATTAACATAAAAAGATAAAACTTACAATATGATAATCTTAAACAGTTTGAAAACTCTTGAAATATGGCGGTTTTAACGATTGTATTTTTCTTGTGTATGGCTTATAATCAGCCTTGTTAATGATATTTGAGATTATGCTACAGTCAAAATACAATTACTTATTTATTGATTTCTCCCGTAGGGGCGGTCTTTGACCGCCATCGCACCGAAATATTTTACACGGGTAGATAATTGTAATTTTCATATACATTAGGAAAGAAGAGGTATGATTATGAAATTCATTGATATGCACTGCGATACTCTGATGAAATTGCTTTTCAATCCCGAGGTGAACACTAATCTTTACAGCACACCCGAGACAAGCATCGACTTCGACAAAATGAGAAGAGGCGATCAGCTCGCACAGTTCTTTGCCGTTTTCCTTCCTCCGAGAGAGGGATTCAAGCGTTACGGCAGAGAGGATATGACCGATGAGATTTACATTGCCGAGATGAGAAAAATTCTCCTTGACAACGTAAAGAAATATAATGATGTTATCGAAATGGCATATTCTGCCGAGGACATCGAGAAGAATCTTGCGAACGGAAAAATGAGCGCTGTTCTCACCATGGAGGACGGAAGAGCTGTTGATTACAGCTTAGATAACGTCAAGCGTTTTTATGATGACGGATTCCGTGCAATCGCACTCACATGGAACTTTGACAACTGCTTCGGTTATCCTAATTCGGCAGACGAAAACCTTATGAAAAAGGGACTCACAAGCTTCGGAAAAGAGGCTGTAAGCTACATGCAGGAATTAGGCATACTCGTTGACGTTTCTCATCTTTCCGAGGGCGGTTTCTATGACGTGGCAGACGTATGCAAAAAGCCGTTTATCGCATCTCACTCAAACTGCAGAGCACTTTCATCTCATCAGAGAAATCTCTGGGACGAGCAAATTAAGGTTCTCGCTTCAAAGGGCGGTGTATCGGGAATTAACTTCTGTCCGTCGTTTTTGAATGCTGACCCGAAGGACGAGCACTCAAGAGTTGAAGCAATGGTGAGACATGTTCTTCATTTCATTGACGTTGGCGGTATCGAGTGCGTCGGTCTCGGAACAGACTTTGACGGTATCGGCGGAATTCTCGAGATAGACGATTCCTCCAAGATGCCTATTCTCGCAGACGAGCTCAAAAAAGCGGGTCTGAGTGACGATCAGCTTGAGAAAATATTCTATAAGAATGTTCTTCGTGTCATGAAGGACGCTCTTTAATAAGAAAGGATTTTTATGGAAAATCAAATTTATGACGTGGCAATTATCGGCGGCGGCCCCGCAGGACTTGCCGCAGGAATTTACGCCGGAAGAGCCGAGCTTAAGGTAGCTGTTGTCGAGAAGTACACTGCCGGCGGTCAGCTTACCACAACCAGCGAAATCGCTAACTATCCCGGATTTGAAACTCCCGTGGACGCAACCGTTTTGGCTGAGACCATGGAGAAGCAGGCAAAAAACTTCGGCGTTGAGTTTGTGAAGAAAAATGTAACCAAAATCATAACAGACGAAGACGGAAACAAAGTCCTTTCCAATCGCAGAGGAGATATTTTGTCTGCTAAGACTCTCATTTTCGCACTCGGTGCAGAGCCGAGACACTTAGGCGTTCCGGGTGAAGATGAATTGAGAGGAGTCGGCGTTTCCTATTGCGCTGTTTGTGACGGTGCGTTTTTCGGAGGAAAAACCTGTGCGGTAGTCGGCGGAGGAGACACAGCGGCGGCAGACGCTATTTATCTCTCGAAAATCTGCAAGAAAGTTTATCTGATTCACAGAAGAGATGAATTAAGAGCCGCAAAGAGCTATTTCACCGAACTAAAAAAGCACGACAATATCGAATTTGTCTGGGACAGCGTTGTTAAAGAGATTAAGGGAAGTCCCATGGTTTCTTCATGCGTGCTTGAGAATGTCAAGACGGGAGAGACGAGCGAACTTGAGCTTGACGGTATTTTTGTTGCTGTCGGCACAACGCCATCCACTAAGCTTGCCGAGGGTGTTTGCGAGCTTGACGAGAGGGGCTTTATCAAGGCGGGCGAGGACACAAAGACAAGTGCGCCCGGAGTTTTTGCCGCAGGCGACTGCAGAACCAAGCTTTTGAGACAGGTTGTCACAGCGGTGGCTGACGGTGCGATTGCCGCAACGGAAGCAGGAGAATATTTGAATAACGGAGATAAGAAATGGTAAAAATCAAGGAGCTTTTTGTTAAGTACAAAGAGATTATTTTATACGTGTTTTTCGGGGGACTTACCACGGTTGTTAACTGGGGCGGCTACCTCGTTTTAGTCAGACTCATGGGAGGACCTGAGTCTAATGTGGCTGTCACAGCGGCAACTGCGCTTGCCGAGTTCATCTCAATCCTGTTTGCTTATGTCACAAATAAGAAGTGGGTTTTCGAGAGCAATGCACATGGATTCTCGGAAAATTTCATGGAGATGCTCAAGTTTTTCGGAGCAAGAGCTTTTTCCGCAGTGCTTGATATTGTCCTGATGTATGTGTTTGTCACAAAGCTTCACTTCAACGATACCGTTATGAAGCTTGTCGCCAATGTTATCATCATTGTGGTCAATTACGTTGCCTCTAAGCTTTTTGTTTTTAAGAAAAATTGAAAAAGTTGCAAAAATAATGTAAAATTCAAGCGGCAAATTTGCAAACTTTAGGTTGTTGTAGTATAATCTATGAGTTAATATGTCATTTGCCATGAGCGGCAAGTGACAGCTTTTCAAGTTGAAGGTCTTTTGACTTTCGTTTATTATGCAGTTAATTTTTCTAAACACAGAAAGGTGAATACAAGATGGCAAGGAATAACTCTTCAAGACAGTTTGAAGACCTTTCGAGCTTTACATCAAGTGCCGAGTACAGAAGGTACAACAGAGTAAAGAGAAAGAAAAGACATACAGGAGCCAAAGCGGCAATTATAGTTTTGTGCTGTTTTTGTATGATTATCGGCGGCGGAATGCTGTATGTTACGCAGTATCTTCTCGGCGGAATGACTACTACTACCATCACAAAGGATAAGGACGCTCTGGGAATTGTTTCTGATGTTGAGACTAACCCCGAGATTAAAAATATCGCTTTGTTCGGTGTTGACTCCCGTGATTCCGACATGAAGGGTCTTTCGGATGTTATCATGATTCTCTCTGTTGACGAGATTCACAATAAGGTCAAGATGACAAGTATCCTTCGTGACTCACGAGTTTATATCGGTGACGAAGCATACACGGCAACGGGATACGATAAAATCAATGCGGCTTACTCAATAGGTGGCCCCGAGCTTGCACTTAAGGTTCTTAACTCTAACTTCAAGCTTGATATTACCGATTACGCTACCGTTAACTTCGGAAAGACAGCGGCAATCGTTGATGCGTTTGGCGGTGTTGATATTGAGCTTTCAACAGAGGAATGCGAGCAGACAAATAAAAACCTTCGAGACCTTCTCGGTCAGGAGGGCGATGCTTCCGGTATTACCGATGCCGACTATATTGCAGAGCAGGACGGCGTGGTTCATCTGTCAGGTAATGCGGCTGTTGCTTACGCAAGAATCCGTTACATTGATTCCGATACATACAGAGCAGGAAGACAGCAGAAAGTTCTTGTTGCTTTGGCAGACAAGCTTCAGAACGTCAGCGTTACAGATCTTCCGAACCTCATCAAGCAGTGTGCTTCTTTAACTGAGACAAGTGTTGACACTTCAACTCTTCTCGGCTTTGTTTCATTCATCACAGGTAACTTCACAGTCGAGAGAATCACTGTTCCGGGCGAATATGAGAACCCGGAGGGCGGTACATTCTACGAGGACTACGACAGCGGTTCTTGGGAGTGGAAGTATGACCTTGATGTAGCGGCTGATCACATTCATGAGTTTATTTATGAGGATTTGTATGATTCGACAGGAGATTACACCTCAGAATCCACGGATGAGAGCACAGAGACCAACGATTCGGACGAGACAGATTATTATTCTGACAACACCGATTACGGTTATTGATTAATGTTTACAATAAATCGGAGAGAAATTTCTCTCCGATTTTGTTTTTTGTGTTGAATTAATGCTGTGTAACAATATATAATTAAAAACAGAGGGTAACCTAAAAATTAAACATTTGAGGTAAATGATGAAAGGCGGATATAAAATGAAAGAACCGATACTTGTGGTTATGGCAGCGGGAATGGGCTCGAGATACGGCGGTCTCAAGCAGATCGATCCAATCGGCGAGAACGGTGAGATTATTATGGACTATTCTCTTTTTGACGCTTACAGAGCCGGTTTCAGAAGAGTTGTGTTCATAATCAAGGAAGAACTCTACTCAGATTTTCGCGAGAAAGTCGGAAAAAGAGCAGAGGAGCATTTTGAGGTGCACTATGCGTTTCAGAAGCTTACCGATATTCCCGAGGGCTTCACTGTTCCCGAGGGCAGAGTGAAGCCGTGGGGCACGGCTCATGCTGTTTATTCGGCAAGAGAATATCTGGACGCAAGCTTTGCCGCAATCAACTCCGATGATTACTACGGAACAGAGGCTTTCGAGAAGATTTATAAGTTCCTCGCAGACGCAAAGGACGATGAGAAGAAGCACTATGTTATGGTCGGCTATGAGCTCATGAAAACTCTCTCAGAAAACGGCCACGTCGCAAGAGGAATTTGCTCGACAGACGAAAACTCCATGCTGACGGGAATAGTCGAGAGAACAAGAATCGAGCCGAAAGACGGCTCAGCGGCATTCACCGAGGATGACGGAAACACTTGGACTATGTTCCCGGAGAATACTGTTGTAAGCATGAATATGTGGGGATTTACAAAGTCCTTTGTCGATAAGCTTACCGAGGATTTCCCTGAATTTTTGAAGGACGCTTTAGCAAACAATCCTATGAAGGGTGAATATTTCCTGCCGTTTGTTGTGAACGATATGCTTGCAAGCGGCGAGGCTGACGTTAAGGTGCTTTCAAGCTCCGACAAGTGGTACGGAGTCACTTACAAGGATGATAAGCCAGTTGTTGTGGCAGCCATGAAAAAGCTGACGGAATCCGGTCTTTATTCATCTCCGTTAAAATATTAATGCATTTATACAAAAAAACAGCGAACGGAAATTTAACTTCTGTTCGCTGTTTTTGTATATTTGTTGCAAATATACACGGCGATATGCAGTATAGTGCTTTAAAAATATTCATTAATTAAAGTTAAAAGTCTGATTTTTTATCTATTTCAGAGAAAAATGAAAGTTTCTCTGAATAATTGTTCAAAAACTTGATAAAACACTCGGTTTGGGTTATAATCTAAATGCTATGTGTTATTTAAATCCGAGCACAGTCGGATTTTGTGTGATGTTGAAAGAAAATAAATACGCTGATGAATCAGATAAGGAGGTAATACTATGCCAATTGAAAGTATGCTTTTCGGAAGCGGAAACGATGTCCTCCATGAATTGTGCGAAGAGTATCGCAAAAACAATATCATAACCAAGGAAGATTTTGCCAACAACAAGGTAAAAAGAGGACTCAGAAACAGTGACGGTACGGGCGTTATGGCCGGCCTCACTCATATTTGTAATGTTCACGGTTATATCATCAATGACGGTGACAAAATTCCCGATGACGGCCGCTTGACTTACAGAGGAATAAATGTTGCCGATATTATTAACGGATGCCGTGCCGAAAACAGATTTTCCTATGAAGAGGTAGTTTGGCTTCTTATTTTCGGTAATTTGCCGACCAAAAGACAGTACGACAGAATTTGCGAAATTCTCTATGAAAACCGTGAGCTTCCCGAGTACTTCCCCGAGGACGTTATCATGAAGAACCCGTCTAAGAACATCATGAACAAAATGGCTCGTGGCGTTCTGACGTTATATTCTTACGATGAAGACCCTGATAATCTCTCACTTGAGAACAATATGAAGCAGTCCATCGAGCTTATAGCAAAATTGCCTGCCATGATGAGCTATGCTTATCAGGTTAAAAGGCGTTTTTATGATAAGCAGAGTATGTTTTTCCATCCGTTTGAAAAGGGTCACTCAACCGCCGAGTCAATTTTGAATGCGATAAGAGAGGACAGAAAATTCACCGATGAAGAAGCTCGACTTCTCGACTTGTGCATGTCGCTTCATGCCGAGCACGGCGGCGGTAACAACTCGACCTTTACCGCACGTGTTTTAACTTCGGCAGAGACCGATATTTACTCCACTATGGGTGCGGCTATCGGTTCTTTGAAGGGCTTCCGTCACGGCGGAGCAAACCACAAAGTTATTGAGATGATGAAAGATCTCATGGCTGGGGTTCACGACTGGACAAGTGACGATGAGACTGAGGCATACCTCGAGAAAATTCTTCGCGGTGAGGCGGGCGACCACAGCGGACTGATTTACGGTATCGGACATGCGGTTTACACGAAAAGCGATCCGAGAGCGGTCATTCTCAAGGAGCAGGCTAAAAAGCTTGCCGCAAAGAAGGGTGATTTCGCCGAGAGATTCGATTTCTACGAGAGAATCGAGAGACTGGCACCGACAGCGTTCCTTAATGTCAAGGGCTCAAATAAGGTTGTCAGCGCAAATGTCGACTTCTATTCCGGTCTTGTATATGAGATGCTTGGCATTCCCGAGGATCTTTTCACGCCGCTTTTTGCTGTTGCAAGAATTGCGGGTTGGTGCGCTCACAGAATAGAGGAGCTTGAGACAGGCGGCAGAATTATGAGACCTGCTTACAGGGCACTTCCCGGAAAGACAAAATATATTCCGCTCGACGAAAGAGTTTGAGAGTATTAACAGATAAAACAACAAACACCTCCTACGAAAAACGCAGGAGGTGTTATTTTCTCAAAGAGAAAAATCATCTTCGGTATATTCCAAAAGTTTGGGAGAAGTGTCGGGTTCTCTTTTCAATGGGTCATAGACATATTTTCGGCAAACCTTTTTGCAGTCGCGTCCCTTTACGCAAAATGGCTTGTCTTTGCCGCCGTTGAATCTGCAAAGCTCGCATGTCGGCTCGATGTTTGCACCGAAAACACGGGTTTTACGCTTTTTTCTGAATGTAAACATAGGTCACCTCCCAAATTAGAAAAACAATACACACTTATATTTTAACACTCACGGCAAAGATTTTCAAGCAAGCCTTTGCCGTAAGGTATTTCTCTTAGATACTTGCAACCACGAAGAAAATATTTTACACTTAAATTAAGCGGATTTCCGTAAATCGTTCAATGGCTTATCACACTATATTCACAAAACAATATTAAGATATAAATATATTACAGGTAAGGAGTGTGCTTATGAACAGCTACAACATTCTCGTGGTTGACGACGAAACAGGAATCAGAATGATAATCAAAAAATATGCGGAATTTGAGGGGCATAACGTATTTGAAGCTGCTGATGGCATGGAGGCGGTGAATATTGTCAGACAGACGCCTGATAAATTCGATATAATCATCATGGATGTCATGATGCCGGAGCTTGACGGTTTTTCTGCAGTTAAGGAAATAAGAAAGGTAAGTAATGTGCCGGTGCTTATGCTCTCGGCAAGAGGCGAGGAGTACGACAGAATTCACGGCTTTGAGCTTGGAATTGATGACTATGTCGTGAAGCCGTTCTCGCCAAAGGAGCTTATGATGAGAGTGAACGCCATTATGAGCCGTGTGAATGTCGCTAAGCCTGAGGATTCTCACGAGACTTTCACAGCCGAGGGACTTACGATAGACTACACAAGCAGAATTGTTACGGTAGACGGCGAGAGGGTAAGCCTTTCACCAAAGGAATATGATTTACTTGACTACCTTGTCGCAAACAGAGGCATTGCCCTTACAAGAGACAAGCTTATCTCAAATGTATGGGGATATGATTTTTACGGAGACGACAGAACGCTCGATACTCACATCAAGCTTCTTAGAAAGAGCCTCGGCCCATACACTAAATTCATTGTCACAATAAGAGGAGTCGGATACCGTTTTGAATGCTGATACCGAATTAGTTCCCACTGCGCTTGCCGTCACGAATGAGGGTGCGCAGGCGGAGAAAGAAAACAAACAGGCTGAACCGATTGAGTTTGATAAGCCGAAAAAGCCAAAGTTTCATCTTTTTAAAAATCGAAAGACGAAAGAAAAAAAGAGATCTCCGATAAGAACTCAGCTTCTTGCGGGATTCGGACTTTTTACCGTGATTATCCTTGCGCTTTTGTGGATTTTCCAGATTGCACTTCTCAATCCGTTTTATAAGCTTATAAAAAAGAGCGAAGTTCGGCACACCATGAGCGAGGTAGTCTCAAGGCTTGACGATGATGACTACATCGAGGAGCTCATGGATATTTGCCGTGACAAAAACCTTGAAATAATGTTAACCGACGAGTACGGCTCGAAAATTGTCAGTATCGTAAACGGCCGTTCCGACTTTTTTGATTTGCTCGGGTCTGATATGGCTTGTGAGATTTACTCCAAGGTATCTAATTCGGGCGGAGAAGAAATTTTCACTCTCGGAGGTAAATCGCATTATAATCAATTTGCACTTTCCAAGGAAGAAAGCTTTGTTTACATCAAGCTTTGTTCACTTTCCACCGGTGAAAGCAGAATGATAGTTTTGACGGCAGAGCTGACTCCCGTGGACGCAACGAGAAACACTCTTGAAATTCTTCTCATAGCAATTTCGGCGGTTATGATATTGATGGCTGTCGGACTTGCGATGGTTCTTTCTAAGGGAATTTCCATGCCGATTGAATCGATCAACGAATCGGCAAAAAAGCTTGCCGAGGGCGATTATAAAACGGAGTTCAAGAAATTCGGTTCAAAAGAGACAAGCGAGCTTGCCGATACTCTCAATTATGCGAGAAAAGAGCTTGATAAGGTAGAGAGCTTAAGACGAGAGCTTATCGCAAATGTTTCTCACGACTTGAGAACACCGCTCACGATGATAAAGGGCTACAGCGAGGTTATGCGTGATATACCGGGAGAGAACACTCCGCAGAATGTTCAGGTAATCATCGACGAAACCGAGAGACTTACAAGCCTTGTCAATGATATGCTCGATATAAGCAAGCTTGAGTCCGGCAATATGAAAATAGATCCGAACCTGATGAACCTTACGCAAAGCATAAAAGCGATACTTCACCGCTATGACAAATTGTCGGATTATCACTTTACATTTGACTACGATGAAGAGATATGGGTTGTTGCGGATGAGCTGAAAATTTCTCAGGTTGTTTATAACCTTGTCAACAATGCGCTAACTTATACGGGCGAAGATAAATCGATTTCAATCAAACAGGAGAGAAACGGCGACAGAGTGCGTGTGAGCGTGACGGATACAGGCGAGGGAATAGCGCAAGACCAACTCCAAAACATCTGGAACAGATATTACAAGGTTGATAAAGCGCATAAACGAGCACAGCGAGGAACGGGTCTTGGACTTTCTATCGTTAAGAAGATACTTGATCTTCACGGCGGCGCATACGGCGTTGTCAGTACCATAGGAGTCGGAAGCACATTCTGGTTTGAGCTTGATATAGCTGAAGGCGAAGAATAGTAAAGTTTTTGGTTTCGCTTTTTTCAAAAAGCGAACGGGTGTGGGCAGAGCCCACGGGAGGCACGAAGTGCCGACGCAAAAAGAAGATAGGCTAAGGAAAATACGTCAAGAATGCGAAGCATTCGCAGACGGACATTTTCCGTGCCGAACTTTACGAACAATATAAACAAAGAACATGAAACAATAAAACATCAGACTTATTTTTTAAATCATCTCCCGTAGGGGCGACCTTCGGTCGCCTGACCGGCAAGGCGGTTTAAAGCATTATTTTTTAAACTGCCTTTTTGGTCTGTATCCTCTCTTTGTATAAATAATTCGGCTGTCAAAGCCTAACCACGAACGCTTCACGTTCTAAAATGCTTTGCATTTTGGTTAACTTTGACAGCCTATCTTTTTAATTTTCGACTTTTGGTATCTTTATTTGCGTAAATCATTCGGCTTGTCTACTTAACTACGGGCGTTCCGCCCTAAAAATGCTTCGCATTTTTGGTTAAGCAGACAAGCCTATCTTTTGAATTTATACTTGTGTTCTTATTTTGTTTTCGTGCGAACAATCCGCAAGAGAAAATGCCCGTCTGCGAATGCTTTGCATTCTTGACGTATTTTCTCTTGCTTTTTTCTTTTTCTGTCGGCACTTCGTGCCTTTGTTCTTCTTTAATTTATCCTCTGCTTAGCTTATCTCTTGTGGGCTCCGCCCACACCCGCACGCTTTTTGTAAAAAGCGTGGCAAAAACTTTTGTGTTTTTGCTTTATTCAAGCCCGAACATTTGATTAAGAAGCGTTTTTCCTGTCTGCGTTTTGAACCATGTATCTCTGGATCTTACAATCGCTTCCTTGGATAGCTTTTCCTCAAATCCGTTTACAAGAAAATCCGCTTCAAGTATTATCTGCCAATCTATGCCGTCTACTCCTTTATATGTATGGTGGTGTCCGACTATATAGCTTATTCGCTCGATAGCTTTTTCATCGACTCCGCATTCTTTCAAAAGCTCCTTCGAGACAATTTCTCCCTCTTTTTCTTGATACGGGCCTGCTGATGAGCCGTATTTTTCAAGTGCGGGTTTAATTCCTATATCGTGTACCACAGCGGTTAGCTCGATGAGCTCCTGCGTATCTTTATCAACGTTTTCGCCCATTGCTATGAGTGCGGCATAGTTATGAACCTTTGTGAAGTGCTGAATTCGGTGTGTTACTCCGCATTCATACTCAAACATTGCACGAAAAACCTTTGCACATAAATCTGTCATATTATCTTCCTTTCTTATGTGTACTTATGCGTATCTGTTATTTACTTTTTGAGTGCCGGATTTAATACAGCGGTATAATGTCTTGTTTCGTTTCCTATTTCAATCGTGTCGCTCATCATATTAACCCATCGACCGCATATATCGAGGTAGTTTTCGAGCGGTTCGAGTACATCAAAACCGAAGTCGGCTGTTTTATAGTGCATTGGAATGACCACCTTAGCGTTTGTCACGGCGACTATTCCTGCGGCTGCTTTTGAATCGATGGTATAAAATCCGCCTGTCGGAATCATTACTGCGTCTGCATCGCTCAGAAGCTCTGTTTCTTCAGGGGAAAGTCCGCATCCGATATCTCCGTAATGCACGATTTTAATTCCGTCTGATTCAAAAATACGGATTATATTATTTCCACGCTTTTCGCCCTTGCAATCATCGTGGTAAGAATGAATCTCTTTTACGGTAAATGGATTATTATCCGATTCGATTATTTTTACGGCGTCACGGTAATTGTGGTCATAGTGTTCGTGTGAGCAATAGACTGCATTTGCCGTTTCGTCAATTGCCTTAAGTCCGGGGACGCTTTCCGGCTCATACGGGTCGGTGATGAAGCTGAAGCCGTCCTTTGAAATCTTAAAACAGCTGTGACCGAGCCACTTAATCGTTATTTTAGATGACATACTTTTCCTCCTTAGCAAATACAATAAGTTTAAATTTTGCCTTTTTGTACTATTATAGATTATAGTCTAAATCAAATTTAAGGTAAAGAAAATCGGAACAGAAAATAAGACAGAATTATGAATTTTTGTTAATATTGAACCGCAAAGGCTCTAAAATATATTATTAAACTTGCATTTTTTTCGGTTTGGTTTATAATATAGTGTAAATAACCTTGTGAAAAACGTAAGTAACTATACGTGTTAACAATGACTAACTAACAAAGGAATGACTTAATGAAAGAACCTGAGGTAATATTTGTCCTCAACAATTATCTCAGCCGAGATAATTGCCCTGTCGTTGTGAAGGGCGGTTTAATCGAGCGTGACGGGCAAAGCGAAGAGCTTTCGCTTGAAATCACACTTATCAATGTCGGTGAGCTTGAGGTTAAGAGCACAAGCTTGGATTTGCACATAACCGACAGAGGAAACCACGAAATAACGGTAATCAGAGACTATAAATTAAGTGATCTTTCGGCTAAAAGAAACGACACCTTTTCGGGCAGAATGAAGCTTGATACGGAAGAGGGCACGGCGGCAAGCTTTGCCGTTTCCATAAGAAAGGTAATTTTTGAGGACGAAAGCGAATGGGAGGGCTCGGCAACTTGGATGTACGACAGCTTGCCGAAAGCTTTTACTCCCGAGGAATATTTTGAAAATAAAAATCTCGACTCCGAGCTTGGCGCTCAGTACGCAAGAAGCTTTAACGAGGAACTCAAAAGCGATATCAAGGTAAAGAACATTCCGTTAAAGGGAAATGCTCTTTGGCTTTGTTCCTGCGGAAGACTAAACCGAATCGACGAGACGCAGTGCTCGTCTTGCGGACTTAAGTTCGAAGAACAGCATAAGCTTTTGGAAGACGAAGAAAAGCTTTCCGAAAAGCTGGCGGTATTCAGAAAGAGCGAAGAGGAGCGTATCGAGCGTGAACGAATCGAGAAAGAACGTCTTGAGAGGGAAGAGAAGGAGCGAATCGAGAGAGAGAAGAAAGAGGCTGAAAGACGGGCTAAGAGAAATCATATGCTCAAAATCGGCGGTTTAATCGCCTGTGTTTTGGTCATAGTCGGTTCTGTTGTGGGATTTACCTACTATAACCGTATTATTGTGCCGCACAGGATGCTCGTAAATGCTCAGACAGCTTTTGACAACAAGGACTACAAGAAAGCCGCAGAACTTTACACCACACTCGGTGCAGATAAATACGAAGATGAGATAAACGAATCTAATTATCAATATGCCTGCGCTTTGTTTGACGAAGGAAAGTACAGCGATGGAGCATTGATTTTTGAGTTTCTCGGTGATTACAAGGACTCGGAGGACAAGCTGACATATGCTGATTATCAGTTGGCAATTTCTCTTTATGAGAACGGTAAGTGGGACGATGCGATTTCCGCATTCCAGAAGCTTGATGGTTACGAGGACAGTGTAAATTACATTCAGAAGTCCCGCACAGGCAAGGCACTTGAAGCAATCGAGAATAATGATATCGATACTCTTAAGAAGATTAAAGTAAAGATTAATGACGAAGATTGTCTTTCCCAGATAGAGGCTGCTGCCTGCAAAAAAGGAATAAGCCTTTATGAAGATGGCAAGTATGACGATGCAAAGACCTACTTTGCAATGGTCACAAGCGAGAAACAGCTTGCGAAAATCAATGCCGCAAAGCTGTCCCGTGCCGAAACTCTTATCGATAAGGGAGACTACGACACGGCTGAAGAAATTCTTGATGAACTCAAGGATTACGAGGGCACGGACAAGCAGATGAGCAAGCTTCATTACCTGAGAGCATGCACACTTCTCGAGAACGGCGAGATTGACGAAGCCGAAGCCGAGCTTGAAAAAGCGGGCGACTATGAGGGTTCGAGTGAGAAGCTCAAAGAAATTCTCTATGCACGTGCACAGAAGCTTGAGAAGGACGGCGAAACCGAAGCGGCTGTCAGCGTATATGAAAGCGTCTCAGGCTATAAAGATGCCGATACTAAGGCTCAGACGCTCAAATACAGCGTGGCAAAGTCTTATTATGACAGCGAAAACTATGAGAAAGCCGCATCTCTTTTTGAGGAGCTCGGCGACTATGAGGATTCGCACGCATATTACACAAGAGCCCAGTATCGCTACGGCTCAAAGCTTTTCAGCGACGGAAAATATGTTGACTCATATAACGCACTTTATAAAATCAAGTGGTATGAGCCGGCTTATTATGACCTTGTCACAAAAAGCGCTTACTATCAGTATGTTTACGATGTCGGAGTCGGGTCCAATCCGAACGACGAGAAAATCGATATAATATCTGACAGCAAGCTGTAAAAAACAAACAGGTGTGGAAAATGAAGGTTTTTGAACCTAATCAAAACAAAAAACAGATTGTAATTCCGGTAAATACGAAAGGAGAATTAAAATGAACATTCATGAATCTGCCGAAGATTATCTCGAGACTATACTTGTCCTTAAGGAAAGAAAAGGCTATGTAAGGTCGATAGATATAGTAAACGAAATGGGATTTTCAAAGCCGAGTGTTTCGGTTGCAATGAAGAGACTTCGTGAGAACGGATTTATTGCGATGGATAACGACGGATTTATCAGCCTTCTGCCTCCTGGACAGGCGATTGCCGAGAAGGTCTACAACCGTCACAAGGTGCTCACAAAGTTCTTTGTAAATATCGGAGTTCCCGAGGAGATTGCCGCAAAGGATGCTTGTAAAATCGAGCATGACATAAGCGAGGAGGCTTTCTCTGCCATAACCATAATTGCCGAGCACGGCTGCGGAGCATGCATTCTCAATAAACTCGGAAAAGAAGTGACAGAATAATGAAAAAGGGCGAAAAGCTAAGAAATCTATTCTTTGGTTCGTCATTACTGGTGGCGGCGCTGGGAGTATTTATCGTACTTCAGCCTGACAGCAGTCTCAGAATTATCACCTACTGTCTTGCAACGGTCATTCTGCTCTTGGGGCTTATTGACCTTATCACGTTTCTTGTCAACAAAGAGGACAGAGGCGCACTGTGGTATCTCATAGTGAGAAGTGTCGCATTCTTCATACTCACGATATTTATGTTTGCGAAGAGCGAATACGTCTCATCGATTTTGCCGTTCCTCTTCGGCTTTCTCCTTGCAATTGACGGACTTTACAAAATCGTCACGGGAATTGAAATCAAGAAGAGTGTGAACACCTGGTCGAGCGTGCTCATATTGGGTATTGCAATTCTTGCTGTAGGTGTTATAATAGTACTGAACCCGTTTAAGGTGGCAAAGCTTACGATGCAGGTTATCGGTGTTTCGCTCATCTGTGACGGTGTGTTCAACATTTGGGCTCAGATAAATCACCGCAGGCATGTCAAGGTTCAGACAGAACTTGTGGAGACAACTGCAAGAGATGTTGAAGACAAGTAACTAAGCCTTTCGGAGGAATAGCTCAGCTGGTTAGAGCGTCCGCCTCACACGCGGGAGGTCTCGGGTTCGAGTCCCGATTTCTCTACCATAAAAACCGCCAATTAAGGCGGTTTTTTCTTTTGCGTGAGTATCCCCCCGGGGGGCTTTTTTGACATGAATAAATATGGTATAATCTTAAAGGAAAAGTGAGCGGTTTGGTGCACGAAGCACGGCGTTTGTCAGAAGACAATTTTAAGACTTACTTTTTGAATAGATAGTATAACAAGAGACTGAAGTCTACTGTAAATGCGCAGAAGGTGCATACAGCAGGCTTTTTTATTTTTAGGAGAATAAAGATGCAAAATTTAGGCGTTAAAGAGAGAATTAATTTAAAAGTATATGACACGGGACTTATTATTCCGACCACCGTTATTAAAGGAGAAAAAGAGGGCAAGCAAATTACCGTTTCTGCCGGAGTGCACAGCAGAGAGTATATTGGAATAGACGCTCTGACACAACTAGCAAACGAGCTTAATCCAAAGGATATAAGCGGAACTGTTGTGATTTTGCACTGCATAAATTATGACGGTTTTATCAGCCGAAGTGCTGATGTTTTCCCTCAGGACGGAATGAATTTAAACCGTGAGTTTCCGGGGAACAAAGACGGAAGCGTCACGCAAAGGGTGGCGGCTTTCCTTCAGGAAAACATAATAGAAAAGAGTGATTATCTCATAGATTTGCATTCTGGCGGATTTTGTGAGGAGCTTACACCGCATGTATATTTTCATGGTACGGCGAAAGAGAATGTGTGCGAGCTTTCCGAAAAGCTTGCACGGCTGACGAGTGCACCGTACATTATCCGCTCAAGCGCTGTAAACGGTTTTTACAGCTATGCAGGTCAAATGGATGTGCCCGCAATCATTCTTGAAAGGGGCGGTATGGGAGTTTTCAGCCGCAGTGAATCCGATGAGGACAAGGCTGATGTTTTTAATATACTTCGTGGACTTGGCTTTTTGAATGACAGAAAGAAAGTCAATTTTACGGATAAACATCTTATCAAAACAGCTTTTTATGAGGATGCGCCATGCAGCGGATGCTGGTATCCTACAAAAAAAGCAGGCGATAAAATAGAGAAAAACGAGTTGCTCGGAGAGATTCGCAGTATTTACGGGGAATTGCTCGAAGAAATCCGAGCAAAGGAGTCGGGTGTGATATTGTATCAAACTGCTTCACTCGGAATTGAAAAGGGTACTTCAATGACAGCTTACGGCAAGCTTGAAGACTAATTTTTAAGAGGTTGTATGAACACGATTAAAGAGGATATGGAAAAATACTGGACGCAAAGGGCAGAGAAGTTTTCGGCACTGCGTAAAAGAGAATTTTTGTCGGAAAAGCATGCTCAGTGGCTCCAAGAAATCGAAAAGCACCTTCCGAACGGCAAGAAGTTGAATATTCTTGATATTGGCACGGGAACCGGATTTTTTGCACTTTTGCTTGCCGAAAGAGGACATCACGTAACTGGAATAGACTTGACTCCCGAGATGATAAAGGAGGCGAAGAGACTTTCCGAAGAGCTTCATTTGTCGGCTGATTTCTTTGTGATGGATGCGGAAGAGCCGAAATTTCCGAAAGGTTATTTTGATGCGATAGTCACTCGAAAGCTTACTTGGACGCTTCCGAATTTGCCCAAAGCCTACCGTGCTTGGCACGAACTCCTAAAGCCGAACGGAGTGCTTATAAATTTTGATGCTGACTATTGCCGTGAGAAGAAAGCAGAACTGCCGCCGCATCACGCTCATCAGGATGTCGGCGACGATTTGATGAACGAATATGAGAGAATGAAAACGGTATTGAGGGAAAATCAATTGCCAAGACCGCAGTGGGACAGAGAATTGCTCCTTGAAGCCGGATTTTCAAGCATTGATATAGATGATACCGTGTGGGAAAGAGTTTACGTGCAAAAGGATGAATTTTACGACCCAACTAAGGGCTTTGCGATAATTGCAAGAGCGTGATATAAACTTAAGGAGAACAGGATGGATAAATTAAACAGGTATATCGGAGATAACATAGCCTACTGGACAAACCGTGCTCCAAGCTATTCTGATGTCAACAGGGAGGAGCTTAATACCTCTCAGCATAAAGTATGGAGCAAGACGCTCGATTCTCGCATACAGAAGCATTTTAACGGAAGAAAACGAGAGAGCATACATGTTCTTGACGTAGGTACGGGCCCGGGCTTTTTTGCGATAATTTTAGCTGAACTGGGATATAAAGTCACAGCTGTAGACTATACTGCGGCAATGCTCGAAAGGGCAAGAGAAAATGCAGGTATATATGCGGAGAAAATTAACTTTTATCGGATGAACGCAGAGGAGCTCGAGTTCGAGGATGACCGCTTTGATGTTGTCGTTTCGAGAAATCTGACATGGAATCTGCCCACACCCGAGCGAGCTTATTCTCAGTGGGTGAGAGTTCTGAAAAAAGGCGGATTGCTTTTGAATTTTGATGCCAACTGGTACCGCTATCTGTACGATACCAAGGCAGAAGAAAGCCACATTTTCGACAGGGAAAATGTAATTGTTGAAAATGTTGTCGATGACACGGCAGGAACAGATGTTAACGCAATGGAGGCAATCGCCAAGCAGGCACCGCTTTCAAAATGTCTGCGCCCAAACTGGGATTTGGATGTGCTGAGCAGACTTGGAATGAATGCGGCGGCTGACACCGAGGTTTGGAGACAGGTCTGGACGCGTGACGAATTTATTAATAACGCTTCAACTCCGATGTTCCTCGTTGCGGCTTCCCGTGCCGTTTGATAAATTTCATGGGAAAATATATCATTCGTCGACTTTTGCAGCTCATTCCGATTTTACTTCTGATAACCTTTCTCTCGTTCGGCATGATGCGGCTTGCGGGAAGTGACGCTGTTCTTCAAAAATCAGAAAATACGGGAGTGGCGGTTTCACAGGAAATGATAGATTCAGCCCGTGCCGAGCTCGGACTTGACAAGCCGTTTCTCACGCAGTATTTTGTTTGGCTGTCAAGGCTTCTTCACGGTGACATGGGCACAAGCTACATTTCGGGAAGAGATGTCTTTTCTACATTCATTTCAAAGCTTCCCGCAACACTTCTTTTGACTCTTGTTACTATTTTATTGACCGTGATTATTTCCGTTCCGCTCGGTGTTCTCGCCGCAGTATATCAAAATAAATTAACCGACCGTGTGATAAGGGCGGCAAGTTTTTTCGGGAACAGCATGCCGAATTTCTTTGTTGCACTTCTGCTTATTTATTTTTTTGCGATTCGCCTAGGATGGTTTTCTGTTATATCAAGGGAAGTAAGCCTACAAAATGTGTTTTTGCCGTCTCTGACGCTCGCTTTTGCGATGTCGGCAAAATACCTAAGACAGGTGCGCTCTGCAGTACTTGAAGAGCTAAACAAGGACTATGTTGCCGGAGCAAAGGCAAGGGGTGTGAGATTTTCTACCACGCTTATCAAAAGCGTGCTTCGCTCAAGTTTAGTGACCATTGTCACTTTGCTGACTCTTTCCGTAGGAAATTTACTCGGCGGAACGGCGATAGTGGAATCGATTTTTATGTGGGACGGTGTCGGAAAACTTGCCGTTGATGCTATCAATATGCGTGATTATCCGATAATTCAGGCATATGTCATGTGGATGGCGATAATTTATGTTCTTGTGAACTTAATCACGGATTTATTATATCTCTTTCTTGACCCCCGAATTCGTTTGGGAGGTGAGAGAAGATGACAAATACGCCGACAGTACGCCGACAAAAAATTCGCAAGAATTATAACGAGAAAAAGTTTATTTTTCTGCTGATATTAACGGCGGCTTTTATGTTAGTCGTAATATTTGCCGAGAATATTTGTCCGTACGACCCGAACGCTCAGATTTTTTCTTCGCTCGAATCGCCGAGCCTTTCGCACATTGCAGGATGTGACCGCATGGGCAGAGACCTTTTTTCACGAATACTGATTGGACTGAAAACAAGCGTTCTTTCAACTCTTGTCTTGGTGGGAATTATCACGGTTTTCGGAACTGTCGTAGGAGTTTTGTGCGGTCATTTTGGAGGCGTGCTCGATTCCGTCATTATGCGTGTATCGGATGTTTGTCTGGCTTTTCCGGGGCTTGTCTTTGCGCTTGCGATTGCTTCGCTTCTCGGCTCCGGGCTTAATAATGCCGTTTTGGCGTTAGCTGTTGTAAGCTGGCCGAAATATGCCCGTGTGGCAAGAGGACAGACTCTTGCCTTGGAAAGTGCCGATTTTATAGCGGCGGCTCGTCTTTCGGGAGATTCTGATTTTTGGTTGATTATCCGTCATATTTTGCCGAATATCGGCGGAACGATTTTGGTCACCGCCGTGCTTGACATAGGCACGATGATGATGGAACTTGCGGGACTCAGCTTTTTGGGTCTTGGCGCAACACCTCCTACCGCCGAACTTGGAAGCATGATGAGCGGTGGCAGAAGTATGCTCCTCACTCATCCTTGGGTTATTGTTTCGCCGGGAATTGCGATTTTTGTTGCGGTATCGATTTTTAATTTTCTTGGCGATGCTGTTCGGGATTATTTAGAACCGAGAGGAAACCGCAGTTAATTTTGGAGAATTTAATTTGAATAAAAAGAAAAATAAGAAATTTTTGTCGGAGATTCTTGCCGTACTTATTTTTATATCGGTTATATTTTCGGGTTGCTCTTTTGAGAATGATTCGGAAGAATCGCAGAGCGGCAAAACGACATTTATTTTAGGCGATACCACGTTCAATTCAGAGAACGAAGAACCTGACATAAATCCGCACAATGCTTATTCGGGCTGGGCGTGCATACGCTACGGAATAGGCGAAACGCTTTTTCGATATACCGATGAGATGGAAATCGAGCCATGGCTTGCGAGCGATTATAAGCTTACGGACGAATTAACATGGGAAATAACACTTCGTGATGATGTCATATTTTCTAACGGACGAAAGCTTGACGCACAGGCGGTGAAAGAGTGCTTCGAGCATTTGACCGAGGTTCACGGCAGAGCACGGGAAAATCTAAAAATTGAAAGTTTAACTGCCGACGGCCAAAAGCTTACGATTAAAACAAGCGAGCCTTGCCCCACAATGCTCAATTATCTTTGCGATCCATACAGTTGTATTATAGATATGCAGGCGGGTATCACCGAGGACGGCATAGTAACGGGTACGGGGCCTTATGTTGCAACCGAGCTTATTACGGATGAAGAACTGAAGCTTGTGAAAAATGCAAGCTACCGGGACGGTGAACCCGGATTTGACAATATAAATGTGCTGACAATTTCAGACGGGGACACTCTCACAATGGCACTTCTTTCAGGTGAAATTGATGCCGCTTACGGAATGTCATATGTGAGTTATCCTCTTTTTGAAAATGAAAATTACAGCTTTTCGAGCACGGCAACGGCACGCGCATTTTTTCTGCATATGAATTATGAGAGTTCTGTGATTCAGGATGACGCCGTGCGTGAGGCTATTGCACTTAGTATAGATAAGGACAGATTTGTAAACGAGCTTCTGGGCGGTCACGGCTACACGGCTGACGGAGCATTTCCGCAAAGCTTTTCTTTTGGCGGCGATGCGGTAAGTGCCGAGGAATATAATCCGCAAAAAGCATGTGAGATACTGGAGGCGGCTGGCTGGGTCGATACGGACGGTGACGGTATTCGTGAGAAGAACGGAGAAAAATTAACGCTTCGCTGGCTCACTTATCCCAGCCGACAGGAACTGCCGCTTCTTGCCGAGTCGGCACAGGCTACGCTTGGTGCAGTCGGATTTGATGTGAAAATAAACAGCACGGCAGACCACAACAGCATTCGCACTGATTCCTCTGCGTGGGATGTTTATGCGAGCGCAATGGTTACCGCTCCGACGGGAGATGCGGCATATTTCTTTTCGACGCATTGTCTTTTAGATTCTTATGCGAATAACGGACACTATTATAACGAAAAACTCGAGTCTCTTGCGGAAGAATTGGACAGAACCTTTGACAAAGACAGGCGAGCTGATTTAGCGGTTGAGATGCAACAGATTATTTTGAACGATAATGCATTTGTGTTTTGCTCACATTTGCAGATGAGTCTCATTTCAAAATCGAGCGTGACCGGTTTTACGGCTCATCCTTGCGATTACTACGAGATTACGGTGAATTTAAAACCAAACGATTAAGCGGAAAGGGGGGAGAGAGATGCAAAATTTACTGGAATATAATTCGGTGGAGATAAGCTTTAACGGACAAGCCGTGACGCATGATGTAAGCTTTTCTTTGCGAGAAGGAGAAATTCTCGGTATAGTGGGAGAGTCGGGCAGCGGAAAGAGCAGTCTTCTTAAAGCCGCCGTGGGACTTCTCGGGGCTGACGGATTGGTAACAAGGGGAGATATTTTTTATGACGGCAAAAATCTTCCCGATTTATCCGAGCGTGAAATGCGTAAAATTTGCGGTGTGAAAATAGGAATGATATTTCAGGACGCCAAATCTTCTCTTTGTCCCGTTCGTACAATCGGATCTCAAATCCACGAAAGCATGTCTGCGCATATGAAAATATCAAAGACTGGGTCAAAGGCTCTCGCACTCGAAATGTTTGATAAGCTTGAGCTTAAAAACGGTGAGCGCATATGGAACAGCTATCCCTTTGAGTTATCTGGCGGAATGAACCAGCGCGTCGGAATTGCGGTTGCCATGTTGATGAAACCGCCTGTACTTCTTGCCGACGAGCCGACTAGCGCACTTGATGTTTCCGCACAGAAGCAGGTGACAGAAGAGATGCTTCGTCTGCGTGAGCTTTTCGGAACGGCAATTATGCTCATCACACACGATATTTCCGTAGTGTCGGCTATGGCTGATAACATTCTTGTTTTAAAGGACGGAGAGATAATGGAGTACGGCTTAGCAAAACAGGTATTAAATGAGCCTAAAAACAGTTACACAAAAAAGCTTCTCGCCGCCGTACCGAGACTTAAAAGGACGTAAACCATGAAGGAAATTCTGAAAACTGAGAATCTGACAAGGCATTTTGAGGATAAGGACAAGACGAGTTTTGCAGCTGTCGATAATGTAAGTTTCACTCTTTATGAGGGTGAAACACTGGGCATTGTCGGTGAATCAGGATGCGGAAAAAGCACTCTTGTCAAGCTGATAACCGGGCTTCGCTCTGCGGACAGCGGTAAGATTTTACTTGACGGACAGGACATAACGCATGCACGAGGAAAAAAGCTTCGTGAAGTGTATCGGCAGATGCAAATGGTGTTTCAGTCGCCCGTGTCTTCGTTCGACTCAAGAAAAACCGTCGGTTACGGCATTAGTGAAAGTCTTCGTAATAACGGTGTGAATAAAGGAGAACGGATTAAACGTACCACCGAACTTCTTGAAAAGTGCGGCCTTTCCGCCGAATATGCGGTAAGGTATCCGCATGAAATGAGCGGCGGAGAGTGCCAGAGGGCGGCTATAGCCCGTGCGCTTGCAATAGAGCCGAAAATTTTAATTTGCGACGAAGCGACAAGTGCGCTCGATGTTACCGTTCAACAGCAGATAATGGAGCTTTTGCGGTCGCTTAAGCGTGAAAATAAGCTTTCTTTTCTTTTTATATGCCACAATCTAGCATTGGTGCAGTCCTTTTGCGACCGAGTGATTGTGATGCAGGACGGAAAAATCGCTGAGGTTGGCACACCTGAGGAGTTAATAAAATCACCCAAGTCGGAATATACTAAGCGGCTGATTGATGCGGCATTTTAATTTTTGCAAAACAAAAAACTACCCTTGCTTTTTGCGAGGGTAGTTTTGCGTTAGATGTTAGATTATTCTAAATTAAACATTAGATTTGAGCCATGCGATATCGGTCTTGATGCACTCGATTCTGTTCTTTGGTTCGTTGTAGCTTGCTTCACGCTCTACAACATAGACAACATCATCGTACTGTGCGTCTGCGGCAGCTTTAACAGCCTTCCAGTCAACGATACCGGCGCCCTGTGGGCAGTTTAGCTTTTCGTGCATTTCAATCATAGCGAGGAACTCAGGCGGGAATATCGGCTTTCCGTCTTCGCCTGTCTTGATGTCCCACTTCGGCTTTGTAGCGTGTCTTGATTCCGGTAACTCTGCACCGATAACAGCGTTGTTCTCCTTGATGTGAATTGCTCCGATTCTTCCGGCGTGAGCGTTGATGTACTCAACCGGATCTACGCCTGCAGCAGAACACCAACCGCAGTCAATCTCAAACATAATGTTAGGCTCTGTGCAGAACTCCATGAGCCAATCAAAGAGATATTTTCCGTCTACCTTGTAGAATTCGTCTGTGTGGTTGTGGTAGCCTGTCTTAACTCCGTAAGGTGCGCACTTTCTTGCGAAAGCATTGAGATCCTCGGCAAGCTCCTTAGCTTCCTCGACTGTGTTGAAAGCAGCCATCGGGCAGATGATGAATTTAACACCAAGCTCTGCGAGATAGGGGAGGTCATGCTCAAGCTTGTCAAGACCGCAGTGAGCGGAAACAGCCTTTAATCCTGCGTCTGCAAGAGCCTTCTTCATGGTCTCTACGGGAATATCATCGTAGCCGCCTGCGAACTCAACGCCGCTGAAGCCCATTTCGCCTGTGATGCGGATTTTATCGAGAAGAGTAAGGTCTTTCTCGTTCTCTTCGTTGCCAAAGGAATATAACTGAAGATTAATATTTTCCATTGTAATCCAACCTTTCTTAGTAAAAAATTATGTGGTTTCGCTCACGCAAAACCACATAACAAAAGTCGTTTAAATCAAGCGATACTAATTTTATTTAAATTAGTCCTCGATTGGGTTGTTGTTCTCGTCGAACTTAACCATCTTGCCTGTCTGAGAAGACTTGTAGATAGAAGCAAGAATCTTTGTAACTGTGATAGCCTGCTCAGCTGTAACAAAGAGCTCGCCCTCGCCCTTATTAGCCTTAACCCAGATCTCGTGCTCCTTGGAAATAGGTGCAGGACCCATGGAATAGCCTGGGATGTAAGAAGCAATCTTCTGACCGACAATTGTTGTGGACTGCTGTCCGCCAACGATGTGGTTGAGTCTGACAACACCTGTTCTTGTGTCAAGACCGCCCTTAGTACCGCAAAGTGTAACTGTAGCCTCGTTATCTGCCCAGTCATCAGAGCCGTTGATAGCCCATGAAGCCTTAAGGTTGATAACAGCACCGTTCTTCATCTTGATGTGACCGAACGCAGAGTCCTCAACCTCATATGTATCAGCATTCCAGCTGAGATCCTCACCGTTAAAATCTGTCTGACCCTGCTCCTTCTGGCCGTGAAGAGTTGTACCGAGCTTCTCGAAAGAAGTACCTACAACATAGTCGATGTCGTAGTTGTTCATCATCCAGAGTGTGAGGTCGAGGCAGTGAGTACCGATATCGATAAGAGGACCGCCGCCCTGCTTTGACTTATCTGTGAATACACCCCATGTAGGAACGCCTCTTCTTCTGAGGTAGCAAGCCTCTGCATAGTAGACTTCGCCAATCCAACCCTCGTCAATAACAGCCTTAGCTGTAGCGTTTACCGGGAAGTGTCTGTACTGATAGCCGATTGTGAGCATCTTGCCTGTTCTGTCACGTGCGTCGAGCATTCTCTGAGCGTCCTCGATTGTAGCAGCCATTGGCTTCTCGCAAAGAACGTTCTTGCCTGCCTCGAGAGCAGCAACAGAAATCTCGGAGTGAGCTACGTTTGGTGTAAGAACATGTACGCAGTCAATCTCAGGATCTGCAAGGAGCTCCTTATAATCTGTATAAACTTTTGCACCCGGTGCACCGTATTTCTCAGCAGCTGTCTGAGCTCTCTCTTCGATAAGATCGCAGAATGCTACGAGCTCAACTCCACCCTTTTCTACCTGCTGCATCATGCCAGGAGCATGCTTTCCGTTGAAAATTCCACCGCAGCCGATGAAACCTACCTTAATTGTCTTGGACATTGGTAATTTCCTCCCTTATAATTAAACAGACCATATTTTTGTCTGCCTTTATATATCGCCTTTATTGTACAGCTATTTTCTGAAAAAGTAAAGAGGTTTTTCACAAAAAATAAATCAAATCTTATAAATTATTGTAAAATAATTTATAAATTTACAGACAGCACAAATGTCAATTTTTAGTCAAAAAAATGGAGGATATTATTAAATATCCTCCGCTTTTTTACTTATTTGACAAATCAATCGACAGGATTTCCGTTGTCGTCAAAATAGACAGGCTTTCCCGTTAAGCTTGATTTATAGATTGAAGCAAGAATTTTTGTAATCGTGAAGCTCTGCTCGGCTGTGACGAAAAGCTCGCCCTCGCCCTTAACAGCTTTTACCCAAATATCATGCTCCTTGGAGAAGGTGATGTTCTTTCCCTGTGGGTTTCTGACGACATCTTCAACCTCATGACCGACAATTGTTGTCGACTGCTGTCCGCCGACGATGTGGTTAAGTCTAACCTTGTGGGTGACAGTGTCAAGTCCGCCCTTTGTGCCGCAAAGAAGAACCGTAGCATGACTGTTTGCAAAATCATCGGAAGCATTGATAGCCCATGAGGACTTAAGATTGATAACGGCACCGTTCTTCATCTTGATGTGACCAAAAGCGGAATCTTCAACCTCGTATGTGTCGGCATTCCAGCAGTTTGGTTCGCCCTGACGGTTTGTCTGACCCTGTTCACTTGAGCCGTGAAGCATTTTTCCGAGCTTTTCAAAGGATGTACCTACAACATAATCAACATCGTAGTTGTTCATCATCCAAAGAGTGAGGTCAAGGCAGTGTGTGCCGATGTCGATGAGCGGGCCGCCGCCCTGCTTGGACTTGTCGGTGAATACGCCCCATGTGGGAACGCCTCTTCTTCTTATATAGCAAGCCTCAGCATAGTAAACATCACCAATCCATCCTTCGTCAACAACAGCTTTTGCTGTCTGATTGATGGGGAAGTGGCGGTACTGATAACCGATTGTAAGAAGCTTGCCTGTTTTCTTCATGGTGTCGACCATTCGCTGAGCATCTTCGATTGTGGCAGCCATAGGCTTTTCGCAAAGAACGTGCTTGCCGGCTTCGAGTGCGGCAACACTGATTTCGCAGTGAGCAACATTCGGAGTGAGAACATGAACAGCGTCAATCTCGGGATCCGAAAGAAGCTCTTTGTAGTCAGTGTAGACTTTTGCACCGGGAGCACCGTAGGTTTCGGCAGCCTTTTGAGCTCTCTCCTCGATGAGATCGCAGAAAGCGACAAGCTCGCAGTTGCCTAAATTTTGCTGTTGCTCCATTCCGGGACCGTGCTTTGAATTAAAGATTCCACCGCAGCCGATGAAACCGATTTTTGGTTTAGACATAATATTTTCCTCCCCGAAAATACTAAAATTTAAATCTGATACAATAATATTATCATCAATTTGACGAAGTGTAAAGATTATTGATAGCGAATAATTTGAAAAAAGAAATACAAGAGATAAAAACATAAAAGTTTTTGCCACGCTTTTTACAAAAAAGCGTGCGGGTGTGGGCAGAGCCCACGAGAGAAAAGCGAAGCAGAAAGAGAAATAAAAAAACAAACAGAGCGAAGCGATAAAAAAGAAAACAGCAAAATAAAATACGTCAAGAATGCAAAGCATTCGCAGACGGGCATTTTATTTTGCGGATTGTTTACACAAAGATAGATTAAGAAAGTAAAGAACGAAGCGACAAAAGTTTTTGGTTTCGCTTTTTACAAAAAGCGAACGGGTGTGGGCGGAGCCCAC
>CAVDQG010000023.1:0-29206 GCA_963611165.1 Bacteroides uniformis
GCTCGGAGCAGTCAATGTTATGACAGGTATCTACACCGGTCGTTCTCCTAAAGATAAGTACATCGTTATGGACGAGAACTCCAAGGACACAGTTTGGTGGAATTCTCCTTCCTATCCTAACGATAACCACCCAATGACAGAGAGCACATGGGCTGTTGTTAAGGATCTCGCTAAGAAAGAGCTCAGCGGCAAGAAGCTTTATGTTGTTGATGCATTCTGCGGCGCAAACGCTGACACAAGAATGGCTATCCGCTTCATCGTTGAGGTTGCATGGCAGGCTCACTTCGTTAAGAACATGTTCATCGCTCCTACAGAGGAAGAGCTCAAGAACTTCGAGCCTGACTTCGTTGTTTACAACGCTTCTAAGGCTAAGGTCGAGAACTTTGAGGAGCTTGGTCTCAATTCCGAGACTTGCGTAGCTTTCAACATCACAAGCCGTGAGCAGGTTATCATCAACACATGGTACGGCGGCGAGATGAAGAAGGGTATGTTCTCTATGATGAACTACTACCTCCCACTCAAGGGCATCGCTTCCATGCACTGCTCCGCTAACACAGATATGGAGGGCAAGAACACAGCTGTCTTCTTCGGACTTTCCGGTACAGGTAAGACAACACTTTCCACAGATCCTAAGAGACTTCTCATCGGTGATGACGAGCACGGCTGGGACGACAACGGCGTCTTCAACTTCGAGGGCGGCTGCTACGCTAAGGTTATCGGTCTTGACAAGGAGTCCGAGCCTGACATCTACAACGCTATCAAGAAGAACGCTCTTCTCGAGAACGTTACTGTAGCAGAAGACGGAACAATCGACTTCGACGATAAGAGCGTTACAGAGAATACTCGTGTTTCCTATCCTATCAACCACATCGAGAAGATTGCTTCTACTGTAAACGGTGTTTCCTCCGGCCCTGCTGCTAAGGACGTTATCTTCCTTTCCGCAGACGCATTCGGAGTACTTCCTCCGGTTTCTATCCTCACACCTGAGCAGACTCAGTACTACTTCCTCTCCGGCTTCACAGCTAAGCTTGCCGGCACAGAGCGTGGTATCACAGAGCCTACTCCGACATTCTCCGCTTGCTTCGGCCAGGCATTCCTCGAGCTTCACCCGACAAAGTACGCTGAAGAGCTCGTAAAGAAGATGCAGGCTAACGGCGCTAAGGCTTACCTCGTAAACACAGGTTGGAACGGCACAGGCAAGAGAATCACAATCAAGGATACTCGTGGAATCATCGACGCTATCTTAAGCGGCGACATCAACAAGGCTCCTACAAAGACTGTTCCTTACTTCAACTTTGAGGTTCCGACAGAGCTTCCGGGCGTTGACACAGGCATCCTCGATCCTAGAGATACATATGCTGATGCTTCCGAGTGGGATGCAAAGGCTAAGGATCTTGCTGAGAGATTCCAGAAGAACTTCGTTAAGTATACAACTAACGAGGCTGGTAAGGCACTTGTTGCTGCAGGTCCTCAGCTCTAATTCTTAAATCAGAAACATTTCGGTGCTCCCGTTAATTCGGGAGCACTTTTTGTTGCGATTTTCTGAAGTTTATTGTATGATTTAAATATCTTATTAATCAAGGAGTCTATTATGAAATTTGAAAAATCCTGCGGCGCAGTAGTTTATAAAAAAGAAAACGGCGAGTACCTCTTCCTCATCGAGCACATGGCTCATGGTCACACATCAATTCCCAAGGGTCATGTTGAAAATGACGAAACCGAAGAGCAGACTGCACTGCGTGAAATTAAGGAAGAAACAAATCTTGACGCAAAGCTTGACACTAACTTCCGTCACAAAATAACCTACTCCCCATTTGAAGGCGTTATGAAAGATGTTATTTTCTTTGTCGCTGAGGCAAAATCCGAGAAGCTAATCAATCAGGAATGTGAAGTAAGTTCTTTGGAATGGATGAATTTTGACGATGCCGTGAACGCAGTCACCTTTGATACTGACAAAGAAACACTAAAGCTTGCTTTCGAGTACCTGACAAAATAAGATTAGGAGATTACAAATGAAAGATTTTAAAGCTGTTGTTTTCGATATGGACGGAGTAATTTTCGATTCCGAAATATGCGTAAAGAACATATGGCGAGAAGTAGCCGTTTCTCATGGTGCCGTGAATTTTGAAGAACACTACGACAAATGTCTCGGCGTGAATATTGCAAAAGCAAAGGAAATTATGCTTGAAAGTTTCGGTGCTGATTTTCCTTTCGACGAGTGTCAGAATGAAGTCTCAAGGCTATATCACGAAAGATACGACGGCGGAAGACTGCCTATGAAACCGGGCATTCGAGAACTGCTCTCCTTTTTAAAAGAAAACAATATCAAGATTGCTCTTGCCTCCTCCACAAGAACCGAGGTCGTTAAAAATCAGCTTAAGGACGCAGATATACTTTCATATTTCTCGGCGGTAATCGGTGGCGACAAAGTGAAATTCAGTAAACCGCACCCGGAAATCTACCTTAAGGCTTGCGAGGAGCTCGGAGTTAACCCGTCTGATGCTTATGCTATTGAAGATTCCTACAACGGTATCAGGTCTGCTTATGCGGGTAAATTGAGACCAATTATGGTTCCCGATTTGCTACCTCCGACAGAAGAAATTGTATCTCTCTGTGAAACCGTAGAGCCTAATCTTTTGGCGGTAATCGAGTATCTCAATAAGTAAAAACTATCAAAAAAGGAAGTTGCAATACAAAACAGCTTCCTTTTGTCAGTTTGTTTTTTGCACAATTTTTAAGTTAGTTTAATATTACTTTTCGGCGAAACTCATAGTTTTTCCAAAGATTCTAAAAACTTCGTTCTATTTGATTGACAAAATAGTTTAGGCTAACTATAATATCATTAGTTGCGAAAGCTTCTTATTTTTAGGCGATTGGTTAGTGCTTGCTTACTGCAGTAAAGATAATTTAACTTCTGCGAAGCACGCTTTCTCATTGGAAAGGAGAAATAATATGATGCCTTTATTATTAGCAACCCCGGGCGAGTCCAACATCATCAAAAAGATTGGCGGCAACCCTGAAGTTAAGGCTCATCTTGCCGACCTCGGCTTTGTCGTAGGCGGTGATGTCACAGTCGTAAATGAAATCGGCGGAAACATTATTGTTAATGTAAAAGAAGCAAGAGTTGCTTTAAGCCGTGAGATGGCACAGAAGATCATGATTTAACTTGATTGGTCTTTACTATATTGAATTTTATAAGGAGGAATATTCTGATGAATACACTTAAGGACGCAAAAATCGGCTCAACCGTTAAGGTTAAGAAGCTCCACGGTGAAGGCGCTATCAAGCGTAGAATCATGGACATGGGCATTACAAAGGGTGTCGACGTCTACATCCGCAAGGTTGCTCCTCTCGGTGATCCGATTGAAGTAACAGTTAGAGGCTATGAGCTTTCTATCAGAAAGGCAGACGCCGAAGAGATCGAGGTCGAGTAATCCCTCGATTCTTTTTAACCCAGTGGTTAGTTGTCAATAAGTTTTATTAGCTGCTCTTTACTGTGGTTAGTCAAAGCTTGACAATAAAAATGTTAATTTGGACAGTAAAATGTCTTGGAAAGGAAAATTAAATATGGATCTTAGAATTGCCCTTGCGGGTAACCCGAACTGTGGTAAAACCACACTGTTCAATGCCCTCACAGGTTCCAACCAGTTCGTAGGTAACTGGCCGGGTGTTACTGTTGAGAAGAAGGAAGGTAAGCTCAAGAAGCACCAGGGAGTTGTCATCACTGACCTTCCGGGTATCTACTCACTTTCACCTTACACACTTGAGGAGGTTGTCGCAAGAAACTACCTCATTGCAGAGAGACCGGATGCGATTCTTAACATCATCGACGGTACAAACCTCGAGAGAAACCTCTACCTCACAACTCAGCTTGTTGAGCTTGGTATTCCTGTTGTTTGCGCTGTAAACATGATGGACGTTGTCAACAAGAACGGCGACAAGATTAACACAAAGGAGCTTTCTAGAGAGCTTGGATGTAAGGTTGTTGAGATTTCCGCTCTTAAGGGCACAGGAATCATGGAGGCTGCAGAGGCTGCTATTGATGCCGCTAAGAACACAAAGACAGTTCCTCAGCACACATTCTCAGGCCCTGTTGAGCACGCTATCGCTCACATTGAGGAAGCGGTTCTTCACTCAATGCCGGAGGAGCAGCAGAGATGGTACGCTATCAAGATTTTTGAGAGAGACTCAAAGGTTCTCGAGCAGCTTAACATCAAGAGCGACGTTATGTCTCACATCGAGGCTGATATCAAGGCAGCTGAGAAAGAGCTCGATGATGACGCTGAGTCAATCATCACAAACGAGAGATATGTTTACATCGCTTCAATCATCAAGGGATGCTACAAGAAGGCTAGCGCAGGCAAGCTTACACTTTCCGATAAGATTGATAAGGTTGTTACAAACAGATGGCTCGGTCTTCCGATTTTCGCAGTTGTTATGTTCTGCATCTACTACATAGCAATGGTTACAGTCGGTGCTTCTGCTACTGACTGGGCAAATGACGGTCTCTTCGGTGACGGCTGGCACCTTTTCGGAATCGGCACAGCTGAATATGAAGAGGATAATGACGAATACACAGCAGCACAGGAAGCACTCAACGCTTTCGGTATCGAGTTTGATACAGAAGCTGAGGACTTCGACGCAGCTGCAACACTCGCAGAAGCTAAGGCTCTTAAGCCTGAAAGTGAAACAGCTACAGTAACTGTTTCCGATGAGGAGACTCTCGAGGATACAGATTACACAGCTTACTACAGTGAAGTTCCTTCCGATCTCAGCGATGAGGACGCAGAAACAACTGTTTCCATGAGCTACACAGAGGCTCTCTCCTACTTCGAGGAGCACAGCGACTTCGCTGCTCCGGATGCTGCTGATTACGGCATTTGGGTTCCGGGTATTCCTACACTCATCGGCAACGCTCTCGATGCTGTCGGTTGTGCAGATTGGCTCTCAGGTCTTATCCTTGACGGTATCGTAGCCGGTGTCGGCGCTGTCCTCGGATTCGTTCCTCAGATGCTCGTTCTCTTCTTCCTCCTCGCATTTGTTGAGTCTTGCGGTTACATGGCTCGTGTTGCTTTCGTTCTCGACCGTGTATTCAGAAAGTTCGGTCTTTCCGGTAAGTCCTTTATTCCGATTCTTGTCGGTACAGGATGCGGTATCCCCGGTATCATGGCATCAAGAACAATTGAGAGTGAGCGTGACCGTCGTATGACAGTTATGACCACAACATTTATTCCTTGCGGTGCTAAGACACCATTCATCGCTATGATCGCAGGCGCAATCTTCGGCGGTTCTCCGTGGGTTTCCACAGGCGCTTACTTCATCGGTATCGCAGCTATCATCATTTCGGGTCTTATGCTTAAGAAGACAAAGATGTTTGCCGGCGATCCTGCTCCGTTCGTTATGGAGCTTCCTGCTTACCATCTCCCAAGATTCATCGACCTTCTCAGAAGCATGTGGGAGCGTGGTTGGTCCTTTATCAAGAAGGCAGGTACAATCATCACACTTTCAACTATCGTTGTTTGGTTCACAACTTACTTCGGATTCGTAGACGGCACTTTCAGAATGCTCGAGGAAAGCGAGCTCTCAAGCTCAATCCTTGCTACAATCGGTAACGCAATCTGCTGGATCTTCGCTCCTCTCGGCTGGGGCAACTGGCAGGCAACAGTCGCTGCTGTAACAGGTCTTGTTGCTAAGGAGAACATCGTTGGTACACTCGGTATCCTCTACGGCGGCGGTGAGGCATCTGTTTACGCTACAATGGGCGCTTCCTTCACAGCTCTTTCCGGTATGTCCTTCCTTATCTTCAACCTCCTCTGTGCTCCTTGCTTCGCAGCTATGGGTGCTATCAAGAGAGAGATGAACAACACAAAGTGGTTCTGGTTTGCAATCGGTTATGAGTGCGGATTTGCTTATGTAATCGCTCTCATCGTTTACAACATCGGTTCTGTTGTTTCAGGCAACATCACACTTGCAACAATCATCGGCGCTATCGTTTCCGTTGTATTCATCGTTCTTATGGTTATTCAGCTTGTTAAGCCTTACAAAGAAGCAACAACATTTGACCACGCTGTTAAGGTTAACAAGTAATTTTAACGAGGCTTTATATGGTTAAAACAATACTTAATATTGAGGGTATGGCTTGCGGAATGTGCGAGTCTCATGTAAATGAATGCATCAGAAAGTACTTCGACGTGAAGAGTGTTAAGTCCTCTCACAAGAAGAAAACTTCTGAAGTAATCTCAGAAAATGAGCTTGACGCTGAAAAGCTTAAAGCAGTAATCAAAGAAACAGGTTACGAGCTTAAAGGTATTTCAAGCGAGCCTTATGTTAAGAGAGGTCTGTTCCACAGATAATCTGCAAAATTAAGTAAATGAATTGAGCATGTCGTTTTTTTGCGGCATGCTCTTTTGTTATCTTGTATAACTCAATCTTTCAAACTCTAATATCGATAAGATTTATCTTTTGAAAAATCCCTTTACAATGCAGTTTAAACGCACTAAACTCTAATTATAGTTTAGACTTTTGAGGTGATTTTATGGATAATTCACTACTTTCTATCGGTAAAATGGCAGAGATTAACGGAGTAAGTATTCCTACGCTAAGGCTGTACGATAAAAAAGGACTTCTTAAACCTGCATTTACGGATGTAGAAACAGGGTACAGATACTATACTCTTCAGCAAACGGCAAGACTCGACATAATCATATATATGAAAGAACTCGGCATGAGTCTTGTAGAAATCAAAAATGTTCTCGAAAAGGAGGATGTTACTCTCATTGAGAGCATTTTGGCACAGAAAAACGAACAGCTTCACGAGCAAATGCGTAAACTGAAGGAGCAGCACGATGCAGTTGAGAGAACAATAGCACAAATTGAACGCTACCGTAAGTCACCCAACACCGGCACAATATCTCTCGAATATATAGACAGAAGATATATCTGGTCTGTCCCCTGTGAGGTTAATTTCTATGACTCTGACCGCAACTGCTATGAAGAAATAGTCATGATTCTAAGAAAAAAACTATATTCAGCAGGTATCACCCAGGTACATTCTTACAATCTCGGAACTTCCATAAAAAAGGAAAATTATGAAAACAAAAAGTATATCGCAGACAAAGCGTTTATTTTTTCGGACAAGCGTATCCTTGAGCATCCTGGAGAAATCTCAATCGTAGACAGCGGAATGTATGCATGTATCTATCTTGACGACTATGACAAAGAGACAGAATACGGCAACGAGCTTTTGAATTTTTGCAAGAAGATGGGTTATGCTATTGCAGGAGATTATATCTGCGAGGAATTAACCGAATTCAATGTTTTTGACGACAGTAAAAGAAATATGTTTTTACGGCTTCAAGTCCCGATAATTTTTTCACAAACTTCTTGACTCTGAACCGAAGTGAGGGTTTATACTTTAGTTGTAAGGAAAACCGAACGAAAAGCGTTCAGTTAAGTTCATATAGGGAGGATTTTATTATGGACAGAAAAGTTAGAGTTGTACAGTACGGTTGCGGTAAAATGGCTAAGTATATCATCAGATATCTTTATAATCACGGTGCAGAGGTAGTCGGTGCAATTGACGTAAACCCCGCAGTAGTCGGCATGGACGTAGGCGATTTTGCTGAGCTCGGATACAAAACAGGTGTAGTAATCTCAAGTGATGCAGACAAGGTTCTTGATGAGAGCAAGGCTGATGTTGCTATTGTCACACTTTTCAGCTTTATAAACGATATTTATCCGCACGCTAAGAAGTGCGTATCAAGAGGCATTAACGTCATTACAACCTGTGAAGAAGCTATCTATCCGTGTACAACAGCCAAGGAGCAGATTGACGAGCTTGACGCAATCGCTAAAGCAAACGGATGCACTATGACAGGCTCAGGAATGCAGGATATATTCTGGATTAATATGGTCGGTCTTGCCGCCGCCGGCATGGACAGCATCAAGAAAATCAAGGGCGCATACAGTTACAATGTCGATGAATACGGTCTTGCACTCGCAAAGGCACACGGCTGTGACCTCACTCCCGAGGAGTTTGAAGAGAAAATCGCTCATCCCGAGGTTTTCGAGCCTTCATATGCTTGGAATGCGAGCGAGGGAATTTGCAGTAAGCTTGGTCTTCATGTAAAATCTATCGACCAAAAGCATGTTCCGTACATCATTGATAAGGATTTGTACAGCGAGACCTTAGGTTATTCAATAAAAGCCGGTCGTTGCATTGGTATGTCGGCAGTTGTCACAATCGAGACAGAGGAAGGAATTACCGTTGAGGAAGAGACTATCGGTAAGGTTTACGGCGCTGATGACGGTGATATGTGTGACTGGTGGTTAACAGGTGAACCGAATGTCGAGTATCATGTTGTCAAGCCTTCAACAGTTGAGCATACATGCGCTACGATAGTTAACCGTCTCCCCTCTCTTATCAAAGCTCCGTCAGGCTATGTGACCTGTGACCAGCTCGAGGAAGTTCAGTATCTTTCGGCTTCAATGGAGAAATATTGCTAAATTAAATAATTTTCACAATAGTATGACAAGGAGCACCCGAGAAAATCGGGTGCTCCGTTTTTGCGTTATAACCTCTGTGAAATTTTACCGCTGCGATAAGCCTCAAGCAAAACCATCAAATCGTCAATCTGCTCCTTGATGTGCTTTCCGTAATCAGTATCGGCAACCATTCTTCGCTTGACTACTCTCTCGACAACCGTCCTCACGGAATGAATATCCGTTTCTTTCAAAATAGCCGCCTCTGCCGACTCAAATGGCTCGTGAGCAACAAGCATGATTTCATATGAATTGTAAACAAGCGTGTAGCCAGCTATACCTGTCTGAGACTGATATGCCTTTGAGAAGCCACCGTCTATAACGAGAACCTTGCCGCCGCACTTAATCGGGCTTTCTCCCTTCTTTACCTTGACAGGAACGTGACCGTTTATAATGTGAATATCATCACCCTCCAAGCCAAATTCCTTCAAAATCGAATCTACGACCTCTTCGTTTTCAAGATATCGGTAGTATGGATTTTTGACCTCCTCGTGAGTTGACTTATCCTCGATGAAAAGTCTCTCAAAGGTGGACATTTTCGTTTTGCCGTAAAGCGGAGAATTTTCATTCAGCCAAATATACCACATAATATCCTTGCCGCGCTCTTTCTCGACGTCGTCAACAGCATAAAATCCCTTGCGGACATAGCTTTCCAAAAATTCGTACCAAGCCTTGCCCTTGTAGGTTTTGCCGTAAAATTTGACCTCTTTGAGTGAACCGTCCTCTTCAAGCGGAACGCATCCATGATAAAGTAGATTATTGTTATAAACCTTATAAAGTCCGCCCTTATTGAGCAAAAATACCATGTGCTTTTGCAGCTTCTCACAATTCAAAAAGGCTTGCTCCAGACGCTTCATAACGTCTTCTTCCTCGTCTGTGAGTGCATACGGGTCATTCGGATTAATTGTCGGGAAATTCTTATCAAGAAGCTCATAGGTCTTTCCCTCAAGCTCAATCGTTCCCTTTTCGTAATCTATGCGATGCAAAAGATTTCTGCCCTCAAGATGGTACTCGGGATTATTTTTGATAATCTGTCCCTCGACCTTGAACTGAATTATCGCAATTGCCTTGTGCATTTTCACATCCATTTCAAGCTCTTTTACACTTCGGTTTAGATTTGCTTTTAAGCTGAAACGTTCGCACGGATCTTCACCATAGGTATTAAGCGCAAATGTTGCAAGAGGAAGCAGATTTATTCCGTAACCGTCCTCAAGAATGTCAAGATTTCCGTATCTTGCACAGTTTCGTATAACATTTGCAATACAGCCTCTTTGACCTGCGGCGGCTCCCATCCACAAAACATCATGGTTTCCCCACTGAATATCAACCGAATGATATTCCATAAGCTTGTCCATAATGATATGCGGGCCCGGCCCACGGTCATAAATATCTCCGACAATATGCAAATGGTCGATAATAAGCCTTTGAATCAATTCACTCAGAGCAATGATAAATCTCTCCGCTCTGCCGATATCTATTATCGTTTTGATAATCGAATTATAATACGACTCCTTGTCTATTTGATCCGAGCGAACCGTAATTAACTCCTCAATGACATACGCAAAATCATCAGGAAGGGCTTTTCTCACCTTTTCTCTGGTATATTTGCTTGCAGTGCTTTTACAAACCTCAATCAATCGGTAAAGAGTAATCTTATACCAGTCCTCCATATTCGGCTCAGTTTTCTTGATAATATCCATTTTTTCCTTAGGATAATATATAAGAGTTGCAAGCATACGCTTATCACGACTGCTGAGTGTATTTCCAAATACCTCTTCGATTTTTCTCTTGACCGAACCTGAACCGTTTTTGAGCACATGAGCAAAAGCCTCATATTCTCCGTGAATATCCGTCAAAAAGTGTTCTGTTCCCTTGGGTAAATTTAAAATTGCCTGAAAATTTATAATCTCCGTTGATGCCTTAGCTATCGTCGGGTAAAGCTGTGAAAGTCTCTCAAGATATCTGTCTTCTAATTTATTCATAATGTTCCTCCTTATCCTTACTGTTTTTACATCATTTCCAAGTTTTCCAAACATCCGGCTGATAACCGATTGTAGACTGCTTTCCGTTTCTGACAATAGGCGTCTTGATAAGCTGTTGATTTTCAAGCAGCTTTTCAAGCTTATATTCATCTGCAAGATATTTTATGAGTAATAGAGTTTGCTTGTCCTTTGCGTTTTCGTTTATCAAATTCTCAAAACCGCCGTTTTTCTCTGCGACCGAGTTAAACTCTCCTTTGCTCATTCCCTTTTCTTTCATATCGACAAACTGATATTTTATCCCTCGTTCTTTAAAAAAACGCTCTGCCTTTTTGGTATCGTAACATTTCTGGTTCCAAAAATCTGTATGTTCATTTTTCCTCTTAAATATAAAATTCCGTTCTTCTCAAATTTGTGTATGGCCTTTTATTTCTTATTTGCCTTGCACTATCTAACTCAATATCACAATAAATTATTCTATCGCCGTTATCAGCTTTTATAATAACATCCCCGCTCGGATTCACTACTATAGATTCTCCGCTAAAATCCATTTCTCCTTCTTTTCCCACTCTGTTGCACATTGCCACAAAAACACTGTTGTGAAAAGCCTGCACCCTCAATTCCCACTCGAACATCTCTGACGGTTCACTCTTTGTATTAACTGTTGGAATGAGAATTAAATCTGCTCCCAGTAAAGCTTCAGTGCGTATACTTTCAGGGTAGTGCCTGTCAAAGCAGACTACAATACCGATTTTCCCGAATTCAGTATCGAACACCTTGAAGCCATCATCAGACGGTGCGTAATAATCCTGTTCAAAGAATTTATCAGCCTGTGCTATATGCACCATTTTCTGTGTGCCGATTATCTCGCCGTTTCTGTCAATCAAAATGCTTGCGTCATAAGCTTTTCCGTTCTCGGACAAATAAATATTCGGAACAGCGTAAACATTATTTGCTTTACAGCATTCACAAAACCTTTCGACTATCTCAGAATCAATCGTTATTTCATATGCTTCAACATTCTGCTCACGATACTGTGGGAAAAACTCTGTCAACTGGACTTCTGGGAACAATACAAGATCAGCACCGTTTTGCGCCGCTTTTTTAATGCTCTCAAGGCTTTTATTTAAATTCGCTTCAACTGAGCCGCTGTTTGACATTTGAATTAATGCAATCTTCATCTTACCACTCCTTGTAATAAATTTAACATTCATTGACACGAATGTAAAGTAAAATAACTCAGATATAAATTATACATTTCTTTAATTTTAAATACAGAAAAAACCCGCCGTGAAATTCACAGCGGGTAGAAGTGCGACTCAAAAGATGATTTTCAAGTCAACTCATTTTACTTTTCGACCTTAATGAGCGGATGATGGCACATAACCTTTCTTCCCTCATTAATGAATGTCTCGCCCGGTCTTGTCTGTCTGCATTCGTCAGTTGCATAGGGGCAACGAGGAGCAAACTTACAATAAGAGATTGAATACTCCTTGGACTCCATATCCGGCAAAGCCACTTCATTATCAATCCACTTATCACCGATACGCGGAACACTCGTCATGAGAAGCTCTGTGTAAGGATGAGCAGGATTATCCATGATTTCCTTAGCCGGGCCGTACTCGATTAAGCAACCACGATAAAGAGTAGCAATATAATCGGATACGTAGTATGCCGTTGAAAGGTCATGAGTGATGTAAATGAACGAAACGTTATACTTATCCTTAATTTCCTTAAAGAGGTTAACGATGTTCATCTTCATCGAAGCATCGATAGCTGCAACAGGCTCATCGGCAATGATAAGCTTCGGACGCGTGATAAGTGCACGAGCAATAGAAACTCTCTGAAGCTCACCACCGGAGAACTGTGTCGGATACTTTCCTTTAACAACAGCGAGTGAAAGACCAACACTCTTTAATGCCTCATCGACAATGTCGGTAGCTTCCTTCTTGTTCTTAGCTATGCCAAGACGAAGTGCTGTGTTGAAAAGATATGTATCAACAGCTTTACGAGCCGAGAAAGACTCATAAGGGTTCTGGAAGATAGGCTGAACATCAAGCTTAAACTGCTTAGCATTGTAACTTTTCTTATCAAGATAAGACTTACCGTCAAGCACAATATCGCCCATATCGGGATTGTGAAGACGGAGAACCATCTTACAAAGTGTGGATTTACCACAACCAGACTCACCAACAACGGAGAGAATAACGGGCTTATCAGCCTCGATGGAGAGTGTGACATCATCAACTGCAACAAGCTTTTTACCACGTAGCATACCACCGACACGGAATATCTTGCTTACGCCTTTGATTTCAAGCAAATTTTTAGCCATTCTTCTCCACCCCCTCGTTTAGTAAATGGCAAGCTGCAAAGCGTCCCGGCTTAACCTCACGGAACTCAGGAACCTCTGCACGGCACTTGTCCGTAGCATACGGGCAACGTGCGGCGAAACGGCATCCCGGAGGAGGATTCTTAAGTGCCGGCGGACGACCAGGAATACCTACCTTCTGGCTCTTGTCACCAACTCTTGGCAGAGAGTTAACGAGCATCTGAGTATACGGATGAATCGGATCTTCAAAGATAGATTCTGTAGGACCGAGCTCAATAACACTACCTGAATACATGATAGCCATACGGTCAGTAATCTGATAGTGAACGCCCATATCATGGCTAACGATAACCATTGTGTTCTTTAGTGTCTTCTGAAGCTTCATAAGCATAAGAAGAATTCCCTTCTGAACGACAACGTCCAGTGCTGTTGTCGGCTCATCTGCAAGAACAACATTAGGGCTCATAAATGTTGCGAGAGCAATGATAACACGCTGACGCATACCACCGGAAAGCTGGAACGGATATGACTCCAAGATATCCGGTGAAAGATTTAACTCCTTGAGGTACTCGCCGACACGGGCAAGGGTCTGCTCCTTTGTCTCGTTCTTGCGATCTTCCTCGGGAATTGAATCAAGGAACTGTTTCTTTAATCTGACAATCGGGTTAAGAACACTCTGTGCAGCCTGAGGAACATAAGAAATATTGTTCCACCAAGTCTTGTGAATGTTGCCCGATTCGTAATAAAATGGCTGTCCATTCTTTTCGCCGCTGAGAATAACCTTACCCTTGTCTATTTCCAGCGGGAATTCGATGATATCATAAAGGGTTTTGAGTAATGTGGTTTTTCCGCATCCGGACTCGCCCGCAATACCGAAAATCTCATTATCTTTAATCTCAAAGTTAAGATCGTTCAAAACATGAACGTCGCCATCGATCAGCTTATAAGAAGTGGACAGATTATCGACTTTTAACATACTCGCTTACCTGCCTCTCTTCATAGATAGATAGTCATTGTAGCCTGTGATAAGTAAGAACAGACCAATGAACAGAACAATAGTAGCAACAATCGGAGCACCGATCCAGAGATACTGCTTGTTGAAAATTGCGTTATACTCTCTTGCCCACTGAATCATGTTACCGAGAGATACGAGGTTTCCCGGAGAAAGACCGAGAACAGCAAGTGAAGACTCAGAACCGATAGCGGAAAGAACAGCGTTCATAAAGTTTGAGAGTGACCATGTGAGTGCATAAGGAAGAATCTCGGTTACAACGATCTGAACCATTCCTTCACCGGAGAATCTTGCGGTATGAATGAAGTCACGCTCTTTGATTGAAAGAGCCATAGAACGAATCTGACGGCTCGGCCATGCCCATGCGAACATTGCAAGAACAAGTGCCATAACAATTGTTGTGGAACCGCCCTTCATGAGTGATGTCATCATGATGAGAATCGGAAGAGACGGAATAACAACGAATGTGTCGGTGATGACCATAAGAATACGGTCAAGTGCTCCACCGGCAAAACCGGCGAGAAGTCCGACGAAAACACCTACAACAGTACCGAGTGTAGCAACGATAAGACCGATAACAAGTGAGTTGTGGATAGCCTCAATAAGAAGCCAAACAACATCCTGTCCCATCGAAGTGGTGCCAAGCCAGTGAGAAGCGCTGGCTCCGAGCTTAGCTGTATAGGTATTATAAGTAAATGGATTTACGTGTGGAATATAGTAAACAACAAATCCGATGACCAGAAAGAATAATGTCGAAATCAAACCAATTTTCAGGCGGCCGTTTGTTGTTTTCCAGAATTTTGCAAAGCCTTTCATAACAACAACCTCCCTTTATTAGCCGTAACGAATTCTTGGGTCGATAAACGGATAGATAACATCAACAATAAGTGTTGCGGTAGAAATAGCAACAATTGAAATTGTGATACATCCGAGAATCATGTTATAGTCAGACTGAAGAATAGCCTTCTGAATTAAAGTACCAACTCCGGGGTAACCGAAGATGATTTCTGTCATGATGGAACCGCCGAAGACTCCGCCGAGGCTCATTGCCAAAGCTGTAATCTGAGTTAAGATGGAGTTACGGAGAACGTAGCTTACACCAATCTTAGCTTCGGAGATACCACGATAACGTGCGTAGAGTACAAAGTCCTCTTCGCTTGTTGTGCTTGCCAAAGACTTCATGGAAATAATCCACCAACCTGTTCCGAGAAGGAGCATTGAAACTGCAGGAAGAACAGATGCCTTGAGAAGCGATGAAATATACTGTGCTGTTGTACCGAATGTGACAAGTGTTGTCGTAATCGGGAACCAGCCCAAAACGTAAGCAAATACAATCTGAAGTACGAGAGCGATCAAGAAGTAAGGAATCGGGTAGATACAAATTGCAATACCCTCAAGAATCTTCGAGGAACGCTTATTCTTGCGGAAGCCTGCGAGCAAGCCGATAAAGTTACCGATAATCCAAGCAAGAATAGTTGATGTCAGTGACAAGCCGAGTGTATACGGCAAGTTACGACTTATAATGTTTACAACCGGCTCAGGGTAGCTCATAAGTGACGGACCGAAGTCAAAATGCAGCAAGCCATGCCACAAGAAATATCCGTACTGTTCGAGAAGAGTACCGTCGAGACCGAACTGAACTCTAAGTTGATATCTGAGCGCTTCCATTTCTGCAGGGTCCATGTTACCTGAACGGGACTGCATCTGGGAAATCATGTTCTCAACCGGGTCGGAAGGGAACATTCTCGGGATGAAGAAGATGAACGTAACACCGATCAAAATCGTCAATGCCCAAGCAAGAAGGCGCTTTAAAAAGAATGTTTTAAATTTCACAGCCACACTTCCTCATTTGACAATTTGTTAAAGGGGATTTAAAAGAAATTTTGATTAAAAGGACGGAGACGTGGTCATGGGTATTTGGCACACGCCCCCGTCAATTTAAATCATCTGATTAATGGAATTGCTAATTCAAGCAAGCTTAAACATTAACCCTGAACAGGTGTAATGTTCGGGAGCTGATACTTGAAGCGGCTCCACCACCACCAAGGACCGTCATAAGCGTTCTCGGAGTTCGGGTAGCCCTGCCAGTAAGTGCTGTTTGTAGGAACGAACTTTGTACCGTTTGTGAAGTTGATAGCAGGCATCTCTTCAACAGCGATCTTGAGGAACTCTGTTGTGAGCTGGTATGCTTCATCACTTGTCGGATCTGTGTTAGCAAGCTTGTTGATGATGTCAGTAGCTTCCTGGTTGTTCCAACGTGCGCCCTGACCTGAACCTGTCTCGCCGAGAGGCTTGATAAGCTCATTGCTCCAACCGGAGATACCGGTGTAGAAGTCCTTCATGATACCGGCTGACGGCCAGTAAGCACCAAGCTCGTAGTTGCCCTGTGCACCGTCAACATCCCATGTTGCACTGGACTTAGATGTGATTGTAACGTCGAGACCGAATGCGAGGAGCTGGTTGTAAACAGCTGTTGCTGTACGAGCAGCCTGAGTCTCTGTATCTGCGATGTAGCTGATCTCCATTGTGAACTTCTCACCATTAAAGTACCAACCGTCATCCTTCTTCTCGAAGCCTGCCTTAACGAGGAGCTTCTCAGCAGCCTCTGCGTCATGCTTCCACCAACCTGCACCGAACATAGAGATGAGCTCTTCGTCTGTGCCTGTAACGCCTGTCTGCTCAGCCATACGCTTTGCATAGCCTGTGTCATAAGGCTTGATTGTTGTGCCGTCGCCAAGATCAAGCTCAAAGTTCTCGAGCCACTCCTGCATCGGGATTGTGTAAGTCTCCTGGAGGTACTCTGTGTTGTTCATAAGCGGGATAGGAGCAACACGGCCTGCACCGGAGAAGATGTTCATAGAAATCTGATCGATATCAAGTGCAAGTACGATAGCCCAACGGAAGTCCTTGTTATCGTACGGAGCGCCCTTGCCCTGAGAGAATACTACGGACTTAGCACCCGGGTCGTCAGCTGTTGCATACGGGAACTCATTGTACCAAGCGGAAATCTTGTCGTTCTGGCCCATCATAGCTGTGAGCTCTTCCATTGTAACTTCGCAGAGGATGTCAACGTTGTTCTGAACCATTTCCATCTGTCTTGTTGCGGAGTCGCCGAGGTAACGGAACCAAACGTACTTAGGAGGTGTCTGATCAGCTGTGTAACCATAATAGTCAGCACCTACAACGCCGAGGGAAGAATCCTGCCAGTCCTCACGGAGCTGGTAAAGAACCCAAGAACCGTTTGGATCATACTGAGCAACTGTGTAAGGACCTGCAACTACAGGATTCTCATCCTTAAATGTAGTTACATCTGCCTGCTTAGAGTAGATGTGCTCAGGAACGATTCTGTAATCAGTACCCCAAACTGTGATACCGTAACGCTGTGTGAATCTTGGGAAGCTTTCCTTCATTGTGAACTTGACTGTGTAGTCATCAACCTTTTCAACGCTCTTGATGTAAAGGTTTGTAGCTGCGTTAGCAGAAATTGCTGTGTTGTCCATGATCATCTGGAATGTGAAGACAACGTCGTCAGCATTGACTTCCTCACCGTCAGACCACTTAATGCCCTCACGGAGCTTAACTGTCCACTCGGTGTAGTCGTCATTCGGAGTACCCATGTCAGCTGCGAGCTCTGGGAACTGCTCACCTTTAACAGTGTCCATCTCCCAAAGATGAATGCTCATTAACTGATGAATACCGAAGCCCATCTGTGTACCGGTCATATAAGAGTTGAACTGACCGGGAACATCTGTAGGGGACTGAGTCTCAACGATAAGTGTCTCGTCTCTTGGTGTTCCGACAGCTGTTGTCTGTCCTGCAGCGGCGTTAGTACCTGTGCTTGAGGACTCGGCAGAATCTGTCGTTTCACTTGCAGAAGAATCACCGGTTGTGCTCTCTGTGCTGCTTGAAGTTGAGCTTGAACCGCAACCCGTAAAGGCGCCGGATACGAGCATAACTGCAGCGAGGAGAAGCGCTAAAGTTTTTTTCTTCATCATACAATACCTCACTTTTATTTTTCTTGTCTATTCCCTATTTCGCAAAGAAAGCATCGTCCACCACACCTTACAGTCAAAAATACCCAGCGACTGCTCGGAAAACGAAGCCTGTAAATCCAACAAACTTTACGCATACAGCACTTTTTCAAATAAATTCAAAATTGTGCTATATATAGGTAAATATTAACAAGTTACCGAAAATTGTGGAAGTTTTCTTTTCGGTTTTATGCATTTAGTCTAACACCGAGTTCAAATTTTGTCAATAATTTCGACGAAATTTATTGTCATTTATACTAAAAATTAACCGTATCGGCAGGATTTATTACAGATTTGTTACAATCTATTTTCTTTTATGACAAATTTTAACCGTTTGATTTTAATCTAAATATTATAATAAGTACCGCTCTATCAATAAACGTTTTATCGTTAGGTGTTTAACTGTTTTCTCGTTATCTTATCTGTCGTTTTTACTATTTGTTTTTATCGTATTTTCAAATTTAATGTTCTTTAATAATAGTATTTTTACTCTGTACAGATAGATGTAAAGCTGTTTAACTTAACACGCAAAGGACATCCGACCTTTAGCCGAATGTCCTTCTTTATCTAATATATTATTTGCCCCAAACCTCTTCTGCAATTTCCTTAACGAGCTTCAGTTTATTCCACTGCTCCTCTTCGGTTAACTTGTTGCCGATTTCACATGAAGCGAATCCGCACTGTGGGCTTAAATAAAGTCTTTCAAGCGGAATATACTTTGCCGCCTCGTGAATTCTGTTGATTACAGTCTCTTTGTCTTCAAGCTTCGGTGACTTTGTTGTGATTAAACCAAGAACAACCTTCTTGTCGCCTGAAACCTTTGCAAGCGGTGCGAATCCGCCCGAACGCTCATCGTCAAACTCAAGGAAATAAGCGTTTACATTTTCACCGCCGAAAAGAATATCCGCTACCGAATCATATGCTCCTGAGTTTGCGTATGTTGAGTGGAAATTACCTCTGCAAACATGTGTGTTGATAACCATGTCTTTTGGTGCATTTGCTATTACCTTATTATTGATATCACAGTAAGCCTTTTCCACCTCTGCTAATCCGTCTTTACTAACTCCAAACATTGCAGAGCCTACCTTATCGGCAAACATACCCCAAGTGCAGTCGTCAAGCTGAAGATTTCTGCAGCCTGCATCGTAAAGGTCATTTATTACCTTAGTATAAGCAGATACGATATCATTTACAATGTCCTCGTCATTTGAATATACTTCATCGGTATATACTCTGTTAAACGGCATTGTGAACTGAGCGAGCGTCTGAGCAGGAGCGGGAATTGTCTGCTTGGCTACGGTGTTCTCATCCTCAAACTGCTTGATAAACTTGAAATGTTCGACAAACGGATGAAGCTTTGATGCACCGATTTTACCGACTACATATGTATCGTCAATCATTGCCGCCTCATCGTGGAACGGAAGACCTGTATCGGTTTTCTTGTGCTCAACCCCGTCAAATCCCCACATAAAGTCGAGATGCCATGTTGCTCTTCTGAATTCTCCGTCTGTAATAACATGGTAACCGAGCTCTTTCTGCTTCTTGACAAGCTCAGTAACGCACTCGTCCTCGACCGCTTTTAGAGCATTTGCATCTATTTTGCCCTCTTCAAAGCTCTTTCGAGCCTCTTTTAACTTTGCGGGACGAAGAAAGCTTCCTACATAATCATATCTGAACGGTGTCTTTAATGCTGACATATTATTTACCTCCAAGAGTTTTATTTGTTTTCTGCTTAGAGTATATCAGCCAAAGCAATTATTGTAAAATATAAGAAAATATCCGTTGTCCATAGTTTCAAACTATGCTAAGTTTTTATTTAATGCTTCAAGATAAAATTCAGCATATCTAGAAAGCATAATGTTCCTTTTCTTTATATAGCCTATTCTCATGCTTCCGTCAATTTTAAGCGGCTTTGCTATAATGCTGTCGCCGTTAAGCTTAGAGTCAATAACTCCCGAGCTTACCGTAAATCCATTGAGACCGATTACCAAATTGAAAAGCGTTGCCCTGTCTCTAACCTGGATATGCTTAGGAAAATCAAGCACACTGACAAGCTCCTCCGAAAAATAGAAGGAATTCCTCTCGCCCTGTTCGAATACCAAGTACGGATACGGCTTAAGCTCCTCGGGTGTAATAATAGTCTTATCGGCAAGCGGATGGTCTTTACATATAAATACATGCGGATTTGCAGAGAACAACTCCGTATAAACCAGCTCATTCTTTTTTATCAGCTTTTTCAAAACCTCTTCGTTGCTCTCTGACAAATATATGATTCCTATCTCGGAATTTCCGTTTGCAACATCATCGATAATTTCACCCGTCTGAGTTTCACGAAGAATAAAGCTGTATTGGTCGGCATCAAATTCCTTTACAAGCTCGACAAAAGCATTCACGGCAAAAGAATAGTGTTGGCACGAAACAGAAAATCTCGGCGAACGCTTTTCACCCGTACCGAAATGCTCCTTCATCACCTCTGCCTGTTCGAGAAGATTTCTCGAAAAAGACAACAGCTCCTCTCCCTCATGCGTGAGAACAACTCCCTTATTTGAACGGGAAAACGCAGTAACACCCATCTCCTTTTCAAGATTATGGATAGCATTGCTCAGGCTCGGCTGTGAAATGTATAATTTTTCGGCGGCAGCCGTTATATTTCCGCATTCTACCGCTGTCACAAAATATTTAAGCTGTTGTAAGGTCATAAGTACTCCAATTTTCTCAAAACTCGCAAATTTACGGGAATGATTGGTGTTTTGTCACAATTTAAAGTTTTAATATTGTAAATTGATAATCACAAAATCAATGTGATAATATTTTTATCTTTTGTTCAAAGTACCTATTTACATTTTTATGCGAGTGCACTATAATTTCGGTGTTGAAAGCAAAGACGCTTCGGTTTTTCCGGAGCGTCTTGTTTTTTTATATTACTCTTCAGGTTTATTGAGATATCTGTAAACCGTAGGGACTGAAACAGAAAGCTGGTCGGCAATTTCAGCCACTGCTCCTTTCATCATAAGAACGCCGTCGGCGTCAAGCTTATGAACCACGCGAATCTTCTCCTGCATCGTCATATGAGTCGGAGAAATTCCGCTTTGAGAAATAATATCCGCAATTCTTGCGTGAATTACATCGGCAAGCGGACTGTTCAAGTCCTCGGACGGAGTTCCCTCAAGCGGAGCGGAAAGATTAAATCTCTCGAGCAAGCCTTCAAGTACGTGGTTGAGTTCCTTGATTGCCGTGAGTTCCTTATTAATGCAGAGCATGCCTATCAGGCGGCCCTCATTCTTAATAAAGTAGGTTGAGGAAAGGAAATCTCCCGATTTCGTCTTACCTTTATAATTGAGCATAGACTCGCAGTCACGGTAAACGCATTCCTTTTGAAGCTCCCTTGCCAAGTCAGTCATCGGATCGCCCACGCTTCTTCCTGAGTTGCCATTGCCGATAGCCACAATGGAGTGGTCGGGATTGGTTACATCATGGATTACGATCTCGCTTCCCGCACCGCAAACGGTAGACAAGAACGGCACCAGTCCTGCATAAATATCGAGCAGTTCCTTATCTGTCATCTCAGTTACCCTCTTTCTTTCTTTATCGTATAATTTTACAATAATATATTATTTTTTTCAAGTGCCTACTTGCACAAACGGAACTATTGAAATTTGTGATATTTTTTGTATCAAAACGATAAAAATTTTCAACTATCCCCTTTACAAGCTAAGAGTTTGTGATATAATTATGCCAAGCGGTGATAATTTTCTTATCACTTGTTTATAAAATTTATTAAATGTTTAGAGAGGAAATAATATGTCCAAGCAACAAATTTCCACAAACAACGCTCCCGCGGCTATCGGCCCTTACTCACAGGGTATCGAAGGGAACGGAGCAATCTACGTATCGGGCCAGCTTCCGATAGATCCGAAAACAGGTGCTTTCGCAGGCGATGACATCAAGAGCCAGACAAAGCAGTCTCTCGAGAATGTCAAGGCAATCCTTGCTGAAGCAGGACTCACACTCGACGATGTAGTAAAAACTACGGTTTTGCTCGAAGATATCGCAGATTTTGGGGCTATGAACGAGGTTTATTCCCTTTATTTCACAGGCATTTGCCCCGCAAGAAGCGCATTCCAGGTTGTCGCACTTCCTAAGGGTGCGAAGGTAGAAATCGAAGCTGTCGCCGTAAAATAATCGGCGCTCTTTTGGACGGAGTAGTTTATAACATTTATAAATCGGTTTTAAGTTATGAACTAATTGATGAGGTATAAGAATATTATGGAAGAAAACGGTAAAAAATTAGGCTTATGGAATATCGTCGGTCTCGGACTCGGCGGTGCCATAGGAACAGGTATATTTGTCCTTTTAGGCTACGGTATTGCCTACACAGGACGTTCAATTTCACTTGTTGTCGCAATTGGTTGTTTCTTTATGCTCCTCGCTTATTGGTACAACCTCGCAATGCCAAGCATGTTCGTTATGAAGGGCGGAGACTACAGCATGAAAGTTATGCTGTTCAATCCTTTCATGAGCGGCGTCAGTGCAATGATGACGCTTGTCAACGGTCTTGCAATGTCGAGCTACGCTGTCGCAATCGCTCAGTACCTTGCAATCGCAATCCCCGCACTTCAAAATTATCAGAGCTTAGTCGCTTTTATAGCAATGACTTTGTTCTTCCTTTCAACTATTAAAGGTTCACGATTTGTCACAATTCTCGAAAACATAGTAACCATCGTTCTCGTTGTTGCTCTTGCACTTTTCGTTGCATTCGGACTTCCGAAGGTTGACTTTGCAAACACATTCACAAGCAATGACGGCGGTTACTTCCACGGCGGCTTCGCAGGCTTTGTTTCCGCTCTCGCTGTTATGGGCTGGGCTTGCCAGGGAACTACAATGGCTCCTGTCTCAATGGCAGCCGTTACAAAGAAGCCTAAGAAGACTATCCCTGTCGGTATCATTGTTATCACAGTTTTACTTGCTGTAATCTACGGCGCAATGGGTATCGTAGCAGGCGGAGTTCTCCCCTATGCAGACGCAGCAGGTCAGAACATCAGCGTTACTGCTGAAGCTATTTTCCCGAAAGCACTCTATCTCTTCTTCGTTGTCGGCGGCGGTATCGGCGCTATCGCAAGCTCACTTTTAGGCGGCTTGGGCATGTTCCGTTATCCTCTGCTCCAGGTTGCTAACGACGGTTGGCTTCCAAAGGTATTCAAGAAGACAGATAAAAACGGCTATCCTTATGCAATTTACATTCTTTTCTATATCATCAGCATCTTCCCAATCGTAACAGGAGTCAGCCTTGACGCTATTGTTTCTCAGGTTATGATTCCAACAATGCTCATCAACATCTACATGAACCTCGCTTGCCTCGTACTTCCCAAAAAGTATCCCGACCAGTGGGCAAAGCGCAGCATCAAGATGCCGCTTTGGTTCTATGATGTATGCTGTGTTCTCGGTGCTTTCTGCGCAGGCGTTGTCGCTTACAACCTCTTCAAGGATCTCACACAGAAGGACGCTGTCGTAACACTCATTATTGTTGCTGTTATGTGCTTACTCAGTATTATCAGATTGAAGCAAGGCGCAGTTAAGGCTGATGACCTCAAGGCAAAGAAGGAAGAAATTGTCGCACAGGCAATCGCTGACACAGCTAACGACGAGGAATAATTTGTTTGGTCCTCATTTCTTTCTCAGTTTACTCTGGGAGCCTCCTCTCAGAGTAAACTCCATTCAAAACTACTATTTATCAAACATCTATCTAATTTACGGCTAATGCCGAGAAACGGAGAAACATTATGAAATACGATTTCACTTCTATTATGGATCGCCACGGTAAGGACGCAACAGCTATTGACGGTCTCGGTTCAATGCCCGGCTTCACGCCCGATAAGCCGAAGGACGGTTTCGACGCTATCCCTATGTGGGTTGCAGACATGAACTTCCCGACAGTTCCGACTATTCCCGAAGCTATCATTGAGAGAGCAAAACACCCTGCTTACGGCTATTTCTCCCCAACTGAGGAATATTTCGATTCAATCATCAAATGGCACGAGACAAGAAACGGCGTAACAGGTCTTACTAAGGAGTGCATCGGCTATGAAAACGGTGTTCTCGGCGGTGTTATCTCTGCTCTGACATGCTATGCAGCTCCCGGTGACGCTGTTCTTCTTCACAGCCCGACATATATCGGCTTCACAATGTGCGTTGAGAACAACGGCTACAAAATCGTTCACAGCCCACTCAAAAAGGACGAGAACGGTGTTTGGAGAATGGACTACGAGGATATGGACGCAAAGATTAAGGCTAACAACATCCACGTAGCGATCTTCTGTTCACCACACAACCCTTGCGGAAGAGTTTGGGAGCGTGAAGAGCTAGAAAAGGCTATGGAAGTCTACAAGAAGAATGACTGCGTAGTTATCTCCGATGAGATTTGGTCTGATATCATTCTCGAGGGACACAAGCACATTCCTACACAGTCTGTCAGCGAGGACGCAAGAAACAGAACCGTAGCTGTTTACGCTCCGTCAAAGACATTTAACCTTGCAGGCTTAGTCGGAAGCTATCACATTATCTACAACAAAACAATGCGTGACCGTGTAACTGCTAAAAGCACAAAGCCGCATTATAACGATATGAACGTTCTCTCCATGCATGCTCTCATAGGTGCCTACAAGCCCGAGGGATATGAGTGGGTAGACGAGCTTCGTGAGACAATCACAGGCAACGTTAACTACGCTTGCGACTACATCGCAGAGCACTTCGAGGGTGTCGAGGTTGGCAAGCCTGAGGGCACATACATGCTCTTCCTCGATTGCACAAAGTGGTGCGAATCCCACGGTAAGACAATCGTCGAGCTTGAGAAAGCAGGCTGGAATGTCGGTGTTGCATGGCAGGACGGCAGAATGTTCCACGGCCCTTGCGCAATCAGAATGAACCTTGCTCTTCCTCTTTCAAGAGTTAAGGAAGCATTTGACAGACTCGATAAGTATGTATTCAACGGTGAGTGGGTCTGATGCCCTCTTGTCGTCTGAGTGTCGGTGAAAAACTGCCTGATTTTAAATTCAACTCTCCCTTTACAAGTGATGAATGTTTATCCGATAAAGTAAAACTTGCCGATAAAACAGTTCTGCTGTTTCTTAGATACTACGGCTGTACACTTTGTCAGTATGATATTCATAGGCTGGCGGTCGAGTATGATAAAATTAAATCAAAAAACGCACAAGTGCTGGTTATTCTTCAATCGTCTCCCGAAGTGATAGCCGAACAGATTACTAAGGACAGCTTACCTTTCCAAATTGTATGCGACGAAAGCCAAACTCTTTATAAAAAATTCGGCATCTCCCCCGCCGCATCGGCAGCTAAGATGATTTCCGCAGGTACGATTGCCAAAATAGCAAAAGCAACTGCGAAAGGCTTTAAGCATGGCAAGTATGAGGGCAATGAGCTTCAGCTCCCGGCTTGCTTCATCGTAGATAAGGAGCTTAATCTAAAGTACGTTCACTACGGCAAAAATGCGGCAGATGTTCCCGATGTATCAAAGCTTATTGATTTACTGAATTAAACCTTTCCCCGTTCTTCACTGAACGGGGATTTGCTTTTTTGAGCATTTCAAATTTCATAAATCACCTATATTTTTATATATTTAAACCCATTTTAGCTCATTTTGATATATCGAAAAATTAAAATTGCAAAAACGCTTGACAGCCGATGCTTTCGGTGATACAATCTAAGCAATTCAAAAAACCGTTGAAGCGGAGATAACGGCAGTTATGCCTTCACAGAGAGTCTGAGGTGCTGAGAGTCAGGCAAGAAACAGGTTGTCAAATGGACCGCTGAGGGTGCAGTCAAATGCGAGATATCGCAAAGTATTCTGCAACGTGATGACAGACGTTACTTGTCGGGGATATGTTGGTATCCTACAAAGCGCACGATTTTTCGTGAATTCAAGGTGGCACCGCGGATTAGTTAATTCGTCCTTGACAGATATTTCTGTCAAGGATTTTTTGTTTATATGACCTTTGGCAGATATGCCGAAGGTTTTTTTATTTGGAGGAAGCGTATGTTAGTATTACCCGCTCTTGAAAAGGTTAAAGAAATTGCAAGCTGCAATAATTACAGAGTTTTACCGCTGAGCACAGAGCTGCTCTCTGATTTCACCACACCGATTGAAACCATGAGAATACTCAAGAATGTTTCAACTCACTGCTATATGCTTGAGTCGGCACAGGCAAACGAAACTTGGGGACGCTATACATTCCTTGGCTTTGACCCAAAGCTCCTAATCACCTGTACAGACGGTCATTTAAGTGTGGGAAGCTTAAAAATGGAAACAAAAAATCCATCTGATTATCTCCGTCAAATTCTTTCGGAATACAAAAGTCCAAAGTTTGACTATCTTCCCTCGTTCACGGGCGGCTTGGTCGGATATTTCTCTTATGATTACTTAGCCTACAGCGAACCCACCGTCAAGCGTGAAGTTGAGGACACGGAGAACTTTAAAGATGTTGATTTAATGCTCTTCGACAAGGTCATCGCATTTGATAATCTTAAGCAAAAGATAATTCTTATTGTTAATATGCCGCTTGATGATGTTGAAGTAAATTATAATAAAGCGGTATTGGAGCTCAAACAGCTTGCAGATTTACTAAAGAACGGAGAAAAGAAAAATGAACCCTCGGGAAAGCTCCTTGGAGAAGTCACTCCTCTTTTCAATAAGGTTCAGTTTTGTGAAATGGTTGAAGACGCAAAAAGGCACATTCGTGAGGGAGATATTTTCCAAATTGTTCTTTCCAACAGACTTTCGGCTTCGTTTGAAGGCAGTCTGTTTAACACATACAGAGTGCTGAGAACCATAAATCCTTCGCCGTATATGTTCTATTTTTCCGGAACAGACGTTGAAGTTGCAGGTGCATCACCCGAAACTCTCGTTAAACTTGAAAGCGGAGTACTTCACACCTTCCCCCTTGCGGGCACTCGTCCCAGAGGAAAGACAGAAGCAGAAGACAAAGCCCTCGAAATCGGACTTTTGAAGGACGAAAAAGAGCTTGCCGAACACAACATGCTTGTTGACTTAGGAAGAAACGACCTCGGAAAAATCAGCAAATTCGGCACGGTTCAGGTTGAGAAACTCCATTCGATAGAGCGATTCTCTCATGTCATGCACATCGGCTCTACCGTGCGTGGAGAGATTAGCGATAATAAGGATGCCCTTGATGCAATAGAAGCAGTTCTCCCCGCAGGCACACTTTCGGGAGCACCAAAAATCCGTGCTTGCCAGCTTATAGGCGAACTTGAAAATAACAAGCGTGGAATTTACGGAGGAGCAATCGGTTACATTGATTTCACGGGAAATATGGACACATGCATCGCAATCAGAATTGCTTACAAGAAGAACGGCAAAGTCTTCGTACGAAGCGGTGCCGGAATTGTCGCCGACTCCGACCCCGAGAAAGAATATCAAGAATGCATCAATAAAGCGATGTCATCGCTCAAAGCCTTGGAGCTTGCACAGGAGGAAGACTTATGATTTTACTTATAGATAATTACGACAGCTTTTCATATAACCTATATCAGCTTGTCGGCGAATTGGAGCCTGACATCAAGGTTATCAGAAACGACGAAATGACTGTCGATGAAATAAAAAAGCTTAATCCGTCAAGAATTATTTTATCACCGGGTCCAGGCAGACCTGAGGACGCAGGAGTCACGATAGAAGTAGCAAAGACATTAAGCCACGAAATACCGACTTTGGGAGTTTGCCTCGGACATCAAGCGATATGTGCCGCTTACGGAGCAACAGTCACTTACGCAAAGAGACTTATGCACGGCAAGCAGTCCGAGGTTATGCTCGATACCGACAGCATACTTTTCAAGGATTGCCCGAAGCTAAGCTTAGTCGCAAGATACCATTCACTTGCCGCCGACCCCGACACAATCCCCGATGATTTAAAGGTAACGGCACTTACGACAGACGGCGAAATAATGGCAGTCGAACATAAAGAATATCCGATATTCGGTGTGCAGTTTCATCCTGAATCGATAATGACGCCAAACGGAAAACAAATGCTTAAAAATTTTATTGAGGAGTTTTAATTATGATTAAAGAAGCAATCGTTAAAATAGTAAACAAAGGTGACTTAAGCTATGATGAAGCTTATGCAGTTATGAACGAGATAATGAACGGAGAAACAACGCCCACCCAAAATGCCGCATTCCTCTCTGCTCTTTCCACAAAGAGCGCAAAAGCAGAAACAACAGAAGAAATCGCAGGCTGTGCCGCCGCCATGCGTGCACATGCAACCCCTGTTGACACAGGCATGGATATTTTTGAGATAGTCGGAACGGGCGGAGATAACGCTCAGAGCTTCAATATCTCAACAACCTCGGCACTCGTAGCTGCCGCAGGCGGAATGAAAGTTGCAAAGCACGGCAACAGAGCCGCTTCGTCAAAATGCGGCACTGCAGATTGCCTTGAAGCTCTCGGAGTTAATATTGAGCAAAACCCGGAAAAGTGCATCGAGCTTTTAAATAAGGTCGGAATGTGCTTCTTCTTCGCTCAGAAATATCATTCTTCCATGAAATATGTCGGTGCTATTCGCAAAGAACTCGGTTTCAGAACAGTTTTCAATATTTTAGGCCCGCTTACTAATCCCGGCAAACCTACTATGCAGCTTTTGGGCGTATATGACGAGTACCTTGTAGAACCGCTCGCACAGGTTCTCATAAGCTTGGGAGTTAAAAGAGGAATGGTAGTTTACGGCACAGATAAGCTTGATGAAATTTCTCTCAGCTCACCAACAAAGGTTTGTGAAATTAAAGACGGTTGGTTCAAGTCCTACACAATCACGCCCGAGGACTTCGGTCTTACAAGCTGTAAAAAGGAAGATTTAGTCGGCGGCTCACCTAAAGAAAACGCAGAAATCACAAAGAACATTCTCAAGGGTGAAAAAGGCGCAAAGCGTGACGCAGTTCTCATGAATGCGGGTGCTGCACTTTATATCGGTGGAAAAGCAGACAGTTTAAATGACGGAATCAAGCTTGCAGGAGAAATAATTGACAGTGGCAAAGCATACGAAACTCTCCAAAAGCTGATTGAAATCAGCAATTCGGAGGAAAATTCATGAGTATTTTGGACGAACTTGCCGATTTCTCCCAAATAAGGGTAGAAAAAGCCAAGCGCATTATATCAGCAGAAGAAATTAAAGCGAAAGCCTTAGAATTGCCTAAAGGAAATTTTTCATTTGAACAAGCACTTAAAACTGACGATATTTCTTTTATTTGCGAATGCAAAAAGGCTTCACCGTCAAAGGGCTTGATTGCTCCCAAA
>CAVDQG010000024.1:0-27430 GCA_963611165.1 Bacteroides uniformis
AGCATATAAATCCATAAAAATCACGAAACTGTGAAATTAATATCAAGGCGAGGAGAAAAATTGCTTTATTCTAACTTTCGACAGAATAAAATAAAAGTTTACAAAATTGAGATAATTTCGATATGCTACTGTACCTTAAAATTTATATATGGTATAATCTAATTATGCGTGTTTCTGATTAACAAGCAGAGACATTTGATTTTGTCTTAAAGTATAAGGGAGAAGATTTTTATGGCAATGAATTTTTTAATAGCCAAATACTCGCCGAAGGGCATGAAGAAGATAAGCTATGTGGACACCTCCACACTCAGAATTTACCGTAATCTTATCGAGGCGGGATTCAAGGAAATTTACTTTGACGACATCAAGACCGTTCGTTTCAAGGAAAACAGTGCGCTTCCTTATTTCTCCGAGGTCACGATTATCGTTAAGGAGGAGGAGCTTCCCGAGATTGCAAAGGTTATCAATGCTTTTGAGAGCTACCTCGAGAAGGATTACACACCCGAGTCGCCGGAATATAACGAGGAAATCACCTTTGAAGCTTATGAGGAACTTCTTGGCGGATATGTCGACGACAGACTCATTGAGGCAGGCTACGGTATAGAGTAAAGGAAAAACAGCCTTGACGGGCTGTTTTTGATTACACGGAGACGAACATGGAAGAAATTAAAAAGCTTTTTGTCGATGATGATATAGTTGTTTGCGTTAAGCCTGTCGGACTTGATTCCGAAAAGGAAATGCCCACAGCACTTTCAAATGAGATAGGCGGAGAAATTTTCACGCTTCACCGTTTGGATAAGAACGTTGGCGGCGTGATGATTTTTGCGAGAAACAAAAAGACAGCGGCTTATTTTTCAAAGCTTATTCAAGAGGGGAAGCTTATAAAGGAATATATCGCACTTGTTCACGGAAAGCTGCCCGAAAGCGGAGTTCTTGAAGATTTTCTTTTCAAGGATTCGAGAAAAAACAAGGTGTTTGTCGTTAAGCGAGAGAGAAAGGGCGTTAAGAAAGCCAAGCTTGAATATAAGCTGTTATCGGGTGATGATGAGACAAGCCTTGTGAGAATAAGACTTCACACCGGAAGAAGTCATCAGATAAGGGTGCAGTTTTCGTCAAGGGGATATCCGATTGTCGGAGATCACAAATATGGCTCAAGAGACGAGAGAAAAGCTCCCATGTTGTTTTCGTGTGCACTCACTTTCCCTTATAAAGGAAAGGAAGCTTTTTTCGAACATGTGCCCGAGATTTGAAAATAAAGTGCTAAATTATTGTGAACACCAAAAGCTTGCTTGACTAAAAATGTCCGAACAACTATAATCAAGGTGCGTATGTCTTTTTGCGCGGAAGAATTAAATTCAAAGCAAAATCGCTTTGACAGATAATGATACTGAAAACCATTTATTGAAAGGGAGGTTAATTCTTGTTTAATAATAAAGATATAAATAAGTACGGCGTGACCCGCACGAAATCCAGCACGGCTGCTGCCGATGATGAATTTGCCGTTTCTGCGGGAGCAACCGCAAAAAGCATTTTCGGAATGATCTGGAAGCTTTTTCTCACGCTCTTTGTCACACTTGTGATTGCAGGCTGTATTGTTCTTTTTGCTGTCGGCAAATATGTGTGGAGCCAGAGAAATACCGAGATTGCGGCGCTTTCATCATTCAAGATGAATCAGTCCAGTACCGTTTACGTTGATGACGGAAGCGGAAACTACACCGAGTACATGAAGTTCTACGCAACAGAGAATAGAAGCTGGGTGGATTTTGCGGATATTCCCGACTCCATGAAGAATGCCATGGTCGCAATCGAGGATAAGCGTTTCTACGAGCACCACGGTGTTGACTGGAGAACCACATTTGGTGCTGTTGTCAAGATGGCAACGGGCAAGGGCGGAGCCGGCGGTTCCACGCTTACTCAGCAGCTCATCAAGAATATCACAAAGGATGACGAGGTTTCCATCAACCGTAAGATTCGAGAGATTTTCTCGGCGCTTAACCTTGAGAAGAAATATTCCAAAGATGAGATTTTGGAGTATTACCTGAACTATGTTTACTTCGGAAGCGGATGTAACGGTGTTCAGGCGGCTGCTCAGACATACTTCGGCAAGGATATAAAGGATTGTGATATTGCGGAGTGCGCCGCTATTGCAGGTATCACTCAGAACCCATATGCTTACACTCCTATGATTTTCCCGGAGAACAACAAGGCTCGTCAGCAGGTTGTTTTGGGCGAGATGTATTCTCAGGGCTACATTACCAAGCAGGAATATGACGACGCTATGGCGGAGTCTGAAAATATGAAATGGGCGTTCTCATTTGTTTCCACAACGGGTGAGCTTGACGCCGAGGAGGAGAACGACGACACAGACGGCGTTTGGAACTGGTACATTGAGAATATGTACTATGAAATGATTGATTCTATCGCAGAGCAGATGAACATTTCAAGAAGCTATGCGGCTCAGATGATCACAAACGGCGGTCTTGAGATTTACTCCTGTCTCAATGAGGATATTCAGTCCAACATAGAGAAGATATTCACGCAGACATCTTATGATTTAATCGATGATTCATCCATGCAGTTCGGCTACTACATGATGGATTATTCGGGTAAAATTTTGGCGATTGTCGGTTCGAGATACACAAAGAATGCAAACCTTCTCACAAACCGTGCGACTCAGACCACAAGACCTGCGGGTTCTTCATTCAAGCCGATTTCCGTTTATGCGCTCGGACTTGAGACGAACACAATCACTTACGGTTCTGTCCTTAAAGACCAGGGAATTGTAGGTTACTTTGATGACGGCACAGCCGGCCCTAACAACTTCTCGGGTACTTACACGGGATACATGAATGTCGATACGGCTATCGAGATTTCTCAGAACGCTCCTGCGGCTCAGCTTTGCCAAGAGCTGACAACTCAGAGCTGTTATGAATTCCTCACTGATAAGCTTCATTTCACAACTCTTGATGCGGCGGTTGACCAGTACTCACTGTCTGCCCTCGCTATCGGCGGTCTTTACAACGGCGTCACCGTTGAGGAAATGACAGCCGCATTCCAGATCTTCGGAAACGGCGGAGTCTACAACAAGCCTTATTCTTTCTATTATATTAAGGATAACAGCGGAAATATCATTGTCGACAACAGAAACAATGTCGGTGAGAGAGCAATTTCTGAAGATAACGCTACTATCATGAACAAGCTTCTTCAGAATGTTATTTACGGCAACAACGGTACAGGTTATCAGACAAAGATTGACGGTTGGACTATTTACGGTAAGACCGGTACAACAGATGACTACTCCGATGTTTGGTTTGTCGGAGGAACTCCGATTGCAGTTGCCGGTTGCTGGGCTGGTTATGATATGCCGTCTACAGTTTCGACGGATACTGCCGCAAAGACAATGTGGCGTCAGGCAATGCTCTATATGACAGAGAACTACGGCTACAATTACTCGACAGATTTCACATATTCCGATAATGTTGAGTATAAGTACTTCTGCCGTGACTCGGGACTTCTTGCTTCAAGCTATTGCACGAATGTTGCGGGCGGATGGTTCAGCAGTTCCAATCTCCCCGATGTTTGTAATGCCGGCAGCGATCACCTGCACTACAACAAGACATCTACGGTGGCTTATGCAACGGCAACGCCTGATCCGAATGCAACGGCAACACCGGATCCGAACGCTACGGAAACGCCTGATCCTACAATCGAGCCAGATCCGACATATGAGCCAGATCCGACGATTGAACCTGATCCGACATACGAGCCTGAACCGGATCCGACATATGAGCCGGAACCCGATCCGACTACCGAGCCTGAGCCTGACCCCGACCCTGATTCTTCGGATGATTATTATCCAGATGAAGATGATGTGGTGGCTGTAGGCTAAAGCACACAAGAAAATATACTATCGCATAATTGCACACAATTTATTCTATACTTCGGAATAAAATGTTCAAAATGACGATATTGAGCCACTGAAGAAATTTCAGTGGCTTTTTTCTTGATTTTGATAAAAAATTATGATAAGCTGTTTACCGTTACAGTACAAATGTTTATAGACGGTGGACGATAAATGAAAAGTAATTCATATCTTGTAATAGACAAGTCTGTGCTTCCCGAGATTTATGAAAAAGTAGTCTATGCCACATCGCTTCTTGAGAGCGGCGAGGCAGGGAATACCTCCGAGGCGGCACGAATGGCGGGAATTTCCCGAAGTGTTTATTATAAGTACAAGGACGGAGTTTTTCCGTACAAGAAAAAGGACTCGAGCGGCATGGTTTCCATGCAGGTAGTTCTTCAGGATAAGCCGGGAGCACTCATGAACCTTTTGGAGGTTTTTTATGAGGTGAACGCAAACATTCTGACAGTAAACCAAAATATTCCCGTCAAGGGCAGAGCCTTTGTCACGATAAGCGCAAGCTCATCCGAAATGACGGTTGAGGCAGACGAGCTCATCGGAATGCTCAAAAAAGTTGACGGAGTTATTAAAATAGACAGTATAATCGGTTGATTATCCGAAAGGAAGAATATAAAATGGCAAAAATAGCAATACTTGGACACGGAACAGTCGGCTCGGGAGTAGCGGAAGTTGTTTTAACTCACGCTGAAAGCATCGCAAGAAGAGCGGGCGAAGAAATCACTATTAAGTACATTCTTGACAGAAAAGATTTTCCTCAGCTTTCTTATGCAAATCTTTTCGTTAAAGACTTTAATATCATTCTTAACGACCCTGAAGTAAGCACGGTTGTCGAGGTTATGGGCGGACTTCATCCCGCATTTGATTTCGTTAAAGCATGCCTTGAGAACGGCAAGAATGTCGTCACTTCAAACAAGGAGCTTGTAGCCGCAAAGGGCGCAGAGCTTCTCGCGATAGCAAAAGAACACAATCTCAACTTCCTCTTTGAGGCAAGCGTAGGCGGCGGAGTTCCGATTATCAGACCGATTTCCACATGCCTTGCCGCAAACGAAGTAAGTGAAATAGCAGGTATATTAAACGGCACAACAAACTTCATCCTCACAAAGATGATTCGTGAGCAGATGGCTTTTGAGGACGCACTCAAGCTTGCTCAGGAGCTTGGCTATGCCGAGAGAAACCCCGCAGCAGACATCGAGGGACAGGACGCTTGCAGAAAGATTTGCATTCTCGCATCTCTTACATTCGGCAGTCATGTTTATCCAGAGTCTTGTTACACCGAGGGAATCACAAAGATTACTCTAGCCGATGTTGACTATGCAGAGGCTTGGGGCGGAGTTATCAAGCTTATCGGTTCTGTCAAGATGCAGGAGAACGGAAAAATCCAGATTAAGGTTTGTCCTATGTTTGTTTCCCGTGAGTCTCAGCTTGCAAATGTAGACGATGTATTCAACGGAATTATGGTTCGCGGCGACGCAACGGGTGACGTTGTGTTCTACGGAAAGGGCGCCGGTAAGCTTCCGACAGCTTCAGCAGTTGTAGCCGATGTTATCGACTGCGCTAAGCAGCAGACTTCAAGAAAGTTCCTCTATTGGGGCGACGCTAAGGAAGGCTTTGTCGATGATATCAAGAACGATGTAACATCCTTCTATGTAAGAGTTCAGACTGTAAGCGAGGAGTACGCACTTCAGAAGGCTGATGAGGTATTCGGCCCCGTAAGAGAGCTTGCAAGAAAGAACCGTGAGGAGGGAGAGGCAGGATTTATCACACCGTCACTTCCCGAATATGAAATTGAGGAGAAGCTTTCCGAGCTTGAGAAGCACGGAATCAAGGTTCTCTCTAAGATAAGAGTATCCGATTATTAATAAAGGATGGGTAAAGACATGATAAGAATAGATGTACCCGCAACAAGCGCAAACCTCGGTTCGGGCTTTGATTCACTCGGAATTGCACTCACAATGATGAACCGAGTATGGATGGAGGAATGGGACGAAATCGACATCGAGTCGGTGGACGATACCGTAGTTCCGACAGACGAATCAAACCTCATTTTCCAGGCGGCTAAAGAAGTCTACGATATGTGCGGCAAAAAGATACCGGGACTTAAAATCCGCCAGGAGAACAACATCCCCATGGCAAGAGGTCTCGGCTCGTCTTCCGCTTGCATCGTGGCGGGAATTCTCGGAGCAAACAGACTTTTAGGTTCACCGCTTTCGACGCACGCACTCATCAATCTTGCCTGCAAGATTGAGGGACACCCCGACAACACAACTCCCGCTATTTCGGGCGGACTTGTCGCTTCGGCAATGGACTGCAACCGTGTCTACAGCGTAAGCGTTCCCGTTTCCGAGAAAATCGCATTTGCGGTAATGATTCCTCCTTTCGAGCTCAAAACGGAGGAGGCAAGAAAGGTGCTTCCTGAGATGTATTCCCGTCAGGACGCCGTATTCAACCTTTCAAGAACAGGACTTATGACGGCTTCGCTCTTCTCGGGTAACCTCGAGAATTTAAGAGTTGCCGTTCAGGATAAAATTCACCAGCCGTACAGATCAGGTCTTATAGACAATTACGAGACCGTATTCAGAATGAGCTACGAGCTTGGCTCTCTCGGTACATATGTTTCCGGTGCCGGCCCCACAATCATGGCAATGATTGAGGCTGACAACACCGACTACACCGAGAAGGCACTCGAGAGACTCGAGGAGCACGGCATAAACGGCTGGAGAGTTGAAGTTTTGAAGGCTGACCCTCACGGAGCAAGAATAGTTATTGAGTAAAACCCTATCAAGAAAGGAAAGAGTAAAATGTCTTTGATAGTTCAGAAGTTTGGCGGTTCTTCCGTTAAGGACGCCGAGCGTATATTTAACGTTGCCGATATCGTCACAGGTGCATACAAGGCTGGCAACGATGTTGTCGTTGTTGTTTCCGCTCAGGGCGACACAACCGACGATATGATTGAGAAGGCTAACGAGATTAACCCCAACGCCTCAAAGAGAGAGATGGATCAGCTTTTGACAGCGGGCGAGCAGATGAGCGCATCACTTCTTGCCATGGCTATCGAAAAGCTCGGTTACCCCGTTGTTTCCCTTTTGGGCTGGCAGGCAGGCTTCCTCACAACCTCTAACTACGGAAACGCAAGAATCCGCAGAGTAAACCCCGAGAGAATCCGCAAGGAACTCGACAAGAAGAATATCGTAGTCGTAACGGGCTTCCAGGGAGTTAACCGTTTCGACGATATGACCACACTCGGAAGAGGCGGCTCAGACACAAGCGCAGTTGCAATCGCTTGCGCAATGCATGCCGACAGATGCCAGATTTTCACAGATGTTGACGGCGTCTACACAGCCGATCCGAGAAAAATCCCGGGTGCTAAAAAGCTTGACGTAATCTCCTATGACGAGATGCTCGAGCTCGCAACTCTCGGCGCACAGGTTCTTCACAACCGCAGCGTTGAGCTCGCTAAGAAATATAACCTTGAGCTTGAGGTTCTTTCAAGCTACACAAGAAAACCAGGTACCATCGTTAAGGAGGATGCTAAAGTGGAAAAAATGCTCATCAGTGGCGTTGCCAAGGATACAAACGTTGCCAGAATTTCAGTTATCGGTGTTCCGGATAAGCCGGGTCTTGCTTTCAAGATTTTCTCAAAGCTTTCTGCTAAGAACATCAATGTCGATATCATTCTTCAGTCTATCGGAAGAAACGGAACAAAGGATATTTCCTTCACAATCGCTAAGGACAGCTTAAACGAGGCTGTTGAGATTCTCAATCCTTATGTAGAGGCAATCGGCGCAAACTCTGTTTCCTATGACGATAAGGTAGCAAAGATTTCAATCGTCGGCGCAGGCATGGAAACTCACCCGGGCGTTGCAAGCGATATGTTCGAGGCTCTTTACTCAAGCAATATCAACATCAGAATGATTTCCACATCCGAGATTAAGATTTCTGTTCTCGTTGATGTTGAGGACGCTGACAGAGCAGTTAAGGCTGTTCACGATAAGTTCTTTGAATAATTTTCAGAAAAGAGTAAAAATCTCTGGTTACGGAGAAAAAATAAAGTTTTACTTTAAAATCAAATAATTTGATACAAAAACCCCGATTTTTCTTAATTAAATCGGGGTTTTTATATTGCACTTTTAGTCATACGGGTATATTATAACTTTAATCTATATCCTAATTTAATCTCTATTACAAGTACGGAGTGTGACAAAAATGAAACAGAAAATTATATTGGCGGCGCTTTTTCTCGCTATTATGCTAAGCTTTTCGGCATGCGGCTCGAAAAAGGTGGACGTCAGTGATTACCTTCAAAATGTTATTACGGTTTCAGGCGCTGACGGTTACGGAAAAGTTACTCAAGATGATTTAGCTGATGTAATTCTTGTAGAAAACATAGTTAATAACTGCTTAACGAGTAAAAACAGCAATCCTCTTTCAGCGAGATTTGATCTTTACGATGACTTGACTTTGGAGCTTAATCAAGATTACGAGAACCTAAAGAACGGCGATAAAATAGAGTTAACACTCACCTATGATGAGGCGGCATTCAAGGCTTACGGAATTAGATTTAAAAATAAATCGGGCGATGTTCTCGAGTACGAGATACACGATTTACCCGAACTCGGCTCGTTTGATCCATTTGAAGACCTTGACTACTCAATCACGGGTTACAACGGCTACGCAACGATTGAGGTAAGCAACAAAAGCGAGAGCTATAAGATAGGTTTTAAAATTGAAGGTGCCGATATCCTTAATGAAAGCAGTCTGTCTAAGCTTTCAAACAATGATAAGATAACTGTAAAAGCAGTAATCAGAGATTTTTATACTTATACTGATGAAGAGTTAACCGATTACTGCATTGAAAATCTACTCTCAAAGCCGACAAGAACAGAAATGGAAATTGAGGTTAAAGACCTCAAAGACCCTAAAACCATTGATCTTTTCGGTGACGAGTATCTTGAGATAAGCGAGTCAGGCATCAGCGGAGACGGGAAATTAACACTCAAGAGCAAAAAGAATAACGGAATTTATTATTTTGCAAGCAAAAGCAGTTATTTATCAAATGGAGATGAAATAACGATAAATGCTTCTAATTATAACCTGGACTACACAGATGAGTATGTGCAAGAGGAGTTAACAAACTATTGCCTTGAGAATTTTGACGCTGTTCCAAAGGAGTTTACATACACATATACTGTAAAGAAACTTGATTATCATGCAACAGCTGTTAGCCAAATTCCCGAAGATACTATGAATTTAATGAAAAATCAGGCTGACGACGTGCGCACTGCAGAATTTGCGGACAGCGAAAATGAATCTCTTTTAAGCAGTGATTACCTCGGGGCGTACCTGCTTCATGCAAAGGATATCGAAGCGTATCCATCTTACGGCGAGAGTCACAACAAGATTTATCTGATATACAAAAACAAAGTATCTAACACGGACGGCGAATTTACCTATTACTGGTATATTTGTTTTAACAATGTACAAATTAAGAATAACGGAACAGCGTACGTCAATGTGACTAAATATTATAATCCCTCAACAAAAAATGACGGTTGTTTGATTACAAAGTCAGGTTTCTATTATCCAGGATATGAAAAATTCGATGTTATGTATGAGAAGCTTGTTAATTCAAAGCTTGATTATTATGATTGCGACAGCACCGTAAAAGAATAAAATATATGTGCTCTGAGATTGTAAATTTCTCGGAGCACTTTATTTTTATTATCACTTGCAATTAAATTTTTATTGTGCTATACTACGGCTGTTCATCGGAGGACAAAAACGGAATACCGTAGTACCGGATAAGATGCCGACATAAGTCGTTGTCTTATCCTTTTTTTATGACTTATGGAGGTAACAATTAATGAAATCAGAACAGAATTTCACAAGCGGAAAAATTTATTTGCCGTTTCTAAAGTTCTGTCTGCCGATTTTGGCGGCACTTGTGCTTCAGGCTTGTTACGGCATGGCAGACCTTATGATAGTAGGACGATTCGGAGTGGCATCCGATGTTTCGGCAGTATCAAGCGGAAGTATGATACTCCAGACCGTGCAGTCGATAATAACGGGACTTTCTATGGGTACTACCGTTATGATGGGCAGAAAAATCGGACAGAACAGACACGATGAATGCGGCAGAGTTATAGAGGGAAGCATCTGGCTTTTTGGCATAATGGGTATCACGCTGGCGGCGTTTATGATTATTTTCGCAAAGAAGATTTCTCTTCTTATGCATGTCCCCGATGAGGCGCTCACCCAGTGCGTTTACTATGTTTCCATTTGCGGTGCGGGACTTTTGTTCATCACGGCTTATAATATTCTCTCGGGTATCATGAGAGGTATGGGAAACTCAAAGATTCCTATGATAACGGTTGCAATTGCATGCGTCATTAATATCGGCGGCGATTTGCTCTTGGTGGGCGTTTTTCATTTGGCGGCGGCAGGTGCGGCTATCGCAACGGTTGCGGCTCAGGGAATAAGCGTGTTTATCTCGATTTTGCTCCTCAAAAAAATGGGACTTCCGTTCCGTGTTAAAATGAGAGGAATTAAAAATTACGGAGAGGAAATTAAAGAGGTCGTGAAAATCGGTCTGCCGATTGCACTTCAGGATCTCCTCGTGTCAATATCGTTCACAGTTGTTATGACTATTGTGAATACGCTCGGCGTTATTGTCTCGGCAGGCGTCGGAGTTGCCGAAAAGCTTTGCCAGATTATCATGCTCTCACCGTCTGCGTTCGCTCAGGCTATGAGTGCGGTTGTGTCGCAGAATTACGGTGCGGGAAAAATGTACAGAGCGAGAAAATTCCTATTGTATGCGATTTTATCGAGCCTTGCGGTCGGAGTCATCATGGCATATATCGCATGGTTCTACGGAGCAAATCTTGCGGCTATATTCTCGAACGATCACAATGTTTGCGTGGCGGCGGGAGAATTCCTCAGAGGTTATGCAATTGATACTATAATCACATCGTTTATGTTCTGCCTTTTAGGTTATATGAACGGATGCGGAAAAACAACATTCGTCATGCTTCAGGGTACACTTGCGGCATTCTGCATAAGAATTCCCGTAGCGTATGCTATGAGTAAGGTAGTGCCGACATCGGTTTTCTTAATTTCTTTGGCAACTCCTTGTTCTTCTGTTTGCCAAACGGTGGCTTTTCTGATATTCTTTACTTATCTCACTAAGAAAGAAAAGCGAAAGAATGCTTTGGGAGCTTAAAATGGCAAAGAAAAATAAGGAAGAAGAAAAAACAAACGTAATGCGGATTTTGGACGCCGCAAAGGTGGAGTATATACCGCATTCCTGTTCAAATACCGATGCAATATCGGGAACTGAAGTTGCGAAAGCGATGGGAGAGGACGCCGACAGAGTGTTCAAAACCTTGGTGACGGTGGCGAAATCAGGGGAGCACTATGTCTTTGTGATTCCCGTTGAGTGTGAGCTTGACCTGAAGAAAGCCGCGGCGGCGGTAGGAGAGAAAGCGATAGCAATGCTGAAAGCGAAGGAGCTTTTGCCGCTTACGGGATATGTGCACGGGGGATGCTCACCGATAGGAATGAAGAAATTCTTCAAAACAACATTTGACGAAACGGCAATACTCTATGATACGATATTTTTCAGTGCGGGAAAGATCGGCTATCAGATTGAGATGAATATAGAGAATCTGAAAGATGTGATTGAGTACGATACGGCAGATTTAACGAAGTAAAAAAGAACGCAAAACACAAAAGTTTTTGGTTTCGCTTTTTTCAAAAAGCGAACGGGTGTGGGCAGAGCCCACGAGAGAAAAGCGAAGCAGAAACAAAAAACGAAAAGCAGAGGCACGAAGTGCCGACAGAAAAGAAAAAAGCAAGAGAAAATACGTCAAGAATGCAGAGCATTCGCAGACGGGCATTTTCTCTTGCGGATTATTTTTGCTAAGATAAATTGAGAGCGAAGCGATAAAAAAGATAGGCAGTCAAAGTTAACCAAAATGCGTAGCGTTCGTGGTAGGGCTTTGACTGCCGAATTATTTACACCGAGAAAAAATCAATCTGAAATACCGTTAAAACGAGCTCAGGTACTCCCGTAGGGGCGACCTTCGGTCGCCCAAGTGCTAAGTCTTAAGACAAACGACAGCTTTAAACTGCAATCTTACTTGCATTAATTTAAAAACGAGAAAGGGCGGTCAAAGACCGCCTCTACGGGATTTGTGTTCTCTTCTTTATTTTTCTCAGTGTAAATAAATAGGCTTGAAAGCTTAACTACGGGCGTTTCGCCCTAAAAATGCTTCCATTTTTGGTCAAGCTTCCAAGCCTATCTTCTTTTTATATTGCTTCGCTCTGTTGTTTTACTTTTAGATTCCGCTGATTATCTGTCTTCCAAGGGGCAGCGCCCCTTGACATTGTTCGCTTTTTGTAAAAAGCGAAGCAAAAACTTTTAATGTTGTATGTTGCTGTATATTGCTATCAGAAAAATACACCCTTAATCCAAATCTCAAGACCGATTCCGATGAGAATAACTCCGCCGAGAATTGACGCTTTATTGGAAAGCTTTGTGCCGAAGGTCTTGCCGATTTTCAAGCCGCCCATGCAAATGAAGAATGTGACGACAGCTATGATTACGGATGCCACAAACGCCATGAGAGTGCCGTAGTCGGAAATTGTGAATCCGACAGAAAGAGCGTCTATGCTGGTTGCCACTCCCTGAACAAGCAATGCCGCAAAGGAAAGCGTTTTGACTTCGTCGGTGTCAACGTCGTTCTTTATGCCTTCTATAAGCATCTTTCCGCCGATGTAGAGGAGAAGAATGAGCGCAATCCACGGGATGAATTTCTGGAATGCGGTGAAGTACTCGACCACCGTGTGAACGCAGACCCAGCCTGCCATCGGCATGAGAAACTGAAATGCGGCATAAACACCCGCAATACCGCTCATTCGCTTTATTTTCATCTTCGGATCATTCAGTCCGTTTGCCATGGAAACCGAGAACGCATCCATCGCAAGACCGACACCGAGAAGAATACTGTTGACGTAGAACATAAGACCCCATTCCATAAGTTGTTTTTCCTCCTGTTGCTGAAAGAATTGGGTTAATTCACCTACACACAAAAAAATCGGTGAAGCATATGGCGTCACCGAAATACTCAAAGATATAGCGAGAGTTCGGTTTACCAAAAAACCATGAGTCTCGCATTTTAAAGCAAGCCAGAGCAGTGCCCAGTATGTTGACTTGCTACAGCTTTTGCTGCCAGCTACTCCCTCAAGAGTGTAGGGTGATTTTATCATATGAGTACTCGGTTAGTCAATAATAATTGTTTATGAAAATTTTGAAGAAAATTTATTTCCATATAATTACCATATTGTGCACGGCTTATAAAGATGTTATTATATTTTTTGAAATGATATAATTTTTATTATGGGAATATTCATTTCATTAGTGTGGTTGTTTTGAGAAAATAAGGGACGGGAATATTTGATATTCGGAGGATTTTCACATTGAAAAGCAAGGTGCTTAAATTTACTTTTGTGCAGCTGTTTTACTGGAGCATTTGGGCAAGCTTTGCCGCATTTGCCATAACTTACGGTTTGGCTCGTGGCTACAGTCAGAGCAGTGTTTCGATTATGGTCGCATGCTACTATGTTTTTGCGTTTATAGGTCAGTTTCTCTGGGGAAGCATAGCCGACAAAATGCGCACAAATAAATGGGTTTTTCTGATTGGAATAGTATCGGGAGAACTTATGCAGCTCGGTATGTATTTTTCAAAATCCATGCCCGTCTATCTTGCTTTTTATCTTTGTCTCGGACTGCTTATGGCGCCGATGAGCTCGATTCTCGATACATGGACGCTGAAAAGTCTTGATTTCGATGTCGGTCTTTACAGCCGTGCCCGTTCGTTCGGTACAGCCGGTTATGCGGTATGTATATTGATAATGGGAAAGGCAATTTCCGCTGTCGGCTATGTGATTATGCCGATTGTTTTGACGGTTGTCCTTAGTATTACGGTCATTCTTGCCGTGACAACGCCCGATGCGCCCGTTACTGAGGTAACACGAGAGAAAATTTCGCTCAAGGATATTTCATCGATATTTAAGGTTCCGATTTATACTCTTGTGGTTGCGGCGGCGTTCTTTATCGGACTTAGCATTTCTCCCGCAAACAACCTCAAAATTATGGTTTTGCAGTCGGTCGGCGGCGATGTTTCCACTCAGGGAATAGATTCCTTTGTCGGCTGTATATCTCAGTTTTTGATGTTTTTCTTCTCGGGAAGTCTCGGCTTTATCAAGCCACGCATTCGTCTTCTTCTCGGCGGTGTTACCGTATTTTTCGCTTTGCTGATAGATTTGCTTGCGACAAACAGTATTGTTGTTATCGTATCAACATTCCTGCTTTACGGCTCTTACAGCCTGATTATCCCAGCCGCAAGAGAGATAGTCGTCAAGAATATCGACTATAAATACCAGACAACGGCTAACGGACTTGTCGATTCGGTTTATTCCTCGCTCGCAGGAACAATCGCTCTGCTTTTTGCAGGAAGCATCGCAGAAAATTACGGAATCAAGCTTATGCTCACAATCACGCTTTGCACCTCGATTATTCCGGTTTTGCTTATGATTTTTGCCGTGATGAAGTCAAAAAGACAAAATATTACAAATTGATGCTCTTTGACATAAGGCTTCTTGTGATTTTGACAATAAAGTTCATAAATTACTGAGGGACGGATTTTTTGCCGTCCCTTTTTTGTGCCTTTCAAAAGAAATTTGACGGTTGTTTAAATTCATTGTTTCAGCCGATTAAAAGTATGATGTTTGAGCCCGATTTTGCCACTTTGAATGTAAGGACATGCTTACGTTGCGACAATTTTATGCCAATGATAAATACATAACAATTATAAAAATCCGCTTGAGACTGGGGAATTTCAATGAGTAATTCTTATTTGGAAAATATAAATTGCGTGAAGATTATTTTCCGTGCTATTCGGCGGTCTGTATGGTCCGTTTGTCGGTTAGTTATTGCTTTGAATGCATTTATAAGTATAATAGTAATTGCTAAAGTAAGTGGTATGAATTTAAAGAGAAGAATGACTGTAAAAATTTTTGAGGGATAATATAGAATTTATGAAAAAACGTTTTCTGTGTGTAATGTTTGCGGTGGCTTTGCTTCTTTCCGCTGTTCCCTTTGCGGCTTATGCCGAAGAAAATCAAACAGACATAACCGATATTGAATTTGATTTCAACTTCGATGACGAAGAGTTCAGTCGTGGCGACAACGCTACTCTTCCGACAGATGAAACAATAGATATCGAGTATAACACTGAGGACGAGGAGTTCTCAAACGGCGATGCCGATACAAACGCACCGTCCGATGATGAGATAACAGATATCGAGTACAACACCGAGGATGAGGAGTTCTCAAACGGCGATGCCGATGCAAACGCACCGTCTGATGATGAGACAACAGATATCGAGTACAACACCGAAGACGAAGAGTTCTCGAACGGCGATGCCGATGCAAACGCACCGTCTGATGATGAGGCAACAGATATCGAGTACAACACCGAAGACGAAGAGTTCTCGAACGGCGATAACGATATAAATGTTCCTTCCGATGAAGAAGAAACAATCGAGTTTGAGACAGAGATTGAAGAAGTTTCAAACGGCACAGACGAGGAGGAAGCCGCTGAGACAAATAACGATGTAGCCGAGACAGTTAACACAGTTAACGAAGCAAGCGAGGTTTCTTATAATTTCGTAAGTACACAGAGCGTTCAGGCTGTTTGCGAGAGCAGTGAGAATGCAGTCGACAGCAGCGAAAAGCTCGGAAAGATTGTTTTCACATCAGCAAAGGCAACTGTTAAGGACGATAAGAAAACAATTAAGCTATCTTGGAAAAAGGTTGATGATGCAACGGGATACAAGGTTTACAGAACTTATACCGATGAAAACGGTAAGAAGACAACCAAAGTATTCAAGACAAAAAGACTCACATTCAAGAACGTAACAAGTGCAAACGGTAAGTATACATATAAGGTAAGAGCATATAAGACAGTAGACGGAAAGAATGTCTACGGAGCTTATTCAAAAGTGGTATAAAGTCAGTTAGAATATATTTATGGGTAAAGGCAATCGAAGGATTGCCTTTTTCCTTTTGTGTGGAGAAGTGAGGAAAAGGAGAGACAAAAAACACAAAAGTTTTTGGTTTCGCTTTTTACAAAAAGCGAACGGGTGTGGGCAGAGCCCACAATTGAAAGTTTGGAGTTTGGAGTGCCCAGTGTGGAGTTAATTATAAAGCAAGAAACAGAGCGAAGCGATATAAAAAGAAGATAGGCTGATGAGGAAAACCAAAATCACGAAGTGATTTTAGGGAGCGAAGCGACCGTAGTTGACCGAAGTAGCCGACCTGTTCGCACGAAGTTAAATTCAGAACTCTAAGAAATAAGAGTAACAAAACAAGAAGAAAGCAAAATAAAATACGTCAAGAATGCAGAGTGTTCGCAGACGGGGCATTTTATTTTGCGGATTGCTAACACAAAGAAAAAAATACAGAATGCAAAGCAAAAAGGGCGACCAGAGGTCGCCCCTAAGGGAATTGTTGTAATTTCACGCACTATAAATCAAAAATAAACAAAATAGTGTATTCGTTCAATATTAATTATTATTTGTTAATTATTAATTGGTAATTACCTCAGAATCTCTGCCATGTGTGTCTCGAGAAGAGCACGAGCATCGGGAAAATCTCAAGGCGTCCCGCAAGCATGTCAAAGCTCATGACAAGCTTGGAAATGGGGGAGTAGAAGCCGAAGTTTGCCGCAGGGCCTACTAAATCAAGTCCGGGACCGATGTTGTTGAATGTGGCAAGAACAGCCGTGAAATTCGTCTCAAACGGATATCCCTCAATGGAGAGAATCGAGACGGAAACAATGAAAATCAAAATGTAGGAAACAAGGAAAACATTTGTGGATCTCATGGTTTCGTGTGCGACCGCTTTTCCGTCCATTCTGATGTTGGATACCGACTGCGGATGAATAACGTGCTTTACTTCCTTGACGATTGATTTTGCGAGAAGAATTATTCTCGAAACTTTAACTCCGCCGCCTGTGCTTCCTGCGCATGCACCGCTTATCATGAGAAGAATGATGATGTTCTTCGAGAACGACGGCCAAAGGTTGTAGTCACAGCTTGAGTAACCCGTTGTTGTGATAACCGAGCCGACTTGGAACGCCGCCTGCTGAATGCTTTCAAGCATGCTTGAGAACATCGGACGAACATTAATTGCTATAAGTGCTATCGATACGAAAATAAAGATGAGGTAAACTCTGACTTCTTCGATATCGAAAGCTTTCTTGAATTTGCGAAGAAGAATAAAGAAATATGCGTTGAAGTTAACTCCCGAGGCAATCATAAATATTGTGATGATAACCTGCTGAGTAATGGTGTAGCTTGCGCATGAATCGTTTCTCACTCCGAAGCCACCTGTTCCGACTGTACCGAATGTAATGGTGAGTGTGTCGAAAAGCGGCATTCTTGCAATGAGAAGAGCGATTATCTCGATAATTGTAATCCCGAGATAAATGACATACAGGATAGACGCTGTGGAGCGAAGCTTTGGAACAAGCTTGCCGACCTGAGGGCCGGGGGACTCTGCTTTCATGAGGTTCATATTGGAACCGCCGGAAAGCGGAAGAAGTGCCAGCAAGAATACGAGAACACCCATGCCTCCTATCCAGTGGGTGAAGCTTCTCCAGAAAATTACGGCGTGTGGGAGAGACTCAACCTCGGGGAGTATGCTTGCTCCCGTTGTGGTAAATCCCGAGATAATCTCGAACAGAGCGTCGATGTAATTCGGGATTGCTCCGCTTAATACAAACGGAAGTGCACCGACAAGCGAGATTATTATCCACGCAAGTGCCGTGATGACATAGCCCTCTCGCAAATGAAAGATTTTATTCTTCGGTTTTTTTAAAATAACTATAAAGCCGAGGAAAATCGAGATTGCGGCTGTGATGAGAAATGCGCCGAGGCATGCTTCACCGTAAATTACCGCTACAAGCGCGGGCAAGAGCATAAGACCGCCCACACATATAAGAATATAGCCGAGGAGGTAGATAACCATTAAAAAGTTCACGGTTTGCCTCCTTATTCAAGAGCGTCACTGAAGCTGTCCAGTCCGTGACGAAGTGTGACGAGAATAACATCGTCGCCTACCTTTATGACATCGCCGCCTCGTGGGATGATTATTTCACCGCCACGGGAGATACAGCAGATGAGCTGATTCGGTTTGAATTTGAGTTTATAAAGAGGTACGTCGGTGAACGATGTCTTTTCCGTGATAGAAAATTCGAGAGCTTCGACTCTGTCGTCCAAGATGTTGTAAAGGGTTTTGAGTGCCGAGCCGCCCTTTGTCTTGAGTGCACGGACATACTGTAAAATATGGTCGGTTATGATAAATTTCGGGAAAACTACCGAGCCGATGTCAAGCTCTGCAAGTATATCGTCAAACTCGAAACGGTTGACCTTTGTGATGATTTTTGCCTTTGAATGCTGTCTTGCATAAAGACCGAGCATCATGTTTTCCTCGTCCATTCCCGTGAGGGAAACAAAGGCGTCTGTCATCTCAAGACCCTCCGAGAGGAGAAGTCTTCTGTTGGTTGCGTCACCTTTAATAATGGTAGCTTCGGGAAGTTTCTCAATGAGATCTTCACAACGTTTTTCGTCAAGCTCGATAATTCTAACTTCTACGCCGTTGTGAATGAGTGACTTTGCGAGATAATATCCGAGTGTACCGCCGCCTACGATGAGTGCGTTTCTTGCAGGCTTGTTTTTAAGTCCGATAGCCTTGAAGAATTTCTTTGCGTTCTCTGTTGTTGCAAGGAATGAGACCATATCGCCGTTGTGAAGAACAAAGTTACCGTCGGGGATAGTGATTGTGTTTCCTCTTTCAACACAGCAGATGAGGATGTCGGTGTCAACTCTCTCGGCAATTTCCTTAAGGGATGCGCCCTTGAGGAGTGAAAAATCGTTTAGCTCAAATCGAATGAGTCTAACCTTGTCATTTACGAACGATTCGATTTTTTGAGCCGCAGGGAACATGAGGAGCTTCTGGATTTCTCGTGCCGTTGCGAGGTCGGTATTGATGATTGAGGAGATACCGAGCTGATTTTGGATAAAGCTGATTTCCTGATTGTAGTCGGGGTTGCGAACTCTTGCGATAACTCTGCATTTGCCGGCTTTTCTTGCGAACATACAGCAAAGAAGATTGATTTCGTCCGTTCCCGTTACGGAAACGAAGAGGTCGGCGGATTCTATGCCGGCTTCCTTGAGCACTTCAATCGATGTGCCGTTGCCCTCAATGCCCATGATGTCATAAAACTCCGTGAGATTATCGAGCCTTTCACGGCTGATGTCGATAACAGTCACACTGTGCTTCTCTTCCGTAAGCTTTTGTGCGAGTGCGGTGCCAACCTTTCCGGCACCGAGAATAATGATATTCATAAGTTTCTCCGTTTACAAGGCTGTATTTAGCCTAAAATAGAATATAGATTTCTCGAGAAGATTATAGCACAACAAAAACTAATATCAAGAAAATATTGAAATTTGACTTCTTTTGCTTTTGTTTTAACTCACAAGAGGGACAGAAGTTTTGTTAATTGTGACTTTTGTTGAGTTTCGACATGAGCTGATGAAAGCAAAAAACGCTCGGATATGTCATTTTTCTTGATAATATCGGGTGACATCAACCCCGAATACACAGATATAAAATAAACCTTAATAAATTTTAATGTATCCATAAATAAATAAAAAATACCCAAAACGGGGTGTTTAAATGTCAATTTTCACAAAAATAACTGTCTGTGGATATTGTATTCGGAAAAGTGACGAAAAGTCATAAATGTCAAGCTAAAAACTTCATAGAACCGAAATAAAATGTAAACAAATTCGTTGCAAATGAATTTAAATTATGTTATTATTATCACAATTTAATAATGGGGTAGATTGGTTTTATATTAAAAATTGACCTACTATCACATAATAAATTTTTCAGTTTATCAAATGAATCCGAAAGGAGGATACAATGCATGAGTAGTGTAAGTACACCAATGGTTATCGCTATGGGTATGATTACCGTTTTCGTTGTTCTCATTTGCCTTATCCTTATTATTACAATAATGGGCAAGATCATGGGCGCGGTAACAGCTAAGCAGAAGGCAGCGGCTCCGGCTCCGGCAGCAGCACCCGCACCGGTAGCGGCAGCACCCGTTGGAAACAAGCAGCAGCTCGTCGCAGTTATGGCAGCAGTCATCGCTGAGGACATGGGCACTGATGTTGGTCGCATTAAGATCCATTCGATCAGAAAGCTCTGATAAAAGCTTGTATCTTAATCCGAGCCGCAAGGCTCAAAAAGTCAACTTTTCAGTACTAATTTAAAGAGGCAAAAGAACCTCGACAAGAAAGGAATATTTTCACTATGAGAAAGTATAATGTTAATGTTAACGGAACAGCTTATGAAGTTTCAGTAGAAGAAGTAACAGGCGCAGCAGCTTCAGCTCCAGTAGCAGCTCCGGCTCCGGCAGCAGCACCCGCTCCTGCAGCAGCTCCGGCAGGCGCAGGCACAGAGGTTACAGCTCCGATGCCGGGCAACGTTCTTTCTGTAAATGTTACAGTAGGTCAGCACGTTGAGGCCGGTCAGGCAGTTGTAGTTCTCGAGGCTATGAAGATGGAGAACGAGATTCCTGCTCCTATTTCCGGTACAGTTACATCCGTTGCAGTTCAGAAGGGCGCAACAGTAGCTGGCGGCGCAGTCCTTTGCACAATTGCTTAAGTCACGGCAAATTAAAGCAAGCAATTTAATACAAAGGAGTAAAATCAAATGGAAGCTATTCAGAATTTCTTAAGCAGCACAGGTTTTGCTCAGGCAGCTAACAATCCGCTTCAGCTTGTCATGCTCGCAATTTCCTGCGTGCTTCTTTACCTCGCAATAGTCAAGAAGTATGAGCCGATGCTCCTTCTTCCTATCGCTTTCGGTATGCTTTTAACAAACCTCCCCGGTGCAGGTATGTACCATGCAGAGCTTTTTGCAGACGGTCACGTTCACTGGGATCTCTTTGCCGAGACAGCTAACACAGGTCTTATCGACTATCTCTACCTCGGCGTTAAGCTCGGAATTTATCCTTGCCTTATCTTCATGGGCGTTGGTGCTATGACAGACTTTGGTCCGCTCATCGCTAATCCTAAGTCACTTCTTCTTGGCGCTGCAGCTCAGTTCGGTATCTTCATCACATATGTGGGTTCCAGACTCCTCGGCTTCACAGAGAAGCAGGCTTCTTCCATCGGTATCATCGGTGGTGCTGACGGTCCTACAGCTATCTTCGTTACATCAAAGCTCGCTCCTGAGCTTCTCGGTGCTATCGCTATTGCTGCTTACTCCTACATGGCTCTTGTTCCTGTTATTCAGCCTCCTATCATGAAGCTCCTCACAACAGAGAAAGAGCGTAAGATCAAGATGAAGCAGCTTCGCTCCATCTCCAAGACAGAGAAGATTCTCTTCCCAATCGTTGTTACAATCTTCGTTTCAATGATGCTTCCTGACGCTGCATCTCTCGTAGGCTGCCTCATGTTCGGTAACCTCGCAACAGAGTCCGGTGTTATCGACAGAATTTCCAAGACAGCTCAGAACGAGCTCATGAACATCGTCACAATCTTCCTCGGAATCAGTGTCGGTGCTACTGCTACAGCAGCTAACTTCCTTAAGGCTGAGACACTCAAGATCCTTGTTATGGGTATCTGCGCATTCGCATTCGCAACAGCTGCAGGTGTTGTATTCGCAAAGATCATGAACCTCTTCCTCAAGGACAAGATCAATCCGCTCATCGGTTCCGCAGGTGTTTCTGCTGTTCCTATGGCTGCTCGTGTATCTCAGAACGTCGGTTCCAAGGCTGACCCGACAAACTTCCTCTTGATGCACGCTATGGGTCCGAACGTTGCAGGTGTTATCGGTTCTGCTGTTGCAGCAGGCGTATTCATCTCGCTCTTCGGTAAGTAATTAATCTATAAGAAAGGTAAGAATCAAAAATGGGAAAGAATCCACTGAAGATTACCGATACTATACTCCGTGATGCTCATCAGTCTCAGGCTGCTACAAGAATGAGTATCGATGACATGCTTCCCGCTCTTGAGAAGCTCGATGATATCGGCTACTGGTCACTTGAGTGCTGGGGCGGCGCTACATTCGATGTTTGCATGAGATACCTCAATGAGGATCCGTGGGAGAGACTTCGTACTCTTAAGAAGCACATGCCGAAGACACCTCTTCAGATGCTTCTTCGTGGTCAGAACCTCCTTGGTTACAGACATTACGCTGACGATATAGTTGAGGAATTTGTTGAAAAGTCTATCGAGAACGGTATCTCCGTTGTTCGTGTATTTGATGCTCTTAACGACCCAAGAAACCTCGAGACAGCTATGAAGTCTATCAAGAAGTACGGCGGACACGCTGAGGCTTGCTTCTCTTACACAACATCTCCTGTTCACAACGAGGAGTACTTCATCAACCTCGCTAAGACTCTTGAGAGCATGGGTGCAGACACAATCTGCATTAAGGACATGGCTAACCTCCTTCTTCCTTATGACGCTTACAGCCTCATCAAGAAGCTCAAGGAGAATGTCAAGGTTCCGATTCATCTCCACACACATAACACAACAGGTACAGGTGATATGGTTAACCTCATGGCTGCTCAGGCAGGCGTAGACATCGTTGACTGTGCACTTTCACCTCTTGCTAACGGTACTTCCAACCCGACAACAGAGTCCTTGGTTGCTACACTTCAGGGCACAAGCCGTGATACAGGTCTTGACCTTATGAAGCTCTCCGAGGTTGCTGCTCACTTCAGAGGTGTTGCAGACAAGCTCGATATCAACCCGAAGGTTCTTCATGTTGATACAAACACACTTCTTTACCAGGTTCCGGGCGGAATGCTCTCAAACCTCGTTTCTCAGCTTAAGCAGGCAGGTAAAGAGGATAAGTACTATGAGGCACTCGCTGAGGTTCCGAGAGTTCGTGAGGACTTCGGTTATCCTCCGCTCGTTACACCGTCCTCTCAGATCGTCGGTACTCAGGCTGTTATGAACGTCATCATGGGCGAGAGATACAAGCTTGTTCCGAAGGAGTCTAAGGGTATCCTTCGCGGTGAGTACGGTCAGCTTCCAGGCAAGGTAAACGAAGAAGTTCGCAAGAAGTGCATCGGTGATGACGAGGTTATCACATGCCGTCCTGCAGACCTCCTCGAGCCGGAACTCGACAAGATCAGAGCAGAGGTTGGCGACAAGGCAAAGTGCGAAGAGGATGTTCTCTCCTATGCACTCTTCCCGCAGGTTTACCTCAAGTTCTGGGAGCAGAGAAATAATCCGCAGCCCGAAGCAGCAACACCTGCAGCACAGCCGGCAGCAGCTCCGAAGGCAAACGATAATTCTCCGAGAACACTCATCGTTGATGACTTAACCAACGGAAACTTCTGATTTCATTAGGATAAACTGAATTTAATCCGTCGAGATTTAAAAATCTCGGCGGATTTTTTGTTGACTATGCATTTTAGTGGGTCTAAAATATTTTTGATACAAAACACTACAGCAAAAAAGGTGATAACTTGAAATTTGTTTGCAAACAGCTTGTGAGAACCCCCGTGCGGACGGTTCTCTTCATTGTTTTGATTGCGCTTGCGGTTGTGCTTCTTTCGGTCGGCGTCCAGCTTTGCTCGCAGAGCCTTAGCATTTTGGATGAAATCGACTCGAATTTTGTGACCGTGGGAACAATCGGACAAAACCCCGATTCCACGAGAACTGTCGTGGACGGCACGGATACTTATGAGGAGGCGTACTACTCCGCCCCCGTAAAGCTTCAGAGCTTGTCGGGACTTGACTATCTTCAGGCACCCGAGCATATGCCTGTGCTTCTCTCACACATGTACAGGTCGGGAACGGAAAATTCAATTAAGACCAGCAACAACGCTCAGTACAATAAGTATCTTCGTACTCTCGTAGTCTTTAAGCCGACAAGAGATTTTATCCTTGTTCCGACAGACGAGCAGATAGACAGCGGAGAATATAACGTGGAGCAAAACAGAATAGAGATAGTTGATATTCTCTACGGCAATAAGTACGCTGATTTTACTTATAAAAAGCTGATACTTATGAGCTATGAAGGTCTGAACGGCGAGGAGCCGACAACTCTTAAAGAGGGTGAGCTTTATGTCGGTTGGTTCTCGGAGACGAGTGAATCGGGTACGGGAGTATCGAATGTTTCGCTTTTTGCCCAGACGCCGTATCTTTCCGTAAGTGCAGACGAATACAGCACCGAGACTGAACAGCTGCCTTCAATTGCCGAATATTCCGATGATTTCTTCGAGACAGAGCTTGGCAAGAAATATCAGAATGTTATCGACAGCCTTAAATTTATGACGGATGATAATACGTTTTCTGTAATGCCTGTCGAAAGTCTCGATGCGTATCAGGCTTTTGACGAGAGCGAGGCGGTCATAGTTCAGGGCAGAGCAATAACGGACGAGGAATATGCGAGCGGAGCAAAGGTCTGCATGATAAGCGAGACCACAAACCAAAACGGTGATGGAAACTATGTCACAATTGGCGATAAAATCACGATTTCACCGTATTCTCGCTATTATTGCGAAAAGCCGATGCTTGTTTCATATTCTCAGAGAGGTGTTTGGACGAATGATCTCTATCCTAAAGACGGCTTCGAAGAAACCCAAGGCGAGGAATACGAGATAGTAGGTATTTATTACTCTAAAAATCAGGAACAGGCAAGGATTGATTCCGAGTATTATATGCCCGATGAGGCAGTGATAATTCCGGCTAAGTCGGTTGATTTGGAAAGTTATCCCGTGCTTCAGGGCAGTGTGCTTTCTCACGAAACCTGCTCGTTTGTCATAGAAAACGGCTCGATAGACAGCTTCTTGACAGCGTTTGACGCACTGGGATTTGATAATCTTGATGTTGAATTTGACGACATGGGATACACAAGCATTGCAAAAGGAACGAAATCTGTTCTTAGGATTTCCGTTATACTTCTTGTCAGCGGTGCGGTGAGTGCTCTCAGCATATTGATTCTCTTCTCGTTCTTGCAGATTGTGAGAAAGAAGAGCGAGGCGGCAATCAGCATTTCACTCGGAACAGGAATAAGAAAAAGTGGTGCTCGGCTTATTTTGAGCGTTATGCTTGTTGTGATTATGGGAACGGCGGTCGGAAGTGTAGCCGGATCTTTGTCCGTAGATAAAATTTCTGAGGCGGCTTATAATTCTGCACAGCAGTCGAGCATAAGCAGACTTTACAGTGACGTCAAGGTCTCAAACGGCGGTTACGAGTACACGGCTGACTACAGCTTTGACCCCAAGCCGTTCGCACTTTCGGCGGCTTGCATATTGGCGGTTTCACTTATGATTTCGGGCGGTGCGGCTTATAAGATAGTGACGACAGAGCCGATGAAGCTTTTGCAGAAGGCGGGTGAGTGATATGTTTATATTTGAAAATGTCTTAAGAAATATCACCCGCAATAGGGGCAAGAGCGTAATTGCGTTTGTCGTGGTTATTGTTTTGTCGGCTTTCCTCGTAATTTATTCGGGATTTCTCGGCAAACAGGAAACGGAGCTAAAGGAGCTCACGGAGAATATCGATATTGATTTGAAGCTTTGCAATATATCGGGAACGCAGACGACAGGACTTATAATCGATACCAACAGACTTGATAAAATCGAGCAGAGCGGTTATGTAACGCCCGTGATATATGTTACAGGTGCGCTATATTTCGATGAAAATGTCTCACATGTGAGACTGAGAAGTTCGCAGATATCGGTAATGGGCGTAGCTTCGGGCGTTACAAACGACAGTATTTTTGGCGAAGATGAGATTGAATATCTCGACGGATACGACGGAAGTATTTTCTCCGGTGAAGATTATCTTTGTGTAGTCAGCGAAGACATGATGCGAGAAGAAAATCTGAAGCTTGGTGACGAATTTACAAAGACCTTCTACACAAAGCGTGAGAACGGAGCCTCGTATTATTCGGGTGAGCACACTTTTAAAGTTGTCGGAAGTTTCAAGAGTATAGAGAGTGAGAAAATTCCGAGCGGAATCGGATTTATCACATCATTTCAGACGCTTCGAAATATGGCGGAAGAGCAGAATTATCACACATGGCCGACAAGTGCAGAATTTAAAGTCAACAATCCCGAGGATCTTAATGATTTGATTGCACTTCTCGAGGACATAAAAATGGTGGAGTGCCAGAGAAAGACGAGTTCGACCGCCCAGTGGGGAAATTCGTGCATAATCACGGACGGAGTATATATAAGGATAAGCGAGCCGCTGATTAAAAATATCGGCATGCTCAATACGCTTTATTATCCGATATTTGTTGCCGTTGTGCTCATAGCCTTTCTGGCGTCTTATCTGCTCATGCAGTCGAGAAGAGGCGAGATAGCGATAAATTGCTCGCTCGGCGTATCGAAAGCAAGCATATTTTTAACCATGCTTCTTGAGTCGGCGATAATCTGTATTGTCGGTTCGGTTATCGCGACAGCGGCGGTGCTTTTGGTGTTTTCTCAGTCGATAAGCACGGCGGCAAGCGTGCTTGTGTTCATTCCGTTCTATCTTCTGGGATGTGCCCTTGCGGTGCTCACACTTCTTCGCACGAACGTCATAACAATTCTCACATCTTCCGAATGAGTCTGATTGGAGTTTAAATATGAGTATTTTTGAAGTAAAAAACGTAGATTATGAATATAAGAGCAAATATCAGACGGTGAAGGCACTGACGGATATTTCTTATGAATTTGAGAGCGGCTGTTTTCATGCGATAGTCGGTCGCTCCGGTAGCGGAAAAACAACGCTTCTCTCGCTTTTGGCGGGGCTTGACTTGCCAACGCAGGGTGAAATTCTCTTTGACGGCAAAGCGACAAAGGATATTGACAGAAGTGAGCTTAGAAGAAAGGACATTTCCGTTATTTATCAAAGCTTCAATCTTTTTCCGCTTTTGACGGCAAGGGAAAATGTTATGTATCCCATGCAGTTAAATAAGGTGCCGAAAAAGGAAGCCGAAAAAAGAGCCGAGGAGCTTCTTCTGTCTGTCGGACTTAAGGAAAAAATCTTCAAGCAGTTTCCGAAAATGATGTCGGGCGGCGAACAGCAGAGAGTTGCCGTGGCAAGAGCGCTTGCGTGCGAATCGAAGGTTATTTTGGCGGACGAGCCGACAGGTAACCTTGACAGCGAAAACGGCAAAACGGTAATCAAAATACTGAAGTCCTTAGCCCACGAAAAGGGAAAGTGCGTCATTGTTATTACGCATGACGAGGGCATAGCCGAGGGTGCAGACAGGGTGCTGAGAATATCGGACGGAAAAGTAAGCTAAAAAAAGAGACGGAAAAACCGAGGGTTGAGGTGACCCCTCAAAGTTAGACTTTCACGAGACGACTTCGGTTGTCTCGTTTTTCTTTATGCAGTTAAAAGATGGAGCCTATATTGAAC
>CAVDQG010000025.1:0-27087 GCA_963611165.1 Bacteroides uniformis
CCCACACCCGTTCGCTTTTTGTAAAAAGCGAAACCAAAAACTTTTGCCTTTAGCTGATTTTATTGATTATCTCAGGGTAAGTATCCTTCAAATGACAAAACGCACCTATCAAATTACCTTCATTTTGAAATTTACTCAATACAATTTCCGATTTCGGCAGGCTCACTCCGTTTAAATTATAGAACTCTTCATGACTTTTTTCAAGATATTCCATTAGAATCGGCTGTCTGCTTATTCCTCCGCTTATCGATATTCTCTCCGGTGCATACACACACTGCAAATTGAATATCATTGCTACAAAGAAGTCGCAGAATTCTTTTAATATTTTCACCGCGTCTTCATCGCCCTTATTTGCGTACTCGAAAAATTCCTTTCCGCTCATATCGTCACGGTTTTTAGTTTTAGCGAGCCTTGTTCCGAGTGCGATTCTTCCGTTATGGCTTGCCCATGTTTTCGAGAATTTTTCTGTGGCGTAATCTGTATAGATATAACTGAATTCTCCCGATGTGGAATTTTTACCTCTTAGTATTTCACCTTTATAGAGGATTCCACCGCCAACTCCGCTTCCGAGGTTAATTGCCACTGCATAATCGACATCCTTAAGGCTTCCGTATCTTCCCTCAGCCAAAGCGCCGCAGTTTCCGTCATTTTCAAGTGCAACGGGCACGGGAAACACGCTCTGAAAAAGCGGCAAAAGCTTGATTCCTTTGGTATAACTTCTGAGTCCTCCGTCAAAGCAATAGCCGTCCTTCACATCAAGCGTTGCGGTAAAGCTGATTCCGACACCCAAAGTATCCTTACCGATTTTCTCGTATATTTCTCGGTAACACTCCAGAAGATTTTCCATAGTATCCCTCGGTGTCGGCATGCTTCCGAGCTTATCGAGGCTTATTTCGTCATTTGAATTTAAACTTACTACTCCGTATTTAATCGAAGTTCCGCCGACATCGATTGTGAGATATTTTCTCGTTTTATCAATATTCGACATCATTTTGAAGCACCTCTGCGCCTGTCTCTATGACGCGTTTATACCAATAGAACGATTTCTTTCTGATTCGTGCCAAATCGAGCAAATCGTCCTTTGTGCGGTTGACATAGACAAATCCGTAACGCTTTCTTACTTCTTTATGAGAAGAAAGAAAGTCGAACGGCGACCACGCAAGATAGCCCATTAATTTGACATTATCGTCAAAAACAGACTTTTTAATTGCCTCGATATGCTTTTTATGATAGTCGATTCTAACATCGTCATAGACCTTACCGCTAACTAACGCATCATCCGTTCCGATACCGTTCTCCACGATAAACAGCGGTTTACGGTAGCGGTCATACATTTGCTTTAGGCAATAGCGAAGACCCATGGGATCAATCTGCCAGCCCCACTCGTTAGCCTTAAGGTGTGGATTAGACACACTGTCAGAATTAAACATCAACTTATATTCAAGCTCTGCTGTTGTCATATTCTCTTGGTTTTCAGGTGCTTTAGCCACGGCAGACTGATAGTAGCTTATGGCTAAATAATCAAGCTTATCGGCAGCTTCAGTCATTATTTCTTTATCTTCTGTCGGCAGCTCGGAATTAACACCCTGATTTTTCAAAAAGCTTTTATAAAACGGCGGATAGTCACCGTTTGTCATGATATCGGTGAATAGGAGATTTTTCATTTTATCGCAAAAATCTGCGGCAAAAATATCCTCGGGTGCACTCGTCAGCGGATAGACGGGAGTTTCTGCAATCATACCGCCAACCAAAGCATTTGGGTCTGCTTTTTTAATTTCGAGCACTGCTCTTGCGTGAGCCAGCTGGGTATGGTGCACCATTCTTTCATGAAACTCGCTTTCGCTCATTCCGCTTGGTCTTTCTGCGCCTGCCACAAGGTGTCCCCAAGTACAGAGGTTAATTTCATTATATGTTATATAATATTTCACCTTGCCTTTAAGCCTGTTTGCTATATCCCTAACATGGTCGGCATAAATATCGATAACCCGTCTGTCAAAAAAGCCGTTATATTTTCTGAAAAGCAAATCGGGCATATCAAAATGCACAAGCGAAACAACTGGCTCGATTCCAGCTTCAAGCATAGTATCTACCACACTCTCATAAAAAGCCATGCCCTTTTCATTCATTTTACCGTCGTCTGACGGGTGGGTTCTTGACCAGACCACCGAGAAACGGCAAGCCTTAAATCCCATTTCACGCATGAGTTCGATATCCTCTTTATAGCGATGGTAGTGGTCGGAAGCGACATCCGTCGAGCTTGCGACGGGTTCTGTTCCGATTTCCGGGAGCACCTCAAGAGTATCATAAACATTTAGACTTTTTCCGTCCTCAAGGTAGCCGCCCTCAGCTTGGACATTACTGATAGCCGCACCCCAAAGAAATTTATCCGATAATTTCATCTTCACACCTCATAATATTAATTAATAACTAACGAATATGTTGTTTTCGTGATTTTACTTTTGGCAAATCGGTCAACTTAACTACAGAAGTTAAATCCTAAATATGCATATTTATCCGATTATCCCGAAAGGGCGGTTTAACGGTTATTTTGGTTTTAAACTGCCTTTTCTGTTCGTTATTTATCTTTGTGTAAATCAGTCGGCTTGTCGGCTTAACTACGGGCGTTCCGCCCTAAAAATGCTTCGCATTTTTGGTTAAGCTTCCAAGCCTTTTTTATTTGCGTTCTTTATTTTAGTTTGTGTAAGCAGGTCGGCTGCTTCGGTCAACTACGGTCGCTTCGCTCCCTAAAAGCACTTCGTGCTTTTGGTTTCCCTCATCAGCCTGTTTTCTTTTTGCTATTGCTTCGCTCCGTTTGTTCTGTATTTCTATTCTTCTTCGCTTTTCTCTCGTGGGCTCCGCCCACACCCGCACGCTTTTTGTAAAAAGCGTGGCAAAAACTTTTGCCTCTTTTGCCTTTAGCTCATTATTAATTATAAATTGCTTTTTCTATTGCTTTTACTGTTTTTATCAAGCCGCTTTTATCCATCTCGTCAAATCTTCCTACCTCAGGACTGTCGATATCAAGCACTCCGAACACGCTTCCGTTCTTACCATGTATCGGCAACACTATCTCACTTCTTGATGCGTCGTCACACGCTATATGTCCCTCGAATTTATGCACGTCTTCCACGAGGACAACTTCGTCTTTTTTTACCGCAGTGCCGCACACGCCTCTGCCTATCGGTATTCTTATACATGCCGGTTTTCCCTGAAACGGGCCCAGCACAAGCATTCCCTCTTTCATCAGATAAAATCCGCACCAATTGATTCTGTCGAGTGCCAAATTAATAAGTGCCGACGCATTTGAGAGATTAGCATACAAATCCGGTTCTCCGTCCGTTATCGCTTTTATATACGCTTCAAGCTCATTATATTTTTTCTCTCTATCGTTTGAAAAGCCGTAATTTTCAGCCATTTTTATTATCTTCCTCTCTGTTTTCACAAGCGTATCTGCACACGTCATTCATACAGCATACATCACACTTGGGTCTTCTCGCCACGCAAACCGCTCTGCCATGAAGCACGAGTCTATGACAAAAATCATTGCCCTCGTCAGGGTCTATAACGGCTCTCAAATCTTTTTCAACCTTATACGGTTCTTTATTATCGGTCAATCCGAGCAATCCGCAAATTCTTATGCAATGCGTATCCGTTACGATTGCTGGTTTATGATAAACGTCTCCGACAATCAGGTTTGCTGTTTTTCTTCCGACTCCGGGAAGTTTTACAAGTTCCTCGATTGTATCGGGCACGACACCGCCGTACTCATCACGAAGCACACGCACCATTTTATAAATATCTCTTGCCTTTGACTTATAAAGTCCGCAAGACTTAATAAGCTCTGCAATTTCTTCCTCTTCACCTTCGCAAAATGCGTCAAGCGTGGGAAAACGCTCAAAAAGCTTTGGCGTTACCATATTAACTCTTGCATCGGTACACTGTGCTGCAAGTCTCACAGAAATGAGAAGCTGGAGTGGGTCTTTATATTCAAGCGAGCACTTGGCTCCGGGATATTCTTCTTTTAGCTTTTGCACGCAAACTGCGGCAAGCTCTTTTTTATCCATATATTTTCCTCTGTTTTTTAATCTGATATATTTGATTATAAAATATTATCACTCTGTTTTCAACAAATACATTTTAATAAGAAATTCGTGAAATTAACCCGTAGGGGCGACCTTCGGTCGCCATTTCATCAAGCGGTTTAAGGCTGAATTTTGGTTTTAAACTGCCTTTTCTCTTCTATATTTTTCTCTGTATAAATAATTCGGCTTGTTGGCTTAACTACGGGCGTTCCGCCCTAAAAATGCTTCGCATTTTTGGTCAAGCCAACAAGCCTATCTTCTTTTTAATCGCTTCGCTCTGTTTTTTTATTATTTCTCTACTGCTTAGCTTTTATCTTGTGGGCTCCGCCCACACCCGCACGCTTTTTGTAAAAAGCGTGGCAAAAACTTTTGTGTTTTTCTGCTTTTTATATTTTTCTGATTACAGCATCAAATCTCTAATGTACTTGATTGTGTACTTTACGCCCTTCTCGCCAAGCTCGCCCTGCCATGTCTTTGAATGCGGCTCGATTGAGAGGTATCCGTCATAATGGTGCTGATAAAGTGCTCCGAAAAATGCTCTCCAGTTGATTGAGTCAATTCCTGCCGGTGGGTTGTCGTAGAGGCAATCGTCGTGTGCGATTTCCTCCTCGGAATACTTCTTGAACTCTGGAAGTTCTCTCTCGATATCGTAGTAGTTCCAGTGCTTCGGCTCCATTGAATCGCCAAGCTGGATTACGCCCTTGATATGGACATAGCCGAATCTGTCGCCCCAATGCATTGTCTCTGAAAGGTATGCGCCGTGCTCTCCGCCGTGCACGAATGAATGTGACGGGTCATATTTGATTGTAAGGCCCGGAACCTCATCAAGAACCAGCTTCCACTGCTCAGGTGTACGGATATAGTTATTACCCATCATGCATGTAACGATTGATGTTGTCATGCCCTTATCCTTTGCATAAGCGACGATCTCTCTTAAGACCTTGATAGCGGCTGTGATATTTCCGTAATATGTGAGATTCTTGTTGTAGCCTACGCTTACGAGGTAATGTGATGCTCCGAGCTCTGCGCCGAAATCGATAACTGTCTTGACCTCTGCCATTTCCTCTGCGATAGCCTCGCCGTCGTCACCGATTATCTGGCTTGCCCAACGTCCGACAGCGCCGCACTCCATTTCATTCTCCTCGAATGCCTTCTTGAGTTCAGGCAGTTTCGGTGTGATTTCACTCATCGGAACACCGAACCACTTCGGATAGTTTAAATCGAGCTCGACAAAGTCAAGTCCCAATTCCTTTGCGTGCTTAACCTCTTCGACCTCAGGTCTGATTATCATACCCAACTTCATAATAAAAATCCTCCCATAAAGCCCTGACATATTCGATACAGTCAAAGCGAATTTAGTAATATTTTAACAAAAATATCCGTGATATTCAATGCTTTTTCTGTTACAATCTTGTAACAAAGATTTAGAATATATGTAATTTTGTTTTGATAAAAATTTCCTGTGAAAACCGATTAAAAATATGCTATACTCAAATCAAATTTATTTTATTCTTTACGGAGGTAAATTATGGAGCTCGCAAGAAGACAGGATGTTCCCGTTAACGAAACATGGGATCTCTCACTTTTGTATAAAACCGAAGAGGATATGTATGCCGATGTTGAAAAGGCACGCACTCTCACCGACAAGATAGTTTCTGACTACAAGGGAAATTTAACCACTGCCGAAAATACCGTCAAATGTCTTGACGATATGGAGGAAGTTCTCAAAATTCAGCATGTAGCTGGCGCTTATGCGATGCTTGCCGTTGAGGTTGATTACTACGACAACCACAATCAGGAGAGAAGTTCTAAGGTGAATGCCGCATTCTCGAAGATTAACGCCGACCTTTCCTTTGTTGACTCCGAAATTTTGGAGCAGAGCGAAGAAACAATAAATCAGGCGATTGAAATCGCTAAGGGATGCAAAATCTATCTTAAAGACCTATTAAAAAAGAAACCGCATCAGCTCACACCTGAGACCGAAAAAGTGCTTGCCGCACTATCTCCAACGCTTAACACACCATACAATGTCTACAATATGTCTAAGCTTGCAGATATGCAGTTCGGCTCGTTCGAGGTGAACGGAAAGGAATATCCGCTCGGCTACTCACTCTTTGAAGATAACTATGAGTACGAAGTAGACACCGACATAAGAAGAACTGCTTTTAACAAATTTTACGATAAACTTTCTCAGTATCAGAACACAACAGCCACAGCCTACAACGCACAGGTAAGCTACGAAAAGACCATGAGTGAGCTTCGCGGTTATGACAGTGTTTTTGATTATCTTCTCGAAGATCAGAAGGTCACAAGAGAGATGTACGACCGCCAGATTGATCTCATCACCGAAAAGCTTGCACCTCATCTTCAGAAGTATGCAAAGCTTCTCGGCAAAATTCATCACCTTGACGAAATGACCTTTGCCGACTTAAAGCTTGCGATAGACCCGGAGTTCGACCCGAGAGTTACAATCGAGGAATCAAAGGAATATGTCAAAAAGGGACTTTCCGTACTCGGAGAGAACTATGTAAAAATGGTTGAGGAAGCTTTTGACAAGCGTTGGTTCGACTTTGCAAAGAATCAGGGAAAGTGCACGGGCGGTTTCTGCGAAACTCCTTACGGCAAAAACAGCTATATTCTTTTAAGCTGGAATGACAGAATGGCAGATGTTTTCACTGAAGCTCATGAACTTGGTCACGCAGGCCATTTCAAGCGTTGCAATAAAGAGCAGTCATTCTACGACACAAATGTTTCAACATATTTTGTAGAAGCACCGTCCACCATGAACGAGCTTTTGATGGCGCAGTATCTTCTCAAGACAAATCCAGACAAGCGTTTTCGCCGCTGGGTGCTCTCAAGCATGATAGGCCACACATACTATCACAACTTTGTCACCCATCTTCGTGAGGCATGGTATCAGAGAGAGGTCTACAAGATTATCGACAACGGCGGAAGTGTAACAGCTGACACATTGAACGGAATATTCAAGAAAAATCTCGAGATATTCTGGGGCGATGCAGTAAAAATTCCGGAAAAAGCCGCTCTGACATGGATGCGCCAGCCGCATTATTACATGGGACTTTACCCATATACCTACAGCGCAGGACTTACCGTTGCGACAGAAGTAGCAAGAAGAATCGAGAAAGAGGGTCAGAGCGCAGTAGACGATTGGAAGAAAGTGCTTTATGCAGGAAGCACACTTGATCCGCTCGGACTTGCAAAACTTGCAAAAGTAGATATTTCGACAGATGAACCGTTAAACAATACCATAGCATATATCGGCTCGATAATTGATGAGATTGTCTCCTTAACAGAAGAAATTGACGGAATTACGATAGAATAATCAGCAAACTGCAAAAACTTTTGTGTTTTGTTTCTAAGTTTTGCTTCTTGTAATTAATTTACAATATCAATCGAGCTGACGCCGTTCTTTGACTTTACAAGAATTTTCGAGCTTATCGAGCTTTCAAGCTTATCCACATGCGAGATTATTCCGACCATCTGGTTGCCGTCGCTCAGCTTTTTCAATATGAAAATTGTTGCGTCCAATCTATCGTCGTCAAGTGTTCCGAATCCCTCGTCTATGAACATTGCGTCTATCTTATTTCCGTTCGCTCTGCTTCTCACAACGTCCGAAAGTCCCAGTGCGAGCGAGAGTGAGACCAAAAATCCCTCGCCGCCCGAAAGCGTCTTTGAAGATCGTGTCTTTCCGCCGTAATTATCGTAAACATCTATATCAAGTCCCGATTTTCCGACCTTGCTTCCTTCCACTCGGTGCAAAAGCTCGTAGCGTCCGTCCGACAGCAGACTTAATCTCTTATTCGCCTCGGCAAGAATAAGCTTAAAGTCCTCGCCTATCACATAAGTATCAAAACTTAATCTTTGTTCACCGCTCACCGTACCGTTTGCAATATCGGAAAGCTTAGCCACACGGTTATATGCCGCTGTGTATTTCGCCGCATTTTCAATCTTCTGTTTAACCTCTTTTGAGGTTGTTTCATGGGTTGTGAAAAGTGAATTTAATCTGTCTCTTTCCTCGAGTGCGGTTTCCTTTTCGGCGCTGATTTTCTCGATTTTCCCGACAATTTCGCTTTCGTCTCTTCTCTCAAAGCCGTCTGTTTGCTTTTCGAGCCTTTCTACACTCTTGGCGCACTCTTTGACATTATAGTGATACTCTAAAATCGCATTTCTCTCGTGACGGATTACCGAGCTTATATCTTTTCCGCTTTCCTCTTTTTTGTCGATTAATGCGTCAATATATGATTTAAATTCTTTCTCATCGGAAAAATCATTATCGGCAAGGCTTTTTTCGTAAAGCTTTGTTTTGGTTTCAAGCTCATTTTCCGTATCCGACAAGCGACCTGAGACTGTAGCCAATGAGCCTGAAATTTTACCTTTCTGCTCATTTAATTCATTAAACTGCTTATCGTTTTCTTCAACCGTTTTTTCGAGTGCCATATTTTCTTTTCTCAGAACATTTTCTCTTTGTACCGCCGCCGCTTTGTTGGGATATTTTTCGACCGACTTTTTGTTAAGCGTGATTCTTGCGGTAAGCGTTCCGATTTCCGATTTTATAGAATCGAGCGACTCTGCCGCTTTTCTTTGCTTTTCTTCATCGTTAGGAAGTGAGGTCTTAAGTACCTTTTCATTTTCTCTCACTAAGTCTCTTCTTGTCTTAAGTTCCTCGAGACTGTCCTTATCGCTCCTGATTTTCTTTCCCTCGTCTGCAATTTCTTCAAGCTTTTCTTTGATAAAACCACCGAGATTTTCAATCGGGCACTCTTCTCCGACCAATTCGCTCACGGACTTTCTGACAGAAGAAACCATTGCGTCAAGCTCTGTTCTCTTTTTCTCGGCGTCGGTTGCGCTCTTGGAAGCGTTCTCGTCAGCGACTCTGCTTCTTTCAGCCGCCGCATCGACCTCGTCTTTTGTGGGAATATTCTCAGGCGGCACGGCAAGCGACGGAATATCCGATTTTATGAGCTTCTTTCCGCAAACCTTACATTTACTCTCACCTAAACGCATGATTTCAGATTTTATTTCTCCGCCGAGAATTCCCGCCTGAGCGGCGATGAAGCTTTCGTACATTCTGAGGTATTCGTCGGCATACATTTTCTTCACGCGAAGATTATTGTCATGCGTTAAATACGCCCCCTTAAGCTCCTTATCTTTGTCGGCGAGCATTTTCAAATCATTCACGCCGATATTTTTAAGCTTTCTGTATTTCTCAATCTGTGCGTCGTATTTTTCCTTGCAAGACTTTACTTTCTCATCAATACCGTCATAAAGCTTAAGTTCCTCGGCGGCTTTTTCGATTTCGCTTTTCTTTTGAGCAATTATCTGTTCGAATTTCTCTTTATCAGACAGTGCAAGTCTTTGAGCGGATAGACTTTTGTTCAGTACATTTTCATCACGCTCAATTTCCGCAAATACGCTCACCGCCTTTTGAAGCTCCGAAAGTTCTACCGAATTATTATTTATTTTCGTCTGTAAAACCGGATTTTCACGCTTTTTGTCATCGGCTGTTTTTAGATTTTCACCAAGAGTAACAAGCTTATCTTCAAGCTCGGCTTTTTCTGATTTCAATCCTATTAAACTTGCCTCGGTTTTCTCCAAATCGTTATAAAACGGGTACACATTGGAGTAAGCTTTTTCTGCCACGTCAATCCATGCCTTACGGATTTTATATTCCTCTGCATGAGATTCAAGCTCCTTTTGCTTTTTTCTTTCATTCTCCAAAGCATCGAGACCGCCGTTTTGAAGTCTTGCCGTAGCCAAAAGCGTGTTCAGTTCATTATGCTCTTTTTCTGCTTCACGGTATAATTTATTTGCATCGTTAAGCTTTTCGGCGTCGTTTTTGACAAGCGTTTCGAGCGCCGATTCAAGTTCCTCTGCGTTTGAGCAATCGGGAGAAAGACGATAAATCAGTCTTTCAGCTTCGCTCATATCCTCAGGAAGCGAAAAAGTGCTTGAATTTAAAAGACTGTTGACAGAATCAACATCAGTATCGATTGCTTTTCCCAATTTTTCCTTTGCGTACTTCAGGCGGTTTTCAAATGCGATATATTCGTCCGTACCGAAAAGCTTGCCGAGAATTTGAAGCTTCTCCGCACTGTCGGCATCGAGAAATTTCTTGAAATCACCTTGCTGAAGCAAAATTACCTGTTTGAACTGGTTTGCATCGTAGCCGATAAGTTCGGTTATCTTGTTGGTTATGTCCTGACCCTTGCTGATGGGCAAAATATCCGTGCCCATAAAAGAGCATGCATCGGGCTTAATTTCGCTTGTGCCGTCTTTGTGGTTCAGAAGTCGCATAGAGCGTATGACGGTATACTCATTGCCGTTATGCGAAAACAAAAATTCAACCTCGGTTTTTGTCTTGCTGTCAGCGCTCATGTTTCTTGACTGAGCAGCCTTTTTGTCGCCCGTGGTCACTCCGTAAAGCGCATAGCACATGGCGTCAAAAATCGTGGTTTTTCCGGCTCCCGTGTCTCCGCTAATCAAAAAGAGATTGTCGGAAATATTTCTGAAATCTATCGTGACCTCATTTTGATATGGGCCGAATGCCTGTATTCTGAGTTTAACGGGTTTCATAATTCTTCCTCCCCAAGCAGCATTTTCACAAGCTTGTCGGCATCGTCCTGAGCGTTTTCCTTAAGCTCCGATTTATCCTTATTTGCGATAAGGCTTGACACAAAATCAATAATTTTATCGTCCTCTTCTGTTGCGGAAGCCTTGTTTCTAAATTCCAAAAAGCTCTTAAAAAGCTCCGAAATCGACTTTTCTTCGCTTCTCTCTCGGCTTTCTTCACTCTCGCTTTCCTGTTTTACTCTTATCGGCTCGTGAGTGAAGGTCATCAGCTTAGAATCATGCGCCTCTGCCAAAAGAGTCAACTCGTCGTAAGCCGTCGGCAAAATTCTCTCGTCAGTCAAAATGACATGGATATATTTACCTTTAATATCCATTTGCACCTGATTTCCTTTTTCATCTGTAAGCTTTAGGATTCCGCTTGCTTTCGCTCCGAGAATTTCAGCGAGGCTTCCTTTAATCTCAATAAGCGGATGAAGCGGCTCTATTTCCTTGAGTCTGATATCGATATTTCCCTTTTGTTTAAGATTTATTATAACAGCACCCTTATGCGGAAATTTCAGTTCATCAAATTTGAAGCAAAGCGGTGAGCCGGCATATCTCACATAACTTTTACCGACCGAAAGTCCTGCGTGAATATGACCGAGTGCGACATAATCGAAATCATAAAAAGCGTCCGCCGAAATACTTCCGACATTTCCGACAGACATATCGCTCTCGCCGTCACTCACCGTCTGATGAGCAATCAAAACATTTCTCTCGGAAAAATCTATATTCTGCATATCGAGATATTTTCTCACAGCCTCGTCATAGGTTCTCGGTCTCTCCTCGAAGCCCTCGATGCCGTCAAATTCTGCCGGAAAGCAATACGGAAGAAGCCAAAAGGTCACCTCGCCGAACTCATCCTCAAGGCTTACATGCTTCAATTGTCTTTGAATTTTTCCGTTTATATAAAGTCCGCTCTTTTCCGTCAGGCTGTTCAAAAATGACAGCTTATAGCCTGAATCGTGATTTCCCGATACAGCCATAACTTTAATATTTCTCTCTGCTAACTGTGTAAAAAATTCATCGGCAAGCGTCACCGACTCGTCGGACGGCGAGCTTCTGTCATAAATATCTCCTGCCACCAAAACTGCATCGGGTTTCTCTTCGTCAACAAGCTCCATAAACTTATTTACCCAGTATCTCTGATCTTCTATAAGTGAAAATCCGTGCATCCCTTTGCCGAAATGCAAATCGGCAACATGAATGAGCTTCATAGCAATCTACCTTTCTATATAATATTTCTTATCTTTCAGTGTATCATCTAGGATTAAGTTTTTCAACAAAATATTTGCTTTCACAGACTCATTGTCTTGCTTTTGACACAATAAAAATCCGACATCTCAAAAGAAATGTCGGATAGATTGGTTTTATTTCATTTTAGCCGAGTCTGCCCATAAGGTGCTCGATGTTTGCATAAACGGGAAGTCCGTTCTCGTACGGTACGTTGACCTCACCCTGAATAAGCGGTCTTAAGTAGTCCATAAATTCAGGAGTGATATCGTTTCCTCTCTCGTTTATCCACTCTCTCGGAACCTTCTTAACCTTGTTGGCAATTTCTGAAACATCTGCCGCTACAAATTCCGTCTTATACGGCTTGTCGGAAATTCTGTGCAGTGAAGCCATAACTCCGCTCATGCCCTGCTGTGCAAGACCTGCGGCAAATTTACCGAGCTCAAAGCTCTCGTCAATATCCGTCTTGGAGGAGATGTGTCCCGCACAACGCTGAGGAATATTGACCTCAATGCTTCTCGATTTAATGCCGATTTCCTCTTTTACAAAGTTCTCAAGTCCCTTGCTTATGCCGGCAAGCTGACCGTGACCGAATGCGTCTACAATTCCCTCGGAAGCATTAACATACTTTCCGTCAGGTCTCTTAACGCCCTCTGCAATTGCAACAACGACATTCTTTCTTATCTTAAGTCTGTTTTCGACATCCTCAAGGAATTTCTCCGCTGTGAATGTGCTCTCGGGAAGATAGATAAGCTGCGGAGCATCGTCAAACTCGTTTCTTGCAAGTGCTGTTGCCGCCGTGAGCCAGCCTGTGTCTCTTCCCATAACCTCGACTATGGTGCACTGTCTCAAATCGTAGATAGCCGTATCGTATGCGATTTCACGCATTGTTGTGGCGATATACTTTGCGGCACTTCCGAAGCCCGGTGTGTGGTCGATATTGAAAAGGTCGTTATCAATAGTCTTTGGAACACCGATGATTCTTACATCAGAGCCTATTCTCTTGCCATAAGCCGAAAGCTTGTCGGCTGTGTCCATAGAATCGTTGCCGCCCACATAGAAAAATGCACCGATATTCATCTTCTCAAAAACAGAGAACATCTGCTCATAAGATTCGGGGTCATTTTCGTAGTCGGGAAGTCTTACTCGGCACGAACCGAGGTACATAGCGGGAGAGATTTTGAGTGATTCGAGCATAGCTTTATCCTTAAAGCTCTCTGAAAGCTCAATAAATTTCTCAGCCTTAAGACCGGAAACACCGTGGATTGCTCCGTAGATTTTGTCATAGTGACCGCTTTCGTTAACAGCGGAAATAATTCCCGCAATACTTGCGTTAATTGCCGATGTCGGGCCGCCTGACTGGGCTATCATACAATTCTTTTTTGTCATATTACTTCTCCAACGATAAATTAATTCATACAATAAAACAAGCAAACCGCCTTATCAGACGGAGTTTAACTATATTTGATTATACACAATTTTGTACCTCTTGCAAATAGCGAAGCAAAATCTTGTAAGAACCTATAAAAAACTTAAACCTAAAGTAAGGCTTTTTTACTCAGACGAAAAAATTTTCCGTCATAAATCAAGTTTTTCCCCTTTCAAATTTCTTATTGATACAAAAAGAAGCCTACAAAGCCGAATTTTGCATGTTTTTTCTGCATCTAAAGAGGCTCATAAAATTTTTTTGATTTTTTTGAAAATTTCTCTTGACTTTTTTGTTAAAGCTATGCTATAATTCAACAGTCGCAAGGAGAGACACGCGGGTGTAGCTCAACGGTAGAGTTCCAGCCTTCCAAGCTGGCTGCGTGGGTTCGATTCCCATCACCCGCTCCAAGCCTTATGGCTATTTCTTTGTGATGTGCGCCAATAGCTCAGCTGGATAGAGCAACTGCCTTCTAAGCAGTAGGCCAGGGGTTCGAGTCCCTTTTGGCGCGCCAAATATGGTGGGATTAGCTTAGTTGGTTAAAGCGCTAGTTTGTGGCACTAGAGACCATCGGTTCGAATCCGATACCCCACCCCACATTTAAAAACTGCACGGAGCTTTTAATCAAGCTCCGTGTTCTAGTATAATGGGCTGTCGCCAAGCGGTTAAGGCATGGGACTTTGACTCCCACATTCGCGCGTTCAAATCGCACCAGCCCAGCCACGCCGGAACAGTTCTTCTGTTCCGGCATTTTTTATTTTGGAGAAAATTATGTCTGACTATAAATTAATTGCCTTTGACATGGACGGTACGCTTCTCAATTCCGAGAAAACTATTTCACCCGTTACGCTTGCCGCAGTAAATACTGTCTTTGAAAACGGAAAAGAAGCCGTTCTCTCAACCGGAAGATGCATTGCCGAGCTTCGTGATATTTTTCCGCTTATCCCCCGTCTTCGCTATGCCGTTTCCACAAGCGGCGGACTTGTCTATGATATTAAGGAAAGAAAAAGCATATATTCAAAGATAATCGAGCCAAGCCTTCGCGATGAAATCTTCAGCATTCTCACAAAAAGAGATGTCATGCTACATATTCTAACCGCCGAAAGATCTATCGTTTCAAAAGAGCACGAAGAAAATATGGCTCATTTTCATATGGGTATATACAAGCCTATGTACGATAAAATTGCGACGATAGTAGATGACCCGATAGCATTCATCCGTGAAAATCACGAAGACGTCTACAAAATCAACCTCTACCACACCACTCAGGAGGAGCGTGACAAATCAAGACAGCAGCTTGAAAAGCTCGGTCTTGAGATAATCGACTCCGAGATAACCTCCATCGAATGCTCCCCCAAAGGAGTTACCAAGGGTACGGGCTTAGCCGCACTTTGCGAATATCTCGGCTTCGGTATCGACAAGGCAATTGCCGTGGGCGACTCTGACAATGACCTCGATGTTCTCTCAAAAGCAGGACTTGCGGTAGCCATGGGCAACGCTAACGATAAGGTAAAAGCCGCCGCAGACATCATCGTTTCCGACAATGACCACGACGGCTGTGCAGATGCCGTAAAAATTATGCTCGAATAAATCAAAACGCTCCGATTTTTAATTTCGGAGCGTTTTTTATTCTCGAAAATTACTGTTTCTTGAAACGGATAACATTCCAGCTTGACTTAGTAAGCATAGACTTGTACTCGCCAGCGTCAAGGACAGTTCTTTCGTTCACCGTCTTCGGTGTGACAGCCTCAGAAACTGCGGTGTTCACAGCTTTCATATCGTCGTTCTCAAGGACAATATGCTCCACTGCCTTGTAACCGTCAAAGCTTCTCAAGTCTATATCCATGACAATGTCGTCGGTGACGCTTCTGTTGACCGCAAAAACGGTAAGCTCGTCTTTTTCACAGTTCCAAACAGGTATTGAAACAACATCCGTGACATCGGAAAAATCCTTTGTGTCGTGCTTAGAAGATGTAAACACCGGCTGAAGTGCGATTCCTCTGCCGTATTTTGACGCATGAAGAAGCGGATAATAAATCGTCTGTCGCCATGCGGGGCCTTCCTCTTCGGTCATAATCGGAGCGATAACATTTACAAGCTGAGCCATACATGCAATCTTCACTCTGTCCGAGTGCTTCATAAGCGTGATGAGCATAAGTCCTACCAAAACAGCGTCCTCAAAATCATAATGATCCTCCAAAAGATGAGGTGCTATCTGCCACGGACGGTTTTTCATAGTATCATCGTCAGCCTCATTTGCGTGGAACCAGACATTCCATTCGTCAAAGGAGAGCTTCATGGTTTTCTTTGAGCGTTTCTTTGCTTTGACATAATCACAAGTTGACTTGACGGTATTGATGAAGTAATCCATATCGTCGCTCTGTGCAAAGAAATTCTCCGTATCGTTGAAGCGGTTTCCGTAGTACTGGTGAAGTGAAATGTAATCCACGCTGTCATAAGCCCATGAAAGTGCGGTATCCTCCCACTGCGGGAAAGTAGGCATACTGCTCGAGGAGCTTCCGCAAAGAACCAATTCGATGCTCGGATCGATTATCTTCATTGCCTTTGCTGTTTCATCTGCCAAATGACCGTATTCGTCTGCTGTCTTGTGTCCTGTCTGCCACGGGCCGTCCATCTCGTTTCCGAGATTCCATACTTTTATATTATGCGGCTCCTTGTAGCCATGCTTCACACGCAAATCGGCATACTTTGTGCCCTCGGGCATATTGCAGTATTCAAGCAAATTGCAAGCCGCCTCAATTCCCCTTGTACCGAGGTTGAGAGCCTGCATCGGCTCTGCGCCGACCTTCTTGCACCAAGAAGCGAACTCGTTGATTCCGACTAAATTCGGCTCGGTGCTTCTCCAAGCAAGCTCGAGGCGCTTTGGTCTCTCCTCTTTTGGGCCAACACTGTCCTCCCAGTAAAAATTAGATACGAAATTTCCGCCGGGATAGCGCACAATCGGTATGTCAAGCTCTTTTACAAGCTCGATAACATCCTTTCTGAATCCCTCCTCGTCAGCCGAGGAATGATTCGGCTGCCAGATGCCGCCGTAGACCGCTCTTCCCAAATGCTCGATGAATGAGCCGTAGATTCTTTTGTCAATCTCGGATATTTTAAAATCCTTCTCGACAGTCAGTTTAGCATATTTTTTTGCCATGTGAAAATCCTCCCAAACATTGCTTGCGGAGCTTTTCTCCGCCAACTTTATCTTAGTATTGTAAGAATTCAATGTCAATAAATTTCACCGATAAATTCGCTGTTTTTTCACATATTGAAAATTGCATTTAGTTTACTGCTGTGTTATCATTTTGGTAACAATTAGGTTGTAAAATAACGTTTAGAATTGAAAGTGAGGTAAGATTATGGCACAAAAGCTAATACCCGATAAGTACGAACTCAAAAAAAGCAAGCTCCTCTGCGTTCTCTCGGCAATCGGTGGCGACTTCTTTCTCATTCTCTTTATTCTTAATATAGTAGATTCGGCTGTCGGACTTAATTTCATAACGGGCTCGTCTGTCTTTGCAGGAATTGTTTTTCTTGTATTTGCGGCAATCTGCTTTGCTCTGTTTGCAAGCGCCGCCGTATGGAAAATCACTGTTGACGGCGATGAAATAAAATATCGCACTGCACTCGGAAAGGTAAGCACCTATCGTTTTTCCGACATCACCGAAGCCAAGATTATCGTTCAGAACAACGCTCAGGCAGTGAAGTGCCTTGGCGGTGACAAAGAATTATTTGTCGTTTCGGGAACAATTAAAAACTATCCGACCTTTATGACAAACCTTTTCTTAAAGGGCGTAAACGTCACGGATACAAGAAGAGGTTAACATGAGTGAAATTACAACATACACGGGAAAGCATATCGACCCCGTAAATCCAAAGGCTGAGCTTATAGATATTAAAGACATAGCGCATGCACTTTCTCTCACATGCCGTGGAAACGGTCAGGTCAAAACATATTTTTCCGTCGGAAGTCATTGTATTCTATGCTGTAAAGAAGCAAAATTACGTGGACTTTCCAAGCGTATGCAGCTTGCCTGTCTCATTCATGATGCTTCCGAAGCGTACATGTCCGATGTTCCGAGACCCCTCAAAAACGTTATGTCGGAATATTCCGAGTATGAAGACGCGCTTCTCTCCTTGATTTACGAAAAGTTTCTCGGAAGTGATTTAAATTCGGACGAGCAAAAGTTTTTAAAGCAAATCGACAATGATTTGATGTTCTACGACTTAAGAGAACTTCTCGGCGAGAACACCGACAAAGAAGAGCCAAAAATCAATGTTTCGCTAGGTTACGATTTCGTCCCTTTCAAGGATGTTGAAGCGGAGTATTTAGAGCTTTTCTATTCTCTTTCCGAAGAAAAAGAAGAAAACGCATGCCTTTCAGACGAAAAAACGATTAAAGATAAACTGTCACATATAAAGGTATTTGTTCTCGATATGGACGGAACGATTTACCTCGGAAACAGACTTTTCCCATACACAAAAGATTTTTTGAATGCAGTCAAAGAAAGCGGAAGAGACTTCTGCTTTTTCACCAACAACAGCTCCAAGAACTTCAAATCTTATATAGATAAGCTTGATAAAATGGGAATCAGCGTCAGAGATAATCAGATGCTCATTTCAAACGGAGTTATGACCGATTGGCTGAACGAAAACCGCAGTGGTAAAAAAGCCTATGTTGTCGGCACACCTGACCTCGAAAACGCCGTAAAACAAGCAGGAATTGAAATAAGCGAAACAGAGGCTGACTATGTTCTCCTCGGCTTCGACACAACGCTAAATTATGAAAAGCTTGTAAAAGCCTGTGATTTTGTGAGAGACGGGAAAGAAATTTTCGGACTCAACCCCGACTACAACTGTCCGACAGAAACAGGATTTATCCCCGACTGCGGCTCCATGGCGGCTCTCATAAAAGCGTCAACAGGCGTTCAGTGCGAATTTTTCGGAAAGCCGTCACGCCACACTCTCGACTATATGCTCAAAGCTACAGGCTGTAAAGAAACCGAGCTTTGCGTCATAGGCGACCGCCTTTATACCGATATAGCCGTAGCTGACAGCACGCCCGTCACATCGATTTTGGTTCTCAGCGGCGAAAGCAATCTTACCGATGCCGCAAAAAGTGAATTCAAGCCTGATTTAATCGTGAATAACATAGGCGAGCTTATTCCTTATCTGTAAAAATATGTAATATTTTCATACATCTCTGTGTTTTTTTATTGCACTTTATATAATTCTTGTTTTTGACAAGCTTTTAATATACAATATAATTACCGATTTTTCACAAAATATTAATGTTCAGAAAAGGATTGATTACCATGAAAAATGCAGTTATTTTCGATCTTGACGGCGTTATCGTTTCTACTGACGGCTACCACTACAAGGCTTGGAAAGCCATGGCAGACGAAGAGGGAATTTACTTTGACGAGGTTATCAACAACCGTTTGAGAGGTGTTTCCCGTATGGCTTCTCTCGAGATCATTCTTGAAAAGGCTACAAAGACCTATACCGACGAAGAAAAAGAAGCAATGGCAACAAAGAAGAACGATATTTATCGTGAAAGCTTAGTCGAGCTCACACCGAACGATATTCTTCCCGGCGTCATGGATACGCTCAACGCTCTTCGTGCAAAGGGAGTTAAGCTTGCTATCGGCTCTTCTTCAAAGAATACACCTGTTATTTTGAAGCAAATCGGACTTGGTGATTTCTTCGATGCAGTTGCTGACGGAAATCAGATCACTCATTCCAAGCCAGACCCGGAGGTATTCCTCCTTGCGGCAAAGCTTTTGGGAGTAGACCCGTCCGACGCTGCCGTTGTCGAGGACGCTTATGCAGGAATCGACGCAGCTAAGGCAGGCGGTATGAAAGCTGTTGCCGTAGGCGACGCTTCCAAGTACGAGAAGGCAGATGTTGCGGGTGCAACTCTCGCTGATATATCTGTAGACGATATTCTCGCTTAAATCAATATCAAGTAAACGGAAAGTCCCCGATATTGATTGTCGGGGACTTTTTTCAAAAGGTAAATATTATGAAGAAGCTTGAATTTAAAGCAATTGAAAACAACGAAATATCACAAGGTGTTGTTACGGCTTATTTGCATGAGCCGCTTGTGGAAATGAAGGATTTTATAAACAATTTCCCACACGGCTACCGTGAGAAGTATCCAAGCGTTATAGTTTGTCCGGGAGGAGCATATCTCTTCACATCGCAGAGAGAAGCAGACCCCGTAGCATTCGAGTACCTTTCGGCAGGATACAATGTTTTCATACTTAATTATTCTGTCGGCGAGCTTGCAAAGGATTTTCTCCCGCTTATAGAGCTTTCCTCGCTTATCATGACAATTCGTGACCACAGCGACGAGTGGGGATGCGACAGTGACAAAATCGCTGTTTGCGGCTTCAGTGCGGGCGGTCACCTTGCCGCTTCGTCTGCAATTCTCTGGAACAACGAAAAATTCAAGGCTGTCTTTGATACCGAGAACGGAAAAAATAAGCCTAATGCCGCTGTTCTTGCCTACCCCGTCATCACTGCAGACGAATTTGCACATGAGGACTCTATAAAGTCCGTCAGCGGCGCAGAAAAGGGAAGCGAAAAATATAATTTCTTCTCGCTTGAAAAGCGTGTCGATTCCGACTGCGCACCGATTTTTGTCTGGCATATTGTGACGGACGGTCTCGTTCCCGTTGAAAACACAATCAAGCTGATTACCGAGCTTCAGAAAAACAAAATCAGCTTCGAGTGCCACATCTTCCCGGACGGCGACCATGGAATGAGCGTTTGCACCAATGAGGTAAGCTCACCGAGCGAGCACAACAACCAGTGGGTTAAGCTGAGCAAAAACTGGCTAAACAAAGTATTCGACTATAAACTTTGATTTTTAAATTTTAGTTTTATTATGAGAGAACATTATACGGAATTCTTAAAGCGTGCCGAAATGCCGTCAGAAGCTTATGATTATCTTCTCGAAAGCTTCAACACTCTTGTACCGACATACGAAAATGATATAAAGGAAATAATAGATTACCTCTATTCTCACGACTGCTCTGTGCCCTCAACGGAAAAAATGCGTGAGGAATTGGCAGAGAAAAGTCGTGTTCACCTTTACACAGTAAATTTTATCTTCCTTGTTTGTGCGTCAAAAAAAATGCTCTCGGATTTTCGCAATAAAGGAATTGACGATGAAATCTTCTGGGAAACTATACTCGACTTAAAATATAAGCTTTTCGAGTGCAAGACAGTAAAAGGTGTATTGGGAAATTTTGTCGAGCATTGGTACGATATTTTCTTCAAGCTAAACATCGTCAAGCTCGGAAGACTCGAGTTTGAGCGGCTTTCTTATCCCGAGGAATTGCCGGAAATTACCTTTGAGGGAGTACCGATTAAGCACGGCAACACTGTTTACAGCGTGCATATCCCCTCTTGCGGAAAATTCTCCAAAGAGTTAAGGGAAGATTCATATAAGCGAGCAAAAGAGTTTTTCAAAGACGAACTTTGCGGAAAGCCTATGGTTCTCTTCTGCGAATCATGGCTTATGAATCCCGACAATCTGAAAATTTTCCCCGAAAGCATGAACATCAACGAATTTCAAAAGGAATTTTATGTTTTCGAAAAGCATACCGACCTTAAATACGGTGACTGCTGGCGTGTTTTCGGTAAGGACTATGACGGCAACCCCGACTCACTCCCTAAAAACACCACCATGCAAAAATGCATTGTCAATTGGCTGAAATCAGGAAACGATATGGCTTACGGCTTCGGAGTGAGAATTAACAAATAAACATAAAATAAATATATCGAAAAAATCAGCACTCAAAATTCAACTGTTTGAAATAAAATTGTGAATATATAGAATTATCAATAATAATTTTCGCCTTTTCTCCATATCGAACTGCTATATATCGGAAAAAGTTTGGAACTTTCACCGATTTTTTCAATATCTTAAGTTTTTTGGGTTATATATATTTATTTTTACCGAATATATGGTATAATCTCTAGTTAGTATATTAAATTGATGGAGGTATACCATGGAAAATGAAAAAAAGGGCATTTATGACGCCAGAACCTTAGGCGTTCCGAAAATGCTCATTCTCGGACTTCAGCATATGTTTGCTATGTTCGGCGCAACTGTACTTGTTCCGATTTTAGTCGGAAGCTATTTTGGAAATGAACTCACAGCAGGTGTTACCGTTTCGACAACACTCTTCTGCGCAGGTGTCGGCACACTTCTCTTCCACGTTTGCTCGAAGATGAAGGTTCCCGCATTCCTCGGCTCATCCTTTGCTTATCTCGGCGGCTTCTCAACAGTTGCGGGACTTGACACAGGCATGTACGCAAATATGAGCGCTAACGACAAATGTGCTTACGCTTGCGGCGGCGTTGTTGTTGCAGGTCTTCTCTACCTTGTACTCGCTGCTATCATCAAGATTGTCGGCGTAAAGAAGGTTATGAAGTTCCTTCCTCCCGTTGTTACAGGCCCTATCATCATCTGCATCGGACTTTCACTTGCAAGCAGTGCAATTTCAAACGCTTCAACCAACTGGCTTCTTGCTTTCATCGCACTCGCTACAGTTATCATTTTCAACATTTGGGGCAAGGGAATGTTTAAAATCATCCCGATTCTCATGGGTGTTGTAATCTCCTATGTAGCCGCAATCATTCTCAACGCTCTCGGAATGACAAACGCTGACGGCTCTGCAATCCTCGATTTCCAGCCGGTTGCACAGGCAGCATTCGTCGGTCTTCCGAATTTCCAGATTGCAAAGTTTGATTTGACTGCAATTCTCGTTATGGCTCCTATCGCAATCGCTTCCATGATGGAGCACATCGGCGACATCTCCGCTATCAGCGCTACAGTCGGCAGAAACTACATCGAAGACCCGGGTCTTCACAGAACCCTCATCGGTGACGGTCTTGCAACAGCTTTCGCAGGCTTCATCGGAGGTCCTTCCAACACAACCTATGGCGAGAACACAGGCGTCCTCGAGCTCTCAAGAGTTTTCGACCCGAGAGTTATCAGAATTGCCGCAGGATTTGCCGTCATTCTCTCCTTTATTCCTAAGTTCTCAAGCATCATTCACACAATGCCAACAGCAATCATCGGCGGTATCTCCTTCATGCTCTACGGTATGATTTCCGCTATCGGTGTAAGAAATGTTGTTGAGAACAAGGTTGATCTCACAAAGTCAAGAAATCTCATCATCGCAGCTGTTATCTTTGTTTGCGGTCTCGGCTTCTCAAGCGGTCTTTCCTTCCAGATTGGCTCAGCTACAATCACTCTCACAGGTCTTGCAATCGCTGCTATCGCAGGTATCGCACTTAACGCAATCCTCCCGGGCAACGACTACGAGTTCGGCAAGAATCCTGAGGGCGACCAGAGCCGCGGCGTATTCATGAAGAGCAGCGACAAAAAAGAAACAGAGGAATAATTATGGATTTTTACAATGAACAAAATGTCTTCATTATGACTCATCCGCTCATCCAGCACAAGATCTCCAAGCTCAGAGATAAGAATACTGGCACAAACGAGTTCCGTAAGCTGGTTGAGGAAATCGCAATGCTCGAGGGCTTCGAGGCTCTCAGCGACCTTCCCACAGCAGACATCGAGGTTGAAACTCCTATCGAGACAACCGAGACTCCTGTCATCTCGGGAAGAACACTCGCAATCGTACCTATTCTTCGTGCAGGTCTCGGAATGGTATCGGGTGTGCTCGCACTCGTTCCGACAGCTAAGGTTGGTCACATCGGTATGTACAGAAATGAGGAAACTCATGAGCCTGTACCTTACTACTGCAAGCTTCCGAAGCCGATTGACGAGAGACTTATCGTTGTCACCGACCCGATGCTCGCAACAGGCGGATCTGCTGTTGACGCTATCGACCAGATTAAGAAGCAGGGCGGCAAAATGATTAAGTTCATGTGCATCATCGCGGCTCCCGAGGGACTTGAGAGACTTCACAAGGCTCACCCCGATGTTCAGATTTATGTCGGTCATCTCGACAGAGAGCTGAACGAGGACGCTTACATCTGCCCGGGTCTCGGCGACGCAGGCGACCGTATCTTCGGTACAAAGTAATTAATAACTATTTTGACGGCTCTCCTTTCGGAGAGCTGTTTTTTTATATTTCGCACAACAAAAAGGCTCTCCTTTCGGAGAGCCTAAATCTGTCAATTGAAATCAATTATGCATTGAAAACATACTTATCAAGTCTGTCGAAAGCCTCAACGCAAAGTGAATGCGGAACAGCGAGGTTCATTCTGATTGCATACGGCTTGTGGAACGGACGACCGTCCTGCCAGATAACGCCATACTCTGCGCCCTTGACCTGAAGCTCATCGATTGTCATGCCGTGCTCCTTACAGAACTCCTCACAGTCGAGATAAAGCATGTATGTTCCCTCAGGCTTAGCAAGCTTGACGCCCTTGAAGTTCTTTGTGATAAAGTCGTAAGCATAGTTTACGTTATCGGAAAGTACCTCTCTGAGCTCCTCAACCCACTCGTGACCTTCCGGCTTGTATGCGCCGATAAGTGCGTGCATAGCGAGAACGTTGCAAGCGTTGTAGTGAGAAAGTGAAGCCTCCTTAAGTGCTCTGTCGTTGAGCCACTTGTTGTAGATGATGTGGTATGAGCCCTGAAGACCTGCAAGGTTGAATGTCTTGGACGGAGCATACATAGCGGCTACGTGCTCTCTTGCCCACTCGGAAACCGACTGAGTAGGAATGTGCTTGTTGCCGTTGAGGATAATGTCTGACCAAATCTCATCGGAGATTACCCAGCAATCGTTCTTAGCATAAACCTCCATTGCCTTCTCAATCTCCCACTTCTCCCAAACTCTTCCGCAAGGGTTGTGAGGTGAGCAGAAAACAGCACAGTGGATATTGTTCTCCTTGAGCTTCTTGTCCATGTCCTCGTAGTCCATTCTCCAAACGCCGTTCTCATCCTGAACAAGCTCGGAGTGAACGAGGTCATAGCCGTTGTTCTCAAGGCAATGAGTGAAGCCGATATATGTAGGTGAATGAAGAAGAATCTTGTCACCCTTTGAGCAAAGAACATTTGCGATTGTGACAACGCCGCCGAGAACGCCGTTCTCATAGCCGATGTTCTCCTTTGAAAGTCCTTCTACACCGTTTCTCTTTGTCTGCCAATCAATGACAGAATCATAGTACTCATCGCTGATTCTATAGTAACCGAATGTAGGCGACTGAACTCTCTTGATGATTTCCTCCTGAATTGTAGGAACGGTAGCAAAATTCATGTCGGCAACCCACATAGGAATCGTGGAAAAGCCTTCCTTTACCGTAACGTTGGGAATCGGTATCTTGTCAACAGCAATCTGATTTGTGCCGCTTCTGTCAATAATTGAAGTAAAATCGTATTTCATTGGGAACTCCTGTCTTCTTTCAAAAAAATTCTATCATGATAATACATCAATTATTATCAAATTGCAAGTTTTTTTATTTTAGACTTCATTTTTACAAATTGAGGTATAACTTGATTTGTGCGATAATTTAACGAGTATTTCAGTTTAATTGATAAAAAACAGATGTCTCACTATAAAAACTCGGCAATTACAGCCCTTTTCTCTTTTTGCAACAAGTCTTTAGCACCGCTTACTCACAACAAGTTGAAGTTCTCTCCTATTCAAAAATTTTTCTTTTAAAATGTAACTATTGCTGTTATAATCATAGTGTTAATTATGCACCACTTTGTGAGGTGTATTTTAAACGCAGTGTTTCTCCCAAAATAGCTGCGATATATCTTTTTGTAAACTTAATTGAAAGCGAATTTCAGATATGGACGTACTTGATATGGATATTTTTTACATCTGTGATGTGGAATCGGAAGGAACCTCCTTTTTCCATGGCGATTTGTATGAACTTAGAAAAAGTTTCTACGACGCCAGAGGGAAAAAAGTTTCGGTAAGAAAGAAAATAACCGAAACGGGTGCCGACGGAAAGCTAAGTGCTTCAATCAGCCACCGCGGATTTAAATGGAAGAAAAAAGTCGGCAGAACCGTCACCGAGCAAAGCTACCGCCAGTCTAACGGTACAGTTTTGGTAAGACGGGATTTTAACGGTTCTATAATATGTAAAATCTTTTTTGACGAGGAGCTCGCTTGGTTCCGCACGGAGTACTACTCCCCCGACAGTTTTGTTCAGGCTAAAGTGATTTTAAGAGCGGCAAATATCGGCAACATCATTGAACGACTCACTTTTGTCGAAGAATCAAAATACTACGAGCAGGAAGACCTCACTCCCGTTAAGCTGGACATTGAGGACTTTGAGAATTACTACGATATTGAGAATTCTGTTATTCTTGCTACTCCCGAAGGAGACTTTGTCTACAAGCCAAACGCAAATGTTTATGAGGACGAACCGCAAAAGTCAAAGGATACAAACGGAAACACAGTTCTCATCATGAACGCTTGGGAGATTAAGGGCGGATCTGTTCCAAATGATGCAAAACAGCCTGAACCAACTCTCTCGTTCAAAACGCTTGAGGAAATCGGTGACGAAAAAGAAACAGAAGAAAACTCTGACAAAGCCGAAAACGAAATTAAAGCGAAAAAAGAAATTGATTCTTCCGAAGACAAAATTGAAGAACCGAAAGCGGACGATCCGACAGAACCGGAAAAGCAAACTGATTCCGAAAAAACAGAAGATAAAGCTTTAGAGGATACAGAAAATATTCCTGATGATAAATCAGATACAGAGGAAAACTCCGAGCCAAAAACAGACAATGACTCTTCTAAAGAAGAAACAAAAGAAATCTCTTCGGAAAATAAAGAAGAAGTTAAAGTTAAAGAAAAAACGGAAATAATCAAGAAAGACAGCGAAACTACCGAAAATACTGTAAGAAACAGCAAAGTTAAGAAGCTTCAAATTTCAAACGGTAAATTCAGCTACTCCGGCGAATATGTCGACGGAAAGCGTGAGGGAATCGGCAGAACGGAAAACGCAAACGGCATCACACTTTATAACGGCGAATACCACGAGGACAAAAGAAACGGCGTCGGCGCATCGTTCTATTCAGACGGCAAACTGAGCTTTGCAGGAAACTGGAAGGATGACAAGAAGAACGGCGTAGGTGTTTCTTTCAGACCGAGTGACGGTTCGGTACATATTGCAAACTGGGATAAAGGTTCTGTAAGCGAAAATATCACGCTTGTTGACGGAAACGGAAATCTTCTTTACAGCGGAAATATGACTGACGGCAAGAAAAACGGCGTCGGAATTTCCAAAAATAAAGAAACAGGCTATACATATATCGGCGAGTTCGTTGACGGAAAATCGAACGGCATAGGCTCTCTGTTTGACGAAAACGGAAGACTTATCTACAACGGAAGCTGGTCCGGCGGAATGAAAAACGGTCAGGGAACAGAGTTTGACGCCGCAGGCAATATCGTCTACTCGGGCGAGTGGTTAGATAACGAATATCACAACGGTATTCTTTATCAGAAAATTTAATTTATTCTCAAGAATCGGTACATTTATGTGCCGATTTTTGTTTTTGCTCTCAAACCTGAAAGCTTAACGAAAATATATTATAAGCCGATATTATGTAACCTAAACAAAAATTCTATTTTAGTTGCATTCTTGACATAACACATAAAACTAATATATCAAATTGACAGGTTGTGCGTTTTGTTATGCCACTATATTTTTTCATTATAACAGTCTGAATTTTCTTTTCCTCTTATACCCTTTCTTTTGTCC
>CAVDQG010000026.1:0-26858 GCA_963611165.1 Bacteroides uniformis
GCAAGGGATAAGGTAATCTCCTTGCTGCTCATACTGCACATTCATAATCAAACCTCCTGATAGATAATTTTAAATTTCTTTTTCTTTGCTCCGATAAACTTCACAAGCACATCATCGACCGCATCGGTATATCTGCCCTGTGCTATAAGCTCGTTTCTCAGGTCATTTAGTGAGTTGATGATTAAGCTGTATTCGTTATCGGTCAGTGCAAGGTGGTATTTGATATTTTTCATCGTGAATCCCTCCTTGACTATATTCTACTCGGCTGGTTTTCAAATTGCGAATGTGCGGATTTTCTAAGCATAGAAAAAAGGCTCTGACCTTTTACAGTCAAAGCCTTAATCGCCTCTTTACTATGCCCTATAAGGTTTTATTTATTGATTCTCAATTACTGCCTTATGTGGCGTTAGCATATGACGAACACTTTTTTGCATATCGTTAAAATTAATCAAAGACCGAGCATATCGAGGATATCGTCCTTCGGTCTTGCGCCGACTGCTTTGTTTACAAGTTTTCCGCCCTCAAAAACGAGGAGAGTGGGAATGCTCATAACGCCGAATCTTTGTGCAAGCTCCTGCTCTTCGTCAACGTTTACCTTACCGACGGTAACGTCCTCTTCCTCTGCAATCTCGTCCACGATAGGAGAGACCATCTTGCAAGGGCCGCACCATGTTGCCCAGAAATCAACAAGAACAGGCTGTGTGCTTGTTGCGATAACTTCATCAAAATTGCTGTTTGTTAATGTGATAACGCCCATTGTAAATTTCCTTTCTTTTTATGCTTTATTTAAATAGTACATAAACTATTACGAACCTCTTGAATGGCTTTTGCTCCTTTAAGAGAACATCTCTTGTCTTTTTGCAAAGTGCGACCGCATTTCTTGTGTCGGAGAAAATTCCGTTTGAGAATGCCGATTCTTCAAAGTAAGAAGACAATGCCGATATTTCTTCGCCCGAAAGCTTGCCGTTTAATACTCTTGATAGATATTCACGGTCGGTTTCGTTGGTTCGCTTGCCGCAGCAAATTGCGATAAGACTTGAGAGAGAGTAGAGCATAATGCCGACAGGTCGTTTTCTGTCTACCTTAAATCTTACGCTGTCATTATACTTTTTGACTGCAAAATAAGCAAGAGCCAAAAGTGCGATTATAAGAAGAACAAAGATAAATTTAGGTGTTGATTTTGACTTGTTATCGTTGTTATTGATATTGTTGTCGGAGTTGTCAGCGTTGTTTGCTTCCGGTGACGGAGAAGGTGTTGCCGTTGCTTCGGGCTCGTCCTCCGGATTAATCTTTTCTTCCTCCGGCTCGGGAGTAGGGGTCGGTGTCGGTTCGGGAGTCGGAGTTGGCTCTTCATTATCTGCGGTAGCCGAATTCTCCTGACTGTTTTCACCGAAATAAGCCTCACGGAAGTTGGAGGGAGTTACGTCAACGGTAACCCAGCCGAGTTCCTCTGTGAAAATTTCCACCCAAGCATGTGCGGAATAATCCTTTACGACGGTATAATAACTGTCGTTTCCGTCCGGGGAGAAATCACTGCTTTGAAGCATGTATCCCACGCAGTATCTTGCGGGAATTCCAAGGTAACGGTACATTAAAGTTGCGGCACTTGCGAAGTGCTGGCAGTAACCTTTTTTCTGTGTGAAGAGGAAGTTCTCCACATAATCCGTTCCGCTCTCAAGCTCTGTGATATCATTGCTGTAGGTGTAAGTATTCAGAAGATTTTTTACAAAATCTATCTTTTCGTTCAGACTTAAATCTTTTGCTTCATCGAGCATATCGGTAAATCTCGAATCCTTTTCAAATCCTGCCGTATCGGCGTAGGTTTCGTTAACCCACTGCGTCAGATTGTTTTCTGTCAATGTGTTTGAAAGGCTGAATTTATCAACAGGCTGATAAGCTATGAATGAATAGGAGTTCATTTCCCTCAAAAGGTAAGCGTCCGATTTTGTGTTGTCGTCGCTTGTGACATTTGAGTTTTCGGGAACAAGTGCATAACCCGAGGTGTCATTCTCATGGCTTATGGTGTATTTAATCTGATAAACACTGTCTGCCGATGAATTTAAATCGAGAAGATTATAACCGAGGTCGAAAGCTTCGCTCTCGTCCGAAACATACTTGAGAAGATTTTTGTTGGACGCCGCTTTCCAGCCGCTTCCCGTGTAGGTCGCTGTTGAAAGTGCCTTTAGGTATACGGTTGATGAAGGAATGTCGCTCGCTTCGATTGTGACCTCTTCTTCGCCCGTATGAGTAATGGGCGTGTTCTGAAGCTTTGCAGTGCTAAGGTCGTCCTTCAGTGGGTCTAGGCTCTTTGATTCGAAAATCGACTGCTGTAAAGCACGAAGCTCATCGGAATGCTCGTGGGCAAATCTTGCCGTTGGCGGCAGAAAAATAAGTATTGCCAAAAGAGCACACATTGCCGTGATTGCTCCGCCTGAGAAGAGAGCCGAGAGATTCAGTCCCTTGCCGTTGTAGTTATTGAGTATCATGTTGAGCGCCGTTGAGCAAACAACAGTCAATACTACTGCAAGGCTTGGAAATTCGCCGATAAGACAGCTTGAAACAATTAGAAACCAGAACGGCATGGTTCCGAGTAACGGTTTTGAGCCGAGATAGCTTACCATGACAACGTAGAAGCAGATTACCGAGAACAGCGCCGCAAAGCCTACCCATGACGTATAATCGCCCGAATAGGGGGTGGGGCTTATATCACCGCTTTGGTAAACGAGATTGCCGTACTGCAAGCCGTTGTAGATTTCCTTGCCTGCGGAAATGAATCCCATGATGTTGATAAGAACCATTCCCATGGTGACCACGGCCGGGCCGATAAGTGCGATAAGAAAATAATCGGATGCGATAAAAAGAATACCCATGAGTATGTCATATCCGATTATGAAAAGAATAAGCTCGCTTGTGTAAGCTTCGGGAACGAAAGCCTTAACGATTTCGAGAAAGGTGACTGTTCCCATGACAATCGAAAGAGTGCATCTCAGAAAGAGAAAGAAAAGTCTGTTGAGGTCAAAGCTCAGTTTAGGAAGCTGTGGTTTGTTCATATTTCCGCCCCCTTTACTTCGATAATCGGCATGTAGTTGTCGAATACATCGCAAACAGGCTCGCCGTTCACATAAACTCTTCCGCCGTCTGCAATCTCACACACGAAGCTTTCCTTTATGCCGTCAAACTCCGTGATTTCGGGCTTGCTCGAAAGCAAGGTAGGGAGAATTGCCGAGAGGTCGTCTTCTTTTGTTATGAAAACCGACTGAGAGTCGGAGTTAATTCTGAAATAAATCTTGTGAGAGCATTCTGCTTCCAGAAGTGAGAGGGAAAGCGATGTGATAAAATTCATGCAGTCCGAGAGATGTTCCGTGCAGTTATATACAATTGCAGCACTCGATTCAATCGGAAGACCGAATTCCTTGACGGTGAGATTTCCGCTTTTTGCCGTTTGCTTCCAGTGAATTGCTCTGAGGCTGTCGCCGGCACGGTATTCTCTTACATCAAAGACCTCGCTCGGGTCATCACCGCTCTTTTCGGTTGAATAAACCTCGGTATTTGAGAAATAGCTTGCCGTGGAGCTCATAACCTTTACGGGTATCTCATCGATTTTCGGCAATACGGTTATAACAGCCGTTACGGCGCGTCTCTTCTTGAAAACCTTGAAGCTGAATAATCCGAGGCTGTCCTTGAGTCTGCTTGGGGAAAGTGAAATTTCGCACATTCCGCATTCTTTGGGAACAACATCCGCAAATGTCGTACTCGAGATTTCAAAGAAGCTACGCTTAATCGGCACCACCATATCCTCTTGGGAATCCGTCAGAAGATTATGAATGTGGATTTTACAGCCGAATTGCGGCTGAGAGAGAAACGGCAGACCGTAAAGAATGATTTCCGCTTTTATTCCCTCACCGAAATTGACGGTCATATTTTCTGCCGACAGCTTAATTCTCATGGTAAAGCGTCTGAGAATAAGAATAATGAACGAAACCACGGGAATTACCGCCATTAAAAGAGCAAGCGCACACATCGCAGAGCTGTCATAGAAAACCGCTATATAGAAAATAGCGGCGGTAATTATTGTCCAGATAGTTATCTTCATTTTACTTCCTATTTGAAAGAACAGGCTTCTTGACCGTCTCAAGAATATTCTGGCAAACCTGCTCCTCGGTGATTCCGCTTATTCTTGCCTTTTTGGAGAGGATGAGTCGGTGAGCTACGCAGTCGGTGAAAATTCCTGCAATGTCATCGGGGAGAACATACTCTCTGCCCTTGAGGTAAGCCATAGCTTTGCACATTGAAGTGAATGCGATTGTGCCTCGTGGAGAAACACCGAGCTCAAGTAAATCGGAGTCTCTCGTAGCCTGAATAAGCTTTCCGATGTACTGGTAAAGAGCGTCATGAATGAAAAGACTCTTTACTTCTTCTTTCATTCTGAGAAGCTCGCTTTTTGATATGACGGGTGTTACTTTATACGGCTCAACCTTGCCACGAACGATTGAAATTTCGTCCTGAATGTTCGGATAGCCCATGCTTATGCAAATCATAAATCTGTCGAGCTGAGACATAGGAAGTCTCTGAGTGCCCGCAGAGCCGATCGGGTTCTGAGTTGCGATAACAACAAACGGATTCGGAACCAAGTGGTCTTCACCGTCAACAGTAACCTTGCCTTCTTCCATGACCTGAAGCAGAGCCGACTGGGTTTTCGGAGATGTACGGTTGATTTCATCAGCCAAGAAAAGGTTGCACATTGCGGCACCCTCACGGTAGACGAAGTTTCCGCTTGCGGCATCATACATACTGAAGCCTGTGATGTCCGCAGGCATAACGTCGGGAGTGAACTGCACTCTGTGCTCTGTGAGCTCCATTGCGTTTGTGAATGCGTTTGCCATAGTGGTCTTGCCGACGCCCGGGATATCCTCAATGAGAACATGACCGCCTGCAAGAATTGCCGCCATTACCTTGACGATGCACACGTCTTTGCCGATAACAGCTTTTCTAACCTCGTTTACTACGGCTACTGCACCTTTATTATCCATATACTGACCTCCTAAGAGTAAAATTATCTGTTTTGTCTTTTTATCTAAAGAATTGTATCATAACAAAATTAAAAGTTCAATTGAACTCACGCAAAAGATATGTAAAATTGCTGAGGTTCATTTATGAAATACCGATAAAGTCGGATTTTCTTGTAAATATACGATTAAATTGTTATACTTATTTTTACAGATGTAAAAACAAAGGATGTGTAATAATTGAATAATTCTAACGAAAAGAAAAAGCACGCAGTCAGATCAAGCTGTGACGACTGCATGCATTTTACATATGATGAATATTACGATTGCTGGGATTGCGAGGTCAGCATGGACGAGGATGATTACGGAAGAATTTCGACAAACTCCCGTTCATATTGCCCGTATTACCGCCCCGGTGACGAATATACTATCGTAAGAAAGCAGAACTGATTTATAGTTTTATCACTCTGTTAAATCGATTGTGATCTGCTTGACTGTCGGCTTATACTGAGTAAGCTTGATGCCTGCCGCATTGAGCATTCTTCTTGAAGCGACCATGTTCGGCGCACCGTTGTATTTGTCGCTCAAATAAACAACTTCGCTGATGCCTGACTGAATGATAGCCTTTGCGCACTCGTTGCACGGGAAAAGAGCGACATAAAGCTTGGAGCCGCGAAGGTCTTTGCCGTTAGCGTTGAGAATTGAGTTGAGCTCGGCATGAACCACGAATGCATACTTGGTGTCTTCGCCCTCTCTTGCCCAGGGGAATTCATCATCGCTGCAGCCCTTGGGGAAGCCGTTGTATCCTGTCGAGATGATAACATTGTCTCTGCCTACGATGCATGCGCCTACCTGAGTGTTCGGGTCTTTGCTTCTCATTGAGGCGAGCTTTGCGACGGACATGAAATAATCGTCCCATGTGATGTAATTTTCTCTTTTCATAGCGGTCCTCCGAAATAAATATGTACTGTAAAGAGTATATATTGATAATGCTTTTTCTGCAAGTAAAATTTGATTTATGCTTTGAAGTGAAATTCGTCAGTTTTCAAATTTCATTTTGCACAGATTTTTGAACAAATGCGGTTGACTTGAAAACCTACTTGTGATAAATTATGCACAGAATAAATTTATCGGAAACAAAAGTGACGTTTTCGAGCTGATTGTATTGTGCTTCACGCACAAAATTTTAAATAGCTAAAGACACGGCAGGTTTTTTCATGGGCAACAATATCATCGATTTAGCAGGTTTAATTACAACTCAGAATTCATTCATGTTGGGTTACTACAGTTATATCAGTAAGATAGGAGAGGGATACGGTCTTAACGAAAAGGAAACGGACATTCTTTGCTTCTTCCTTTCATTTCCCGAGTGCGACACTCAGACCGATGTGGTAAAGCTTCGCGGTTACTCAAAAAGTCAGGCTTCAAAGAGCATCGGCGTTCTCATTTCAAAGGGATTCGCTTATGCAGAAGAGGACGAAAAAGACGCAAGAATATTGCATATCAAAATGACCGACAAAGCAAGAGAGCTTTCACTTATGCTTTATGCCAAGAAAAGCGAATTTTATGAAAAAGCCCTCAAGGGTTTTACGGAAGACGAGATTGAAATGATAAATTATTTTGTCAGGAAGATGAACGAAAATCTTTCGTCTCCCGACTGACAGAACAGAGATTACATACATAAGAGATGCCTTTTGGGCGTCTCTTTTTTGTTTATTCTGCCGTCAGCCCCTAAGCTTCAAAAAGCTTGCAATTTTGCGGAATATAGGCTATAATACCATAATTAGAAAGAAATAGATAAAAATAAGATATAAAGGAATAAAAAGCATGCTTCAGTTTGAAGAATTAAAGAAGAAATTGGACGATCAGCAGTCACAGCTTGAACTCCTCAAGGACTCCTTAGGACTTGATAAGATTCGCCGTGAGGTCGAAATGCTCGAGCTAAAGGCGGCGGCACCGGGATTCTGGGACGATATGGAGACAGCCCAGAAGGTAACCCAGAGAACAGCTAATCTCAAGGCTAAGGATCAGGGATATCTTGACCTTGTCGAGAAGAGCGAGGATACCTACACACTCATCGAGATGGGTGACGAAGAGGAGGATCTTTCCCTCATTCCCGATATCGAGGCTCAGATAGAGGAGATTACCGAGAAAATAGAAAACATGCGCCTGACAACATTACTCACAGGCGAATACGATAAGAACAACGCAATTCTCACCTTCCATGCAGGCTCGGGCGGAACCGAGGCTCAGGACTGGGCAGAGATGCTTTTCAGAATGTATAACCGTTGGGGCGAAAGACACGGCTTCAAGGTTAGCACACTCGACTACCTTGACGGCGATGAGGCAGGACTTAAGTCAGCTTCTATTCTCGTTGAGGGAGAGAACGCTTACGGCTTCCTTAAGAGCGAGGCTGGCGTTCACAGATTAGTAAGAGTTTCACCGTTTGACGCAGCAGGCAGAAGACACACGTCATTCTCTTCGCTCGAGGTTATGCCTGAGATTGAAGAAGACCTTTCCGTTGAGATTCCTCCCGAGGACATCAAGATGGAAGTTTACCGTGCATCGGGTGCCGGCGGACAGAAGGTCAACAAGACCTCATCGGCAGTCAGACTTATCCATATTCCCACAGGTATCGTAACAGCGTCACAGGTTGAAAGAAGCCAGTTCCAGAACCGTGCCGTTGCTATGAAGATGCTTATCTCCAAGCTCGTTGAGATCAAGGAGAAGGAGCACCTCGAGAAGCTCTCCGATATCAAGGGAGTTCAGAAGGAGATCACCTGGGGCAGCCAGATCCGTTCATATGTTTTCATGCCTTACACATTGGTTAAGGACCACAGAACAAAGTATGAAACGGGTAACATCAACGCTGTCATGGACGGTGCTCTCGACCCGTTTATCAACGCTTATCTCACCGCACTCAGCCAGGGCACACTTGACGAGAGCGGAAGCGATGATTAATAAATTTTAGAAAATAAGAGCCTTACGGCTTTTATTTTGGAAGCGAATTTCAATAAAGGCTTTGCGGATAACCCGATTTGGGAAATTTTTTAAGAACGGCAAAAATGAGGAGCCGTCTGAGTTCGTAAAGCGCTGCGGAAAGGATGCGATTCAAAATGAATATTAAAGCTTTCGAAGAGTACGAATCAGAAGTTAGGTCCTATTGCAGGAAGTTCACATCGGTTTTTGTTAAATCGAAGGACTCAAAGCAGTATGACGAGGACGGCAATGAGTACATTGACTTTTTCATGGGTGCAGGCGCTCTCAATTACGGTCACAACAATGACTACATCAAGCAGAGAGTTGTCGATTATCTTATGAATGACGGCGTCACTCATGCTATGGACATGTACACAAAGCCGAAGAGAGAATTTCTCGAGTATTTTGAGGAGAAGATTCTCGCTCCGAGAGGACTTGAGTACAAGGTAATGTTCCCCGGCCCGACAGGTACCAACTCCATTGAAGCCGCACTTAAGCTTGCAAGAAAGGTAACCGGCAGACAGACCGTCTTTGCATTCATGGGATGCTTCCACGGTATGACTCTCGGTGCACTTTCTCTCACAACAGAGGAGGCTGCAAGAAAGGGCGCAGGAACACAGCTCGGCGGTGTTGTTCATATTCCTGCACCGTATATGTTCCCCGGTCTTGATGTACTTAATTACATCGATACACTCATCACGGACGACCATTCGGGTGTAGAGAAGCCGGCAGCTATTTTCATCGAAACACTTCAGGCAGAGGGCGGAATTCATCCGTTCAGCACAGAGTTCTTACAGGGACTTCGTGCACTTTGCGATAAGCACGAAATTCTTCTCGTTGCCGACGATGTTCAGGTCGGATGCGGAAGAACAGGATATTTCTTCTCGTTTGAGAGAGCGGGCATTGTTCCTGACATCGTTTGTCTTTCAAAGTCAATCGGCGGTTACGGAATGCCGTTTGCACTCACTCTCTTCAAGCCCGAGCTTGACATTTGGTCACCGGGCGAGCATAACGGAACTTTCAGAGGCTTCCAGCTTTCTGTTGTTGCCGCTAAGGCAGCACTTGAGCTTGTTGCTGAAAAGGATGTTCCCGGAATGGCAAAGGCAAGAGAGCCGTTCATCAGAGATTATCTCACGACAGAGATGGCTAAGATTTCTCCTGATATCGAGGTTCGCGGCTTAGGTTGCATCTGGGGTTGTGATTTCGGCAAGTTCCCGAAGGGCACTGTTGTCAAGATTATCCACGAGGCTTTTGATAACGGACTTATCTTTGAGACAGCGGGCCGTGAGGACAGCGTAGCAAAGATTATGCCACAGCTTATGATTAACGACGAAGACCTCAAGAAGGGACTCGAGATTTTCGTAAATGCCGTTAAGACAGTACTCGAAAAGTAAATAATAAAAATCGGTGCGAATTCATTTGAGTTCGCACCTTTTGTTTTAGGTAAAAGAAAACTCCGTTTATTCATGCTGTGAATAAGCGGAGTTCGTATTTTTAGAAATTACATCTTCTCAGGAATTGTGATCTTGAACATCTCGAGAACGTTCTTGATAACAGTCTTTGTTGCCTTGCAGAGATAGATTCTTGCCTGCATGAGATCGTTATCCTCAACTCTTACACGGCAAGCGTTGTAGAACTTGTGGAAGAGAGTTGCAACATTGATGACATACTTTGTGATTCTCGATGGGTCATAAGACTTTGCGGCTGAGATAACTTCGTCTGTGAATGCCGAAAGAGCATTGATAAGCTCGATTTCCTCTTCTGCGGTGAGAAGTTTGAGCTGCTCGTTTGTAACGTCGGCAAACTTAACTCCGTCCTCCTCGAGACCGCGGAGAATTGAGCAGATTCTTGCGTGAGCGTACTGGACATAATAAACAGGGTTGTCGCTCGACTCGGAGACAGCAAGGTCATAGTCGAAATCGAACATGGAGTTAGCTTCACGAAGATTGAAGAAGAATCTTGCGGCATCAATCGGAACTTCGTCAAGAAGTGTGTGCAGTGTGATTGCCTTACCTGAACGCTTGGACTGCTTAACGGGCTGACCGTCGATTAAAATTCTTACCATCTGCATGAGGATGATGTCGAGCTTTGAAGCGTCTGCGCCGTAAGCTGTGAGAGCACCCTTGAGTCTCGGAACATAACCGTGATGGTCTGCGCCCCAAATGTTGATGGCCTTGTCATAGCCACGGGTTACAAGTTTGTCGTAGTGATAAGCGATATCGGGAACGATGTATGTCGGGAAGCCGTTCTCTCTTCTTAAAACGATATCTTTCTCGTTGCCGAATTCCGTAGCCTTGAACCAAACAGCACCGTCCTGCTCGTATGTGTAGCCCTTCTCGGTCAAAGTGTCGATAACCTTGTCTACATCGCCGCTCTTGTGCACACTGCTCTCAAGGAACCATCTGTCATAGACAATGCGGTACTTCTTGAGGTCACGCTCGAGTGCCTGAATGTTAAGCGGAAGCGCATAATCGATAAGTGCCTGACGGCGCTCTTCTTCGCTGACGCCGATATACTTGTCACCGTTGATTTCGGCAAAGTTCTTTGCATGGTCGATGATATCCTGTCCGTGGTATGAGTCCTCAGGAAGATAAGAGTCATCAGGGCTCGGCTCACCACCGTTCGGATCGAAAAGCTGCTTGTATCTCATATCGAGAGAAAGACCGAACTTTGCAACCTGATTGCCTGCGTCATTTACATAGAACTCACGGTCGACGTCGTAGCCTGCCTCTTCGAGAACGCTTGCAAGGCAGTCTCCGATTGCGCCGCCTCGTGCGTTACCGATGTGCATGGGGCCTGTCGGGTTTGCAGAAACGAACTCAACCAAAACTCTCTTGCCCTCGCCGAAGTTTGACTTTCCGTAGTCGTCACCGAGAGTATTGATATCCTTCAAAACATCTCCGTAGAATTTCGGAGAGAGGAAGAAGTTGATAAATCCGGGGCCAGCAATCTCAAACTTGTCAAAATATGTTCCGTCAAGTTCCATGTGAGATGTGACAGCCTCGGCTATTTTTCTCGGAGCGGCATGAAATGCTCTTGCACCTGCCATAGCGGCATTGGTAGCCCAGTCGCCGTGTGTGCGGTCTGCCGGTTTCTCAAGTGTAAATGCGGGAACCTCTGCTTCAGGAAGCTCGCCGGCGGCAATAGCTGCGGCAAAGCCGTCCTTTATAAGATTCTCCAGCTGTAATTTTGCTGTTGATACGATTTTAGACATTTACTTGTCCTCACTTATTTATTATTGATTATTCTAAATTTGCTTTTTCCACATGAATCTCGAGAGTGTTTCTCGAGGAAATCATGTTGTTGATATAAATGCTGTAAGTGCACTGAAGACTGCCACCGTTTTCGTCAAGCGTTTGATTTAGTCCGTGAGCCTGAACTCCGAGAGTAAGAGCACCGTACGGAGTGTCGTAAGCACAGACATTAAGCTTGCCTGGCTCGAACAAAAGCTCTGTGCGATCGCTTGTCTTGGTCATGGTGAGCTTATTATCCTCAACCTTAACTATTGTAAGGGGACCTTCCTTTCCGTTATCGTCCATTCCCCGGTAGGAAATAATCTTCTTGCCGCTTGGTCTTACGCAGTAAGCACCGAGGGTATCGACTTCGACCTTGTCGTCAAACTCGCCCTCTGTTCCGTGCGGAAAATAGTGCTGAGTGCCTGTCACTCTGATGACATAGTCCTCTTTAAGTTTTGTTTTATCAGTATTTTTCGATATCAATTCTGTGCGTCTCCCCGTCAATGTATCCGCCGAGGAATATTTCCGCAACATTCGTGAAGCCCTCTGTCGAGTCACTCACGAAGTACTTGTACTCGGCTTTGTGGTTTTCTTCGCAGAGAAGATTTTTGTTTTCAAGAAGCTCGGCAACGTAGTGAGCCGTTTCCTTGCCGCTGTCGATAAGCTTTACCTTTTCGCCGACTGCATTTCCGATTGCCCATTTGATAATCGGGAAGTGAGTACAGCCGAGAATGACGGTGTCTACTTTTTCGGCATTTATTCTCGTGAGGTATCTTCTTGCGGCAAGAGATGTTACCTCGTCACCGATTGTGATAAAACCGTTTTCGACGAGCGGAACGAACAGAGGACAAGCCTCTGAGAACAGTGAAAGCTCGGGGTTGATTTCGTTAAGCTTCTTAACGAAAGAACCGCTCTTTATTGTAGCAGGAGTACCGAGAATTCCTATTCTGCCGTTCTTTGTGTAGTCGGCGGCGGCTTTTGCGGTTGGAGTGATAACATCGATATAGGGGACGGGGAGGCTGTTGCCTACCTCGCTCGCCGTTGATGAAACCGTACCGCATGCGGCAACGATTGCTTTTACGTTATTTTGAAGCAGAAAATTCATGTCCTGCTTTGCAAATTTGACTATTGTTTCGGCACTTTTTGTACCGTACGGTACTCGGCCCGTATCTCCGAAGTAGATAATGCTCTCGTTCGGAAGAACACGCTTGAGCTCCTTGACAGCGGTCAAGCCGCCAAGACCCGAGTCGAATACGCCTATCGGTCTGTTATCCATTAGTTACCTCATTCAAATCTGTTTTCTGCAGTAGCGATAAGCTCGTCAATTAAAGTCTTTGCGTCCTTTCCGCTTGCAGCCCAAAGCTTCGGATACATGCTGATGCTTGTGAAGCCGGGGAGAGTGTTGATCTCGTTGAGGATAACCTTGCCGTCCTTCTGAACGAAGAAATCAACTCTTGAAAGACCTGCACAGCCGAGAATCTTATAAGCTCTGACTGCGATGCTTCTTACTTCGTCGATTTTCTCTTCGGAGAGATGAGCGGGAATGTAGGTTACGGATGTGCCGGAATTATACTTGTCGTCATAGTCGTAGAACTCTGCGCTTGCTCCGATTTCGCCGACAGTGGAAGCGACAGCGTCACGGTTTCCGAGAACAGCACACTCGACCTCCTGGCCGACGATGCCCTCTTCGACAACAACCTTGATGTCTTCCTTAGCCGCTTTTTTGATAGCTGCGTCAAGACCTTCGGCAGAGTCAACCTTGCTTACTCCGACTGAAGAGCCTGCGTTAGCCGGCTTAACGAAAACAGGGAAGTTGAGTCTTGCGACTATTCTGTTGATTATCTTCTCGGGCTCGGTGTCATATTTGTCTCTGAAGAACCAGAGGTAATGAGCCTGCTCGATGTTTGCGCTGTTAAGAAGGCTGTGAGTGACTGCCTTATCCATTGTGACGGCAGAAGCAAGAGTTGCACAGCCGACATAAGGAACGCCCGACATCTTGAAGATGCCCTGGATTGTACCGTCTTCGCCGTTCTTTCCGTGAAGAACAGGGAAATAGACGTCAACATCAATCTGGAATGTTCCGTTGTCTCCGAGAACAACAAGTCCCTTTGTGTTCTTGTCGGGAGAGATGATGCATGAGCGGTTGTTTTCGTCGTCAACCCAAGTGTAGTTCATGATGTTCTCTGTCGGGCCGCTGTAAAGATACCAGCCGCCTTCCTTTGTGATGCCGAGAGTTACGATATCATATTTTTCTTCATCGAGATTTTCGATAATAAAGCATGCAGATCTGCAGGAAACCTCATACTCGCTGCTCTCGCCGCCGAATATGACACAAACTGTCTTTTTCTCGTTTGCACACATAGTTATGCCTCCGTATTATACATTTATTGTGAATTGAGTGATTGCAAATTTTTATTTCTGTTGTATAAAAAGGTCACTTTACAACAGAATTTCAGTCTATTCTATCATAAGAACGAGCTGTTTTCAAGGGAAAGGGCAAAGGTAGTACATAATATTAAGGATATAGGGTGATTTATGTGAGATAAATATAGCGTGAAAGAGAAAATTTTTATCACTACTTGAAATTTTATTTCAGATGATGTAAAATAACAGACGGTTTAATATGTGGTAGGAAATACTCGGGAGAAAATCGTTTGATTTACCGAAGGAGTAACACTCTCAGGTTTCGCAAGATAGGACCGAGTATGGATTGATTCCGGAGAAGCTCATTTGAGTGCCGAAGGTGCAAGGTTGGGGGACCGAATCTCTCAGGCAAAAGGACGGATTCTTTTACTGCAATAAATATTGATTGATTTTAGCAGACTTTGTGGTCTGCTTTTTTATTTTTCTTGACAGAAAAAAGCCTTGCGGATATATTTGAAGCATGGAAAAAATAGAATAAGGGGAGAGAAAATGGCGGAGAAAAACGTAAGCTTAACCACGCTTTGTTACATAGAAAAGGACGAAAAATACCTCATGCTTCACAGAGTGAGCAAGAAAAACGACCTCAACCGTGACAAGTGGATAGGCGTGGGCGGTCACTTCGAGTTCGGAGAAAGTCCCGAGGACTGCATAACAAGGGAGATTAAAGAGGAAACGGGGCTTGACGCAAAGAAGCTTAAGTTTCGTGCTGTGGTCACGTTTGTTTCCGATGATGATATTACTGAATACATGCATCTTTTCACCTGTAAGGATTTTTCGGGTGAAATTAAGGAATGTGACGAGGGAAAGCTTGAGTGGGTAGAAAAGGAAAAAATCGAAAGCCTCAACCTCTGGGAGGGCGACAAGGTGTTTTTGAGAGAACTCAGCACAAACGAAGATTTTTTCAGCCTAAAGCTAAACTACAAAAACGGAAAATTAGTGGATTTTACACTTAATCGATACTGATTTTGTGCTTAAGTCTTGATAAATCTTTAGTTTTATATTAGAATAATCTTTATCGTTAATTGAAGAAAGGACGCTATTTAAAATGGCAGAAGTTAGAACAAGATTTGCCCCAAGCCCGACAGGCTTTATGCACGTCGGAAACCTTAGAACAGCTCTTTACGAGTATCTCGTTGCAAAGAGCCAGGGCGGCAAATTTATTTTAAGAATTGAAGATACAGATCAGGAGCGCTTTGTTGAGGGTGCTACCGATATCATATACAAAACTCTCGAAACAGTCGGACTCAAGCACGATGAAGGCCCCGATATCGGCGGCGACTACGGCCCGTATGTTCAGAGCGAGAGAAAAGACACATATAAGCCTTATGCCGAGCTTCTCGTAAAAATGGGCAAGGCATACCGCTGCTTCTGCTCCAAGGAGAGACTCGATTCTCTCAAGGAGAACAGCGAGTTCGGCGGCTATGACCGTCATTGCCGTGACCTTTCCGAGGAGGAGATAAATAAGCTTCTCGAGGCCGGCACACCGTATGTTATCCGTCAGAAGATGCCACTTGAGGGCACAACAAGCTTTACAGATGAGGTCTACGGTACTATCACTGTTAACAACGAGGAGCTTGAGGATCAGATTCTTCTGAAAACAGACGGATTCCCGACATACAACTTCGCAAATGTTATTGATGACCACCTCATGAACATCACTCATGTTGTCAGAGGAAGTGAGTATCTTTCATCCTCTCCGAAGTATAATCTTCTTTACGAGGCATTCGGCTGGGATGTTCCGACATATGTTCATCTGCCGCTTATCATGGGCAAGAACGAGGACGGCTCCGTTTCCAAGCTTTCCAAGCGCCACGGTTCGACAAGCTTCCAGGGTCTTGTGGACGAAGGTTATCTTCCCGAGGTTATCACAAACTATATCGCACTTCTCGGCTGGGCACCGAAGGACACTCAGGAGATTTTCAGCTTAAAGGAGCTTGAGGAGAATTTCTCAATCAGCGGAATTTCCAAGAGCCCTGCCGTATTCGACTACGACAAGCTTCTTTGGTTCAACGGCGAATACATCAAGAGAATGACTAAGGACGAGTTCCAAAGCCATGCAATGCCGTATTACAGAGAGGTTCTCGGTGACGGCGACTACGACTTCTCGATTCTCGATGAGGTTTTGCAGCCTCGAGTAAATAAGTTCAACGAAATTCCCGAGAAGATTGAGTTCTTTGCTCATCAGCCCGAGTACACCGCAGAGCTTTTTGTCAATAAGAAGAGCAAGGCAAATCTCGAGAACGCTCCCGTTATGCTATCAAACGCAATCGAGGTTCTTGAGGGCGTTGAGGACTGGAGAATAGATCCTATCCACGATGCACTTATTCCGCTTGCAGAGAAATTGGGCGTTAAGAACGGCACGCTTCTCTGGCCTGTAAGAATTGCCGCAGCAGGACAGACCGTTACCCCCGGCGGTGCCATGGAGGTTCTTGCATTCCTTGGCAAGGAAGAGGCGCTTAAGAGACTAAAGGACGGTCTTGCTAAGTTAAATTAAGGATTTTCAGAATATATTTTAACGAAAGGAAAGAGAGAATATGAGTGACAACATCGAAGTAAAGGCTAACGAAGAGGAAGCTGTCACCAATTTTATCGACAGCTTTATTAAAGAGGACATCGCTGAGGGCGGACGTTTCGCAGGAATGAAGGTTCATACCCGTTTTCCACCCGAGCCGAACGGCTATCTTCATATCGGCCACGCAAAGGCTATTTATGTTGACTTCGGCACGGCTGAGCGTTTCGGCGGAATTGCAAACCTCAGAATGGACGACACAAACCCGACAAAAGAGGATGTTGAGTTTGTCGACGCAATAAAAGAGGATATCCACTGGCTCGGCTATGACTGGGACGACAGATTCTACTATGCTTCCGATTATTTCGACAAGATGTATGAGTGTGCAGTCGGTCTCATCAAAAAGGGCTTAGCCTATGTCTGCGAGCTTACAGCAGAGCAGGTCAAGGAGTACAGAGGCGACCTCACAACTCCGGCAAAGTCTCCTTTCAGAGACAGACCCATGGAAGAGAGCCTCGAGCTTTTCGAGAAGATGAAGAACGGCGAGTTCGAGGAGGGAAAAATCACTCTTCGTGCAAAGATTGACCTTGCTTCGGGCAACTTCAACATGCGTGACCCTGTTATCTACAGAATTAACTATCTTCCGCATCACAGAACGGGCAAGAAGTGGTGCATCTATCCGATGTACGATTTTGCTCATCCGATTGAAGACGCTATGGAAGAGATTACTCATTCACTTTGCTCACTCGAGTTCGAGAACCACAGACCGCTTTATGACTGGGTTATCGAGAACTGCGCAGAGTGGCTTCCGGCAAAGCCGAGACAGATTGAGTTCGCAAGACTTGGTATCAATTACACCGTTATGTCCAAGAGAAAACTTCGCTATCTCGTTGAGAACGGCTTGGTTGACGGATGGGACGATCCGAGAATGCCTACAATCTGCGGTTTGAGAAGACGCGGCTACACGCCTGAGTCTATCCGCAACTTCTCCGAGAGAAACGGCGTCAGCAAGGTGGATTCGACAGTTGAATACAGCTTCCTTGAGTTCTGTTTGAGAGAAGATCTCAATATGAGAGCAAAGAGAGTTATGGCTGTCACAGATCCAGTTAAGCTCACAATCACAAACTACCCCGAGGATAAGGAAGAGATTTTCGTAACCGAGAACAATCCTAACCGCCCTGAGGACGGCACAAGAGAAGTCACCTTCAGCCGTGACCTTTGGATTGAGAAGGAGGACTTCATGGAGGAGCCTGTCAAGAAGTACTTCAGACTTTTCCCCGGCAACGAAGTCAGACTTAAGGGTACATATATCGTAAAGTGCACAGGATGCCGCAAGGACGAGAACGGAAACGTTGTCGAGGTTTTTGCCGAGTACGATGAGAACTCAAGAGGCGGAAATCCTGCAGACGGAAGAAAGATTAAGTCTACAATTCACTGGGTCAACGCAAGAGACTGCGAGGACGCAGAGCTCAGACTTTACGACAATCTTTTCACTGTTCCGGATCCCGATAATTACGATTACCTCGAGGTTATGAATAAGAACGCTCTCACTGTTCTTTCAAACTGCAAGGTAGAGAAGTCGCTTAAGGACGCTAAGCCGGGAGATTCCTTCCAGTTTATGAGACAGGGCTATTTCTGCGCCGATAGCAAGGACAGCACACAGGATCATCTTGTATTTAACCGTTCGGTTTCACTCAAGGATTCTTTCAAGAAGAAATAAGGTTTAGATAATAATGAAAAAAGTAAGAATAGTAACGGATACGAACAGCGGTATAAGCACCGAGGCAGCAGAAAGCCTTGGTGTAAGCGTTGTTCCCATGCCGTTCACAATCGACGGTGTTTCTCACCTCGAAAATGTCACATGTACCTATGAGGAGTTTTTCAAGAAGCTTGGAATGGGCGCAGATGTCGTGACCTCGCAGCCGTCTCCGGCCGATATTTTGGAGACATGGGACGGTATACTTAATGAGTATGAGTCGCTTGTATATTTGCCTATGAGCTCGTCTCTTTCAAGCTCGTACAATACAGCCGAGGGACTTTCTAAAGAGTATGACGGCAGAGTTCAGGTTGTCGACAACAGGAGAATTTCACTTTCTCTTTATCAGTCGGTGCTTGATGCCGTGAGACTCGCAAAGTACGGTATGAGTGCAAGTGAGATTAAGGCAATTTTGGAGCGTGAGGCTTCTGAGCAGTCGATTTACATCACGGTGAATACACTCGATCTTTTGAAAAAAAGCGGACGTGTCACCAAAGCAGGTGCGGCGCTTGCCACAGTTCTCGGTCTTAAGCCTGTTTTGCAGATTCAGGGCGGAAAGCTTGACGCTTTCAAGAAAGCAAGAGGCATGGACAAGGCTAAGCTTATCATGCTCGATGCGATAAAGGACGATTTGGCAAACCGCTTTAACGGCATTAATCATCAGATTGCCGTGGCTTATTCGGGAACAAATACCGAGGAAGCCGAGAAGTGGAGAAAGCAGGTAGAAGAGGCTTTCCCCGGCGAGAATGTCTTTATGCATCCGCTGCCGATAAGCATTTGCTGTCATATCGGTGAGGGCGCAATGGCTGTTGCCGTAACTAAAATTCTCTGATAGAACAAATCTGGCTTTGTCCGTTTGGACAGAGCCTTTTTGTTTACAATTTCGTTATAGACAAAGGAAAATAAATATTGTATAATCAAATTTAGTTTATGGATTAAATTAATCCTTGTTTATGACAAATACCTTTAATAGGAGAAAATAATAATGAGAAAAACCTGTATTATTACCGATACAAACGGCGGACTTACTAACGAAGAGGCAAAATCGCTCGGTGTTGTGCTTGTTCCGATGCCGTTTTCGATTGACGGAAAGCAGCATCTCGAGGGAGTGACCTGCACAAGCGAGGAATTTTTTGAGAAACTGAAACAGGGTGCTGATGTAAGCACTTCACAGCCTTCACCCGACGCAGTCCTCACCGCATGGGAGACCGCTCTTGACGAATATGATGATGTTGTCTATATTCCTATGTCGGCAGGTCTTTCCGGTTCATGCAATACCGCAACGGCTCTTTCCAAGGACTATGACGGTAAGGTTCAGGTTGTCGATAACCGCAGAGTTTCCGTTCCGCTTATTTTCTCCGTTCAGGATGCCTGTATTCTTGCCGATTTCGGTTTGAACGCAAAGGAAATTAAGGCTGTTCTTGACAGAGAGGCTCTCTCTCAGACAACCTATGTAACAGTAAATACTCTTGATCTTCTCAAGAAAAGCGGCAGAGTTTCAAAGTCGGCGGCTGCTGTTGGTGCTGTCCTCGGTCTTAAGCCTGTTCTTCAGATTCAGGGCGATAAGCTTGATTCCTTCAAAAAGGCAAGAGGCATGGATAAGGCAAAGGCTATCATGCTCGAGGCTGTCAAAAACGATATAGAAACCCGTTTCAAGGGAGATAAAATCAGCATAGCCGTTGCTTATTCCGGCGATAAAATGTACGGAGCTCAGTGGCACAAAGAGGTCGCAGAGGCATTCCCGGGCATGCGTATTGTCTGCCATCCGCTTCCGATCAGCCTTTGCTGTCACTTAGGCGACGGAGTTCTCGGTATCGGCGTAGCAAAGACGATACTCGGTCAAAGTGTTTGATTAATTTGATATTTATGAAAGCGTTCGAAATCGGACGCTTTTTCTTTTGTGGAAAATATCTCAAATGTATAAATTTTTTTACCTACATTTAACAATCATAAGTCTTGACTAAAAAAAAATGTGGACTTATAATATTTGAGGTCGATGAAGAGAAAATAAATCTTTTGACCGCAATATTAACGTAAAGGATGTGAAAAAAGAATGGACGGCCATGATAGTACAGGAAGAAGTATAAATCCTCGAATATGTAGCTTTATTTTGGGCTGTTCAGGTCTTTTTTAACTGACTTAAAATAGCCTTTAAAATCACGCCACCGTTCGAGTGTTTCTCCTACTATTTATAATTCTGTCGTCTGCAGAAAGGAAAAACGCCTTTTGCGGTGGTTTTTCTGCGCCCTTTTGGGTTTGTAATTACGGCTTTTGCCAAAAAAGTTTGCAGAGAAAAGGAGGCATTACCAATGGAAGATAAGAACATCACAACTACCATTGAAGATATTGCTGAAGACTATGTCGGAGAGCTCCTTGAATTAATAAGAAGTGACATTTCCGACACCGAATTAAGTGAAAGACTCGAAGATTACCACGATAATGATATTGCCGGTGCTATCGAGCAATTGACCCCTGACGAAAGAAAGAGACTTTACCGCATTTTGGGAACAGAGAGATGCGCTGAGGTCTTCGCCTACCTCGAAGATGTTGACGAGTACTTTAAGGAACTCGATATCGAGAAGGCAGCCGAGATTATTTCCGAGATGGACGCCGACGATGCTGTCGATGTTCTCGAAGAAATGGACGAGGACGTTCAGGAAGAAATCATTCGTCACATGGACGAAGAGGACAGAGAGGACATCAAGCTCATTCAGTCTTATGACGATGACGAGATAGGTTCTCACATCACAACGAACTACATTGTTATCAAAAATAACCTGACTATCCGTCAGGCAATGCGTGAGCTTGTTCAGCAGGCAGGCGAAAACGATAACATTTCCACGATTTATGTTGTGGACGAAAACGATAAATTCTACGGTGCTATCGACCTTAAGGATTTGATTATCGCAAGAAGCGATACCGAGCTTGAGGACTTAATCACCACAAGCTACCCGTATCTTACAGACCACGAGAAAATCGCCGACAGCATCGAGGACATCAAGGACTACTCCGAGGACTCGCTCCCTGTACTTGATTCTGACGGAAAGATAATCGGTATCATCACTGCTCAGGACATCGTCGAGGTTGTCGATGATGAGCTCGGTGAGGACTATGCAAAGCTCGCAGGTCTTACCGCTGAGGAGGATCTTGAGGAAACTCTCAAGGACAGTATGAAAAAGCGTTTGCCTTGGCTTTGCGTTCTGTTGCTTCTCGGTATGGGCGTATCGAGCGTAGTCGGTATTTTTGAGACTGTCGTAGCGATTATTCCGCTTGTAATGAGCTTCCAGAGCCTTATTCTCGATATGGCGGGTAATGTAGGAACTCAGTCCCTTGCTGTTACGATTCGTGTCCTCATGGATGAGAACATCAAGGCAAAGGAAAAGTTTATGTTCGTGCTCAAGGAAATGCGAGTCGGATTTTTTAACGGTCTCGTGCTCGGCGTGATAAGCTTTGTCTTTGTCGGACTTTACATCATGCTCTTTAAGCACAATCCTGTGAACTATGCATTTATGATTTCCGGATGCGTCGGAGTTTCGCTTGTGGTTGCCATGGTTATCAGCTCGCTTGTCGGCGCTGTTGTACCTATGTTTTTCCACAAAATCGGCGTCGACCCGGCTGTTGCATCCGGCCCGCTCATCACTACGGTTAATGACCTCGTTGCCGTTGTAACCTACTACGGTCTCGTATGGCTTCTCTTAATCGAGATGCTCGGAGTAGGACGGTAGCTTTAAAATTAAATAGTATTGCCTAAAACGGCGGGAAGGTTTACTTTTCCGCCGTTTTGTTTATAATCATAATATGACACTAAAAAGCAAACGGACGGAGGTATATCATGGCAATTATCTTTCATGAGAACGATAAAACCTTTCATCTATATAATACTCAAATAAGTTATATATTTACGATACTTCAAAACGGTCAGGCTTCGGGATTATATTTCGGCAAGCGAATCAATGACAGAGAGGATTTTTCGCATATTCTTAATTTTGGCAGACGAGATATGTCCCCTTGCCAGTATGAGGACAGCGGATTTACCATGGATTATCTTAACTGCGAATATCCGACAACGGGAACGGGTGATTTGCGTTTTACGGCTTGTGAGGTGGAGAACAGTGACGGTTCTGTTTGTGCCGATTTCAGATATAAATCACACGAGATTTTCTGCGGAAAGCCAAAACTTGAGGCGTTGCCAGCAACCTACTGCGAGAGTGATGGCGAGTGCGAGACTCTCGAGCTTAAATTTACCGATGAAATATCAAATATCGACCTTTATATGAGCTACACCATATTTCGTGATTATCCCGTTATAGCGGAAAATAAACGCTTTGAAAATCACGGCGAGAGCGTTTATTTAAACAAGGCAATGAGCCTTTCGATTGATTTGCCTGACAGCGAATATAATATGCTCACGCTTGCAGGTGTAGCCGCAAGGGAGCGTCACCCCGTTGTTCGAGAGCTTCACGAGGGAATTCAGAGCATATACTCAAAAAGAGGACATTCCTCGCACGAATTCAATCCGTTTGCGGCACTTATGCGAAAGAATACCGACGAGGAAAGCGGAGAAGCAATCGGCGTAAGCTTTGTCTACAGCGGAAACTTCCTCATTCAAGCCGAGGTGGATAATTTCAGCCACACAAGACTTATGTGCGGAATAAATCCCGACGGATTTAAGTGGAAACTTGAAAATGGCGGTGCTTTCCAAACTCCCGAGGCTGTTTTGGTCTATTCAGACGGCGGCTTAGGCAAGATGAGCAGAGTTTTTCATGTGCTTTACCGCACAAGACTTGCAAGAGGAAAGTGGAGAGACAGAACAAGACCTATACTTGTTAACAACTGGGAAGCCACATATTTCAATTTTGACGAAGAAAAGATACTGAAAATCGCCGGCAAGGCTAATGAGCTTGGACTTGATATGTTCGTTCTCGATGACGGATGGTTCGGTCACAGGAACGACGCACGGTCTTCTCTCGGTGACTGGTTTGTAAACTTAGAAAAACTTCCGAGCGGAATTGACGGACTTTCCGAGAAAATCCATGCTATGGGACTTAAATTCGGCTTATGGTTCGAGCCTGAAATGATAAGCGTTGACAGTGAGCTTTACAAGTCTCACCCCGAATGGATGATGAGGGTGAATTCAAGAGAGCCGCTTCAGGGAAGAAATCAATTTATGCTTGATTTTACAGATGAAGAGCTTGTTAAATTTATCGGCGACCAAATGGAGAAAATCCTTGACGGCTCAAAAATCGACTACATCAAGTGGGATATGAACAGATCCCTTAGCGATATTTATTCGGCAAAATTACCGCACGACAGACAGGGCGAGGTTTACCACAGATTTATTCTTGGCGTATATTCGCTTTACGAGAGATTGACGGCAAAGTATCCAGATATTCTCTTCGAGTCGTGTGCAAGCGGCGGAGCGAGATTTGACCCCGGTATGCTCTACTATGCGCCGCAGGCTTGGTGCAGTGACAACACGGACGCCGTGGAGAGAATTAAAATTCAGTGGGGCACGAGTATGGTGTATCCCATAAGCATGATAGGAAGTCATGTTTCAATTTGTCCAAATGAGCAAATGGGACGAATCACACCGCTTAAGACGAGGGCTGACGTGGCTTATTTCGGTTCGTTTGGATATGAGCTTGATTTAAATAAGCTTTCTTCCGAGGAACAGGAGGAAGTTAAGGAACAGGTAAAGTTCATGAAAACTCACTCGGAACTTATCAGAACAGGAGATTTTTACCGTCTTAGAAGTCCGTTTGAGAAAATCAAAGAGCTTGACGATGCGGCTTGGATGGTAGTAAGCGGCGACAAAACGACTGCACTTGCGGCTTATTATCGCATCGGTGCGAGCGTGGCAAGAGGCTTTGAATATTTGAAGCTTAGTGGACTTGATCCTAATGCGAAATATCTCGTGTCCGACACAAAGTGGACTTTAAAGGACGAAAGCCGCTATTTTTACGGTGACGAGCTTATGAACATTGGAATTGATATTTCTTACGGCGGAAATTCCGCAAAAAGTGATGTTCCGCTCGGGGATTATATCTCAAGAATATTTGAAATAAAGGAAATTAAGTAATGCAGACAAAAAACAAACCACTTGTTATTTTCAAAGAATTTGCCATGATGACTTTTGCGACGGCGATAATCGCATGTGCGGTATTTTTCTTTCTCTACCCAAGCAACGCTTCAGTAAGCTCGGTATCGGGACTTGCAATTGTTTTATCTAACTTTGTGCCGTTTTCTGTATCGATTATTACTCTTGCACTCAACATTATTCTTCTGATAATCGGATTTATCACGTGCGGAAACGAGTTCGGCGGAAAGACGGTTTACACCTCAATTTTACTGCCCGTATTCATGTGGATACTCGAGAAAATTTTTCCTAACATGCAGTCGCTCACGGGGGATGCGGCACTTGATGTCGTGTGCTATGTGTTTTCCGTAAGCGTCGGACTTGCTATTCTTTTTAATATGAACGCTTCAAGCGGCGGTCTCGATATAATCGCAAAGATAATGAACAAGTATCTTCATATGGATTTAGGACACGCCATGAGTTTGTCGGGAATGATTGTTGCTCTTTCGTCTGCATTTGCCTATGACATTAAGACGGTCATTCTGTCGGTTCTCGGCACATATGTGAACGGCCTTGTGCTAGACCATTTCATTTTCTCACAGAGCCTAAAGAGAAGAGTTTGCATTGTTTCTCCGAAGCAGGAGGAAATCCGTGAGTTTATATTAAATGAGCTTCATTCGGGTGCGACTATCTATGAGGCAATCGGCGCATACCGCATGCAAAAGCACACGGAGATTATCACGGTTGTCGATAAATCCGAGTATCAAAAGCTTATGAATTTCATTCAGAAAACAGACCCTCAGGCATTTGTCACGGTATATAATGTAAGTGATGTTCGTTACCGCTCAAAGCTTCTTGAAGAGAGACTGTTCTGACAGGTGATTTATGACAGAATTAAATGAAAAACTTCACGAGCTTCGTGCAAAGGCAATGGCGCTTCCGCTTCAGCCGGGCGTGTATCTTATGCACGACAAGACAGGACAAATAATTTACGTAGGCAAGGCAAAGGCACTTAAAAACCGTGTCAGCCAATATTTCGGCTCAGACCACAACCACGGCGAAAAGGTCAAGCGAATGGTACTGAATGTCGATTATTTCGAGTACATTGTGACGGACAGCGAATTCGAGGCACTTGTACTTGAAAACAGCCTGATTAAGCACCATAAGCCGAAGTATAATATTCTTCTAAAGGACGATAAGGGATATTCTTACATAAGAGTATCGGGCGGAGATTGGCCGAAAATCAGCGAGGCAAAGCAGATTTTGGACGACGGCGCAAAGTACATCGGTCCCTATATGTCCTCATGGACTATCAAGGAGACGATAGACGAGGCACAGAAGATTTTCATGCTCCCCTCGTGTAATAAACGGTTTCCGCAGGATTTCGGCAAGCAAAGACCCTGCTTAAATTATTACATCAAACAGTGTGCCGCACCTTGCCGAGGCAAGATGAGCAAGGAAGAATACAACGAGGCTGTAAACGAAGCACTCGATTTCATAAAGGGCGGTTCTGCTGATACGGTAAAAAAGCTGTCTGCAAAAATGGAAGAAGCGTCCGAAAATCTCGAGTTTGAAAAGGCGGCAAGAATCAGAGATACCATTCAGGCGATAAACCGCATGAAGGACAAGCAGAAGGTTGTCGAGAGTAAAATAAGAGAACAGGACGTCATAGCGATTGCGTTCGGAAACACGAAATGCGTCGTTGCCGTACTCAAATTCAGCGGCGGAAGACTATATGACAGAGAAAATTTCAGCTTCACCGATATAGAAAATCTTTCTGAGTTAAGAGCCGAGTTCATCAGACAGTATTACTCCGATAAAGATAAAATCCCCCCACAGCTTACCATTGACGGAGAATGCGACGATAAGGAGCTTCTGGAAGACTGGTTGACGGAGAAAGCAGGCAAAAAGGTAAGCATTCATATACCGCAAAAGGGCGACCAGTTAAAGCTTGTGGAGATGTGCAGAAGCAATGCCGCAGAAAAGCTTTCGGAGGGAACGGGAAGCAGCGGCAAGGAGCTTTCGGCACTTGATGAGCTCGCAAGGCTTTTGGGGCTTTCTTCTCCGCCCGAATATATCGAATCCTATGATATCTCTAACCTCGGGGGCACAGATAATGTTGCGGGTATGGTTGTCTTTAAGAACGGCAGACCTTACAAAGCCGGCTATCGCAGATTTAAGATAAAAACCGTGAGCGGTCAGGACGATTACGGCTCAATGCGTGAGGTTATCGAAAGAAGATTTTCCGAATATTACATTCACCGTTCATTAAAGGACGGCGATTACTTCGGCACTTTGCCTAACCTTATTCTTCTTGACGGCGGCAAGGGTCATGTAAATGCCGTTATGCCTGTTCTCGAGAGAATGAAGATTGATGTTCCGTGTTTCGGTATGGTAAAGGACGACAGTCACCGCACACGCGCGATTGCCGTTAGCGGCGGCGAAATTTCAATAAATTCAACAAGACAGGCTTTTACGCTCTGTTCTCTTTTACAGGACGAGGTGCACAGATGGGCTATCGGATACCACAGACAGCAGAGAAAGAAATCGACAATTTCTTCTACTCTGAGTGAAATTCCCGGAATGGGCGAGGCAAGATGCAAAGCACTTTTAAAGTATTTCAAGACGATTAAAGCGATAAGCGAAGCCGACCTTGAGGAGCTTATGAGTTGTCCGAAAATGAATCGCCCCAGCGCCACAAATGTTTACAGATATTTTCACCCGGAAGAAAATATAAGCACGGAAGATAACGCTTAAAAGAAAAAATGTCTCGCCTCGCATTGGTGCTCATAAGACAGTAATTCTAAAAATTACGATTATGGCATCTGTCAGGCAGGGTTGGCAACGAAATAACGGGTATCTGGTGAAAGCC
>CAVDQG010000027.1:0-26278 GCA_963611165.1 Bacteroides uniformis
GTCAATGTGAAAGAAAATAAACAAATACTGTATTTTTTAAATGAAAATCAAAATTTGACTTTCTTTAAAAAATATGATATAAATTAAACGATGAATTTAATGCAGATTTTAGCATTTGCTAATTTAAGTCGATAAGCATTAAGCTTTGAATATATACTAATTGTTTATTCGTATGTAATCTGTTAGGAGAACGCAGTAGATATGGCAAATAAGGAACTGCGAAGAATGAGCCGCTCGGAGCTCATAGAGATAATCTATGCGCTTGAGGGCGACATAAATCGTTTGGAAAAGGAAAACGCCGAGCTTAAAAGTAAGCTTGAGAAGCGTGAAATCAAAATTGAAAACGCAGGCTCACTTGCCGAAGCTGCTTTGAGCCTTAACGAGATATTTAAGAAAGCCGATGACGCGGCAAACGATTATCTTTTGTCTGCAAAGCTGATGAAAGAGGAAGCTCAAAAGGAGCTTGATAAAGCCAAGAAGCTTAAGGAAAGGTATGAGGGGTCGGATAATAACGAGAAGCCCAAAGGTGAGAGCTGATGGGTGACAGAATTAAGAAAATCGACCTGCCGTCCCTTGACGAGGTCACCAAGGAGAGGGACAGACTGGCTTACAGAAAGAGGTACCGAAGGGTACTTACGAGCACCGTCGGCGCAATTTTGGTTGTAGCGGCGGTTGCGGTGTTGCTTGCGACGCTCATTTTCCCCGTGCTAAAGGTTTCGGGTACGAGCATGGAACCTACGCTTTATGATCAGGATATTCTCCTTCTTGTAAAGAACAAGAACTATACAACCGGGGATTTGGTGAGTTTCAGCTGGCAGAATAAACTGCTTATTAAAAGAATAATCGGAATGCCCGGCGATATCGTGGATATTGCCGAGGACGGTACGGTGAGCGTAAACGGCGAGGTTCTCGATGAGCCGTATGTCGATGAGCTTGCACTCGGCGAATGCAACGTCGATTTTCCGTATCAGGTTCCCGAAAACAGGTACTTTGTTCTTGGCGACCACCGAAGCGTTTCGATTGACTCCAGAAACTCTTCTATCGGGTGTATAGAAAAAACTCAGATTGTCGGTAAGGTTTTCCTGAGGGTTTGGCCTTTCAAGAGATTTTCACCGATAAGCTGATATACCTAATATATCAAAGGCACTTTCACTTTTCACTTTTTTACTTTCACTTGTTTTATAATACTTTCACAGTATGTAAAACGAATAATTTGCAAATAACCGCTTTTGCGGTTGTCATATAGCAATTAGTCTTTCACTTTTGATTGTTTAGGATATTTTTTGAGAGGTAGAGGGAATGAAAACAGTTGTTAAAGATTATGTCACGAGGTTTGAGAAAAACCACAAGCGGCGTAACCGTTTTATCGCTATGTTTTTGTGCTTGTCTCTCCTGACTTCACTGGTTGTTAACCGTGAACTTGCCGGTACGGGTATTGCCGCTACGGCTGACTATATCTGCGGGCAGGAGGAGCACACGCACGACCAATCGTGCTATGAGCTTGTCTGCGGACTTGAAGGGGAGAATCAAGACCTTGATTTCGCTGCTCTTTACGAGAACGAAAGCTTGGGAACGCTCGAGGCGGCTAACGCTTATAACGAGCAGTTAAATGCTTATAACGAGCAGTTAAGCTCACAGCAGAGCGAGAGCAGTGAAGGCGAAGAGCTTTACAGTGAAGCACCTGTCGCTCCCGTGCATGTTCACGATGCTTCCTGCTATAAGCTTGTTTGCGATATCACACCGCATGTTCATTCGGCAGAGTGCCTTGTAAAGGACATTGACGAGAACAACGCTAATAATGCAAACAGCGTTAATTCGGAAACTTCCGAGGACGAAAACTCCGTGAACTCAGAAAGCAGTGAGAACGGCGAGAACGCCATTAATGCGGCAAGCGAAGACGGCGAAAGCTCGGAAGACGGCGAAGTGAGTGCACAAGACCTTGATTTTGACAAGGACGACACCATCGAAGAGAACGATCATAATTCGCATCCGATGATAGACGTCGCAACGCAGCTTAATTTCACGCTTCAGAAGTTAAACGGAAACGTGTGGAATACTCTTAACGACGGCGATAAGATTGAAGACGGAGATACCATTAAGCTTGATCTTAAATATACAATTCCGCACAGTGTTGTTAGCGAAGAGGCATTTATCATTACATATGATATTCCAAAGGGCTTCAATATCCCAAGTGAAGAGACGGGTTATGTTTCCGGTACAATCGGCGGTGTAACCATGGGCGGTACTTCTGCCGAGGATTCATGGGGTATCTATAAGATAACAACTGACGGACATATTGCGATAGCTTTTAACAGCAAGTTCTTTGAGACCAATGATGAATTTACCGGCGGACTTACTGTTCAGGGCAAGGCGAAGAACACAAGCTCAGGCGAATCGACTGTAATTCAGTTTGTCGATGACGGCCCTAAGTACAATGTTATCACAAAGAAAGAGGCAAGCGACCTTTCCGTTAAAAAGACAGCAAGTGAAGTTGTTGACGGAAAAATCACTTACACGGTTACGGCTTCTTCCAAGAACGGCACGGACGGTGTTGTTAATATTGAGGATACGATAAGCACTCAGGGCTTGAACAGTATCAAAATCGGTGATGTTAATGTTGTAGACGGAAACGGAAACGCCGTAGCAAACACGCCTGTTATTAATACTGATAATGCAAATGGAACGCTGAAACTTGAACTTCCTAAGCTTGATGCGGGCGGTTCTTATACCATTACGTATACGGTTGATGTAAGCGACGGCAAAGAGCACACGAACGGTTACCAGCATATCGGAAACTCGGTCGTTGCAAAAGACGGTACAAAATGGAAGGGTCAGGATCAAACATATACTAAGATACAGGATAAGCTTATTCAAAAGTCGGGTGCAGCAAATGACACAAAAACGGGAATTGTTTGGACGATTACAGTAAACCCCGACAGAAGTGAAAAGGTATCAGGCGATTGGTCGCTTTCAGACCAGCTTGACGGCAGTCTTATTGACTGGTCCAAGGTTACTGATTTGAAAGTAACAAAAACCGACGCTAACTGGGCGCAAAGCAATATCACAGAGACATTTAAGGCAGACGGCTACAATAAAATCACCGTTGAGCCCGGATGCTCTTATGTAATAACTTATACAGTTCCCGTTACTGCTGAAGACGGCGAAACAGTAACTCAGAAAAATAAGGTTGTCGTTGATGTAGATGGTAAGAAATATGACGGTGAAGGCGAAGTAACCATTAAACCTACACCGGAGTTCCCGAGCAAAAATGCAGGTACTAACAGTCCTATATCGGGCACAACTCAGAGACAGCAGCAGTGGTCGCTGACGCTCAATCCGAAAGCGGGTTCGACTTCAAACATTGTTATCAACGATAAACTCTATAATGAAAATAATGTAGCTGATGATTCAGTCCACTGGACTACTCTCGAACAGCTTAATAAGTACTTTAACGAAAAAGCAGATTCTCTTGAGTACACGGCTTCGATAGCAGCTTATGACAAGGACGGCAACACAGTTACCGACAACAGCTCGAAAATTGTAAGCTTCACACTTACTTTGACGCCTAAGACCTCATGGAGCGGCAAGCAAATCACACCGATTTACTACTCGATATTCGAGACAAAGCAGCTTAATGACGGTGATACCATTACTGTAAGGAATACGGCTGACGATAAGGGTATAAGCCATGACGCAAGTGCTTCCTACACAAAGAAGAGTGACTTCGGAAAGTATATGAAGGATGGCGACAACTATATAAACGGCACCATCAGCGTAGACTACAGCACTCTTTCTGCTAACGACAAGAAGCTCACTTACAGAATCTACCTCAAGCCCGATTCTACAGATGAGATTACAGTTACCGATACACTTCCCGAGGGAATGACGCTTTCGACATCAGATGTTTCTGTGTCGATTGCTACAAGCGGACCTTCGTCCAGAGCGGATTGGTCTCAGGTGACTACAAATTATAAAGGCTATGATATTACAGCTGAGGGAAATAAACCGACAGTCACTGTTTCTGAAGATAATGTTCTTTCGGTAACGCTCCCCGCAGGCAGACCGAGTGCCATGATTGACACGGATAATGTTGGCTATATTATTGAATACACTGTCACGGTAACGGATGAGTACTGGGACAATGACAAAAATAACAACAAGACTTATAAAAATGTTGCCAAGTGGGGCGACAAGACTTCTTCGGTTGACACCGATGTCGTAAGAAAAGTGGAGGTTCTCCAGAAAGTCGGCGAGCAGGTGCTTGATAAAGACGGTAAGCCAACAAACAGTGTTCGTTACTGGGTTATCATAAATCCTGTGGGCGAGACGCTCAATGAGGGCAATCCGATTAAACTTACAGATAAATTGACAACTGACAGCGGCGTCAAGGTTTCTGTCGATCTCTCAAAGGTTCAGCTTTATTCGTACGATAAGAACAATGCGGACAATCACTATATCGGCTCACCGATTGACAGTGATGTCTTCACATCAAACTACGATGACAGCACCAAGACCTTCAATCTTACAATTCCTGACGGAACGGCAATGGTTCTCTCTTATGTTTACACGATAGAGGACATGAGCGGTAAAGCTTCGGTAAGCTTCTCGAACAGCGTAACTCTTGAGGGTAAAACCACCATAAACAAAGAGAACAAGATTGAGGTCAAAGAGGCTTCGTCTTCATCGTATGTAACCAAGACAAATGTTTTGACTATCGTCAAGGTTGATGAGGACAGATACCAAAAACCGCTTGCGGGCGCTGAGTTCGATGTATATCAGTATTCAGACAGTGCTTGGAGCAAGGTGAACGAAAGCAGTCTTGTCACAAATGATAAGGGTACTACATCATTCTCGCTAAAGGATATAAAGAGAAACACTCTCTATTACTTGCAGGAGACTAAAGCTCCCGAGGGATATTCGTTAAGCGACAAGAAGTACTATTTTGTACCGCTTGAAAACGGCACGGTGGTTGATACATGGGTTTCTGCTAACAGCACGCTCATGAACGCCGAGGGAATCACAAAGAGTGACATCATCTTTATTGCATATAACAGTTACGGAACTGTTTACGTTCCGAACAAGCTTACCACACTTCAGGTGAAGAAGCTTTGGTTTGACTATGACGGCAACGAGGTTTCGGGTACAAAGGATATTGAGGTTCAGCTTTATCAGAACTTTAAGCATCTTGAATATAAGACGGTGACGGTCAAAGTCATGAGTGCCGGATTTGCCTCAGAGACAGGCACGGTTGAATATCAGGTTTCAACGGGCACGGAGTTCACATTGGGAACAAGTGGTTACTGGCAGAACGTCAATTATAAGATGGGCGATGCGGTAACTTTGGTAAATCACGAAGGCGGAAAGACAAGCTACAGCGTCGGAGTGATTAACGATGATACTACGGTTTATGTAGCTGGTGCAGACTATAATTATTATGTTGGCACAGGCAATATCAGTGCTACTTACACTAAACCTCAGTGGGTGACAGATGAATCTGTGCCTTACGGCGATCCGATAACCTTGAATAAATCAAACAGCTATACCTACAAGTGGGAGAATCTTCCTACAGCTACGGACGGCAAAGAGATTTACTACACGGTTAAGGAAATCACCGATTTGGGTTCAAGTTACAACGTGACATATGTAAACAACACAGGTGTTCAGACGGGTGTTATCACAATTAACAACAAGAAGACCACCAAGAGCGAACCGTACAGTCTGCCCAACACGGGCGGATGCGGTACTACACCGTACTTATTCAGTGGACTTGCCATTATGGCAGCTTCGCTGACAGTAATATATTTAAAGAGACGTAAAGGGGAGGGCAAAGCATGATTAATTTAATCGTGCTTACCCCAAGCCTTGAGGGATTGCGTCTTGAAAAACATACACAAAGTATTGTTTTATGAAAGTGAGGATAAACATTATGACAAAGAAGCTATTTGCTGTTTTATTGGCAATTGCTACAATGGTTTGCCTGGTAGTTCCGGCAAGCGCAACGGTTGATTTAAGCAACCATACTTACGAAGCTTATCAGATTTTCACAGGTACAGTGAATGAGAGTGGTGAGCTCGAGGACATTCAGTGGGCAGAGGGCTACGACTCTACATCACTCATTTCTGCACTCGGACTTGATTCCGATGCAACAGCAGCTGCAGCAGCTAAGGCTATCGCTGAAATGACCGATGCACAGGCACAGGCTTTCGCAGCTACAGCCTACAACTGCAAGGGCACAGTTTCAGCTGTAACAGGCACAGGCAGTATTACATTTGCTTCTGCTGGTTACTATGTAATCAATGATACAACAGATGTAAGTGACAAGGTTGACGCTAAGAACCTTACACTACTTAGGGTTGTTAATGCAGGCGAGAATATCACACCTACCACTAAGACAGACGTTCCATCTTTCGAGAAGAAGGTTAAGGACACAAACGACTCTACAGGCGAGACAACAGGCTGGCAGGATTCCGCTGACTACGACATCGGCGACACAATCCCTTACAAGCTCACAGCTAAGCTCGGCGACATCTCTAAGTTTGACCACTACTATCTCGAGTTCAACGATACAATGACTCATCTCACACTCGTTGACGGTTCTGTTGAGGTTAAAATCGGCGGCGAGAACGGCACAGCACTTACTGCTGGTCAGTTCACTTACACTTGGAACGCTGAGTCTAAGACTCTCAATGTTGTAATCAACGATGTTAAGGCACTTGGTGCTACATCAAACAGCGAAGTTGTTGTTCTTTACAGCGCAACACTTGATTCAGACGCAGTTATCGGTTCTGTAGGTAACCCGAACACAGCTAACCTTACATTCTCCAACAACCCGAACAACACAGGTGACGGCACAACAAAGCCTGACACAGGTAAGACTCCTGATGACAAGAACATCGTATTCACATACAAGGTTTCCGTTGACAAGGTAGACGAGAAGAATCAGCCGCTTAAGGGCGCAGGCTTCACACTCTACAAGAAGGATGCAACAACAGGTGAGTATGTAGCAGTAGGCGAAGAAGTTAAGGGAACAGATCTCACAACCTTCGCTTGGAACGGTGTTGATGACGGCGACTATAAGCTCGTCGAGACAACAATTCCTACAGGCTTCAAGAAAATGGATGATATCTTGTTCACTGTTTCAGCTACACACACTGTACTTTCTGACAATCCTACACTTGAGACTCTCACTGGCGGCGACAAGTTCACAGGTGAAGTAAGCACAGGTACACTTTCAGCTACAGTTGTCAATAAGTCAGGTGCTACTCTTCCGTCAACAGGCGGCATCGGCACCACTATCTTCTATGTAGTCGGTGGCGTTCTCATGGCAGGCGCATTCGTTCTCCTCATCACAAAGAAGAGAATGAACCACGACGCATAAGCGAAGCATAAGCATTGCTTAAGCATAGCTTAAAGTTAAATTAAATTCGATTTAAATTCAAAAATCAGGCGTTTAGTTTCTAAGATATTGAATTTAATTCAAAACTATGTTATTATAGTTCAAGTAAACAACTGATTTTTTGCTTGAACGTAGCTTGAAATATTCTCGGTGGGCGAATCCCCGCCCACCTGAGTATTTTAGCGATTATTTTCTGCATAACATCAGGGAGTGACCCATGAAAAAACATATAAGCACAATTGTATTAGTCCTAATATTTTTCGTGGGCCTTTCCGTGCTGTTATATCCGACAGTGAGTAATTACATCAATGTGAGACATTCCACTCAGGTCATATCGAATTACGATGAAGCCGTAGCGGAACTCAGCGATAAGGATTATTCCGATTACTTCGAGGCGGCGGATGAATATAACACGGCTCTTGCTAACGATCCGTCTGCCTTTGCAATTCCCTACAAAATCGAGAACTATGACACAACTCTCGACATCACGGGAACGGGCATCATGGGATATATCACGATAGATAAGATTAACGTTCAGCTTCCGATTTACCACGGAACGAGCGAGGGTGTTCTTGAGGTCGGCGCAGGCCACCTCGAGGGAACAAGCTTACCTGTCGGCGGCGAGAGTACCCATGCGGTTATTTCGGCTCACCGAGGCTTGCCGAGTGCGACACTTTTTTCTAATCTCGATAAGCTGGAAGTGGGAGACACATTCAAGATAACGGTTCTCGATAAGGTTTTGACCTATGAGGTTGATGATATTGCGATAGTTCTTCCCGAGGAAGTGGACAAGCTTCAGATTGAAGAGGGAAGGGATCTCGTAACGCTCCTTACGTGCACGCCCTATGGGGTGAACACTCATAGGCTCTTGGTCACAGGACACAGAGTTGCCACTGAAGAAGAAGAGCAAGAACTTAGAGTCACAGCCGAGGCATTCAAGATTGAACCGATTAGAACAGCACCGATCATGGCGATACCGCTGATCGTAATTCTGTTGATTATAGTTATAGTGAAGACAAGAACGAAGAAAACCAAACGGGGTGAAGAAAATGACAATTAAATCAGTTTTAAACCGTTTTGCAGTAGGCTTTATGACCGCTGCTGTTGTGGCAATGGGAAGCTTCTCGGCTTTTGCCGAAAGTGCCGACAACTCTAAGCCTGATTTAGAGGCTAAAAATTCAGTGACAATCACGCTCAAAAGCGCTGACGGAAGCAAGCTTGTTTCCGGAGCGGAATTCGGACTTTATAAGGTAGCCGACATCACATATGATGACGGAGATCTTGTTTACAGTCCGCTTAGCGGATACGATGTATCAGAGATTACAGAGAGCAATCTCACCGATACCGCATTTGTTTCGGCTCTTGAGAAGAAAGCGGCAAATGCAGTGGCAAGCGGAAGCACTTCTGCTGACGGAACCGTGAAATTCTCAGACCTTGACAGCGGACTTTATTTACTCGTCAACACAAAGTCGGCAGACGGCTACGAGAAGATTAATTCTTTCTTAGTGACAGCACCGACTAAGGTGGACGGAGTTTGGGTTAATGATGTTGACGCCGCACCTAAAATGGAGGCGGCAGTCGAGAAATCGCCTACACCTACACCAACCGCTACACCGCCCGCTACTATCCCTCAGACGGGACAGCTAAATTGGCCGATTCCTGTATTGGCTGTTTCGGGCTTGGTGCTTTTCTCGGTCGGTTTGCTTTTGAAGAAGAGTAGAAACAATGATAAAGCATAAGTTAGGAAATATTTGCATTGCTTTAGGGATAGTGTCGCTACTGGGGGCAGTATCCCTATTCTTATATAACCGTACCGAAGCCGATGCCGCAGGAAAGGCAAGCGAGAGTGTTCTTCAGACTATGGAAGAAGAATACGGCGTAGTGCCCGAAAGCACGGTGCTGATGCCCGAGCTTTACACGGACAAAGAGATGAAAAGCACCACGATAGACGGCAACGAATATATCGGTTATATCTCGATACCGTCGGTTAACATCAATCTTCCTATTATGAAGGACTGGAGCTATGACGGACTAAAAATTGCTCCGTGCCGCTTTTCAGGCTCGCTTTATACGGACGATATGATAATTGCGGGACACAACTACATCACGCATTTCGGGCCGATTGAGTCGCTTTCAAGCTGTGACGAGGTCAATATATGCGATATGGAGAACAATGTCTGGCAGTATAAAGTTTTATGGATTGAGGTTATTGACGGAACAGACATCGAGGGAATGATGGCAAAGAGCGAAACGGATAATTGGGATTTGACACTTTTTACGTGCACGATGAGCGGAACCTCACGCTACGCTGTCAGGTGCGAAAGAGTGAAGTAAAGAAGCTGTTATGTAATCAAAGAGTTAGGAAACAAGTAATATGAGCACACCGATACAAAGATTTTTTGAGAAATTCATAATAAAGCCGGAGAGCATAAAGTCTCTCACAAGAGCTGAGGGAAAGACATTTGTCAATATGGTTGACGGAAGACACATCGAGACTTATTTTTCCGTCAAGAATATTCTGGACGAGCTTCCCGAGGAAAAATTCGTTATGGTAAATAAGGGCACTGCTCTTGCGATAAATCAGATTGAGAAAATAGAAGGTACTACATACTATTTGACTGATGGTACTACCGTAACCGGCAGAAAGAGAAGAAGCGCAAAGCAAACTCAGCTAGTGAATCACATCAACGACACGATAATCGAAACCAAGCCGAAGATATTTTCACCCGACCAGTTTAAGATACTTGATAATATGCCCGTTGCTTTTTGCGTTATCGAAGTACTTTTTACCGAGAACGGAAGGGGAATAGACTTTATTTTCCGTTACTGCAACAGTGAGATGGAGAAAGTCGAGGGCAAGACCATAGATGAAATGATGAATCACAGCTTCTATGAGGTTTTCCCGAATGCCGACAGAAAGTGGCTTGTCGCTTACAGTGATGTTGCACTCAACGGCAATGTTCACTATCTTGACGATTACTCACCCGAGATAGGCAAACAGCTCCGCATTCACTGCTTCCAGCCCAAGGAGGGCTACTGCGCTTGTCTTCTCCAGACGGTAGAGAAAGCAAATTAACGGTCAAAATAAACAAACGGCTGTGCCGTGCCACTAAAGAGAATATTACACAACATAAAAACCGACCTCGTATGAGATCGGTTTTGCTTTTTATATTTGTATTGCGTTATAAATCAGACCAACTTATTTTGCCAAGGTTTGCCGTTTAGCACTGCGATGGGGCCCTCCACGCCGTTCTTAACCATTTCTGCAACGGCTGATTCTGTATAGAATGCCATGTGCTGAGTCATTACGACATTGGGGAACTGGCGAAGATATGCCATTTCACGGTTAGAGATGATATCGTTTATATGGCTCTCGTGGTAGATGTTGAGTTCGCCGTCAAAAACGTCTGTTGCAAGTGCGCCGATTTTCTGCGACTCGATGCCATTTATCAAATCCTCAACGTTCATCAGCTCGCCACGGGCTGTATTGATGAGAACTACGCCGTCCTTCATTTGATTAATTGTGTAGGAATTTACCATTCTTGCACTTTCTGCGGTGAGGGGAATGTGATAGGTAATCATATCTGCTCTCTTGTAAAGCTCGTCAAGAGAGACATACTCGGCAAGCTCCTCAACCTTTTTATTTACGTGTCTGTCGTTACAAATGACTGTTGCGCCGAATGCCTTGAGACGCTTGATGACGGCAAAGCCGATTTTGCCCGTACCGACTACGCCGACGGTCATACCGTTGATTGTTTTGCCCTGAAGTCCGCCGAGGGAGAAATCATTGACATTCTGGCGATAAACGGCAGGTTTATATTTTCTCAGAGCGATGAGCATGAGCATGAGAGCGAAGTCGGCAACGCTGTCGGGGCCGTAGCTTACGTTGCATGCGTTAATGCCATACTCCTTGCAAGCGTTTAAATCAATGTGATTGTAGCCGATTGTTCTTGTTGAGATGCACTTAACACCAAGCTCGGACGCTTTCTTGAGAAGAGGGGCGTTCCATTTTGTCATTCCGAGAGTAGTGATTGCTTCACAGCCCTCGGCAAGGCCGATGTTGTCGAGTGTGAGAATTTCGGGTGATGTTGTGATTTCGAGCTCCTCTGTCGAGAGAGAGTCAAACATAGCCTGTTCGTCAGGTCTTACTTCAAATGCGTATATCTTCATTTCTTTCCTCCAAAAGGGACTTTTTCTACTATTTTTGCACTCAATTTCCGTGATGTCAATAAGCGATATAAACTTTGTGAAAAGTGCACTTGCAGCTGCTAAAACCTAAAAACATAAAAGCATTAAAGAATTTTGTTTGATTTTTATCAGTGTCGAATTTGTGATTAAAAAATGATTTGTGAGGGTCTTTAATTTCGTTTTTATAAGTGTTATAATAAATACGGCTTCATTTGCAATTTAGGGAGTGTTGTATTTTGGAAAAATCAAGTCAAAAAAAGGTGTTTATCACCCGTGACCGCTCGTTTTATTCTACGCTGATTAAGCTTGCGATTCCCATGGGACTGCAGTATCTCATCACGTTTCTTGTCGGCTTTGCCGATAACGTCATGATAGGCAGACTCGGCGATGCGGCAATATCAGGCGTTTACATGGGCAATCAGATTCAGACTATAGTTCAGCTTTTCAGCGGCGGAGTTGAGGGAGCGATACTCATTCTGGCGGCTCAGTACTGGGGAAAGAAGGACACGGGAAGCATTAAGAAGATTATTGCGGTGGGAGTTAAGTTTGCGATAGCTTTCGGAATACTCCTTACGCTCGGGGCTACTGTATTCACGAATGAAATTTTGCGATTTCTCACGAATGACGAGGCTGTCATTGCCGAGGGCGTCGTCTATCTCAAGATAGTCGGTATATCTTACATTTTCTTTTGCATTGCACAGGTGTTTATCGCAAGCATGAGAGCCGTAGAAACAGCGAAAATCGGTCTTTATATCTCGATTATGACGCTTGTCGTTAATGTCGGACTAAATTATGTGTTTATTTTCGGTGTGGGAACGCTCATTCCAGCCATGGGAGTTGCGGGTGCGGCACTTGCCACGTTGATTTCAAGAATACTCGAGGCGGTTGTTTCGGTCGTCTATACGCTTGCGGTCGACAAGAAGCTGAATCTTAAAATAAGCGAGCTTTTGCCGACAGACAAGGCAATGCTCACGGATTTTGTGAAGTACGGTTTGCCCGTAATCGGCGGAAATGTCATATGGGGCGTGAATATGATAGGTCAGAGCGTAATTTTAGGAAGATTTGATGCCGCTGTTATCTCTGCCGCAAGCATAACAGGTTCGCTCAACAACCTCATCTATGTTTGGATGAACGGAATTTCTCAGTCAATCGGAATTATCACGGGTAAGACAGTCGGTGCGGGTGAATATGAGAAAATGAAGGAATACGCAAGAACAACGCAGATTATATTCCTCGTTGTCGGAGTTCTTTCGGGAATAGCTGTGTTCTTACTAAAGACGCCGTTTATCTCGCTTTATTCTGTTACAAGTGATGCAGTCGCTTACTCCGTGCAGTTCTGCAATGTGCTTTCAGTCACGATAATCGGCACTTGCTATCAGGCGGCTTCGCTTTTTGGCTTGGTTAAGTCGGGCGGAGACATAAGCTTTGTCTTTATCAACGATACTATTTTCGTTCTGCTTGTTGTCTTGCCGTCGGCTTTCATCGCTTGGAAGGTCGGCGCACCCGCATGGGTGGTGTTCGCTTGCCTAAAAAGTGACCAGATACTCAAATGCATTGTCGCATTCTTCAAGATTAAGTCCTATAACTGGATGAAAAACTTAACAAGAGATAACGCTTAAAACAAAATCAAACGCACTCGTTTCTGCATGAATTCGAGTGCGTTTTTGCTTTTATGGGAACAAAGAAATTTGTTCAAAATTTAGTTTGAAATACTGCCAAATTACCCTTGATATTTTCGCCTTTTAGAATTATGATATACGGGAATTAAGGCTTGAAAGGAAAGAAAAAGTGAATAGTATTAAGAAGATAAAAGGCCCGTTGATTCTGACGCTTTGTGCGCTTATATGGGGCACGGCATTTGTTTTTCAGAGCGTCGGCATGGACTATATAAAACCGTTCTCGTTTTTGGCGGCGAGAAGCTTTGTCGGATGTGTTGTGCTCATTCCGTTGATTTTGATTAGCCGTGTGAAATCAAGCGTTCACAAGCCCGATACGGAAAAGAACTGGTTGAAGGGCGGTATCATTTGCGGAACTGTTCTCTTTGCGGCAAGTGCATTCCAGCAGATAGGCATACAGTACACAACAGCAGGCGAGGCAGGATTTTTGACCGCACTTTATATCGTCATCGTGCCCGTGCTCGGCATATTTATGGGTAAGAAGGTCGGCATGCAGATATGGAGGGCGGTTGCTCTGGCACTTATCGGTGCTTATCTTTTGAGCGTTAAGGACGGTTTCAGCGTAAGTCAGGGCGCTTGGTGGCTTCTTCTGTGCTCGCTTGTATTTTCGTTTCACATTTTGGTGTGTGAGAAATACGGCTCGGCGGCAGACCCCATTAAACTCAGCTGTATGCAGTTCTTAGTCTGCGGAGTACTCTCGGCGGTTTTTGCGTTTGTGACAGAGCATCCGAGTGTTTCGGCGTTTACGGGAGCTGTTATACCGATACTTTACTGCGGAATAATGTCGAGCGGAGTAGCTTACACACTGCAGATTATCGGTCAGCGATACACTCAGGCTACAGTCGCTTCACTCATTATGAGTTTGGAGTCGGTTTTCTCGGCTCTTGCCGGCTGGGTTATTCTTGGCGAGATTTTGTCCGTGAGAGAGTTAATCGGCTGTGTTCTTGTGTTCACGGCTGTTGTGCTGGCTCAGTTACCGGGAAAAAAGAAAACAAATTAAGAATTGTATTTTGTAAATAAGGTGTGTTAGGAAGGTGTTATTATGAAGATTATCAAGGTTAATAATTATGAGGAGCTCTCGAGAAAAGCGGCAGATGTGATTGAAAATCAGATTAATGAGAAGAAAGACAGCGTTCTCGGTCTTGCTACGGGAAGCTCACCGCTTGGCACATATGCCAATTTGGTTAAGGATTACGAGGACGGAAAGGTAAGCTTTTCGCTTGTCAGTACGCTCAATCTTGACGAATACTGCGGACTTTCTCCGGAGAATGTGCAGAGCTACCGCTACTTCATGAATACGAATCTTTTTGATAAAATCGATATTGACAAAGCTAACACGCATGTTCCGAGCGGACTTAACGAGCCTGACGAAGAATGCGTATCGTATGAGACACTTTGCGAGAAGCTTGGCTATGCCGACTTGCAGCTTCTCGGAATAGGAAACAACGGTCACATAGGATTCAACGAGCCGTCAGGGGCTTTTGCGGCGGTCACTCATAAGGTGAAGCTGACAGAAAGCACAATAAAAGCCAATTCCCGTCTTTTCGAGAGGGAAGAGGATGTCCCACGCTATGCGATAACCATGGGTATAGGCACGATTATGAAAGCGAAAAAGCTGCTTTTAATAGCGGGAGAGGGCAAGGCAGACATAGTCGAGAGAGCAATCGGCGGCGATGTAGTACCCGAGGTGCCTGCGTCTGTACTTCAGCTTCACCCTGATGTTACGGTAATTTATATTCCAAAAAAGTGATTTAAAAAAAGGAAACGGGCGGATTAACCGTCCGCTTTTTCTGCCAAAGGATAAAAAATCGGCTCCGTTTTAAGCGGAGCCGAAATTGCTTTATTTAGCTTATCTTTAAGTATGAAGTACTTACAAAGCCGATTGTACCGTTTGAAAGCTTAATCTTATACCATGATTTGTTATAGAACGAAATGATGGTTACTGTAGTTCCGTACGGTACGGTTGTTTTGATCTTGCCGTTGAGACTTGGGCCCGAACGTACTCTTAAGCCGTCATCAGCCGTTGTCTTAGCCTTGACCGTAGTGTAAACATACTTTGATGACATCCAGCCTGAAGTTCCGTCTGCAAGAACGACCTTGAGCCAGCCTGAAGTTTTGTAGCTTACAATCGTTACCTTAGTACCCTTGTTAACGGTACGGATAACAGCAGATGAAGTTGAAGCAGATTTTCTGAAGTTTATCTTGGCGGTTGTTGTACCTGATAGGGTAGAAATCTTGCTTGTGTTGTTCCAGTAAACCCAGCCCTTCTTGCCTGCCGAAGTGGTTACATAGTACCATTTTCCTGTGCCTGATCTCTTTGTGACCGTTACGATGTCGTTAGCTGAAAGCTTCTGAATAACCGTAGCGGATGAGTAAGCGTTCTTGAGAAGCTTAGTCGTTTTTGTTATCTTAGCCGTGTAAGGCGAGAGAGCTGTTATCTTCAAATATGATGAGAAGATGTAACCCTCGGTGCCGTCGGCAAGCTTTACTCTGTACCACTTAGAGTTGGATTTGTTTGTAATGGTGACGCTCACGTTCTTGGAAACAACCTTAAGTGCGGTTGACTTTGAGCTCGTGCTTGATCTCAGGTAAACCCAGCCTGTTGTGGTAGCCGGAACCGATATTACATTCGGATTAGGCGTTGCCGTGGCTTTAGGCGTTGCTGTCGCGGAGCTTGACGTGCTTTTAAGATAATCTGCCGAAGCGAAACCTACTGTTCCGCTTGAAGTCTTAACCTTGTACCATGAGCTGCTGTACTTGTTAGTAACAGTGAGCTTGGAGCCGTTAGCGACTGTTGTGAGAACGCTGTAGCCTGTGCCTGGGCCGGATCTGATGTTGAGTCCGCCGGTAGCATTGACATACATTGTGATGCTTGTGTTATCAGGAACATTGCTGTCATCATCGATTATACCGCCGCCTGTAGTGTATCCCTTAGGAGTTGGATTCGGAATACCTGCGGAGCTGAAGGAGTACTTTGTGCCGTCAATGGTGAGAGTCTTGTTGATGACATACTCGCCGTTCTGGTAGTAATAAACCTTGCCGTTGAATTTGTACCAGCCGTTAGTTGGATAAGAAACGTTCTTGAGTTTACCCCAGGACACCCAGCCTCTGCCGTCTACCTTTTTGTAAACCATGTTTGTACCGTAGTCGGAGTTATCGACTGCGTAGCCGTTACCTACATAGATACCGACGTGGTCACAGTTTGGGAAGAAGATGAGAATTCCGTGAGTTCTCGGAAGAGTGGAGATTGAGCCTGTCTGAGAGCAGAAATCATACTGACTCTGAGCACCTCTTGGCCAGCTCCAGCTTGCAGTTGGGTTATAGCTTGGAGATGCGTTAGCCTCTGCGGTGTTCCAGCAAAGGTAAGCGTAAATAAGTCCCGAGCAGTCGGAGGTACGCTTTCCGTTTGAGAGCTGTCCCCATGCACCGTATACATACTGCCAGCCGTCCTTATATGCCTGAAGTCCGAACTCGGCAAGTCCGATACCCGTTTTGGCTTCGGCAGCCTCGGATTTCACGCTTGTTTGCGGTGTGACGATACATGTGATTGCGATGGCTAAAGTGAGAAAAGCCGAAAGCACACGTCCGGTGATTCGATTAGTCATTTGTATCAATCCTTTCATTGTTGTTATATAGTCGTAAAAATAGATATATGCTTAATCAATATATGAATAGATATTTTTAATTAACTTGTTTCGATTGCGGTACTCTTTACGTAACCTATTGCACCCGATGAGGTAAGAATCATGGTGAAGTCATCCTCGTTCGTGCTGATTATATAGACGCTTGCACCCTCTTTGACTGTTCCGATTGAATCGGAGGAGTCTTTTCGTGAGCTTTTAAGCTTTGTGTCCTCGGTGATATAGGCTTTTTCAAAGCAGCTTTTTTCGCTTCTCGAAAGGGTATAGTCTCGGATGTATCCGCTTATATCGCCCCAGCTTACTTCAAACCACATTCCCGATGAACCGATAACCGTGAGCTCCGCTCCCTTGGAGAGGACGCCCTTGATTGCCGAATTCTCGCTCGGAGAACTTCTAAGATTGGTATCCGTAAGAAGTGTGCCGCTCTCGGGAATATCGAGTATTACCGATTTGTACGGCTGAGTGTGATAATTTTGAAGTGCTTTTTCAGTGGTGTAACCAAGCTTTCCGCTGTCGGTTTTGACAAGGCAAATTCCGTCGTCTGTTTTGTCGAGAACGGTGACTTCCTCTTTGCCGCCTATGTATCCCAGTACACTCGTGTTATCACTGCCACCGTAAAGGGTTACGGTAGATTTTGTGACTTTGCGGATATTCAGCGTGCTGTCGGGAACAGTTGGGGAGTCGCTTTTTCTTTCTGGATCTTCATTTTCATTGTCTTCAAGTGAAGATGACTTAGCGTAGCCATTTGTTCCCCATGCGGTTTTGATAAGCTTGAATCCGTCTGTTTCGGTCTTGCTTATTTCTACCGATGTGCCGCCGCTAATCAGTCCCACGATGTCGGAGCTTTCGCTTGCCTCGCTGTAAAGGGTGATTTCCTTTGTAAGCGCAGTACTTTCGAAGTCCTCGGTGCTCTCGGAGCTCTCCGTGTTTTCCTTTGGTTCTTCTGTCGGCTCGGCAGTAGGCGTGCTGTCGCCTGACGATCTCTTGGCGTCATAATACATAACTCCGTTTTCGGGGGTTATGCCTCGTCTTGTCAGAAGCTCCTCGACTGTTACAAATGTCCAGCCGTCAGCTTTGAGTGCGTCAATCGCCATAATAGCTCCGTCACAACTTGTATCGTAAATGTCGTGGCAGAGTATTATTGCACCGTCGTAGACGTTATTCATGATGGAATCGTAGACCGCCTGAGAATCGAGGGTTTTCCAGTCCTCGGTATCGACCGACCAGTAGACCATCGGAGCATTTGCGGCTGAAGCTACATCGGAATTGTATTCACCGTAGGGCGGTCGAAGATAGTGTGTATCGTTTCCGTCGGCTTGCTTTAGAAGCCTGTTGGTAGAATCAATCTCGTTTTGTATCTCATCTGCATTTAGCTTTGTCAGCAGGGAGTGATCATAGGAGTGGTTGCCAATCTGATGACCGCTTTCGGCGGCTTTCTTTATGACATCCGGGTAGTACTCGGCGTTTGAACCGACTATGAAGAAGGTTGCCTTGACGTCACGTTCGTTGAGTCGGTCGATGAGGTCGGAGGTGTAAAGTCCGGGGCCGTCGTCGAAGGTTATTGCAACGAGCTTTTCGTCCTGAGCATTTGCCTTTAATGAGGGAAGCTTGAAAACCGTAATCAAAGTTACCGCAGCCAAAAGCAACGAGAGAATTCTCGTGCCTTGCTTATGTGCTTTCAATTAATATTCCTCTTTTTTGTATGTTAAAATTTGACACCTAAATTTTATCACAAAACCTTCACATATAGAACAAAACAACCCGAGACTTTGCATTTATTTTGCAAATTTGATGTGTGTTTAAAAAGATAAGTACTATATATTGCGAATTTGAGATATATTTATTTTACATACAATATATCCGTTTGCAGAGCGAAAAATTCTTTATATCGGTTGACTTTTGGACGTTCCTTTGATAAAATGCAAGTTAAGCAGAATAAAAGGCGAAAACGAAGAGTGATGCGCCCATATCCTCAAAGAGAGTCGGCATTTGGTGAGAGCCGATAGGAGAAAAGCGTAATCTGTCACTTCTGAGCCGGAAGGAAGAAAGGATTTTCCGAGTAGAACCTTCCCGCAGACGGCGGCGTGAATTGCCGAGGGCTTGTTAGAGCCGTTAAGAGGTCCCGATTTGGGGCAATCTGAGTGGTACCGCGGACTTTTTCCGTCTCAGGGTTTTCCTGAGGCGGTTTTTTGTTTGTTACCGACGCTTTTTATCTACTGAAGAATTTAAATTTACATACGAAAGGAAGAAACCACATGGCAAAAGAGCTTGCTAAGGCTTACGAGCCGAACGAGGTTGAGGACAGAATTTATGATTTCTGGATTAAAGGAAATTATTTTCACGCTGTTCCCGACCCGGACAAAGAACCGTACACAATAGTTATTCCGCCTCCAAACATCACAGGTCAGCTTCACATGGGTCATGCACTTGACAACACACTTCAGGATATTCTTATCCGCTGGAAGAGAATGCAGGGCTACAGTGCACTTTGGCTTCCCGGAACCGACCACGCATCAATCGCAACAGAGGCTAAAATCGTTGAGGCAATGCGCAAGGAGGGAATCAGCAAGGAGGATCTCGGAAGAGAGAAATTCCTTGAGAGAGCATGGGACTGGAAGAAGCAGTACGGCGGAAGAATCGTCGAGCAGCTTAAGAAGCTCGGTTCTTCCTGCGATTGGGAGAGAGAGAGATTCACTCTTGACGAGGGCTGCAGCAAGGCTGTCAAGCATGTTTTCGTAAAACTTTATAATAAGGGACTCATTTACCGCGGTGAGAGAATCATCAACTGGTGTCCGCACTGCAAGACCAGCATTTCTGACGCAGAGGTTGAGTTTGAGGAGAAGGAAGGTTCATTCTGGCATCTTCGATATCCGCTTTCCGACGGCAGCGGTTATATTCAGCTTGCTACAACAAGACCTGAGACTATGCTCGGTGATACCGCAGTTGCCGTTCATCCCGATGACGAGAGATACAAGGCTCTTATCGGAAAGACCGTCACACTTCCTATCGTCAACAAGGAAATTCCGATTGTTGCCGATGAATATGTTGAGATGGACTTCGGAACAGGCGTTGTTAAGATTACTCCCGCTCACGACCCGAACGACTTTGAGGTCGGCTTGAGACATAATCTTCCTGTTATCAACGTCATGAACGACGACGGAACCATGAACGAGAACGCAGGCAAGTATAACGGCTGGACATCTCAGGACTGCAGAAAGGCAATCGTTGAGGAGCTCGACAGCTTGGGACTTCTCATCAAGGTTGAGCCGATTAAGCACAATGTCGGTACATGCTACCGCTGTTCAACAGTAGTCGAGCCGAGAGTTTCCACTCAGTGGTTCGTTAAGATGGAGCCGCTCGCAAAGCCGGCTATCGAGGCTGTTAAGAACGGCGAGGTTAAGTTCATCCCCGAGAGAATGAACAAGACATATTTCAACTGGATGGAAAATATCCGTGACTGGTGTATTTCCCGTCAGCTTTGGTGGGGTCACAGAATCCCCGCTTGGTACTGCGGTGACTGCGGCGAGGTTATCGTTTCCGAGACACCTGTTTGCGCATGCCCCAAGTGCGGCGGAAAGAACCTGAAGCAGGACGAGGATACTCTCGATACATGGTTCTCATCGGCACTTTGGCCGTTCTCTACTCTCGGCTGGCCCGATGAGACAGAGGAGCTCAAGTATTTCTATCCGACAAACACACTCGTAACAGGCTACGACATCATTTTCTTCTGGGTAGCAAGAATGATTTTCTCCGGTATCGAGCACATGGGTGAGGTTCCGTTCAAGACGGTATTTTTCCACGGCCTTGTAAGAGATGCTCAGGGAAGAAAGATGAGTAAGTCTCTTGGCAACGGTATCGATCCGCTTCAGGAGATTGAAAAATACGGTGCTGACGCCCTCAGATTTACTCTCGTAACAGGCAACAGCCCGGGAAATGATATTCGTTATTCCGATGAGAGAGTTAACGCATCGAGAAACTTCGCAAATAAGATCTGGAATGCCGCAAGATTCATTCTTATGAACATTGAGGGCAAGGATGTTAAGTGCGAGATTCCCGAGAAGCTCTATCTCGAGGACAAGTGGATTATCTCCAAGTTCAACAATGTTGCCAAGGAGGTAACGGAGAACCTCGAGAAGTTTGAGCTCGGCATTGCCGTAAGCAAACTTTATGACTTCCTTTGGGATGATTTCTGCGACTGGTACATCGAGCTAGCAAAAATCAGAATGAATGGCGAGGATGAAGACAGTGCCGCTTCCGCTAGACAGGTTCTTGTCTGGGTATTAAGCTCCACATTAAAGCTTTTACACCCGTTCATGCCGTACATCACCGAGGAAATTTGGCAGACGCTTCCTCACGAGGGCGAGGCACTTGTCATCGCAAGCTGGCCGAAGTACGACGAGGCACTCAACTTTGCCGCTGAGGCAGCAGAGATGGAGAAGGTCATGAGCCTTATCCGTGCCGTAAGAGCAAGAAGATCCGATATGAATGTTCCTCCGTCAAAGAAGGCTCATATCTACATCGAGACAGCAGAGCCTGCTGCATTTGACACCGAGAAGAACGCTATCATGCGTCTTGCTTACGCTTCCGGCTGTGAGACAGGCAATAGCTTTAACGTTGAGGGTGCGGTAACTGTTGTTACAGAGAACTGCAAGGCTTACATTCCGATGAACGAGCTTGTTGACTTCGAGGCAGAGAAAAAGCGTCTTAACAAGGAGCTTGAGAGCGCTCAGAAGCAGCTTGATACCGTTAACGCTAAGCTTAACAACGAAAAATTCATGAGCAAGGCTCCTGAAAATGTTGTTGCGGGCGTTAGAGCAAACGGCGAGAAGCTCACTGAGAAAATCAGACTTATCAAGGAGTCTCTCGAGGCTTTGAACTGATTTTGAATTAAATTAAAGAAGCACGGCTGAAGTTGAAGTGATTCGGCTGTGCTTCTTTTGCTTTTTTGGAAAAGTTGTTAACAACAAAGTCGGTGCCTGTTGAAAAAATCGGCAAAATACAAAAAGCTAAGCTGTTATCGCCTTTTTTACTTGTAGTTTTAATTATGCGGTGCTATTATATCCGTAACAATTATCAATTGATTAAATGAGTGACGGAGAGAAAGAATATGAATTATGAAGAAGCGATAGCCCTTATAAATTCCCGTCTGCGTTTTGGCTCGAAGCTCGGACTTGACAACATCATGGCGCTTTTGAACGAAATGGGCAATCCGCAGAAGAAGCTGAAATTTGTCCATGTGGCGGGAACTAACGGAAAGGGAACGACTTGCACATATATTTCCTCAATTTTGAGAGAAGCCGGCTACAAAACAGGACTTTATACATCACCGTATGTGGTTGAATTTCGAGAGAGATTTATCATAAACGGAGAGATGATTCCCGAAAATGAGCTTATCGAGCAGATAAAAATTACAAGCGAGGCTTGCGAGAGACTTACTACCGATATAACAGAATTTGAGTTTATCACGGCGCTTGCTTTTAACTGGTTTTATCAGAGCGGCTGTGATGTTGTTGTGCTTGAAGTCGGACTTGGCGGCAGATTTGACGCAACGAATATAATCGATTGTCCCGAATGTGCCGTTATCACAAGCATTGCGCTTGACCACATGCAGTATCTCGGCGATACCATCGAGAAGATAGCATTTGAAAAAGCGGGAATAGTAAAGGAAAACGCAGATGTTGTTCTTTATTGCAATATTGACAAGGGTGCAGAAAAGGTTTTTGACGATGTCTGCAGGGAACGAAACGCAAATTTGATTAAACCGAATATATCAAGCCTTGAAATTAAGAACACAAGTCTTTTCGGAACGGACTATGTTCTTGACGGCGAGGAATATCACATACCTTTCTCGGGAATTCATCAGGTTTATAATTCTGTCGGCGCATTAAACGCGGTTAAGATTTTGCGTAAAAAAGGCTTTAATATTTCTGACGAACAGATAAAATCGGGATTTAATAAGGCTTCGATTGCCGCAAGAATGGAAGTGCTCTCAAAAGACCCGATAATTCTAGTTGACGGCGGTCACAACGGAGATTGCGCGCGAGCCTTAAGAAAGGTGCTCGAAGAAAACCTTTCAGACAAAAAGAAGTGCTGTATTATCGGAATGATGGCTGATAAGGATATAGACAGTTACCTTTGCGAGGTTATTCCGCTTATGGACGAGGTAATTTGCGTCAAACCTATGAATCCACGCTCCATGAAGGCTGAGGATTTGGCAGAGGCTTGCACAAATTATTGTGATAAGTGTTTGTCGGCGGACAATGAAGCGGCGGTTGAAACGGCTTTTAAGTATCTTTCCGATAACGAAAATTCTGCACTTGTGGTTTGCGGCTCGTTTTATATGGCTTCTGAAATCCGTCCGATTATACTTAACAAGATAAATTAATATGACAAAGAAAAATCAGGATACAAAGGAGCAACCTTAAGTATCCTGATTTTTTATCTGTTATTCTGTTTCTGATGAAGATGAGGAAGCGTCCTCGGAGAGAATATATACCACAATTTCCTGAACGGAGAAATCAGGGTTCTTTTTGAGTGCGCCAGAAAGAGACTCTTCAATCTTTTTGAGCTGTTCGTCACTCTTGTCCTCGTCGCTTACCTTCCAGCCGAGAACATCGCCGTAATATCCGAGGTAAGCCTCTGCGCATTTGCGGCGGTCGGCGTCGGATGCCGATTCCCAGTTGCTGTATTTCCACTGAAGATAAACCGAGTCGTACTCATTTTTTACCGTGCTTACAGCCGTGCTGTCTTCGCTTGAAGCATTAGCGTCGGAGCTTTCTGCGAGAGCACTTGCTTCATTTTGGAATGCTTCATAGGGATTGGAGTTTTCTGTCGTTACATTGCTGACGGCGGTGCTTTCGGTTTCGGTGTTTACCGAGCTTTCGGCTGAATCATTAGATGAGCAAGCCGAAAGAGTGAGAATGAAAGCAATGCCGAGTATAATATATAGGGTTCTTTTCATTTGGGTTTCCTTTGCTTATTAATTGTTTGGTTCTGTTTTAAGAAAATCGCTTCTTAGTAATGAGTAATAGCTTACGGAAACAATTCCCTTGCCCTCCCAGAAATCACCGTTTCTGGATGTTCCCTCAAGAACAAATCCACATTCCTCGAGGATATTCTTGAACCAATAGTATTCAGGCAGACAAACAGCCTGAATTCGTGAAATTTCGATTTGATTAAACATATACTCGAGTATGGTTTTGAGAGCGAGAATGTTTTGCGGAGAATTTTTGAGTTCCTTGGAGAAGTTAAAATCAATAGTACATGAATCGATTTTAGCATCAAAATCCTTCAAGATGATAATTCCGTCAAGCGTGTGAACGTCATCGTCCGTGCTTATACCGAACCAAACCGACTGCCTAGCCTTAAAATATGAGTCTATCTGACGGTAAAGATCGGTAATGTTGTAATCGTTGTATTCAGGTCTGTTAGGGCTGAATTTCACATATGTCTCATCATTCATCAGTTCGATTAGCGGATTTGCCTGTGACGGCTGAATCTTTGCCAAAGTCAAATTTTCTTCCACTATGAACGGGTAATTCTCAAACAATAAATCCTTATTCATAATATCACCACCTATATACAAGTATACATCAAAAATCAATACATTTAGTGAACTTTATGTTAAAGATAGGTGCTCAAGATCCTTCAAATCAAATGGAGTCTGCTGATAAACATAGTAGTTAAGCCAGTTTGAAACAAGAAGATGAGCGTTGCTTCTCCATGTGAACGGCGGAGTTTTGCTCGGATCGTCATCGGGAAAGTAATTATAAGGAACTTTCGGATTGAGGTTTTTATTGACATCACGGAAATATTCTTTGGCAAGAGTATTTCGGTCATATTCCGCATGACCTGTTACAAAAAACTGTCTGCCGTTCTTCTCGGCTATTATATGAAGTCCGGCCAAATCGCTGTATGAAAGAGGGATAAGCTCGGGATGTTTTTTAATATCCTCAAAAAGCACCTCGGTATATCTTGAATGCGGAGCAAAGTAGTTATCGTCAAATCCACGCATCAAAGGGTGAAGCGGATTCAAAACAGTATGATGGTAAATTCCGCTGAGCTTCTCTTTCATGAGATATTTCTGTATTCCGAAATGATAGTAAAGACCGGCTTGAGCGCCCCAGCAAATATGCAGCGTGCTGTAAACATTGGTTTTGCTCCACTCCATAATCTTACAAATCTCATCCCAGTAATCGACTTCTTCGAATTCCATCTTTTCAACAGGAGCACCTGTGATAATCATTCCGTCGTAACGATTATCTTTAATATCGTCAAATACTTTATAAAAGGTATTGAGGTGTGATGAAGACGTGTTTTTACTTAAATGAGTAGCAGTGTGAATGAAGTCTACATTAACCTGAAGTGGTGTGTTGCCGAGAAGTCTTAGAAGTTGAATCTCGGTTTCCTGCTTTGTGGGCATGAGATTAAGGAGAAGTATGTTAAGCGGACGGATTTTTTGACTTTCGCCTCGCTCCGGTGACATAACGAAAATATTTTCGGACTCGAGCACCTCAAGGGCGGGCAAATCCATATTAATTCTGATAGGCATAGTATATTACCTCTGAATAAAAAGATTAGAAGAATTATAACACAATAAGTTAGAGTAAACAATAAAAAAGAAATCAGGAAAATTTAAAATAATGCTTGACATTTGATTAAGTGAGTGATAAAATAACTAAGCACTCGAAATGAGGGTAAAAATCATAACGAAATTCGCTTAAAAAACTTCAAAAAAGTTCTTGACAAGAGCGAAACGGTATGATATAATAACTAAGCTGTTCGCGAGAGCGACAGTGAAGAAACAGGACCTTGAAAATTAAACAACGAAAGAATTAAAAGGAACCCGTAATTCAACTTTGAGAACTCGAGAGAGTGCTTCAAAGAGATAATTACAGGAATTAAAAAACCTGAAACAGATAAATCTGTGACAGACGAAGAAATTCGTCAGTGTTTAAAAAGAGCTAACAAGCTTTTAAGGAATTGATTTAAAGCGGAAACGCTATAAATACCATTTTTTAGAGAGTTTGATCCTGGCTCAGGACGAACGCTGGCGGCGTGCCTAACACATGCAAGTCGAACGGAGTATTAAGAGCTTGCTTTTAATACTTAGTGGCGGACGGGTGAGTAACGCGTGAGTAACCTGCCTTTCAGAGGGGGATAACATTCTGAAAAGAATGCTAATACCGCATGACATATCGGGATCGCATGATACTGATATCAAAGGAGCAATCCGCTGAAAGATGGACTCGCGTCCGATTAGATAGTTGGTGGGGTAACGGCCCACCAAGTCGACGATCGGTAGCCGGACTGAGAGGTTGAACGGCCACATTGGGACTGAGACACGGCCCAGACTCCTACGGGAGGCAGCAGTGAGG
>CAVDQG010000028.1:0-25152 GCA_963611165.1 Bacteroides uniformis
AAAATACGTCAAGAATGCGAAGCATTCGCAGACGGGCATTTTATTTTGCGGATTGCTTACTCAAAGTAAAATAACAAACATAAAAGGCAGTTTAAAACTGTCGTTTTTGAATTAAACCACCTTGGTGCTTGGGCGACCGAAGGTCGCCCCCACGGGATGAAATCTTCAATCGCTGAGCAAAACACAAAAGTTTTTGCCACGCTTTTTTCAAAAAGCGTGCGGGTGTGGGCGGAGCCCACAAGAGAAAAGCGAAGCAGAAACAAAAAACAAAAGAACAGAGCGAAGCGATAATAAAGAAGATAGGCTTGGAAGCTTAACCGAAAATGCGAAGCATTTTCAGGGCGAATGCCCGTAGTTAAGCCGACAAGCCGACCGATTTACACAAAGTAAAATACGTCGAAGACGGGCATTTTCCTTTGCCAAACCGATTACCCCAATATAAATCAAGAACAGATAATAAAATAACATATTTAAACTAAGATAATTAAGAACGCAAACCATAACATCGCACGGCTTTTGTTTAAGCGGAAGCAAAAGCGAAAGAGAGGAAAGAAAAATATATGCTTAACAGTTTTTCAAGAACAGAGCTTCTTTTCGGAAACGAAGCCATGAAGAAGCTTGAAAATTCACGCGTTGCCGTCTTCGGAATCGGCGGCGTAGGCGGCTACACCGTTGAAGCGCTTGCACGCTCGGGTGTGGGTGCAATCGACCTTATCGACGACGATAAGGTCTGCCTTACCAATATCAACCGACAGATTATCGCAACAAGAAAAACAGTCGGAAAGTACAAGGTTGACGTTGCCGAGGAGAGAATCCACGATATCAACCCCAACTGTAAGGTTACAACCCACAAAACCTTCTATACTCCAGATACAGCTGACCAGTTTGATTTCACTCAGTATGATTATATCGTCGACGCTATCGATACCGTCACAGGAAAGCTTGCTCTTGTCATGAATGCAAAAGCGGCAAATACTCCGATAATTTGCTCAATGGGTGCAGGAAACAAGCTTGACCCAACGGCATTTGAAGTCACCGACATTTATAAGACAAGCGTTTGTCCGCTCGCAAGAGTAATGAGAACGGAGCTTAAAAAAAGAGGAGTTAAAAAGCTAAAGGTAGTCTACTCCAAAGAACAGCCGCTAACTCCCATTGAGGATATGGCTATCAGCTGTAAATCTCACTGTATTTGTCCTCCGGGCACGGCAAGAAAATGCACCCAGAGAAGAAGCGTCCCCGGAAGCAACGCATTCGTTCCGTCTGTAGTCGGACTTATCATCGGCGGTGAGGTTATCAAGGATCTCACTAAGGATATTACCAAGAGATAATTTGAATTTACAAAACAAATCCCAACCGAAAGCATTTAGCGTTTCAGTTGGGATTTTCTTATATCTTATTCTGTTAAAATATAAAATTTATCAAAGATAGCTCATGACAAATCTATCATCATCTTTGTACGGTCTCCACTCAGGAACTCCCTCGCCGTTCGGATTTTGATTCTTCACGAAATTCGCAAAATGTGTGCTGAGTTTTCGGCTGAGATTGTAATCCTCCTCGTCCATAGGACGCCAACAGCGATCAAGCGTTTCAAATTCGTACCAAAGCTCCGAAGAATGAAAAGCACCGTCGTCACTTCCGGGCAAATCGTGCTCAAAGCTGTAAACATATACGGGCGGTTTTCCGAGACGCTCCTGATTGAGAGCGAATTTCTTTGCGCTTTCTGCGAGAAGCTCTGCCGTTCCGCCGCCCATCTCATCCTTGGTCGAACCTATCATATAAGCTATATCGTGAATTTTTCCGTTTATCGCAAGATTAGATACAGTATCTTTGAGAAGATAACCGTCAACATTCGGTCTCCAGCAAAGTCCCTCGTGCTTTTCGTTCACAGCATATCCGCCGTAGCAAATGTTTTCAGCCGACATCTCCCTAAGCTCTTCAATACTCTTTGCACCGAGGATATCCATAAGCTCAAGCGACATTTTCTTCTGCTCGTCCTTGGAATAATCCCCCGCAAAACCGGGTATACCTCCGCCCGACTGCAAAATCGCCGACTTCACAAGTCCGACTGTCGTCTCACTTGAGATAATCGTCTGAACGCTCATACAGCCTGCCGACTGTCCTGCGATTGAAATTCTCTCAGGATCTCCGCCGAAAGCCTCGATATTCTCGTGAATCCATTTGAGTGCGGCAATCTGATCCATATAGCCGTAATTGCCCGAAATGCCCTCTGCGTTCTCTTTCTCGAGGTCATCGTGAGCGAAAAATCCCAGTGCACCCACACGGTAATTTATTGTTACGAGTATTACGCCCTTGCTCGCAAATCCCTCTCCATCCATTGTAATCTCACTGCCGTAGCCGTGCATATATGCTCCGCCGTGAATCCACATGAGAACGGGTAGCTTTTCGCCGTGTGTCCATCTCGGCGTCCAAATGTTAAGATAAAGGCAGTCTTCGCTCATAGGCGGCATCTCTACAGAATAAAACTCCCTCGGATAAAGCTCTCCCTTGGTTTTGTCCGTCTGCATGGCTTGCGGTGCAAAGCTTTTGCACGGTCTCACTCCAATCCACGGCTTCTTCGGCTGTGGTCGGACAAATCTCAGCTTACCGACAGGCGGCTCGGCATAGGGAACTCCCTTAAACACACGCACTCTTTGTTGGGCACAAAAGTCACCTTCGATAATTCCCTGCTTGGTTTTCACAACTAATTTTTCCTCAAAACCCATACTGTCACCTCATATTAATTAATTATACATCTATCAGTTTAGTCGCTTTCCGTATTTCTCGGCAAAGCTTGAACATTCTTCCTTTAGATTAATCAGATAGTCGGGATTGTTATTTCTGATTTCCTTGATTATATCTTCCGCCGACTTCAAGAGTGCATCTTTCTCGTTGGGAACTTTTTCCGCTATAACCTCGAGCAAAAGATTATCAAGCGTCAGTGCGATTTCCTTGCCCCTTATTCCAAGCGGCACCAAATCATTTCCCTTTACGGCAAGCTGTCTCAAACTGAAGCACTCGCCGCTGTCGATAATATCGTTGATAAGTGCATGAGCGTCAATCTCGATATTCAGTCTGCCCGTGCCGACCGTGAATGTCTTTGCCTGATTGTCTGCAAACTGGAGTGAATTCAAAAGCCGCATTTTTTCCTCGTTACCGCAGTTCATCAATAGCTTCATGCGTGCCCTTGAAACGGGAATTTTCTCCTCGTGGTGCAATACGGCAAAGTGAATATTTTCTTTTAGCTCGGACGGATAGCCGAAGTCCTCAAGAACTTTGTCTGCAATCTGCACGCTTATTTCGACATGACCTTTGAAGTGGTCAAATCCCAGTTTGTCGGTTTTCTTCGCCTGCGGCTTGCCTGCATCGTGAAAAAGCGCCGACAGTCGGTAGCTTAATTTCGGCGACATATTTCCGACCACGCCGACCGTGTGTCTCCAAACATCGTAGTGATGATAAACGGAGTTCTGCGAACAGCCCCACATCGGTTTGAGTTCAGGCATCACCGCAAAAATTACCTCGGGATAGCCTAACAAAACAGAAACGACATTCTCGCCGCACATCAGCTTGGAAAGCTCGGGTTCAAGCCTTTGCTTCGCTACGTATGAAAGACTCTCAGCAAGCTTTTTTGCGGCTGAAGCCGTGCTTTCTTCAAGAGAAAACTCTAAATAAGAAGCAAAACGCACCGCCCTCATAATTCGGATTGCATCCTCCTCAAATCTCTTTTGAGGATTGCCGACAGTGCGGATTATTCTGTTTTTTATATCCTCCACTCCGCCGAAAATATCGCAAAGCCCTTCTTTCTCATTGAAAGCCATTGCGTTCACCGTGAAATCTCTTCTCACAAGGTCATCCCGTAAATTTCTTGTGAAGCTGACTTCATCGGGATGACGGTGGTCGCTGTAATTTCCCTCACGCCTGAAAGTTGTGATTTCAAGTTCCTCGCCCTCAAAATCAACCGTCACTGTGCCGTGCTCAATGCCTGTTGGTCTAACGGTGTATTCTTTTGAAAAAATGGCTGTCACTTCCTCAGGCAAAGCCGATGTCGTGATGTCATAATCGTGCGGCTTCTTTCCCATTATCAAATCTCGGACGCATCCGCCGACCGCATAAGCGCAAAAGCCACCGGCATACAGCATGTCGATGGCTTTATTTATTTTATTCGGCAATTTTAAATTTTTGATTACTGATTCGTTGTTCGTCATTCTTTTGTAACTATGAAAATCGTATTCTCTGCTCTAAGACCGAACACAAAGGAAAGTCTTTCGGAGAATGAGTATTTTGTTTTGTTGCTGAATCTCGTTGCGGCGACAAATTCCGACGCTTTTAATGTTCTCTTATCTCCGTATGGCGTCACGATGACAACCTTATCTTCGGAGTAATTAGCCTCGATTACGGGACAATAGACAACATCGTTTGCAGATTCGTCTTCCTGATTCTCAGAAAGTGACATAAGACAGAAAACCGCATCGCCGTTTGCGATTGTATCGTAAATCTCTGTCATCATCTCGTAGTTGCCGACATGCGACCTCACGTCAACTCTGCCTTCACCGTAAGCCGCCTCAAGGCACTCCCTTACGGCAGGGATATAATCATTCTTGGGTGCGGTTATTGTTTCTTTCGGAGAAACAAGCGAGCTTATCGCATTAACAGCCGCCGCACCGTAATTCTTATTTGCCGTGAAAGTGTCTATTTTATCTTCAGACACCGTTTGGGAATATTTGGAACTCATGGTAAGCGTGAAAATGCTGTCGTTGCTCAATGTGCTCTGCACATAAGACTTGCCCCAGAAAACCGCTATAACCAAAATAAATACTACAAGCACAAAGGCAAGCTGTCTAAGTACGCTTCGCACGGCACTGCCAAGCGGCTCACCGTTATTGAAATAATAGACGCTGCCCTGCTTTTTACCGCCGCCAAGCGACCTCGCCTGCTTGATTTGTTTTTTATTCAAAAATGCCGCTTCGGACATCTGATTGCTTTTCGGCATAAATAAGCTCCCTTCAAGCTGATTTGTGATACTCTATGATTTTAACATTTTTAGAATAAAAATACAATAGTACGAAATAGCCGATTGGAGTCAAGAGCTTAGCTTAATTTGCCCGAGCCTCTCTTGTTACGCCTTCATAGTCAAAAAGTCCGTCGTTCTTCTCCTCGAGCGCCTTGATTATATGGTAGGTATACTCGTTGTATGGCGTGGGGATGCCGAGTTCTTTTCCCATTCTTACAATTGCACCCGAGAACATATCAATCTCTGTGTGTCTTTTCGCATCGATATCCTGTAAGGTTGAGTATCTTGCTGTCGGGGGCACTATACTGCCGTGGAATGACGAAGAATCTGCTTTGTTAAGGTCTATTCCCTTTGCCGCCGCAACTGCCTCGAGCTCCCCTTTAAGTCCGTCGCTTATTGCCTTCATGTGCTTACTGTCCTGATAACATCCGACGCCTGCACCCACAATTGCCTGCGGAAGATTATTGCAAACATTCAGTCTGAACTTCGACCACATCTCTTCTCTGATAACATCTGTTTTTCTGTAGTGAAGCTCCGTGCCCGAGAAAAGCTCATCTATTGCCCTGATTCTCTCGCTGTCAAAAGGAGCTTTTGCTTCACCGTAAATAATTCCTATTGTTTTTTCGGGATTGAAATTAAAGCTTTTTCCGTCAAAGCTTGAAGCAACCTTGATAACAGAATATACCATGTGCTCCTCGCCGATTTTCTCCGAGATTATTTCCTCGCTGTCAACACCGTTCATAAGGCTCATGACGACCGTGTTTTCTCCAACCGCCTCGGCTAAGGTGTCAAGTGCAGGTCTGAGTGCGGCATACTTGAGACAGACGATAATCAAATCAGCTCCCTTCGCCTCACTCGCCGACCAAACCTGTGGGGTATAAACCTTTCCGTTTATGACCGTGCCGTTCTTAAGCTTTTCGGCACGCTTTCCCTCTGCTATTACTCCAAGATCGATATCGTTTTTCTGAGAAAGTCCCCATATGACATACGAGCCGACTGCGCCCGCTCCCATAACGGCTACCTTATTTATCTTCATAGTATTCTCTCCTATATAAATTAAAAATTATAAAATTATAAAATCATAAAGCAAATTCCGCACTCTCAAACGAAAATGCGGAACTGCATATTTAATTAATTCTTTGCTCTGTTTCTGTTGAAATTGATAAGCGAACCCGCCTTAACAATTTCCTTTTCATTGCCGACCATGTCGGTGATATAAAGCGAAAGTTCCTTGACTTCATCGCCGAGAACATAAGCCTTGATATCGCTCATATCCGTGTCGAGTGCATTCTTGACATTCGGCACATAGATGTAGTCTCCGACCTCAAAGCACGGCTCACCCTTCATCTGGAACGGAAGCATGCCCCAGTTCATGACGTTGGAGCGGTATCTCTTTGTAGCGTACTCCGTGCAGATGTTTGCAAGTCCGCCGAGAACTCTCTGGCAAGAAGCCGCCTGCTCACGTGCCGAACCGTCGCCGGGCTTTACAGCATATATCATCGAGCCGATTTCAATCTCGCCCTCGACTGCATCGGGAGTGATATCCTTAATCTGAGCATAAAGCTTTTCTAAATTCTCGTCCTCATCTGTCGGATTGCCCCCTGAAACCCTTGCTTTCTCTGCCTTGCCGATTTCCTTTGCACGGCTGACATAAGCGGGGTCGCGTCTTGAAAGCGTGAATTCTGCAAGTCCAAGCGGATTTGAGCGGTAGGATGATGTTTCGCCCGATGGGATAAGCTCATCGGTTGTTGTGACAGGATCCATAATCTTTGAACAAACCTTCAGGAGAATGTTGTCTGCAAGCGGACTCATTTCAGGCCACGGCTTGATGTTCGGGCCATACTGAAGCTCGCTCTTCTCGTCAGCCTTGCCAAAGCCGTTATAAACTCTTGCGTTGTAAGCAGACGGGTCGAAGTCATACTGCGGTACAACATAATCATCTGCGTATTTTGTAGCCGATGTGAGAACACCGCCGTTAGCCGCAGTTGCCGCAATGGAGCGTGCGTCCATGAGTGCGACAGCGGAAAGCTGACCGTTACCCGGCTTTGAGCCCTCTCTGTTGGGGAAGTTTCTCGTCGAATGGCGAATGGAAAGTGCGTTGTTTGCAGGGGTATCGCCCGCACCGAAGCAAGGGCCGCAGAACGCTGTCTTTACATTTGCGCCAGCCGCCATAAACTTCGTGATAGCTCCCTTGCGGACAAGATCCATAAATACAGGCTGAGATGACGGATAAACTGAAAGAGTGAATACTCCGTTGCCCGTTGATGCGTTCTCGAGAATATGAGCCGCCTCCATGAGGTTTGAGTACGTACCGCCGGCACAGCCTGCAATAATTCCCTGCTGAACATTCAGCTTGCCGTCTACTATCTTATCGGTGAGACAGAAATCAAGGTCTGCATTATCGGTTATTCTTGCAGCCTCTTTCTCTACTTCACGGAGAATATCACCGAGATTCTCGTTGAGCTCGTCAATCTCATAAACATTGCTCGGGTGGAACGGGAGTGCAATCATCGGCTTGACAGTGCTTAAGTCAACATAGACGCAACCGTCATAATAAGCGGTATCGGCAGGATTAAGCTCCTTGTAAGCGTCCCCTCTTCCGTGGGTCGTCAAGAATGCGTGTGTATCCTCGTCCGTTCTCCAGATTGATGTAAGACAAGTGGTCTCCGTAGTCATTACGTCAATTCCGTTTCTGTAGTCCGTTGTCATGCTCGAGATACCTGGGCCAACAAACTCCATTACTTTATTTTTAACGTAACCGTTCTTGAAAACAGCACCGATAATAGCAAGAGCAATATCCTGAGGGCCGACACCCGGCTGAGGCTTGCCGTCAAGGTAAATCGCAATTACACCCGGATAAGCTACATCGTAAGTATCGCACAAAAGCTGCTTAACAAGCTCACCGCCGCCTTCACCGATTGCCATGGTGCCGAGAGCGCCGTAACGGGTGTGAGAGTCGGAGCCTAAAATCATCTTGCCGCAACCGGCTTGCATCTCACGCATAAACTGATGAATGACCGCAATATGAGGCGGAACATAAATACCGCCGTATTTCTTAGCCGCAGAAAGTCCGAAAACATGGTCGTCCTCGTTTATAGTGCCGCCGACTGCACAAAGGCTGTTGTGACAGTTCGTGAGAACATAAGGAACGGGAAATTTCTCCATTCCCGATGCCTTAGCGGTCTGAATGATTCCGACAAAGGTAATATCGTGGCTTGTCATGGCGTCAAAACGGATTTTGAGCTGTGACATATCATCATTCTTGTTGTGTGCCTTAAGAACAGAATATGCAATGGTGCCTTTCTTAGCCTCTTCCTTGCTGAGGGTGACACCCATTTTCTTTGCCTCGCTTTCCGAGACAAGCTTATTTCCGTCCAGCAGATAAACTCCGCCGTCATACAGCTTAATCATAGTGTTGTTTCCTTTCCTTCTTTAGCTTTACTTTTTTCATTCGAGCGTAATTGCTTAATGGTAACTGAAATTGACAAAAATATAAATATTTTCTTAATTATGCTATGATTACACCGTTATGTCAAGGTAATTTATTCAAATTTTGGTGTTTGAAATTGAAAATTATTCATAAATGCTATATTTTGAATTTATTTAGCCTAATTTTTCTCCTAAAATAAAATATTTTACTCTTGATATTTCATTTCAAATCGTTATTTTCAGCACAAACAAAAATACCGATGCAATTCATGAGAGAATTACATCGGTAAAAAAGCAAAATAAAAAAGTCGACCTTTCGATCGACTTTACTGGAGCGGACGACGAGGCTCGAACTCGCTACCTCCACCTTGGCAAGGTGGCGCTCTACCAGATGAGCTACATCCGCATTTCAAAGTGTTGTGTTCTCAACGCTTGTTTATTATATCGTGCAAGCGTTAATTTGTCAACACTTTTTTAAAAAAATTTAAAAGAGTTTTAGATGAGATTATTCCCTATTAAATGAAGCTGCAATTTTAACTTAATCACAATAAACAAAACCGCCGTGTACAAGAGAAGTTCCACACGGCGATTTTAAAGGATTGATTAATTTTTAAGCCATTTCACGCTTGCGTTTTCTTTTCTTATGAACCACGATAGCGATATAAGTAAAGAGGAATACTGCGATAATGGCAATGAGCGTATAAGTTGAACCGGGGCCGCCCATCTTGACTTCTGCCCAGAGGGTATCGAGAAGTGAAGATGTCTCATCGGGGAGATTTACGAAAACCTCGGTGTTTGCAATGACCTCACTGCTTGGGTAATTGACGGGGTTGTTTACAACCTCCTCGTCCATATACTTCTTAGCCTCAGTCTCGGGTACGCCGTAGCCGACATACTCCATATTCTGACCCGCAATCTCGGGGTTGCAAATGAAGTTTATGTAAGCCTCGGCAGCCTCCTTGTGCTCGCTTGTCTTCGGGATGCACATTGCGTCAACGAAGAAGTTAGAGCCCTCCTCGGGGAAGCAGAATGCGATATTGTCGACCTCATCGCAAAGTATAGCAGCATCACCGCAGTAGTACGGAGCAAGCCAAGCCTCGCCTGATTCCATCTTATCGAAAATCTGGTCCATAACATAAGCCTGTACAAGCGGCTTTTGTTCCTTAAGAAGCGAAGCCTCCTCCATCAATTCATCCTCGTTTGTGGAATTGAGCGAGAATCCCAAAATAGATGCGGCAATCGCAAATGCGTCTCTCTGGTTATCGAACATGAGGATTTTTCCCGAATACTTCTCATCCCAGAGAACATTCCAGCTTGTGGGTGTTTCCGTGATGAAATCCGTATTGTAGAAAAGACCTACAACTCCCCATGTGTACGGCACGGAGTATTTATTTTCGGGGTCGTATTCGAGATTTCTGAATTCATCATCGATATACTTGTAGTTGGGGATGTTATCGTAATTGATTTCAGCGAGCATATCTTCTGCGATAAGTCTTGAAATCATATAGTCAGAAGGAATGATGACATCGTAGTCGGCGCCGCCGCCCGAAAGCTTGGCGTACATCGATTCATTGGAATCGAATGTAGTGTAATTAACGCCTATTCCCGTAGCCTCGGTGAAAGCTTTGTTGACGTCGATATAACCGTCAGTTCCGTTAGCGATATATTCGCCCCAGTTGTAGACGTTTATAGTGACTCCGCTTGTGCCCTCGGTGTGGGTTTCCTCTGTCGTTTCCTCTTCGGCATCCTCCTCGGATTCATCGGCAAATGCGGGAATCGCACTTATGGAGAAAACGAGAGCAAAAAGCATAAGAACAGATAAAAATTTCTTCAGTGTGCGAAATTTCATGCGTGCTTGCCCTCCTTCTTTTTATCCTTAGACTGTCTGACATTAATGATTATCAGCAGAACGAGTATAACCGTAAAGAGAACGGTTGAGAGAGCGTTAATCTCGGGAGAAATTCTCTTTCTTGTCATGGAGTAAATGTAAATCGGAAGGGTCTGGGTTGTACCCGAGCAAAAATATGAGATGACGAAATCGTCGATTGAAAGCGTAAACGCCATCATCATACCCGTAATGATACCGGGCATAATCTGCGGCAACACCACCTTGAAAAATGCCTTGGCAGGCGGACAGCCCAAATCCTGTGCAGCCTCATAGAGATTCGGCGGAAGCTGTCTTAATTTCGGCAAAACCGAAAGAATGACATACGGCAAGCAGAACGTGATGTGAGCTATAATGAGCGTCACCATACCGAGGCTCTTGAGATGAAGAAGATTGACGGCAAAAACAAATAAAAGCATGAGAGAAACTCCCGTTACGATATCGGGGTTAATCATAGGGATGTTGGTGACCGTCATCATAAGCTTTCTCGGCAGCTTATTCATCTTGCTTATACCTATAGCCGCAACAGTACCGATAGCTGTGGAAACTACGGCGGCAATAACAGCGATTATCAGTGTGTTTCTGAGCGCCTCGAGTATCAGTCTGTCTTCAAATAACTGCTTGTACCACTTGATTGTAAAGCCGCTGAAAACAGTACGGCTGTAAGTTGCGGTGTCGTTAAATGAGAAGATAATCAATACGACAATCGGCGCATATAAAAATATGTAGACGAGAGTCACGTATATTTTAGAGAGGATTTTCATATGAGCATACCTCCTCCCTGTGCATCGTCACCGTCGTCGAACTGGTTCATAATTCCCATGCAAATGAAAATCAGTATCATGAGAACGAGTGAAATAGCCGAGCCGAGGTTCGGATTATAGGACGAGCCGAGGAACTGCATGTCGATAAGGTCACCGATGAGCAGATTTCCGCCGCCGCCAAGCATCTTCGAGATAATAAATGTAGAAACCGCAGGGACGAACACCATGGTTACGCCGCTGATGATTCCGGGCATGGACATTGGGAAAATTACCTTCATGAAAACCTGAGTTTTGTTTGCACCCAAATCTTCAGCCGCCTCAATGACGGAATTGTCCATTTTTGTGAGTACCGAGTAAATCGGAAGTATCATGTACGGAAGATAGTTATATACCATTCCGAGTACAACAGCTCCCGCAGTATTTATCATGTGGATTCTCGGCAGTCCGATTGCCGCAAGAGCATTGTTGATAATGCCCTGATCTTCGAGAAGAGACATCCATGCGTAGGTTCTGAGAAGAAAGTTCATCCACATGGGAACCATAATCAGCATGATGAGTATTGTCTGACTGCTTGCTTTGATTTTCGAGATTATATAAGCGAGCGGATAACCGAGTATAAAGGAAACGACCGTTGCGATTGCTCCCAAAAGTATCGAACGCAAGAAGACATTGGAGTATCTTCCGACAGTTGTGATATTCTCGAGAGTGAATGCTCCCGATGAATCGGTAAATGCGAAAAAGGCAACCATAAAAAGCGGAACGACAATGAAAATTATCATCCAAATTGTGTATGGTGCCGCTGTGGCTTTATGCTTCATCACTCTTCCTCCTGTGAGCCTTCCTCACCGAGGAGAGCCTCCTCCATCTCGTCCGAGAAGGTCGAGTAGTCACCGAATGTTCCGGAGTACTTAGACTTCTTCATAACATGTATATCATCGGGAGTGAGAGTCAAGCCGATTCTGTCTCCGACATTTACGCAGTCGGTGGACTGAATCATCCACTTGAAGCCGTCAACGTCTACGATAATCTCGTAGTGAACGCCCTTGAAAGTTACGCTTGTAACCTCGCCTATGATGTGTGCTCCCTTGCTGTCGGCAGGGCACATATCGATATCCTCGGGACGAATGACAACATCAACGGGAGCCATTTTTCCGAAGCCCGAGTCAAGCGACTTAAATCTTATGCCGGCAACCTCAACGAGGTAATCTTCAATCATTGTGCCGTCAAGGATATTGGATTCGCCGATAAAGTCTGCTACAAAAGCATTTTTCGGCTCGTTATATATATCGGTAGGAGTGCCGATTTGCTGAATATCGCCGCCGTCCATGACAACTATCGTATCTGACATGGAAAGTGCCTCTTCCTGGTCGTGAGTGACGAAAACAAAGGTAATTCCGACAGCCTGCTGAATCTTCTTGAGCTCGCTCTGCATATCCTTTCTGAGCTTAAGGTCAAGCGCCGAAAGCGGCTCGTCAAGAAGGAGAACCTTCGGGTCGTTCGCAAGAGCTCTCGCAATTGCAACTCTCTGCTGCTGACCGCCGGAAAGCTTGTCGATTCCTCTGTGAGCCAAGCCCTTAAGGCTTACCATCTCCAAGAGCTCGTCAACCTTAGCCTTGATTTCGCTTTCGCTCTTCTTTTTAAGTCTCATTCCGAATGCGATATTATCGTAAACATTCAGATGCGGGAAAAGTGCATAGCGCTGAAAAACAGTATTGACGGTGCGCTTGTGCGGAGGAACATCATTGATTCTCTTACCCTCGAAAAGCACATCACCCGAATCAGGATTGATAAATCCAGCAATAGTCCTCAAAACCGTGGTCTTGCCGCAGCCCGATGGACCGAGAAGCGTGATGAACTCTCCGTCTTTAATGTAAAGATTAAAGTCCTTAAGCACCTGCTCACCGTCATATGAAACAGCGATATTTTTTAGTGTTATAATTGGTTCTTTCATAAGCCAACCCCCAAACAATAAGATCTTCGGCTTCGCACCAAGCAAACAAAAATTTCAGTGCGAAACTGCGGACGGACTTAAAGTTTCCGCCCTGACGATAAGACTGCCGACTATGGTGTATGTTTACTTCGTAGTTTAGATTTCAGCCGACTTACCGAACTTCCGGGATTTCCCCGTACCAGACAAATTCTGTGAACACGCCCATTGTCAAAAGAGCATGTCGTGAATACCACGTGGCGTTTAGCCTCACAGAGCTCTGCGCTGCCTTATTTTTTGAAGCATTAAAGCCTTTCGACCTCCTGCATTTTGCAAATTACATACGCAAGTTATAATTTACTGATTTTCACATAAAAAGTCAAGTAAAATCTATGTAATGTCAATATGATAATTTTACACACAAAATTTACTGTATTTTGGTACAGCGAAAGAAAAACGCCGACCTCGAAAAGCGAACTTTTTGAGGTCGGTAAAAGATTATTGTTTACTTATTTGTCGGCATAGAATTTTTCCGTGAATCTGACGGTATCCATAGCGTCTTTTGCGTAGAAATCGGCATAAATCATGTCGGCATAGTCCTGAGTGAGAACCGCACCGCCAACCACAACCTTGATATCCTTGTTGTAGTTATGAAGCAGTTCTATTGTATCTGCCATAGCTGGAACGGTTGTCGTCATTAGAGCAGACAATCCGACAAGATTGCAGTCGTGCTCGATGCATGCGTCAAGAACCGCCTGCGGGTCTACGTCCTTGCCGAGGTCATACACCTTGAAGCCGTAGCTTTCGAGCATGACCTTCACGATGTTCTTTCCTATGTCGTGAATGTCTCCCTTAACGGTGCAGAGAACCATTTCGCCCTTGACTGCTCCGTCGCTTGACGGCATCTTGCGCTTTACTTCCTCGAATGCGGCAGATGCGGCGTCGGCACTCATAAGAAGCTGCGGCAAGTAAGCTTTGCCCTTTTCGAATGCTTCGCCAATCTCGTTAAGTGCGGGAATGATGTGGTCGCTTATGAGTGATAATGGCTCGCTTGTCTCGAGAAGTTCTTTAGCCGAGCTTATAGCGGCGTCTTTCATTCCCTTGACGACTGCATATTTAAGCCCCGAGCCTGTGCTTGTCTCCTTTTGAGCCGCACCCTTGTTTGCGGCGCCTCCGCTTACAAGCACTTCATCTCCCAATGAATCGGCATAGGAAATATAATTTACACAAGCCTCATCCATATTGTGAAGAGCCATAAAAGTATAATAAGCATCCATCATATTTCTCGAATAGGGATTCATAATAGCACAGTTAAGTCCCTTTTCAAGACAACAGGTATAGAATGTCGAGGTTATCTTGTCTCGCTTGGGAAGTCCGAAGCTGATATTTGAGATACCGAGTGAAGACTTAAGGCCCATTTTACTGAGCATCTCGACAGTTCTGAGCGTTTCGAGTGCCGCAGAGGTATCGGAAGAAATAGTCAGAGCAAGCGGATCGACTATAATATCCTTCTTCTCTATTCCGTATTTTGCGGCTTCGTCAACTATTTTATTGACAATGGCAATTCTTTCTTCAGCTGTTTTTGGAATGCCGCCCTCGTCCATTGTGAGCGCAATGAGAGTTCCGCCGTATTTTTTCACAAGCGGAAATACAGCGTCCATTTTCTCTTTCTCGCCGTTGACAGAGTTGATAAGTGCCTTGCCGTTATAAATTCTCATGGCGGCACTTAAAACCTCGGGTGAAGACGAGTCAATCTGAAGCGGAACATCGGTGACCGACTGAAGCTCCTTTATAACCTTGACCATAACCTCTTTTTCGTCAATCTCGGGAAGTCCCACATTGACATCAAGGATATGAACTCCTGCGTCAACCTGCTTGAGTGCCTCCTCAAGTATGAACGCAAGGTTTCCGGTTCTGAGAGCCTCTTTAACTCTTTTCTTTCCTGTTGGGTTGATTCTCTCACCGATTAGCGTTGGCTTTTCAGCTATGACAACAGCGTTTGTATAGGAAGAAACAGCCGTAATATCCTTCTTTTCGGGAAGTGCAAACGGCAAATCCTTTGTAGATTTAACAAGCTTTTCGATATATTCGGGAGTTGTACCGCAGCATCCGCCGAGAACAGTTGCACCCATTTCAGCTATCGTGTGCATATATTCACAGAATTTGTCGGCAACTACATTATAAACTGTCTTGCCGTCCCTTACCTCGGGAAGTCCTGCGTTCGGCTTGACAATTATCGGAAGCGAGGAGCACTTTGCGAATCTCTCGACAGTCGGAATCATCTTATCGGGGCCGAGTGAGCAGTTCATTCCGATAGCGTCCGCACCCATTCCCTCGAGAAGCGCTGTCATAGCCTCGGGGCTTGCGCCTGTCATAAGCTTTCCGCCCTCATCGTAGACGTTCATGACAAATACGGGCAAATCGCAGTTTTCCTTTACCGCAAGAAGTGCCGCCTTGGTCTCAAGAGAATCGTTCATCGTCTCGATGATAACAAGGTCAACACCTAAATTCTTTGCTACATTTATATTAGCCGCATAGATATCTACGCAGTCCTCGAAGCTCAAGTCTCCGAGCGGCTCCAAAAGTCTGCCCGTGGGGCCCATATCAAATGCGATGTATTTCTCTTTTCTTCCCTCAACCGCCTTGTGGGCAATATCGATTGCCGCCGTGATGAGCTCGGCATAATTATCGTACTTTTCCTTATTAACGCCGAAAGTGTTTGTGTTGAACACATCACTTCCCGCATCAAGGTAGGAGTTGTAAAGAGCAAGAATTTTATCGGGATTTGTCAGATTCCAAAGCTCCGGCGCCTCACCGGGCTTCAGTCCCTGGCTTTGAAGCACCGAGCCTGTTCCGCCGTCAAGATAAATTCTTCTCTCACGCATGAGCTCGGTTATCTTTTTCTTTTGAGTATCGTGCATTCTTTAACCTCCGACTTATTCAGTCTTCGTTTTTCTCACCAATGAAAGCCGTGACCGACTTCATCGGCGTCATCAGAAACGTATCGCTTAGCGTTATTCCGAGCAGCTTAGCCGCATTAACCGCCCCCAGCACCTTTGGCTGAACAGAAAGCGGCACATCGCCGAAGCCCGGGGAAAATCTCGGATAACAGCTTTTCCCCTCGGCTATATATTTGTTGGCGTAATCGGCAAGAGCCTCGGCAAAGGCAGAAGAAAGGCCGTCCGTCACAAAATATTTTGCACTGCTGATTTTTGACTGCTTAGCCAAAAGTCTGTCTGCACCGTGACCTATCGTTGCCGCAAAGGTATAGACTCTCTTTGCGCCTCTGAGGTTTTTCGTCAGCTTCTCGGAATTTATTTTCATGTAACCTAAATCTATCAGGTTGTTATCGCCGTACTTTGCCTCACTCACTGTGTAACAAAATTTTGGCGTGAGAACTTTTTTGAGCTCTTCAAGACAGCCCTCGATAAGCTTATCGGTGTAGCCTCTGTCCGTACCCAAACGATAAGCAACCTCGTTGCTGTTAAGCTGTAATTCGTCGACAGAAACCGACCTGTAAATAATCTCGGGCATACTTCCTCCTGATTTTTGATTACTTGATTATCTCGCTTACGTTGTTCATGATAGCCTCGGCAACATCGGGCTTATTCATGGTGTAAATATGAACAGCATTGAAGCCGTTTGCATAGAGGTCGATTATCTGCTCGGTAGCAAATGCGATACCCGCCTGACGCATAACCGCAGGATTGGAGCCGTAGCGGTCAACTATTCGAAGGAAGCTCTGCGGCACAAAGGAATTAGAAAGCTTTGCAGCCGTTGCGACCTGTCTTGCGTTTGTAATCGGCATGATACCGGGAACAACGGGAACATCTATACCGGCTTTGAGAAGTCTGTACATGAAATTATAAAGAATATCATTGGAGAAAAACATCTGAGTGACAAGATACTCGCATCCTGCATCAACCTTCTTCTTGAGATTCTCGATATCCTCCTGTGCACTCTTTGAGTCGGGGTGAGTCTCAGGGTAGCAAGCGCCGCCGATGCAGAAATCGCCGTACTTCTTGATGTCCTCGATAAGCTCACTTGCGTAGTGATAATCGAGATGATCCATGCTCATCCCTTTCGGAATATCGCCTCTTAATGCAAGAATATTCTCAATGCCCTTGGAAGAAAGCATATCGAGCTGTTCCCTTACCTTTTCCTTTGTGGAAGAAATGCAGGAAAGATGAGAAACAGGAGTTGTGCCCGCCTTTAAAATCGCCTCGGAAATATCAGCTGTAAACCGGCTTGTTCCGCCGCCTGCGCCGTATGTAACGCTCATGTAGCTCGGCTTAAGGGCGGCAATCTTAAGTGCGGTGTCCTTAACAGGCTCAAAAATCTCTTGCGTCTTCGGAGGAAAAACCTCAAGTGAAAAGCTTGGCTTCTCTCCCTTAATTATATCGGTAACTCTCATAGGAAAAAACCTCTTTCTAATATATTAGTTTTTATCATATCATAATGATAGGTTATATTCAAGCATAGCACATTTGAAATTCAGTGCAAAATATCTTTTATTTTCGGATTGACTAAAGCAAAATACAGTGATATATTTTGCCTGTGTGCATATTTCTTCAATCGAAAATGCAAAAAGGAAAGGAGTTCTTTCAAATGATAAACACATTTTTTAAAGAAAACAGAGAAAAGCTCTACGAGAGCCTTCCCGACAGCACAGTTTTGCTTTTGTTCTCGGGAAAAGAAATCAGAAAAACCGCCGATGAATTCTACGGCTTTTACGCTGACCGTTCATTCGTCTATATGACGGGTATCGAGCAAAAAGAAAGCATTCTTGTTGCTGAGAAAAAGGATGGTAAAACAAGCGAAAAAATCTTCGTTCTTCCCCCCGACGCTTTTGCAGAGAGATGGACGGGCAAGCGTTTAAAGGCAGATGAAATATACAACAAGGGTCTTATCGAGAATGTAGATCAGTTGCCGAAGTTTGACGGCTATTTCCACAAGCTCATGCTAAGCGGAAAGTTCTCAAATGTTGCGCTCGACCTCTACAAGTGCGACCCGAACGACAGAGACAGAGCATCTCACAGCTTTGTAAAAGAGACTCTCTCTCATTATCCGTCCGTTAATATCGTTGATGTTTTCCCACAGATAAGAAATCAGCGTACAATCAAGAAGCCGTGCGAGATTGAAGCAATGAGAAAAGCCGCAAAAATCACACGTGCCGGCATTGTCGCCATGATGAAAGCATCCAAGCCGGGAATGTATGAATACGAATACAAGGCTGAATTTGACCGTGAGCTCACAAGACACGGCTGTCTCGAGCCTGCTTTCCCGTCAATCATTTCGGCCGGCGAAAACAACTTCTGCATTCACTACTATGCTTACACAGGTCAGGCTAAGGACGGCGATATGATTTTGAATGATGTCGGCGCAAAGTATGACTTCGAGGGCAACGATGTTTCCCGTGGCTGGCCGTGCAACGGAAAATTCACCGAGAGACAGAGAATCATGTATGAGTGTGCATACAACACAAGCGAGTATATGTTCTCCGTCGTAAAGCCAGGTATCCCCATGGCAGAGGTTGACGTCATGGTAAAGAAATATTGCTGTGAACAGCTCAAAAAGGTAGGACTTATGGACTCCTTCGAGAATATCGGCAAGCTTATGTGGCACAACGGCGCACATCATGTCGGCTTCGACACTCACGACCTCACCGATATGGAAAGACCCGTCACAGCAGGCGAAGTATTCTGCATAGATGTCGGAATTTATAACGAGGACTGGGGCATAGGATTCAGAGTCGAGGACAACCTTCTCGTCACCGAGGACGGATGCGAGAACCTCACCGCTTGCGTTCCGAGAACAATCGAAGAAATCGAAGCTATCATGGCAGGAGAGAAAGACTGATGAAAAATGATTTTATCATAAAGGACAGATTTTTCGGTCACTACCAAAAGCTTGTTACCGAGGACGTCATCCCATATCAGAGAAAAGTTATAGATGACGCTATCCCGGGAGTTGAGAAGTCTCACGCACTCGAAAATTTCCGCATTGCCGCAGGACTTTCCGAGGGAGAATTTTACGGCTGGGTTTTTCAGGATTCAGACGTCGCAAAGTGGATTGAAGCCGCATCTTACTCCCTCATTCTTAAGCCTGACAAGGCTCTCGAGGAAGATATAGACAATATCATAGACATAATCGCAAAAGCACAACAGCCCGACGGCTATCTTGACACCTACTTCATCTTGGGCAAGCTTGACAAGAAGTGGACTAACCTCCAGGAGGCTCACGAGCTTTATTGCTTCGGTCACATGGCAGAAGCCGCAGTTGCACACTACGAGGCTACAGGAAAGACAAATCTTCTCTCTGTTATGGAGAAATTCGCAGACTGCATTTACAACACATTCGGCAAGGACAAGAATCGCGGCTTCCCAGGTCACCCCGAAGCAGAGCTTGCACTTGTCAGAATGTACAAGGTAACAGGCAACGAAAAGTATCTCGAGCTCGCTAAGTATTTCGTTGACGAGCGAGGAACAGAACCGAATTTCTATGCTGTTGAATCCGAAAGACGAGGCTGGACTCTCTGGGGTCAGAACGCCCTCACAAGCGACTACAACCAGAATCAGGCTCCCGTAAGAGAACAAAAGGACGCAACAGGTCATGCCGTAAGAGCAGTATACCTTTATACGGGTATGGCGGGAGTAGCCAAGGAAACAGGCGACGAAAGCTTAGTCAAGGCTTGCAAGACTCTTTGGAACTCAATCACGAAAAAGAGAATGTATGTCACGGGCGGCATCGGCTCTGTCGACAACGGCGAAGCTTTCAGTGCCGACTACGATCTTCCGAACGACACTGCTTACTCAGAGTCCTGTGCGGCAATCGGTCTTATGTTCTTTGCAAGAAAGATGCTCGAAATCGAGAAAGACTCACGCTATGCCGACGTCATGGAGCGTGCGCTTTACAATACCGTTCTTGCAGGAATGAGCCTCAACGGAAAGAATTTCTTCTACGTAAATCCCCTTGAAGTCAACCCGGAGTATTCGGGCAAGGTTATGAACTACCAGCATGTTCTTCCCGAGAGACCGTCTTGGTACGGCTGTGCATGCTGTCCGCCGAACATCGCAAGAACTCTTGCTTCCCTCAACCGTTATATTTTCACAGAAGAGGAAAATGACATCTGGTGCAATCTCTATATCGGCGGAACTCTGCGTGACGAAATCGAAATCACCACCGATTATCCTTACGGCGACACGGTTAAATTCAAATTCTTAAAGGACTTTGACAAGAAGCTTAATCTCCGTATTCCCGATTGGTCAAAGAGTTTCACCGTCAAGCTTAACGAAAACGGCATAAATGCTCCGATTAATCTTGGATACGCCGAGGTAGGCTCCTCGTTCAAATCGGGTGACGAGCTAGAGCTCAAGCTTGATTTCACACCGAGAAAAATATACTCGAATGTCCTTCTTCGTGAGGATCAGGAGGCTGTCGCAATTCAGCGTGGCCCGTTTGTATATTGTCTCGAGGGCAAGGACAGCAAGTATGACCTGAGAAGAGTGAGAATTGCCGAGAACGGAGAAATCAAGGTTCTTGATTTTGAGCCCGAAACTCTCGGTGGAATTGTTCCGCTCGAGGTTGACGGTTATGTCCTCTCTTCAAGCGACGACCTTTACACCTACGACAAAAAGCCTACTGCAGAAAAGACAAAACTTCGCATGATTCCCTACTACACTTGGGCGAACCGCGGCGAAAACATGATGCAGGTATGGACTAAAGAAATTTAAAATTTTCACAAAACAAAATCGGCTGTGCAGTAGAAAAGCATAGCCGATTTTTATTTAATTAAATATATTACATTCTGCCGCCCAGTATTTTGAGCAGTGTTCTTCTGAAACGCAGAAAATAAAGTGCGATTAAATTTCTCACAGCCTTATTGTAGACGATAAAAACAACTTCAGCCAGAGCGATTAGGATAATCACCGACCATTTTCCGAGCTCACCCATGCTGTCGAGCGGTATTCCAAGAATAAATGTGGCAATCAAGCCCTCTGCTATCGTTGCAACAGTGAATAACACTATCTTCACGACAAAGCGAAGTCTCTTTTTCTTAATCTTATCAAAGACGCCGTAAACAGCTGGAAAATATCCGAAGAAAAGCACATACATAAGCCACGCTTCTCTGTCGCCCACCACAAAAAAGCCAAGCACGCTGACAACGGCAAAAACGGTCAAGCCGTATTTTGTTCCGCATTCAGCAGTTACGGGAATGAGCATACAACCTGCTATCGCAGGCAGAGCAATCGTCATTGTCGGCACAACTCCCGCCAAAAACATTATCACTATACTCAGTGCAGCCAAAATTCCGCACAGAGCAATTTTCACCGATTTTTTCATGTTATCGCCTTAACAGCAAGGGATGAGGTCGCCGCCCATCATCTCACAACAGCAGTCGGCACAAATGAGTGAATTGCAGACATCACATGTATTACAGCCGCCTATCTGATTCATACCGGCATTGTAGCCACCGTAAGAGCCTGTTCGCTGATTCATCGCTCTGTTATAAGCCTGAGCGTACTCGGGATTGCTTGGGTCCATTGTGCATGCACGAGAGAAATAATCCCTTGCCTCCTCGAGGTAGCCACGTCTGAACATACATGAGCCCTTGAGGAAATTCCACTCGGCATTTCTCTTGTCGCCGGGAACACCGTTCAAAATCTGTTCTGCATCGGAAATTCTTCCTGCGTTTATCAGTCTTCTTACATCGTTCCATTCGGAGGAAGCACTGTAAGAGCTGTAAGAATTGCTGTAGGAATTTCCGTAACCGTAGTCATAACCCGAATAACCACCGTAATTCTGATTACTGCCGCCGTTCTTTCTCTGCTCGATTATCGTATCGTAAGCCTCGTTGATTTCCTTCATCTTCTCGTCAGCTACCTCCTGAAGGGGGTTGCCGGCGTACTGGTCGGGATGATATTTCTTAGCAAGCTTTCTGTAAGCCTGTTTTACCTCTTCATCTGTCGCTGTACTTGAAACACCGAGAACCTTGTACGGATCATTCATATTTTTTACCCTTTCTCTCTTTGGAATGTATGTGCAAAAACAAAATCTCACGTTGAACCTCTCCGAGACCAAGTACACAAACATTCGTGATTATATTTTCATACTTATTGAGGTCTAATAAATTCACTGCCTGATTTATCATAGCGGCATTGCTGTTAAGAACCTCATTGCAGTAGTTGTCTGCTTTTTCTCTTTCTTCCTCTGTGATTTCTTTCTTACCCTCGAAACCAAGTCTCTTTATGAACGGATTGAAAGAACCCTCTTTCATATCGTCCTCAAGATCGTCTGCGGCATCCATGGCATAAATCCATCTTCCGAGAAAGTAACCGAACTGCGACAGCACCGTTTTTTGCATATCATCATTAGCAAGCTCCGAAAAAATTGTTTTAAGCGCATCGGCTGTCGGAGCGGAACAGGCGTCAATCGAAGGATTTTCGCTGTTTTCGGCGAGCTTTTGCTCTTCTGTCATTTTTGCAAGCGCCTCATCCATAAAGGGAAAGTCTTTCTTAGCTTTCTTTGCGGCTTTGCTTACAATGCACTTCAAAAAACGGGAAGCCATACGCTTTAGGAATTTCTCGTCCTCTATGTTATCGAGAAGCTTATAATAGGTCATCAGCACCGTGAGTGCCGCCGCCTTGTGATAAGCCTCTGAGCCTTCGCAAATATAATTGCATTTCTTGGCGGGATTCACGACGCAGTGACCTTTTTTCTCGCTTATCTCGGCTCCCGACAAATCGAGAGCCACAACAGCATAAAAGGTAATATCAAAGCTCAGCGCAAATTTAGCAAGCAATCCGTAGTGACGCTCAAGCTCCTTACAAAGCGTGCAGTAAACCGCCTTGTACTGCTCGTATTCCCTTACCTTCATTTCACCCTTTAAGGGTCTGACATAACCAAACACGATAAATCCCCGAATCTTCAAAATTCTTCTAATATCATATACTTTTTTATCTTCTCATTGTTGAACAACTTGTAAATAATTGATTGTCAAGCTTTGAATCTTGAAGATTTTTATATCACCGATTATAATTTACTTACCGAATAATCTTTCGGCTGTTAAATCTATATTCTATATTAAGGTACAAAATGAAAATTTCTACGGTAAAAGACTACATATTTGATAAGCCTGATTTAATCCGTCCCCTTTCCGCAGATTTTCTGCGAGTGGTTGCCGCATTTTCGATTTGCCTTTACCACATCTGGCAGCAAAGCTGGGTTAGCGGCGGCAGGCTCGATTTCTGGAACAGAACGGGTGCGCTTTGGGTCGATGTTTTCATCATGCTGTCGGCGTTCTGTCTCTTTCTTCCTTGGGCAAACGCCAAAGCGGACGGAACACTCGAAAAAAAGCTAAAAAGCGAAAAAGTATCTCGGTTTTATTTAAAGCGTGCGATTCGCCTAATCCCGGGCTACTATCTTTCGATAGCTTTTTCGTTTATCGTAAAGCTTATCACCGATGGATGCAATGCGAATTTGATTAAAGACCTCATCGCTCATCTCACATTCACGCAAATGTTCTTCAAGGTAAGCTACAGAAACACAGGCTTAAACGGCGTCACATGGACTTTAACGGTATTTGCGTTATTTTATATTTTCTTTCCATTACTCAGGAATTTATTTCTTAAGCACCCGATTATCACCTCTGCCGTCATGCTTTGGATTCAGGCATTTGTGACGGTGTGGATACTTCAAAATTTTGAAAATCCAAACATAGACATGCTCTTTAATCAGTTCCCTGCATTTATCGGTGTACTGTGCTCGGGATTCATTGCCGCCTCGTGCTTTTCGCATCTCGGACGATTGAAAATCGCAGAAAAACCTTATTTTCGCTTGATTTGCTCTCTGATTGGAATACTCTCGTTTGTTTTAATCGGCTTTCTTCTGAAATATCAAACGACACAGCCGAATTTCAGATATTCTCAGGTCATTCTTCGTATGCCGCTTTGCGTTTTCGGTGCGTGCTCGGTTATTTTTCTCGGGCTTGGAATAAATCTTCCTCTCAGAAAAATTCTCGGTTTTCTCTCATCAATCAGCTTCAATCTTTACTTATGGCATCAGATGCTCGCTGTTTTTATAAAATACACGCTTAAAATACCCTACTGGAGCGGCGACACTCCTCCGAACATGCTGTATGATGAAATATGGATGCACAAGTACAATCTGATTGCATGGTGTGCGGCGCTTACCGCCGCCGTAGCCGTGACATATCTTTTTGAAAAACCCGTCTGCGGTTTTCTCTCAAAAAAAGCTTTCAGAAAGCGAAAAAAGCAAGAATTTTCCACCAAAATCAAATAAGAGTTGAAAACAAAAGAGACATTCGCGGTGAATGTCTCTTTTACTGTTTAAATCAAATTATCAAATTTTCTTTTCTCTTGCTTCTTTTCTCATGCTGTGGTTCTCGAATGCGGTAAGTCTTGCGGAGACCTTTGAACCGACCCTTGTCTTATAGAAGATACCGAAACAAATCAGGTTCAGCGTAAGTGCCGAAACAACATCGATTACACAGTGTTGCTTTAAGAACATAGTCGAAAGAACTATCATAACCGTAAGGATATTGACAAAGCTTAAGAAAATGTTCTTGTCCTTGAATTTCTCCGAACGGCACCAAGCGATGTTACAAACAACAGCATTAAAAACGTGAAGGCTCGGAAGAATGTTCGTAGGCGTATCGGTCGAATAGAGCATTTTGCAAGCCGCCTCGAAAATGTTGCTCGGATTTATTATAGTCGGTCTCAAATCCTGACCGTTCGGAAGCAATATGCTCACTCCCAAAAAGCATACCATACCGATAACCAGCGACAGAAGCAAATTATGATATTCCTCGTCCTTTTCATTGAACAGTGCAAAGTAAATCACCGTTGCAATGACAAACAGGAACCACGCAAAGTACGGAATGATGAAGTATTCACAGAACGGAATCAAATCATCAAGCCTTGTGTGCAAAATCGTGACCGTCGTTTGCCTTTGCTCTACAAGCGTGAACGTCAAAAAGTAAAGCGCTCCGCCGACAAGCAAAAACATAATTCGCTTGAGCTTATTAAGTTTTTTATTATTCATATTACCTCTTTAGGAACACCATTGTTCCTTTTCCGCAAAATCCGACACCTATTTTAATAAAAGTTGTAATAAGATT
>CAVDQG010000029.1:0-24924 GCA_963611165.1 Bacteroides uniformis
TTTGCTATGGCTAAATTATACATGAGCGAAACGGACAGAAAACGGACAAGTTTTTTGTCCGTATTTTAAAGTTTTCGGGCAAAAGAAAAAGGACGATTAAAACCGTCCTTTATACATATATTATTTATATCAAAATACTAAATCAAAAATTAACCGAGTATCCTGCGTTTTCGATAAGCTTTTTGACAGAACGGCTGAATTTCTCCTTGTCGTTCTGTTTATCCTTTGCGTTGGGAGCACATGAGAAATGAACCTCGTTTCCGACAGCAAAAACTGTACCGACAACGATGTAGTCCTCGTCTTTGTCGAGTGTGGACTGAGCCTTTTGAAGCTTCTCTGCCACGGTGAACATGTCCTCATCGTCAATCGGAATATCAAAATAAATCTGTGCGCTCTTGTCGCTGACAAAAACTTCTCTCGAAATGAGTGAAAGAGAATTGAGTGCTTTGTCTTTTTCGAATTCGTTATGAATACTGCTTGATGACAAAAAATTTCCCGAGCTGAACGAGAGCACGCTTGCGTCTATCTGACCGAGGTCTGCCATAAGCTTGCCGGCGGCAATTATGATTTTGGAAATCTCGCTTGTTTTGCCGGAAATGAGCACGCCGTTCTCTCCGCCCTTGGGTGCGCCGTACTCCTCGGGGTAAACCACGATAATCGGAGTTATATTAGAGTCTTTAAATTCCGAATAGGCACTTTTTGCCGTGAAAGCCATCTTTGCGGCTTTGACGGGCGAAACATTATCTACATGATATCCCGGCTGAACACCGATAATTATTCTATACTCCATATCTTTCTCCTGTCGGCGGAAGTTCCGCATACTGTATACAACTTATACAAACGGGAATATAATAACCGAATTACGGTAAAAATATGTTAACAGAAATTAAATTATTTTATGTTTTGGATTTTGTCATATATTTATGTTACAATCAAACTGAATTTGCAATAAAAGTGACAAGGCGGTGAGTGATATTTACGATTTGGACGAGGCTCGTGAGAAGGTAATCGGCGGTTTGAGAGATCGGGGAAAAATCGGAACACTCAGCGAAAAAAGCCTTCATGCGGTGCTTAAATATTACTTTGAGCCGAACGGCGAGAACCACGAGGTTAAGCTTGGCAGCTTTTTTGCCGATGCAGTCGGAGAGAACGGTATAATCGAAATTCAGACGAGGGCGGCTTACAGGCTAAAGACCAAGCTGATGTATTTTCTTGCCGTGAGTGATGTCACGCTTGTTCTGCCTGTAATCCGCAAAAGAAAGCTTCTTTGGATTGACCCCGAGTCCGGAGAGATGCGCGAGGGCGGACGTGTCACCAAAAGGGGAAGACTCTGTGACGCTTTTTTTGAGCTTGGCGGGATAATCGATTTGCTTGATAATCCGCGGCTTCATATTTGCGTTATGCTTCTCGATGTCACTGATTACAAGCTTTTGGACGGATACGGAGACAAAAAGAAAATCCGAGCCTCAAAGTTTGACAGAATTCCCGATGAGGTGATAGAGGAGATATACCTTAACTGCAAGGAGGATTATCTTGAGCTTTTGCCCGATGAAATATACGGCTTCACCGAAGATTTTACCGCATCGGAATTGTCGAAGAAGCTTAAGCTTAAGTCGCCGCATGCGTACAGCCTTATTCACGTGCTTGAGAAATTTGATTTGATACGGGAAACGGGACTTAAGGGCAGAGCGAAAAGCTACAGGCTTAATTTGAAGAAAGAAGAAGATTTATGAACAGCAAAGAGAACAAAAAGAAGATATACATATTAAACGCACTGATAGTAATAATGCTGATATTCATCTGGGGGCACTCCATGGTTCCAGCCGTGCAGTCGAGCGAGGAGAGCGGCTACTGGGCGACTTACCTCATTCCGATACTTAAGATGTTTGTCGGCGAAAAGCTTGTGACGGAATATCTTGTGAGAAAGCTTGCGCATTTTTCGGAATATGCAGTGTTTGGATTTATAGTCTCACTCAGAGTCAAACAAAGTCAAAAGCTTGATATAAAGTTAATCGGAAAATCAGAGGGAGCATCGTTTTTGACAGCGTTCCTTGACGAGAGCATTCAGGTTGTTTCGGGCAGAGGGCCTATGATTACCGATGTTTGGATAGATTCCCTCGGTGCTTTCACGGGAATACTTATTTGTTCGCTCATTGTTTTTGTGGCAGAAAGGAGAAAGAATGCACGCAGAACTTCTTGAAAGGCTCAGACCGCTCACCGATGAGGAGAGAGCTTATCATGACGGAAAAACCGAAATCGACCGTGAAATATATATGTCGGAGAACACCGCAAAGATAAACGCCGAGCGGCTTATGGATACGGGCAAGCTCATCAGTATCAGAAAGCACTCACGCTTTGTGCATTTTCCCCCACATACTCACGATTATGTTGAGGTTGTGTATATGTGTTCGGGAAAAACAAGACACATTATCAACGGCGCTGAAGTGGAGCTTAACGAGGGAGAGCTTCTGTTTCTCAATCAGAACAGTATACAGGAGATTTTGCCCGCAGGCGAAAATGATATAGCCATAAATTTTATAATTTTGCCCGCATTTTTTGACTATGCGCTAAATCTTATGGACGAAAATCAGCTGAAAGAATTTCTTATCGACTGTATGTCGGGTAAGGAATCAAGTGTCAATTATATGCACTTCAGAGTTGCAGACGCTTTGCCCGTGCAGAATCTTGTCGAGAATCTAATCTGGACGCTTCTCAATCCCCAGCCTTACAAACAGCTTATGAACAAGGCAACCATGGGAATTTTGCTTATGCAGCTGACAAATTATATCAATGTGATGGACACGAACGCACAGTCAGAGTCGAGAAAATTCGTAATGATGGTGCTCTCGTTTATTGAGGAAAATTACCGTGACGGTGAGCTTACCACGCTCGCTAAGCTCATGCACTGCGATTTAAGCTGGCTTTCGAGGGAGATAAAACGCCAGACGGGTCAGAATTTCACCGACCTTGTGCAGAATAAGAGATTAAGTCAGGCGGCTTATTATCTCACGAACACAAGGATGATAATATCCGATATTGCACTTTCTGTCGGATATGAAAATATAAGCTACTTTCATAGGTTATTTAAAAAGAAATACGGAGTTTCACCGAGGCAGTGCCGACTTAATTCGGCTTGCAAATAAGGACAGTTTTTTAGTCAAAAGCTGTCCTTTTATTTTGCTCTGCAAGTGCTATAATCTAACTACAGTAAATTGAACGGCAAAGCAAAATAAAGGAGTGGATTAGGTGAAGTATTATTTGGCGGTAGATATCGGTGCTTCCAGCGGAAGACTTATGCTTTCTTATCTTCAGGACGGAATTATGAAGCTTGAGGAGATTCACCGTTTTCCTAACGGCATGAAGGAAAAAAACGGTCACAAATGCTGGGATATTAAGGCGCTTTTCTCGGAGATTATCACGGGAATGAAAAAGTGCGGTGAAAGGGGAATAGTTCCCGAGAGCGTCGGAATTGACACGTGGGCGGTCGACTTTGCACTCATCGACAAGGACGGAAATTTAGTCGGTGACACAGTAGGCTACCGTGACTCGAGAACTGAAAACGCAGATAAGCTTGTTTATGAGTATATTCCCGAGAAAGAGCTCTATGCTCGCACGGGTATTCAGAAGCAGAAGTTCAACACGATTTATCAGCTTATGGCTGTTAAAACTCAGAATCCCGAAGATCTTGAAAAAGCGGACACCATGCTTCTCATTCCCGACTATCTGAATTTTCTTCTCACAGGAGAAAAGCTCACAGAGTACACAAACGCATCGACAACTCAGCTTGTGAGCCCCACAACAAAGGACTGGGACTTTGAGCTTATCGATATGCTCGGCTATCCGAGAAAGCTTTTCACAAAGATTGCTCTTCCGAAAACAAAGGTCGGTTCTCTGAAAAAGGAGATTATCGAAGAAGTCGGCTATGACTGCGACGTCATTCTTCCCGCAACTCACGATACGGGTTCGGCTGTTGTAGCTGTTCCTGCCGAGGGAGACAATGTTCTCTACATCAGCTCGGGAACATGGTCGCTTATGGGCACGGAGCTTTTCGAGGCAAACTGCTCAGAGGAGAGCATGAAGAGAAATCTTACCAATGAGGGCGGTATTGACTACCGTTTTCGCTATCTCAAGAACATCATGGGTATGTGGATGATTAACTCTGCAAGAAGTGAGCTTGCACCGAATATGCCGTTCGGTGAGATTTGCGAGGGCGCTTCAAAGGAAAGCATTAAGTCAATCGTACCTGCCAATGACGACAGATTTATGGCACCGAAATCGATGAGCGAGGAAATCAAAAAGGCTTGCGAGGAAACAAACCAGCAGATTCCCGAGGGTATATTCGAGACGGCGGCGGTCATTTATAACAGCCTTGCAAAGTGCTATGCAGACACGGCGACAGAGCTTGAAGAAATGACAGGCGAGAAGTATGACGCAATTCATATTGTCGGCGGTGGCTCGAGTGCAGATTATCTCAACCGATTGACCGCTAAGGCAAGCGCAAAGAAGGTTATCACTGGCCCAACCGAGGCAACGGCAATCGGCAACGTAGCTGTTCTGATGATGGCTTCGGGCGAAATTGATGACTTAAAATCAGCAAGAAAAATTATTCTTAAATCTTTCGAATGCAAAGAATTTTAATATTGTTTAATTGTATATAAGGAGGATAATATGACAAAACCATTAGTTGAAACAAAGGCAAGAGCAGGCGTATTCTCAATTGCTCTGGGAGCATATCTCCCGCAGTTCCCGTCACTTGTTCCTGAGTTCGAGAGCCAGTACGAGGCTTTCAAAAAGACAATTCCCGATACAGTCGAGCTCATCGACGGCGGAATGGTCACAACAAAGGAGCAGGCAATGGCAGCGGGCGACAAGTTCCGTGCGGCAGACGTTGACATCGTATTTTTACAGCTTCTCACTTACGCAACAAGCTACAATATGCTTCCGGCTGTAAGAGATCTTGATGTTCCTGTTGTTCTTGTAAACGTACAGAAGTTAAAGGCTCTTGACTACGACCACACCGACATTGCTTCTTGGCTCGGCGAGGGCTATGCTTGCGGTGCTGTTGGCGAGATGGTAGCAGACCTCGAGCGTGCCGGCAAGAGACATGCGGTTATCACAGGTGTTGTTGAGGGCGGTGATCCCGAGGTTCAGGCTGAAATCGAGGATTGGTGCAAGGCGGCTCAGGTAAGACGCCGTTTCCGTGACACAAACATTGCTCAGATCGGCAGACCTTACCCGGGTATGATGGATCTTTATATCGATGAGACAAACCTCTACCACAGAATGTTCCTTTACACAAAGCAGTTCGACTGGGAGAAGATGTGGGCTATTGCCGACAACATCACAGACGAGGACGCTATCCGTGAGAAGGCACAGGATATTCTCGATACCTTTGACATCGAGGGCGGTGGCTCCATAGAAGAGGTCTGGGAGATGGCTAAGTATGTTGTAGCATTCGAGAAGTGGGTAAAGGAGGAGAACTTAGGTCTTATCGCTTCTCACTATGACGGATTTGCTCAGGGCAAGGCTGGTACACTCGATTCCATGCTCATTCCCGCATTCTCCATGCTCATCAAGCAGGGCACAGCTTGCGCTGTTGAGGGCGATATGAAGGTTGCTATGGCAATGTCCATTCTCAAGACAATCAGCGGTATGGGACAGCTCTCCGAGATGTACTCAATCGACTTCAACGATGATATCTGCATCATCGGCCACAGCGGTTCCGGCGACGCCGACATTTCCTCAAAGAAGCCGACAATGAAGATTGTCAAGGTTTTCCACGGCAAGACAGGCGGCGGATACCTCACTCAGTTCTACCCGCACTTAGGCCCCGTCACATATCTTGCAATCACTCAGGATAAGGACGGAAACTTCAAGTTTGTCGTAGCCGAGGGTGTAAACGAGGAAGGAAAGATTCTTTCGTTCGGCGACACGAACATGAGAACAAGATTCACTTGCGGTGCAAGAGAGTTTGTTAACCGTTGGAGCGAGGCCGGCCCAACTCACCACATGGCTGCGGCTTCCGGCAGACATATCGACACAATTCTCAAGGTTGCAAAGATTATGAATGTTCCTTGCGAGATTGTTACAAGATAAATTATTTTTAAATATAGAAGATTTAAAACAACTTTTTGGCTTAAATATAAGCGGAGGATAATATGAAATTTTTAGATGCAGAATTTGTTAAAGGCTTTATCAGAATGGCAGACGACGGTTGGCAGCAGGGCTGGCACGAGAGAAACGGCGGAAACCTTTCCTATCGTGTAAAGGCTGAGGAAGTTGAGTCCGTTAAGGAGAACTTCGAGCCGAAGGATTGGCAGCCTATCGGAACAAGCGTTCCTAACCTCGCTAACGAGTATTTCCTCGTAACAGGCTCCGGAAAGTACTTCAGAAACGTCATCATCAAGCCTGAGGATTCCATTTGCATGATTGAGCTTGACGATAAGGGCGAGAACTACAGAATTGTTTGGGGTCTTGTAAACGGCGGCAGACCGACAAGTGAGCTTCCTTCTCACCTCATGAACCTTGAGGTTAAGAAGCTTCAGGACGAGAGATACCGTGTAGTTTATCACGCACACACAACAAACATCATCGCTCTCACATACGTTCTCCCTCTTGAGGACAAGGTCTTCACAAGAGAGCTTTGGGAGATGGCTACAGAGTGCCCTGTTGTTTTCCCTGCAGGTATCGGCGTAGTTCCGTGGATGGTTCCGGGCGGCAGAGATATTGCTGTTGCTACAAGTGATCTCATGAAGAAGTATGACCTCGCTATCTGGGCACACCATGGCATGTTCGCTGCAGGCTTTGACTTTGACCTCACATTCGGCCTCATGCACACAGCAGAGAAGTCCGCAGAGATTCTCGTTAAGATGCTCTCCATGACAGGCACAAAGCGTCAGACAATTACTCCTGATAACTTCAGACAGCTTGCTAAGGACTTTAATGTAAATCTTCCTGAGGAGTTCCTCTACGAGAAGTAATTAAGAAAAAATCAAACAACAAGCTATAAGCACACATATATACTTTCTTTTGGGGCGAATGAAACCGTTTGTCGAATTAGGCGGCGGACGGTTTTGTTCGAGCCAAAGAAAAAATTGACATTATCTACAAGGTAATACATTCACAGATACAGCACCCTTATAAAAAAGGCAAAGACTCGAACCGGTTCGGGTCTTTGTCTTTTTTGCTTTGACCGCTTTTGGGCAAAAAGAAAAGGGAGAATCCGAAGATTCTCCCAAATTTATTGAATAAGTAGGTATTTATCAGACCACACCCTGAGCGAGCATAGCGTCTGCAACCTTTACGAAGCCTGCGATGTTAGCACCGACAACATAGTTCTTCGGATGACCGTACTTCTCAGCTGCTGCGTCTGCGTTAGCAAAGATATTCTCCATGATTGTCTTGAGCTTAGCGTCAACCTCTTCGAATGTCCAAGAAAGTCTCTGGCTGTTCTGGCTCATCTCGAGTGCTGATGTAGCAACGCCGCCTGCGTTGGAAGCCTTGCCCGGAGCAAAGAGAACGCCTGCTTCCTGAAGAGCGATTGTAGCGTCAGGAGTTGTAGGCATGTTAGCACCCTCTGCAACTGCGATTACGCCGTTAGCGATAAGCTTCTTAGAGTCGTCGATGTTGAGCTCGTTCTGAGTTGCGCAAGGAAGTGCGATATCAACCTTAACTTCCCACTGGTTTGTGCCCTCAGCCTTCTTGTCGTGGTACTGAGCGGAAGGTCTCTGTGCAGCGTACTCTGTGAGTCTTGCACGCTTAACCTCTTTGATTTCCTTGAGGAGAGCAACATCAATTCCCTCAGGATCGTAAACCCAGCCTGTGGAATCGGAGCATGTGACAGGCTTTGCACCGAGCTGATATGCCTTCTCGATAGCGTAGATAGCAACGTTGCCTGCGCCGGAAACGGAAACTGTCTTGCCTGCGATGTCAACGCCGTTCTTCTTGAGCATAGCGTTTGTGAAGTAGAGAAGACCGTAGCCTGTAGCCTCTGTTCTTGCGAGAGAGCCGCCGAATGTGAGGCCCTTACCTGTGAGAACACCCTCGTAGGAGTTGCGGATTCTCTTGTACTGACCGTACATATAGCCGATTTCTCTTGCGCCTGTACCGATGTCACCTGCAGGAACGTCTGTGTCCTGACCGATGTGTCTGTAAAGCTCTGTCATGAAGCTCTGGCAGAAAGCCATGATCTCTCTGTCGGACTTGCCCTTCGGGTCGAAGTCGGAGCCGCCCTTGCCGCCGCCGATCGGAAGTCCTGTCAGGCTGTTCTTGAAGATCTGCTCGAAACCGAGGAACTTGATAACACCGAGGTTAACGGACGGGTGAAGTCTGATGCCACCCTTGTAAGGGCCGATAGCTGAGTTGAACTGAACTCTGAAGCCGCGGTTAACCTGAACCTTGCCGTTATCGTCGACCCACGGAACACGGAACATAAGCTGTCTTTCCGGCTCTGTGATTCTTTCGAGGATGCCTGCTTCCTGATACTTGGGGTTTGCATCGAGAACCGGCTCGATGGACTCGAGAACCTCTGTTGCTGCCTGGATGAACTCAGGCTCGGAAGGATTCTTCTTTTTGAGGAGCTCTAACTGCTCTTGAACGTATGACATAAAAATAACCTCCGTAAAATTGGCAGATTTTAGTTTGTTTGCAAAATCGCGTGGCGATGTTAACTTCTTTCTGATTCGGATCTGCCTTTAATGATTTTAAGGGCTAAAGCACAACAGTTGTGCTTCACCGTGGCGTTGGTTTGATTTTAGCACAAAAAATTCAAAAAAACAAGAAGATTGTAGTATTTTTATGATTTTATGCAATTTTTGTGCTTTGACACTTCATAAATAATGCGATTTTGCAAATTTGGGACTTGCTCGGGCACTCTGATTTACCGAAGCACATTCTAATTGTAGCAAATTGTACAGAAATAGTTTTTCTTTCAAAAGATATTTCTTTTAAGGCATTAAAACTTATTTGTCAAGTAAAATTTATCAGAGGACAAAAGCTATTAACCGAAAAACAAATAGTATACTAAATCGGTATACTTAATCGATAGAAATTACGGATATAAATTTTGGAAAATTCATCTCATTTTAATGGTTTGATAATTTTTGGCGAATAGTATATAATCAACAGCAGATGTCCATCCGACTCAAATTATCGGATTCGCTTAAATGAAAATATACTCACAAGAGGTTAAAATGGAAAATACAGAAAACAAACTGAAAATATCCGTTCTCGGTGCGGGAAGCTGGGGAACGGCAATAAGCCTTCTCCTTTTTGACAACGGCCACGACGTCACTCTTTGGTCTTACAGCAAGGAGGAAATCGAGAACATCGAGAGAACTCACGAGAACGCATCTAAATTGCCCGGCGTAAAGCTTCCGGACGGCATGAAGTATTCTGCCGATTTGGAGAGCAGTGTGAAAAGTGCCGATGTAATCGTTTTGGCTGTTCCGTCTTCCGTTTTAAGGGGAATGGCGGCTAAGGTCGGCGGTTTTTCCCGTGAGGGTCAGATAGTAGTCACCGTTTCCAAGGGAATTGAGGAGGGCACATTAAAAACTCAGTCTCAAATTGCCGAGGAGGAGATAAAGAACGCTCCCGTTGTCGCTCTTTCAGGCCCGAGCCATGCAGAGGAGGTGGGCAGAAGACTGCCGACAACTCTGATTTCGGCATCAAATGACCTTGAAAGTGCAAAAATCATTCAGGACGCATTCATGAATAATTATGTCAGAGTTTACACGAGCGAGGACGTTCTCGGCGTGGAGCTTGGCGGTTCGCTCAAGAATGTCATTGCTCTTGCCGCAGGTATGATTGACGGTATGGGATTCGGTGACAATGCTAAGGCGGCGCTTATCACACGAGGTATTGCCGAGATGTCACGACTTGCCATTGCCATGGGCGCAAAAGCGGAGACGCTTGGCGGACTTTCGGGCATAGGAGATCTTATTGTAACCTGTGAGAGCCGCCACAGCCGAAACAGAAAGGCGGGCTATCTTATCGGTCAGGGAATGACAACCGAACAGGCTATGCGTGAGGTAAAAATGGTCGTTGAAGGAGTTTATTCCGCAAAGGCGGCTTTGTCGCTCGGCAAAAAGTACGGCGTGAGCCTTCCGATTATCGAGGAAGTGAACCATGTTCTCTTTGACGGAAAGGATACAAAAGAGGCTGTAGGCGACCTTATGGGCAGAGATAAAAAATCAGAATACTGAGAAAATTAAAGCGGAGCACGAAAATAGCTCCGCTTACCTTATTTCCTTGACAAAAAGGGTGCGTTTACATATAATGTAGTAGTCTTATTATGCTGTAAAGTTATGCTATGAAGGAGTGAGGAGTTTCGAGCGTTGTCCCGGGATTCCTTATATTTATTTTTGCCAAAATTCAAAGAAAAGAGGAAGTAAAATGTCAAGAGATACTTACGAATCCCCATTATCTTCAAGATATGCCGACAAGGAGATGAAATATCTTTTCTCGCCGGACATGAAATTCAGAACTTGGAGAAAGCTCTGGATTGCCCTTGCCGAGTCTGAAAAGGAACTCGGTCTTAACATCACAGACGAGCAGATTGAGGAGCTGAAGGCTCATGCGGACGACATCAACTATGAGGTCGCCGAGGAGAGAGAAAAGCTTGTTCGTCACGATGTTATGAGCCATGTTTACGCTTACGGTCAGCAGTGCCCGAAGGCAGCGGGAATCATTCACCTTGGTGCAACATCCTGCTATGTCGGCGACAACACCGATATCATCATTATGACTGAGGCTATGAAGATTATCCGCCGCAAGCTTATCGGCGTTATCCGTGTTCTTTCCGATTTTGCCGAGAAGTACAAGGATCTTCCGACACTTGCTTTCACTCATTTCCAGCCTGCACAGCCGACAACAGTCGGTAAGCGTGCAACACTTTGGATTCAGGAGCTTATGATGGATCTCGAGAATGTCGAGTATCAGCTTTCCAAGGCTAAGCTTCTTGGTTCAAAGGGTACAACGGGAACACAGGCTTCCTTCCTTGAGCTTTTCGAGGGCGACCACGAGAAGTGCCGTATGGTTGATAAGCTTGTCGCAAAGAAAATGGGCTATGAATCATGCTTTGCGGTATCCGGTCAGACTTATTCAAGAAAGCTTGACTACCAGATGCTCAGCGTTCTTTCGGGAATTGCTCAGAGTGCAACAAAGTTCTCAAACGATATTCGTCTTCTTCAGCACCTCAAGGAGGTTGAGGAACCGTTCGAGAAGAATCAGATCGGTTCTTCCGCAATGGCATACAAGAGAAATCCGATGAGAAGTGAGAGAATGGCTTCTCTTTCAAGATATCTCATGGTTGACGCACTTAACCCGGCTATCACAACAGCTACTCAGTGGTTCGAGAGAACTCTCGACGACTCCGCAAACAAGCGACTTTCCGTTCCGGAGGGATTCCTTGCGGCTGACGCAGTTCTTAATCTCTATATGAATGTTGCTGACGGTCTTGTTGTTTATCCTAAGGTTATCGAGTCAAGACTTATGGCTGAGCTTCCGTTTATGGCAACTGAGAACATCATGATGGATGCTGTTAAGCGCGGCGGAAACCGTCAGGAGCTTCACGAGCACATCAGAGTTCACTCTATGGCAGCTTCCAAGGTTGTCAAGGAGGAGGGCGGAAAGAACGACCTTCTCGAGAGAATCGCAAACGATCCGATTTTCGGCGTAACCATGGAGGATCTTCAGGGTATCTTAAAGCCTGAGAAGTATGTCGGAAGAGCTCCCGTTCAGACCGAGGACTTCTTAAACGAGGTTGTCAGACCTAAGCTCAAGGAATATGACGATGTTCCTGAGGAGCACGCAGAAATCAACGTTTGATTTTGCGTCAAAAAAGCAGAAATATATTTGCGAGAGCAAGTATTGATTAAATAAATTTTAAATCTATCACTATCTAAAAGAAAGGTGAAGAAAAATGCCAGTTAAAGCTATTGTCGGTGCCAACTGGGGCGACGAGGGAAAGGGCAAGGTAACAGATGTTCTTGCCGAGACAAGTGATGTTGTCATTCGTTTCCAGGGCGGTGCCAATGCAGGTCATACTATCATCAATGAATACGGACGCTTTGCACTCCATATTCTTCCGTCAGGAAGCTTCTATCCGCATATCACTAACATCATCGGAAACGGTGTTGCACTTGATATAAAGAAGCTTTGCGATGAATTAAAGAGCATTGAGGATCAGGGAGTGCCTGCACCTAAGCTTATAATCAGTGAGAGAGCTCAGATTCTCATGCCGTACCACGCACTTCAGGACGGCTACGAGGAAGAGAGACTTGCGGGCCGTGCTTTCGGCTCAACAAAGTCGGGTATTGCTCCGTTCTACTCGGACGTTTACGCAAAGACGGGTATCATGGTAGCAGACCTCTATGATGACGAGAGATTAAAGGCAAGACTCGGCGCAGCAGTCGAGGTCAAGAATATTCTTTTCGAGCACCTCTACCACAAGCCGAAGCTTGATTTCGATACTCTTTATAATGAACTTAAGCAGTACAGAGAGCTCATCAGACCGTATGTCGGTGATGCTGTTTCATTCGTTCACAAGGCACTCAAGGAGGGCAAGACCGTTCTTCTCGAGGGTCAGCTTGGTTCCATGAAGGATCCTATGCTCGGTATGTGCCCGATGACAACATCTTCTCATACACTTGCAGGCTTCGGCACTGTAGGCGCATGCGTTCCTCCGACAGAGCTCAAGGAAGTTATATGCGTAACTAAGGCATATTCCTCATGCGTCGGTTCTCCGACCGAGCCGTTCGTAAGCGAGCTTCTCGGCGAGGAGGGTGACGAGCTTCGCCGCAGAGGCGGAGACAAGGGTGAGTTTGGTGCTACAACAGGCAGACCGAGAAGAGTCGGCTGGTTCGACACTGTCGCAACAAAGTACGGCTGTATGGTTCAGGGTGCAACCAACGTCTGCATCACATGTCTTGATGTTCTCTCTTATCTCGATGAGATTAAGGTTTGCACGGGATATGAGATTGACGGCGAGGTTACAGATGTGTTCCCTGTTCCGGCTAAGCTTTCAAAGGCTAAGCCTGTCTTCACAACTCTTCCGGGTTGGAAATGTGACATCAGGGGAATCAAGAACTACGAGGATCTCCCTGAGAATGCAAAGAACTACGTAGAATTCATTGAAAAGGCTATTGACGCAAGAATTGGAATGGTTTCCAACGGCCCGTCAAGAACAGATATTATTTACAGGTAATCATTATGTGCGGAATTGTAGGATATATTGGAGAAAACCGAGCTGTTCCGTTCCTTTTGCAGGGACTTGAAAAGCTTGAGTACAGAGGGTACGATTCTTCCGGAGTTGCAGTCTACGGCGGCGGAAAAATCGATATAGTTAAGGCAAAGGGTAGACTCAGTGTTCTCGAGGGAATTCTCGATGAGAGAGAGCCGCTCATGGGCAGCATGGGTATAGGACACACAAGATGGGCAACTCACGGTGCTCCGTCGGACCTTAACTCACATCCGCATCTCAGCGAAGACGGCCGCTTTGCGGTTGTTCATAACGGAATAATTGAGAATTACCTTGAAATCCGTGAGTACTTAATCCGTAAGGGTATTGAATTTGTTTCGGAGACCGATACAGAGGTTGTCGCTCAGCTTCTTGAGTATTACTATAACGGCGAATGTCAGGGACATATTCTCGAGACTATCTCAAAGGTTATCTCAAAGGTTGAGGGCAGCTATGCACTCGGTATCATTTGCGAGGACTATACCGACAGAATTTTCTGCGTCAGAAAGGATAGCCCGCTCATCATCGGTAAGGGAAAGGGAGAGAACTATTTAGCTTCCGATATTCCCGCAATCCTTGCCGGCACAAGAGAGATAATCAGAATTCAGGAGAAGGAAATTGCTGTTCTCACAAAGGACGACATTAAATTCTACGATACCGACCTCGAGGAAATCGAGAAGGAATCGGAAATTGTCGAGTGGGATTTGGCTTCTGCCGAAAAGGGCGGCTATCCGCACTTTATGCTCAAGGAAATCAACGAGCAGCCCGAGGTTGTCAGAAACACAATTTCTCCGAGAATCCGTGACGGCAGAATCGTTCTCGATGACGTTTCGCTCACAAAAGAGGATTTTGATAAGATTAACAAGATTTATTTTATCGGATGCGGTACGGCTTATCATGTCGGCGTCGCAGGTAAATATACCTTTGAGAAGCTTGTCAGAATTCCTGTTGAAACCGATGTCGCATCAGAGTTCAGATACCGCGATCCGCTGCTTGACGAGCACACGCTGGTTATTATTATCAGCCAGTCCGGTGAGACGGCAGATACGCTTGCGGCTCTTCGTGAGGCTAAGAAGCACGGCTCAAGAACTATTTCTATCGTTAATGTTGTCGGCTCTACCATTGCGAACGAGAGCGATGACGTAATCTATACATGGGCAGGCCCCGAGATCAGCGTTGCTTCAACAAAGGCTTATTCTACTCAGCTTGCCGTTATGTATATGATGGGTATCTATCTTGCAGACCTCAAGGGTACGATAACAGGCGAGCAGTATGACGCTTACATCAAAGATCTCGAAAGACTTCCGGAGCTCATCAGCGAGACTCTCAAGGAAGAAGAGAAGATTCAGTATTTCGCTTCAAAGTCCTTCAGCGCAGACGATATGTACTTCATCGGAAGAAATGTGGATTATGCCGTATCTCTTGAGGCTTCCTTGAAGCTCAAGGAGATTTCATATATCCATTCCGAGGCTTACACCGGCGGCGAGCTCAAGCACGGTCCGATTTCACTTATCGAGCCGGGTACTCTTGTCATTGCCTTTGCATCGTATCAGAAGCTTTTTGAGAAGATGCTCTCCAATATCAAGGAGGTTAAAGCAAGAGGCGCTGTCGTTCTCGGCGTCACTACTTCCGGAAGAACGGAAATCGAGTCCGAGACAGACTTCAACTTCTATATCCCTGAAATTTCAGACTTCATGCTTCCGAGCGTTGAGGTTGTTCCGTTCCAGCTTTTTGCTTATTATGTTGCCGCTATGAGAGGCTGTGACATTGATAAGCCGAGAAATCTTGCAAAGAGCGTTACGGTAGAATAAAATAAACTAAAAATGCAGATGCCCCCAAATCTCAGAGATCAAGTCTCTGAGAGGGAGCACCTTTTGCACATTTTCACCTTACTCTAAATTTCATCAAAGGAGGAGACCAATGTCCAAATCAGCATCGGTTAGCGAAAAGGTACTTGTCCTCGATTTCGGCGGACAGTACAATCAGCTTATCGCAAGGCGTGTGCGTGACCACAAGGTCTATGCGGAAATTCTTCCGTATACAACACCAATCGAAGAAATTAAAGCAAACAACTATAAGGGCATTATATTCACGGGCGGCCCGAATTCCGTCTTTGATATGAGCTCACCGCATTACTCCAAGGAAATTCTCGAGCTTGGAATTCCCGTGCTCGGAATTTGCTACGGATGCCAGCTCATCGCATGGATGGCAGACGGTGAGGTTAAGACCGCACCCGTTTCCGAATACGGCAAAATTGATTTCAGTGTAATTAAGAACGATTCAAAGCTTTTCAAGGACGTTCCGACGACAAGCACCGTTTGGATGAGCCACACCGACTACATCTCGAAGGCTCCCGAAGGATTCGAGGTTACAGGAAACACAAACGATTGTCCGTGCGCAGCCATGGAGAATGTCGAGAAAAACATCTATGCAGTTCAGTTCCACCCGGAGGTAACTCACTCCGAGTTCGGTAACAAAATGCTCTACAATTTCCTTTATGAGGTATGTGATTGCAAGGGCGATTGGGTTATGGAGAACTTCATAGATGATACCGTTGCAGCACTCAGAGAGAAGATTGGCGATAAAAATGTTATTCTCGGACTTTCGGGCGGAGTTGATTCCTCGGTTGCCGCAGGACTTTTGAGCCGTGCGGTAGGAAAGCAGCTCACCTGTGTATTTGTCGATCAGGGTCTTATGAGAAAGGACGAGGGAGATTTTGTCGAGCAGACATTCACTTCGCTTTTTGATATGAATTTCGTCAGAGTCAACTGCGGAGATCACTTCATGAAGTGCCTGAAGGGCGTTACAGATCCTGAGGAGAAGAGAAAAATCATTGGAACAGAATTTTACAAGGTCTTCTGGGACGAGGTTCGTGCAAGAGCAGAGGACGGATATTTTGCACAGGGTACAATTTACCCTGACAGAATTGAGTCCGGTAAGGGAAAGAGTGACGGAAAGGCTAACACAGCCGTTATCAAAACTCACCACAACATGGTTAAAAGACCTGATGACATCAAGTTCATCGATACCATTGAGCCGCTCGGCGATCTTTTCAAGGACGAAGTAAGAAAGGTCGGAGAGAAGCTCGGTATTCCGAAGGAGCTTGTCTGGCGTCAGCCGTTCCCGGGCCCGGGACTCGGCGTGCGTATCATCGGTGAGGTAACCGCAGAGAAGGTAAGAATTCTTCAGGACGCCGACTGGGTCTTGCGTGACGAGATGGCAAAGAACGGCTACGAGAAGGAATTGGCACAGTTCTTCTGCGTTCTTCCGGGAGTTAATTCTGTCGGAGTTATGGGTGACCACAGAACCTACGATAACGTTGTTGTTATCCGTGCGGTTACGACAGACGACTTTATGACTGCCGACTGGGCAAGAATTCCGTATGATATCCTCGCCAAGGTATCTAACAGAATCACAAACGAATGCGCTCACATTAACCGCGTGGTTTACGATATAACCTCCAAGCCGCCCGGAACGGTGGAGTGGGAGTAATCCACAGCACTTAAAAAAGCCCATAAATACAGGCTTTTCGACACTTTGAAGTCCTCTGTGGCAACAAAATGGCAACATTATTTGAATTATTGTAAAAGTAAAGAGCTATCAGATTTTTTGAAGTCTGATAGCTCTTTTCTTTTGTTCGATTAGTCGTTTTTAAGTTTATCTTTGAAAGCTTCCACCATTGTGTCGCTTAATTGCTGAGACGGTGCTTTTACAAAGTCGGAAGTTTCATCATACTTCGGATAATTGTAACGCCACTTATCATATTCGTCACGGTTGATGTCGCCGTTATGATATTTCTCGGATTGCTCTGCCCATGCTGTGAGCATTTTTGAAAGCTCAGCGGCGTCCGTTCCCTTGCGAGGGTCTGCGTACATTGAAACGCCGTTTTCAGTCTTTACTATTGTTAATCCGTATCTGTCTTCTAATGTAAACAAGGTGTGCATTAACCCTATATAGCTGTCAATATCAGGAACAGAAAGAGCCTGTGGAGATATACCAAAAACTTCTGCAAGTTTATTTGTTAAATCTGCTTTTGGTGTTCTTGAACCCGATTCATACTGTGCCATACGGATGTCGGCAGTCTTTTCGGGAAAACCGACTACCTGTCCTAAATATTTTTGCGTCATTCCACGCAAATTACGGAAGAAACGAATACGCTCTCCTATTGCCATAACACACACTCCTTTTATGTAATGTGGAACAAGTATATCATATATGCTTAGTGTATGTCAAGATAACCAAAACAAATAAGTTTTATATTTTCCTCAAAACCACTTGACATAACGGAATATGCTTAGTATAATGATTAAGCAAATAGCGTTAAGCTGTTTGCAAAAACTAAATAACCGTCATATATCACGGTAATGGTATATCCGCTCGGGCGAATCGGAATGCGGTCAGAAAGTATCCGACAATAAATAATCAAATTATAAAATAAAGGTGGTGGTTATATGAAAAATACAAGTTTTATGAAAGTTGATGAAGTCGCTCAAGAATTGGGCATTTCAAAATCTTATGCCTATAAAATTGTGCAAAAACTGAATGATGAATTAAAAAGCAAAGGTTATATTACAATTTCAGGGCGTGTAAATAAACAATATTTTATGGAACGCATCTGTTACGGTGCAGTTCAGAAAGAGAGGTAAAAATGGCAGTATATAAAGAAGAAAAAACAAATACTTGGCGAGTGATTTATCGTTATACCGATTGGAACGGTGAGCGAAAACAATCACAAAAGCGAGGATTTAAAACAAAGCGAGAAGCGCAGGCTTGGGAGCGTGAACAACTCAACAAACTTGGCGGCGATTTGGATATGAATTTCAAAAGCTTTGTTGAACACTATATTGAAGATATGCATACAAGAATTAAAGAAAATACTTGGGAAACAAAGGAACATATCATCAGGACTAAACTCATTCCGTATTTCGGGAAGCTGAAAATGTGTAATATTACCGCACAGCAGATTATTTCTTGGCAAAATGAGCTTATCAATTATAAAGACGAAAACGGTAAGCCGTATTCACCTGTATATTTGAAGTCAATTCATAATCAGCTGTCGGCAATTTTCAATCATGCCGTAAGGTACTACAACTTAAAAGATAATCCTTGCAGAAAAGCCGGCAGTATGGGCAAAAAGAAAAACAGAGAGATGTTGTTTTGGACAAAAGACGAATATCTCAAATTTGCAGATGTTATGATGGATAAGCCCTTATCTTACTATGCTTTTGAAATGTTGTACTGGACAGGCATACGAGAGGGAGAACTGCTGGCACTCACGGCGGAAGATTTCGATTTTGATAAACAAACGGTTACAATCAATAAGTCTTTTCAGCACTTGAACGGCAAAGATGTAATAACTCCGCCTAAAACAGAAAAAAGTAACCGAACAATAAAAATGCCAAAATTTCTTTGCGAAGAAATGCAGGAATATTTGAAGATGTTTTACTCGCCGAGTAAAAATGACAGAATATTTCTTATTTCAAAAAGCTATCTTCATCACGAAATGGACAGAGGCTCGAAAGCCGCAGGTGTAAAGCGCATTCGTATTCACGATTTAAGACACAGTCATGTAAGTTTGCTGATAGATATGGGCTTTTCTGCTATAGCCATTGCAGACCGTGTGGGGCACGAGAGTATTGATATTACTTATAACTATGCACATCTATTCCCATCAAAACAGACAGAAATGGCAGAAAAATTAGATATGGAGAGAGGTAAATAATATGTCACTAAAAAATAAAGACGACCACAACCGTTGGAGGAACAAGACCGTAGCGTTCAGAGTTTCGCCTGAGGAATGGGAACAGATTGAACGATATGTTCAGTTATCAGGTTTAACCAAGCAGGACTATATCACAAGGCGACTGACTGAAAAAAATATTATAGTTCAAGGCAATCCGAGAGTATATAAGGCTTTGCGTAATAATCTCGCAGATGTACTTATTGAATTGCAAAGAATTGAGAACGGCAGTGCAGTCAATGACGAATTACTTGACTTAATTGAAATGATTGCCGATATTCTCGGTGGATTAAAGGAGGTATCGGAATGACCGAAAAAGAAAAGACCGCTCCGATTGTATCTGTTGGCGCAGATACGGAGCAGTCAATCTTGAAACATATTGATAACAGTATAACCGAATTTAAAAACAAAATCAAGACTTATGGTCGAAACGGGGGTGATTGTGGTGGCTGAACTTAAAATCATAAGTATGGACGAAGTTGAACCCACCGAGGTTAAATGGCTTTGGTATCCGTATATTCCGTTTGGAAAAATAACCATTGTTCACGGCGACCCGGGCGACGGAAAAACTATGATGATTTTGCAGTTGGCTTCGCTTTTATCACGAGGAGAAAAACTTCCGTGCGATGATACGGAGCGTGAGCCGATAAAAATAATTTATCAAACAGCCGAGGACGGATTGAGCGACACAATCAAGCCTCGCTTGCTTGCAGGTAATGCGGATTGCTCCCAAATAAAAGTAATTGACGAGTCTGAAGCTGCTCTTTCGCTTCTTGATGAAAGAGTGGAGCAAGCGATAATTGAAACAGGCGCAAAGGTAATAATTCTTGACCCTGTTCAGGCATATATCGGTGCCAAGGTTGATATGAATAAAGCCAACGAAGTCCGTAGCGTTTTGGCACGGCTTGGACGACTTGCGGAGCAATACGGTTGTGCCGTAATTCTTGTAGGACACTTGAATAAAGCGAAAGGCAACAAGGCAAATTATCGTGGGCTTGGCTCGATAGATTTTCAGGCTGCCGCAAGGAGCGTGCTTGTTGTCGGAAGATTAAAGGACAAGCAAAATATCCGAGTAATGGCACACGAAAAATCTTCGCTTGCTCCCGAGGGCGAACCGATTGCCTTTGAGCTTGACAAAGAAAACGGCTTTGCTTGGAAAGGTCATTATGATATTTCTATTGAAGATTTGCTCAACGGATTCTCAAAAGAAACAAAAACGCAACAGGCGGAAAATTTAATAAAAGATTGTTTGTCGGACGGTAAGCAGGCTAATAAAGTTATCTCGAAAAAAGCCGAGAATATCGGCATATCGAAACGAGTGCTTGATGAAGCAAAAAAATCTCTCGGCGTAATATCTACCAAGGCAAACAATCAATGGTATTGGCAACTGCCCGGCTAAGCGACCAAGATTGCAACATTGCAAAGGTACGGGAGAACTGCAATGTTGCAATCTTTCTTTTCAGCGGGTAGTAACAATAGCGAAAAGTTTAGACGGGGTGTAGGGTGTCCTTTACAAAGGACAGCCCTACCGCAAAACCTGCTCGCAGGTTGCATTTTTGATAGCTCCGCTGTCAAAAGTGCTTTTGCGTTACTCTTGACAAGAGTAACAGAACCGAGGACGGTCTAATTTTAGAGATTGGAGGTATATAAATGCAAAGAACGATAAGCGCAATGGTGGGTAAAGGCTCGATAAATCACAACAGCAGAAAGTTTAAGGCTGAAAATGTTGACGGCAGCAGAACGCACCTGAACATTGATTATTGTAACGAGCCGATAAAGAAAACCTATCACGAATTGTTTGACAACGCACTAAAAAGGTACAATGAAAAGCAGACAAGAGCCGACCGCCGAATAGAAAATTACTATGAGAAAATCAGAAATTCAAAACAGGAAAAGCCCTTTCACGAACTGATTTTGCAGATTGGCGATAAAGAAAATATGAGCGCCGAAAGCGAAAACGGACAGCTTGCAAGAGAAGTTTTGGATGAATATTATCGTGGCTTTCAAGAGAGAAATCCTAATCTAATAGTGTTCTCCGCTCATCTTCATATGGACGAGGCAACGCCGCATTTGCATATTGATTTTGTTCCGTTCACCACCGGCAGCAAGCGTGGACTTGATACGAGAGTAAGCCTGAAACAAGCGTTAGCCGCACAAGGTTTCAAAGGCGGAACCCGAGGAGATACCGAGTGGAATCAATGGGTGAGTGCAGAAAAATCCGCTTTAGCTTTCGTAATGGAACGGCACGGAATCGAGTGGGAACACAAAGGCACGCACGAAAAACATCTGTCTGTTCTTGATTATAAAAAGCAAGAGCGTGAAAAGGAGCTGGATATTTTGGAAGATAAACTTGCCGAGAAAAAAGACGAGTTTCGTGTTATGGCTGACCGCATTGAAAACTTTGACAATGGCGAAAGAGCATTGCAAAATCTTGATGAAAGCATAATGAATGAGCCTGAATATCAGCTGCCTGAACCGCCAGCAATGATGTCGGCAAGAACATATAAGGCAAAGTTTGCAGAACCGCTTGTGGCTCGATTCAAGTCGCTAATCAGCACCTTATTCGCACGATATTTCAAGGCTTTGGACAGTTATCACAGGTTGAATATTACTAACGGCAATCTCTATCGTGAGAATGAAAGGCTCGGTAAAATCAACGATAAACTCAAAAATGAAAATGAAGTTTTACGAGCCGAAAATAAAGATTACAAACTTTTGCACAAAGTTTTCGGAAATAAACAAATTGACAATCTGCTTGAACAGGCAAGAAATATCAAAGGTCATAAGCGTGAAAATCCACGCTCAAGATAAATAAATTTTTGGAGGTAAAACAAAATGGCAAAGACAATTTTTGAAAAAGCATGCGGTACTTATACGCAGGCGGGCGACTATATGTTGCCCAATTTATTACCGGCGGAAGAAGAAAAAGAAGCGAATATCGGAGTATGGGCAATGAGGCATAAACGATATTTGAAGCAAAATCATAAGGTGCGTTACTATAATTTGCTGACAAGCGGTAAACTCAATTCATATCTTGCAGATATTGAACAACAAGCAAGTAATATGTTTTCTCGGCTGGTAAAAGACTTAGCCGAAAAAGAAAATGTAACCGAAGAACTCAAATCAACCGATATGATGTTGTGGGTTCAAAGGATGAACAATCTTCGGAATAGGGCGACGGAAATTGTAAATGCGGAATTGATATATACGGTATAAACATAACGGCGGCAGGGAGAGATCTCTGCCGCCATTAAATTTGTGTCGAACTTGACGTTGACGTGATTGTATGATATACTTTTCCTACAGAGATTTAGGAGGTACGACATGGAATCCACAGAATTGCTGGAGTGGCTTATAAATGAAAAAAATATGAGTGTTCGCTCTGCTAAAGATGTAATTTCTCGCTGTGGTAGAGTTCGCAGAATGTTACATACAGACTCTATAAGTAGCGATACATTGGAAAACCTGCAAAATAACGGAGAGTTTGAAGAAAGCTCTATGTTTATCAAGTCGCAGTTAAAAAGAGCTGTAACATTATATAATGAATTTGAGAAAACACCAATGAAGGATTAGTATATGAGAGAACAACTTACAGTAGGAAGTATGTTTGCAGGTATTGGCGGAATTTGTTTATCGTTTAGACAAAATGGCTGTAAAATAGTTTGGGCCAATGAACTTGACAAGTATGCTTGCAAGACATATAGATTGAACTTTGGCGATGAATATCTTGTTGAAGGCGATATTCAAAAATTAGATACGAAGGACATCCCTAAATTTGATATTTTAACGGCGGGTTTTCCCTGTCAGGCATTTTCATCTGTTGGATTGCTGGAAGGCTTCAACGACCCTAGAGGAAATTTGTTTTTTGAAACAGCAAGGGTAATAAACAAAATAAAACCTCGAGTTGTTTTTCTTGAAAATGTAGCTAATTTAGTAAAACATGATGACGGAAAAACTTTTGAAGTGATATTAAAAACACTTGAAGATTTAGGATATCGTACAGTATATAAAATTATGAATGCAAAAGAATATGGTAATATTCCTCAACAAAGAAACAGAATATATATAGTTGCATTCAAATATAAGAAAAATATTGAAAAATTCAAATTTCCTGACATGTTGCCATTGACGCAAACAGCCTTCGATTTGTTTGATAAAAACAAGCAAGAAGAAAGATATTATATGGATGGTCATCGTATGTGGAATAGAATGATGGAATATATGGATGACCGTAAAAGAGTTTATCGTTTTACAGATTGGGGGCTTTCTAGGGGAATGGAGGGAATTTGTCCAACACTTTTGGCAGCTATGGGAAGTCGTTTCGAAAGAATTCCATTTTTTTATGATGATTTTTCTGTTAGATTAATGACTCCTCGTGAGTGTGCAAGGTTACAAGGTTTTCCGGAAAGTTTTATTTTACCTAAAGAAAATGAAAAACAGGTTTACAAGCAAATTGGAAATTCAGTATGCGTTCCTGTAGTTAGCAGAATTGCCGAAAATATTGTCAAATCATTAAATTAGGAGAAGGACTGTATGAAACAATATAATATAATGGACTTGTTTGCAGGTGTTGGTGGATTGAGTTATGGCTTTTCAGTGCTTCCTCAATTCAATATTATCGCTGCAAATGAAATTGAAAAAGATATTTCTGTTGCATATGGGTTAAATCATCCTAATGTTAAAATACTTAATTGCGATATAAATAATTTGACCGAAGATGTTATAGAAAAGACATTGGAGGGACAGAAGGTTGATATTGTAGTAGGCGGACCTCCTTGTCAATCATATTCAACACTTGGGAAAAGACAAAATGATGAGAGGGCAAACTTGTTTATGCAATATAAGAGAATTCTTAAAATTCTGCAGCCTAAAGCATTTGTGTTTGAAAATGTTACCGGAATGCTTAGTATGAATAAAGGAAATCTTTTTAAACGAATTCAAACTGAGTTTGAAGAACTTGGTTATGATTTAAAACACAAAGTTTTGGACGCAGTTGATTATGGCGTCCCTCAGCATAGAGAAAGGGTAATTCTTGTCGGCATTAAAGGGGAAAATAACTTTGTTTATCCGCTTCCAACGCATGGTGAAGGATTAAAACCATATGTAACTTTGAGGGAGGCAATAGGAGATTTGGCAGTGTTAAGAAGTGGTGAAGAAAATGATGTTTATGCCACAGATGCTACGAATGAGTTTTTGAAATTTGTCAGAAAAAATTCCGGTATGTATGTTGAAGAACATAAGGCACCTAAAAATGGCGAACATCTTGTCAAAATAATGCAAACATTAAAGGATGGACAGTCTAAAGATGATTTGCCTGAAGATATTCGCCCCAAAAGTGGCTATGGCAACACTTATGCTAAATTATGGTGGGATAAGCCTTCGACAACAATAACGAGAAATTTTGCGTGTCCTTCATCGTCGAGATGTATTCATCCAAGAGATTCAAGAGCAATGTCAATTCGAGAAGGCGCAAGATTGCAGAGTTTTCCAGATGATTATAAATTCTATGGCTCTGATGGAATGAAAAGATTGGAAATAGGTAATGCTGTTCCACCGTTGCTTTCAATGGCTATTGCAAAGCGGATGTTAGAGACAATACAAAAGAATGAGGCTGCAGAATAGCACTGCAGCCTTAAAATCAGCAAATTATATTTTTATAATTTGTTGGCATATCTGTAATAGCCCATTTAAAAGATTCGGATGGTATGGAAAATACAATTTGATTTTCTAATTCCTGTCGATGTACCCAATTAACACTTTTATCAGATATAGAAGAAATATCAATAATAGCAACTTTTCCGTTAAACAAATCGAAGTGAACAACATATGAATAAATATTAGCAGACAAAAACACTCTTTTTGCTTCATTAACTTTATGATACTTTATGTCGTTTGCTCCTGTAAATCCTGATTGAATTTCTAACCTGATGATTTTATTATCTAACTC
>CAVDQG010000030.1:0-6959 GCA_963611165.1 Bacteroides uniformis
ATCACATACCGTCGCTTATCGGCTGGGCAAAAAGCTTCAGATGATGAAATTCTTTCATTTTTAATGTTGAATAAATTTAGGGACTTAACATTCTCTTACTTCAAAATTACTAATTTTTTTAATCTCACGCACCGCCGAGTTGTCAATCTGACAAAAAACTATGCGAGTACTCAAAAGACTTGAAAAGAAAGCTTGCCTTTTGATATAATCAAGGAGCAGAGTTTGCTCCGATTTAAATCAAAGAGCAGATGTCTCGTTGTTTAATAGAGACAGCATTTGCGGTATTACATTTATTTTTACGGAGGTAGGAAAAATGATATTTAACTTTATTGATTTCATTCTTATTTCCGAGGGAATAGGTGCGTTTGTTTTTAATTGAATTTTTGGCGGAGCTGTAATATAATCAGTTCCGCTTTTTTATTAGGAAAGGATGTATTGTTATGTCTAAAAAGGTAGCAGTAATCATGGGTAGCGACAGCGATTTTCCTGTTGTTTCCAAGGCGGTCGCAAAGCTTAAGAGCTTCGGCATAGAGACAGAGACTCATGTTATGAGCGCACACAGAACTCCTCAGCTCGCCGCAGAGTTCGCAAAGAACGCAAAGGCAAACGGCTTCGGAGTCATCATTGCGGCTGCAGGTATGGCGGCTCATCTTGCGGGCGTCATTGCGGCTGAGACCACACTTCCCGTCATCGGTATTCCTTGCAAGGGCGCGTCTCTTGAGGGACTTGACGCACTTTTGGCTACAGTTCAGATGCCGTCAGGTATCCCTGTTGCAACCGTAGCTATCAACGGAGCAGAGAACGCTGCTGTTTTGGCGGCTCAGATTCTCGCTCTTTCAGATGAGAGCATTGCTTCTCAGCTTGAAGAGGCTAAGAAGACAATGGTCGAGGGCGTTCTTAAAAAGGATGCGGCAATGCAGGAAAAGGTTAAAGAACTTTAATATATTTATTAATATATTTATTATATCTCATACAGCCCAAACATTAATTTACTGACAAAAACTTGAAAGGAAGAAATAAAATGAGTAAGAGCTTCAGCGATTCATACAAGGCAGCAGGAGTTGACGTCACAGCCGGCTACAAGTCTGTTGAACTTATGAAGGAGCATGTAAAGAGAACAAATATCCCAGGAGTAGTTTCCGGTATCGGCGGATTCGGAGGACTTTTCAAGCCTGAATTCAGCGGTATGGAAGAGCCTATCCTCGTATCCGGTACTGACGGATGCGGCACTAAGGTTAAGATTGCCCAGCTTATGGATAAGCACGACACAATCGGTATCGATGCAGTCGCAATGTGTGTAAACGATGTTATCTGCTGTGGCGCAAAGCCGCTTTTCTTCCTTGATTACATCGCTTGCGGAAAGAATTTCCCCGAGAAGATTGCCGATATCGTCGGCGGTGTTGCAGAGGGTTGTGTTCAGGCAGGCTGTGCACTTATCGGCGGTGAGACAGCAGAGCACCCGGGCCTTATGCCTGTTGACGACTACGATGTAGCAGGCTTCAATGTCGGTATCGTCGACAAGAAGGATATCATCGACGGCTCAAAGATGGCTGAGGGCGATGTTATCATCGGTATTGCTTCTTCAGGTGTTCACTCCAACGGCTTCTCTCTCGTAAGAAAGGTATTCGACGTAACAGAGGAGAACCTCAAGGTTTATTATGATGAGCTCGGCTCAACTCTCGGCGAGGCACTTCTCACACCTACAAAGATCTATGTTAAGTCTGTTCTTGGCGCAATCGAGGCTGCAGACGTTAAGGCTGTTTCCCATATTACAGGCGGCGGCTTCTATGAGAATGTTCCGAGAATGATGACAGAGGGCTTCACAGCTAAGATTAACAAGGCTGCTGTTCCTGTTCTTCCTATCTTCAATCTTCTTCAGAAGGTCGGAAATATTCCTGAGAGAGATATGTACAACACTTTCAACATGGGCGTTGGTATCGTAATGGCAGTTTCTCCCGAGACTGCAGATAAGGCTATTGCCGCTATCGAGGCTGCAGGCGAAAAGGCTGTTGTTCTCGGCGAGGTCGTCAAGGGTGACGAGGGGGTAATCCTTTGCTAAACATCGGTGTTTTGGTTTCGGGTGGCGGAACTAACCTTCAGGCTCTTATCGACGCCGAAAAAAGAGGGGAGATTAAGAACGGAAAAATCTCCCTTGTTGTCGCAAGCCGCTCAGACGCTTATGCACTCGAGCGTGCAAAAAACAACGATATCAAGACCGAGGTGCTTTTAAGAAAGAGCTTTGAGTCGACTGACGCTTACAGCGACGCTCTTTTGGAAATACTCGAGAAGAACAATATTGATCTTGTTGTTCTTGCAGGCTTTATGACTATCATAAGCTCAAAGGTACCTTCGGTTTATAAGAATAAAATAATCAATATTCACCCTGCTTTGATTCCGTCATTCTGCGGCAAGGGCTTTTACGGACTTCATGTCCATGAGGCGGCTCTCGAGAGAGGCGTTAAGCTCAGCGGCGCTACCGTTCACTTTGTAAACGAGGTTTGCGACGGCGGCCCGATTATCATTCAGAAGGCAGTTGAAGTTAAGGATGACGACACTCCCGAGACTCTCCAAAAGAGAATCATGACAGAAGCAGAGTGGAAAATCCTTCCCAAGGCTGTTTCGCTTTTCTGCGAGGGAAAGCTTAAAGTCGAGGGAAACAGAGTAATCGTCAGCGAATAATTAATTGTGAGGAACATAATGGAAACTAAGTGCATTGCAAAAGAGCTTGAAAATAATTCTTATCCGGGAAGAGGTATTATCATCGGCACATCAAAGTGCGGAAAGTATGCCGTAATCGGATATTTCATCATGGGCAGAAGCGTAAACTCGAGAAACAGAGTTTTCATCACTGAGGGCGAGGGCATCAGAACAGAGGCTTTCGATCCGTCTAAGCTTTCCGACCCGTCCCTTGTCATTTATGCTCCCGTTAAGGTTCTGGGCGAGACAACGGTAGTAACAAACGGCGACCAGACAGATACTGTTTATGATTATCTTAAGGAGGGCAAGACTTTCGAGGAGGCACTTCGCACAAGATGCTATGAGCCTGACGAGCCTACATTCACTCCGAGAATTTCGGGCGTTGTTGTCCGCCATGACAACACATTTGATTATAAGCTTTCAATTTTGAAGTCCAGCGAAGGCAACGGCGACTACCACGAGAGACAGTTCTTTGAGTATCAGGCACAGCCCGGCATCGGTCACTTCATTCACACATACAAGTGCGACGGCAACCCGAGAATCCCGTCATTCGAGGGCGAGCCTGAGAGAATAAGAATGTTCGGCGATATCGAGGAGTTCACAAATACTCTTTGGAACAGCCTCAACGAGGACAACAAGGTTTCACTTTTCACAAGATTTATCAATCTTGAGACAGGCGAGACAGAGACAAGAATCATCAACAAGAACAAGTAAGAGAGGAAATATATCATGGCAAAAGAGCTTGAGTTAAAATACGGCTGTAACCCCAACCAGAAGCCTTCCAAGATTTCTGTCAACGACGGCAGAGACCTTCCGATTAAGGTTCTTTCGGGCAAGCCGGGTTACATCAATTTTATGGATGCTTTCAATTCATGGCAGCTCGTTCGTGAGCTAAAGAAGGCAACGGGCCTTCCTGCGGCTGCTTCCTTTAAGCATGTTTCGCCTGCAGGTGCGGCACTTGGCATTCCTATGAGCGATACTCTCAAGAAAATCTATTTTGTTGACGATCTCGAGCTTTCTCCGATTGCTACGGCTTACGCAAGAGCAAGAGGCGCAGACAGAATGTCTTCCTACGGCGACTGGGCGGCTCTTTCCGATGTCTGCGACAAGGAGACTGCTCTCATCCTCAAGAGAGAGGTTAGCGACGGTATCATCGCTCCCGGATACACAGACGAGGCTCTCGAAATTTTAAAGACAAAGAAGAAGGGCAACTTCAACGTTGTCGAGATTGACCCCGAGTATGTTCCCGAGCCGATTGAGCACAAGGATGTTTTCGGCATCACATTCGAGCAGGGCAGAAACGAGCTCAACCTCGCAGACCCCAAGCTTTACGAGAATATTGTAACAGACGCAAAGAATATGTCTGAGGATGTCATGCGTGATATGATCGTTTCTCTTATCACACTCAAGTACACTCAGTCCAATTCCGTTTGCTACGTAAAGGACGGACAGGCTATCGGTATCGGCGCAGGTCAGCAGTCAAGAATTCACTGCACAAGACTTGCAGGAAACAAGGCTGACAACTGGTACTTAAGACAGTGCCCGAAGGTTCTCGAGCTTCCTTTCAAGGACGGCTTAAGACGTGCCGACAGAGACAATACAATCGATGTTTATATCTCTGACGAGTATGAGGATGTTGTTGCAGACGGAAACTGGCAGAAGTTCTTCACAGAGCAGCCTTCTGTTTTCACCCGTGAGGAAAAGAGAGCATGGCTCGACGGCCTTAAGGGCGTAACAGTCGGTTCTGACGCATTCTTCCCATTCGGCGATAACGTCGAGAGAGCAAGAAAGTCGGGAGTTGAGTACATTGTAGAGCCGGGCGGAAGCATCCGTGACGATAACGTTATCGAGACAGCTAACAAGTACGGCATCACAATGGCATTCACAGGAATCAGACTTTTCCACCACTAATCAAATATCGGAGCGGCTTTTTGTCGCTCCTTTTATTGCAAATATTGCGGTAGATTAACCGAGAATTAGGTCTTACCAAACACGAAAGAGGTATGTATCATGAAAATATTGGTTGTAGGCTCAGGCGGACGCGAGCACGCTATCATTCGTAAATTAAAAGAGTCTCCGAAGTGCGAGAAAATCTATGCCGCACCGGGCAACGGCGGAATTTCCTATGACGCAGAGTGCGTTTCCATCGGTGCTATGGACATCGAGGGCATGGTATCTTTTGCTAAGGAAAAGGAAATCGACCTCGTCTTTGTCGCTCCGGACGATCCGCTTGCAGCAGGTATGGTAGACGCTTTCGAGAAAGAGGGCATCATGGCTTTCGGCCCCAGAGCAAATGCGGCTGTCATCGAGGCAAGTAAGGTTTTCTCAAAGGATCTCATGAAGAAATACGGCATCCCGACAGCTGACTACGCTGTTATCGATTCTGCCGAGGAGGCTGTCAAGTATATCGAGGAGAAGAACGAGTACCCCGTAGTTGTCAAGGCTGACGGACTTGCTCTTGGCAAGGGCGTTATCATTGCCGAGAATTTCGAGGACGCAAAGGCGGCTGTTAAGACAATCATGGAGGACAAGGTCTTCGGTGCTTCGGGCAACAAGGTTGTTATCGAGGAATTCCTCACAGGCCCAGAGGTCTCTGTGCTTTCATTCACAGACGGAAAAACTCTCTATCCTATGGTTTCTTCCAAAGACCACAAGAGAGCACTTGACGGAAACAAGGGTCTCAACACAGGCGGAATGGGCACAATCAGCCCGAACCCATACTACAGCGATGAGATGGCTAAGGAATGCATGGAGAAGATTTTCATGCCTACTGTAGAAGCTATGAACGCTGAGGGCAGACCATTCAAGGGCTGTCTCTATTTCGGTCTTATGCTCACACCGAAGGGCCCCAAGGTCATTGAGTATAACTCAAGATTCGGCGATCCCGAAACTCAGGTTGTTTTGCCCAGACTCAAGACAGATTTTGTCGATATTATCGTAGCTTGTTGTGAGGAGAAGCTCTCTGACATCAACATCGAGTGGAGCGACGAGGCTTCTGCTTGCGTTGTTATGGCTTCGGGCGGTTATCCGGGATCATACAAGAAGGGCATCGAGATTAAGGGTCTTGACGAGAACGGACAGGTAGACGGCGCTGTTGTTTATCACGCAGGAACGGCACTCAAGGACGGAAAGCTTGTCACAAACGGCGGCAGAGTTTTAGGCGTTACGGCTCTCGGCAAGAATCTTGACGAGGCTCTCGACAAGGCTTATGCAGCTGTTAAGAAGATTGACTTCGAGAACGCTCATTACAGAACGGACATCGGAAGAATTCTTTAATTAAAATCATACTTTTTCTTATTAAATTCAAGGGAGAATATAGGCTTCGGCTTATGTTCTCTCTTTTTTGTTAAAATAAACGGAAACGCACTTCTTGATTAATAATTGCCAATTCGGTTCAAATGTTATATACTAATCTAAAATCAAATTTAACAATAAAGGAGAATTTTCATGATAGATGAAGCATATGATTTCGGAGAGGTAAATCAGGACTGGACAGAGGTAAAAATTACAGTTGATGTCAAGAATGCCGACAAGGCGGGCGATATTGCCAATATGGTAGTTCCGTACGGAATTTACATTGAGGACTATTCCGACCTTGAGGAGGGCGCATGGAAAATAGCTCATATCGATTTGATAGACGAGGATTTGCTCCAAAAGGACAGAAACAAGGCGATTATCCATGTTTATATCAGCCCCGAGGAAAGTCCGCTTGAGGCGGTCGCATTTTTGAGCGAGCGTTACACTGCCGAGGGTATCGAAAACGAGATAAGCACTGAGATGTGCAAAACCGAGGACTGGCTCAACAACTGGAAGAAATATTTCCACCCGATGAAAGTCGGCGAAAAGCTTTTGATAAGACCTACTTGGGAAGATAATTTTGACGCAGAGGGCAGAGCTGTTTTGAATCTTGAACCCGGACTTGCCTTTGGAACAGGCACACACGAGACAACAAGACTTTGCATGGAGCTGCTCGAAAAGTACGTAAAAGAGGGTGACAGTGTTCTCGATATGGGCTGCGGCAGCGGAATTTTGTCGGTTGCGTCACTTCTTGTCGGAGCAAAGTCGGCTGTTGGTGTTGATATAGATCCGCTTGCGGTTAAAACAGCTGTGGAAAACGCAAAGCTTAACAATGTCGGAGATAAATTTGTCGGAATTACCGGTGACCTCACGGAAAAAGTTAGCGGCAAATTCAATGTTGTTCTTGCAAATATCGTTGCCGACATCATTAAAATTCTTTCCAAAAACGCACCGCAGTTTATGTA
>CAVDQG010000030.1:6969-24063 GCA_963611165.1 Bacteroides uniformis
TGACGATTCTGTTTATATTATGTCGGGAATTATCGACACGAGAGAAGCAGATGTTCTGGAGTCGATTTCCGATAAGTTTGAAATCATTGAGAGAAAAGAGGAAAAAGGCTGGGTTGCTATGGCGGCTAAGCTGAAAAAATGATATGAAGCTTTATTATGGCGGAAAGGTCTACACGGGCGAGGGCTTTTGCGAAGCTTTTGCCGTGGAGAACGGAAAATTTTGTTTTGCAGGCTCGAATGAAGAGGCAAAGAAGCTTGAGGCAGACGAGAAAATTGACCTCGGCGGAAAATTCGTGTGTGCGGGCTTTAATGACAGTCACATGCACTTGCTCAATTTCGGTCAGGCTCTGAAATGCGCCGACCTTGCATCGAACACATCAAGCCTTGAGGGAATGCTTCGATACCTTGCAGATTTTGCATCAAACGGCAGCTTCAGCGAGAACGAGTGGCTTGTCGGACGAGGATGGAATCAGGACTATTTCGAGGACGAAAACCGTATGCCGACTAAGGAGGATCTCGATAAAATTTCTACCGATTATCCTATACTCATAACAAGAGCATGCGGCCACTGCTGCGTAGTGAATTCCAAGGCAATTTCACTCGCAGGAGTAACTAAAGATAGCGTATCCCCAAGCGGCGGCGAAATCGGTTTTGATGAAAACGGAGAGCCGAACGGCAGATTTTTCGATAACGCTATGGATTATATTTTCAGCGTTTTTCCGCTTCCCGATAAGGCTCAGATTAAAGAAATGATTAAAGTTGCCTCGAAAAAACTCAATTCTTACGGAATAACAACAAGCCAGTCGGATGATTACTGCGTTTTTTCCGTGCCGTTTGAACTTGTGAACGAGGCATATAACGAGTTAATCGAAGAGGGCGAACTCAGCGTCCGAGTTTATGAACAGAGCAATTTCACAAGCCTAAATGAGCTTAAGCGTTTTGTGGAAAGCGGTCACAAGACGGGCGTCGGAGACGATATGTTCAAAATCGGCCCGCTTAAAATGCTCGGTGACGGTGCTCTCGGAGCAAGAACCGCATATCTTTCAAGACCATATGCCGATGACCCATCGACTGTCGGTTTCCCGTGCTTCAGTCAGGAGACCATGGACGAAATGATTTCCTATGCAAACAAAGAGGGAATGCAAATTGCCGTGCACTCAATCGGTGACAAATGTCTCGATATGCTTTTGTCGGCTTACGAGAAAGCGCTCAAGGAGTATCCGAGAGAAGACCACCGCCACGGCGTCGTGCATTGCCAGATAACAAGACCAGACCAGCTTAAGAAAATAGCAGAGTTAAATCTTCATGTGTATGCTCAGTCGATTTTCCTCGATTATGATATTCACATCGTGAAGGAGCGTGTCGGCGAAGAGCTTGCTTCTACAAGCTATTCTTGGAAAACTCTTATGAATGACGGCGTTACTGTCAGCAACGGTTCCGACTGCCCCGTGGAGCTTCCCGACTGCCTTAAGTCCATGCAGTGCGCCGTGACGAGAACAACAGTCAAGGACAATCTCGGCCCGTATCTAGAGGATGAGGCTTTTTCTGTCAAGGAGGCACTCGACAGCTACACAAGCATTTCAGCTTACTCCGAGTTTGCCGAAAACTATAAAGGCAAGATTAAAGAAGGTTATTTGGCTGATTTTGTCGTCTTAAACGAAAATCCTTTTGAATTAAATCCGACAAATATTCATAATATAAAGGTAAATGCGACATATTTAGGCGGAAGAAAAGTCTATTAAATATCAAAAATCGATACTTTTTAACAAGAATCCGCCATTTCGTCATAAAATTAACAATTTTGTATTGAATTACTCTCAAAATAGCGTTAAAATAATAACATATTAGAAAATGCAATAGGCATTTGGGAGGAAATTTAATATGTCTAACAGAATTGTACTCAACACGATTTCATATCACGGCAAGGGCGCTATCGGCGACATCGTTCCCGAGATTAAGGCAAGAGGCTACAAGAAGGCTTTTGTTTGCTCCGACCCTGATCTTTTAAAGTTCGGCGTAACTCAGAAGGTTACTTCTCTTCTCGAAGAGGGCGGAGTTCCTTACGAGGTTTATTCCGAGATTAAGCCAAACCCGACAATCGAGAATGTCAAGACAGGCGTTAAGGCATTTGCTGATTCAGGCGCAGATATGATCATTGCTATCGGCGGCGGTTCATCCATGGATACAGCTAAGGCAATCGGTATCATCACAGAGAACCCTGAGTTTGCAGACGTAAGAAGCCTCGAGGGTGTTGCTCCCACAAAGAAGCACGCTACTTTCACAATCGCTGTTCCGACAACTGCAGGTACTGCAGCTGAGGTTACAATCAACTATGTTATCACCGATACAGAGAAGAAGAGAAAGTTCGTTTGCGTTGATACAAACGATATTCCTGAAATCGCTGTTGTCGACCCCGATATGATGGCTTCAATGCCTAAGAGCCTCAAGGCTGCTACAGGTATGGACGCTCTCACACACGCAATCGAGGGCTACATCACAAAGGCTGCTTGGACTATGACAGATATGTTCCACCTCAAGGCAATCGAGCTCATCTCCAAGAGCCTCAGAAGCTCTTGCGCAAACGAGGAAGAGGGTATCGAGGGAATGGCTCTTGCTCAGTATATCGCAGGACAGGGCTTCTCAAACGTAGGTCTCGGTATCGTTCACTCAATGGCACATTCACTCGGTGCTGTTTATGACACACCTCACGGCGTTGCAAACGCAATTCTCCTCCCGACAGTTATGGAGTACAATGCAGACGCAACAGGCGAGAAGTATCGTGACATTGCAAAGGCAATGGGCGTAGAGGGCACAGAGAACATGACTCAGGAGGAGTACAGAGCAGCTGCTGTTCAGGCTGTTAAAGATCTCGCTCATGATGTCGGAATCCCTGCAGACCTCAAGGCTATCGTCAAGGAAGAGGATGTTCAGTTCCTTTCTGAGTCCGCTTATGCAGACGCTTGCCGTCCGGGCAACCCGAAGGATACTTCCGTTGAGGAGATTGCAGCGCTTTACAGAAAGCTCATGTAATCACATTTAAACATATTTCATTTAAACATATTTCATTCAGCGTTAAGCACTTATTGTTTTATGTAGATAAAAAAGACCGTCTCTTCGGAGGCGGTCTTTTGCTGTCTAAAAACTGTCTGAAACGAAAAAAGCGAACCTTTCGGCTCGCTTTCGATAGATTTAATTTGAATTTTTGCTAAGGTGCTCTCTTATTTCCTCGGTGTGCATTCCTCGAGAACCCTTTATGAGAACAGTGTCGTTTGGCTTGATAAAATCATCGAGAAAATCATTAACTTCGGCGTTTGTCTTGAAGTAAACGGATTTTTCGGCATTATCAAAGCCCTTGTAGATAAACTCAGCCTCGTTTCCGACTGCGATGAGAAAATCAATTCCCTTGTCGCTTGCCGCCTTGCCAACATCAGTGTGACCCTTTTCAGAGTAAGAGCCAAGCTCAAGCATATCGGATAGCACGGCGATTTTTCTTCCCTCAAAGCGTGAGAGCATATCGAGAGAGGAAATCATGCTGTCGGGGCTTGCATTGTAGGTGTCGTCAATTACGGTGACCGTACCGAAAGTTTTAATCTCGCCTCGCATATCGGGTGATTTATATGTAGCAAGTTTGGCTATCGACTTATTGAGGTCAAGTCCGACATATTCGCAAACACAAAGAGCAGCCAGGGCATTTCTTACATTGTGAAGACCGATAACGGGCAATTTAACCGTGAACTCCTCGTCTTCAAGTCTGAACTTAAATGTGGTTTCTCCGTTTGCTTCTTTTATGTCGTAAGCTCTGAAATCGCAGTCCTCACCGATTCCGAATGTGACAACTTCAGGTTCAAGCTCGCCTGTTTCGTGCTTTGCTTTAAGTGTGCAAAGTAAATCATCGTCACCGTTTACGAAAATTGTGCCCGTAGCACCGACGTAGTCGGCAATGATGAGTTTCTCTTTCATGATGTTCTCACGTGTGCCGTGGAATTCTATGTGGGAAACTCCGATATTTGTCATGACGGCGATATTCGGTCTTGCTATGTCAACAATGCGTTTCATCTCACCGGGGTAGCTCATTCCCATCTCAAAAACGCAAATGTCATGCTCGGGCTCGGTTTTCATAACCATCTGCGGAACTCCGATTTGTCCGTTTGCGTTTCCGATAGTCTTGTTTACGCAAAGCGAAGAGGAAAGAGCAAGAGAAATAATTTCCTTGGTTGTTGTCTTTCCGACAGAGCCTGTGATTCCGATTACAGGAACCTTGATGTCAGAGCGGCATCTTTCTCCGCATTTCTGAAGTGCCGCTACACTGTTTTCAACAAGAACATAGTTGATGTTTATGTCCTCGGGAAGAGTTTTTTCAGAGAAACAGGTGTTGCAGCCCTTTTCCACGCACATTGGAATAAATTTATGACCGTCCGTCTTTTCGCCTTTGATAGCTACGAACATTTTGCCCGCTTCGGCTTGTCTTGAATCGGTGAAAAATCCGTTCACGGTAACATTTCCGTCACCGTAAAGCTTTCCGCCTGAGTATTCTGCGATTTGCGAAAGTGTGAGTTTCATGATACATTTCCTTAATAATTAATAAGTGTCGTCTTCTTTTTCCAAACAAAAAAGAGCGGTGAGATTTCATCGCTCTTTTAGATACAACATATTCGAGTGATGATTAATCACTAAGATTATACCACTTTATTCTGTAATTGCAAGCGAACCCATCGGATCCCACGGCTCAAGCTCGATTGGAGCCTGCTTGAGAAGTGCTCTCTGCTCTTCTGTGAGATACTTCTTGTCAACAACGATCTGATAGTTGTACTCGTCAAACCACTTGTCGCTCATGACATAGTAGCCGTTGTCGCCTGCGTCCTTGCCCCAGGAGTTCTCTACCTTCCAACGGTTCGGCTTGCCGTTCTCGTCAAGGTTTACTCCGAGGAATACCATGGCGTGAGTCATAAGGCTCTGACCGTAGTCAAGTCTTTCTGCCTTGTTCATGCTGAATGTGGTGGAGAAGAGGTTCTCTACATTTACGCTGTCAAGATCCATAATGCCCGAATCTCTTGTGCTTCTCTTGCCGACATCACAGCCGAACCAAACGGGGAGACCGTCCTTCATCTGTGCGATTGCGGCGTTCTTGAGTTCCTCGCTTGTGAGGTTGAGGTACTTGACGGGTCTGCCCTCGATTACGTTGCCGAGGAACTTAACTGTGTAGGTTCTGTTGTACGGCTTGTCCTTTGTGGGAGCATTGATGAGAGATACGTAATCGTCAAGATTGATATCGACATATTTTGCGAAGAATTCCTTCGGTGTGATGTTCTCGTCACGGATGAAGTTTCCGTCTTTGTCCTCGACTTCAAAGGTGAAGCTGACAGGCGGCTTGCCGAATGCGATGCAAAGCATGCGGTAGATTTCCTCCATGTAGCCGTCCTTCATAGAGCGAAGGTCTTCGAGAGATTTGCCGTTCTCGTGAGCCTCTCTTATTCTGCAAGCATACTCACGAAGCTTCTCTGTGAGGTAACCTGTGATTTCTCTTGTAGCGGAAGAAGAAACGCTCTCAGGCATAGCGTCCTTGGGAACTACGCCGTATTTGTCTGTGAGAGCCGCAAACATATCCCACTGTCCGCCGTCGCCGAGAGGGCCGCTCAAAAGATAGGAAATAAGTCTTGAATCGGTCTTTTCATCAAGAGTTTTGAGAATTGACTCGAGGAAGTAGTTTGATTTTTCGAGCTTATCGTAGAAAAGCGGATAAGCCTGAGAAAGTTCAAAGTTCTCGAGATTAAGCTTTTTCATGACGTGGAATCTCATGGTGTTGAGAGAAGCGAACATCCAGCATCTTCCGGACTGCTTCTGGTTTGTGACCTTGCCGTTTTTGATATCTATCGAGAAGGTGTGACGCATATTTCTCTTGGCGTCAAAGGAAAGAGCCGCATTTGCAACTCCGCCTGCGACAACCGCATTCATAGCGAGAAGATTTTTGCTGTCACTGTCGAATTTTTCTTCGGCATTCTTTAAGAAATCGAATGAAATATTCTGTTCCATAATAGTTTACCTTTCTTTCTTGTAGAATGAATATTAAAATGTCTTGCGACAAATCTGCTTGATTGAGATGCTTTGTTTTAGCATTTTGCAAGAGCAACACAAGAAAATTATCTCTTGATTGTCGTCAAAAGCTCCTTGATAACCACACGCTCGTCAAACGGATACTTGACTCCCTTGATTTCCTGGTAGTCCTCGTGACCCTTGCCCGCAAGAACGATGATGTCGCCCTCAGTGCCGTTCTCGAGTGCCCAGCGGATTGCTTCTCTTCTGTCGGGAATGGCGATATATTTTCCGTCAGTCTTTTTCATACCGACCAAAATATCTGCAATGATGTCGTTGACGTCCTCGAAGCGTGAGTTGTCGGCGGTGATGACGGATAAATCAGCCATTTTACCGCAAATTTCACCCATTTCGTAGCGTCTTATTTTCGGTCTGTTTCCGCCAGCGCCGAATATGCAGATAAGTCTCTTCGGGTTATATTCACGGAGCGTCGAGAGAATGTTCTCCATGCCGACGCCGTTGTGAGCGTAGTCAATGAGAAGCGTGAAGTTGTACGGAATCGGCACAGCCTCGACGCGGCCCTTTACCTTGACGGAATAAAGTCCCTTTTCGATAGCCTCGTCGCTTATACCGAAGCACTTGAGTCCCGTTATGGCAGAAAGCGCATTGTATGCGTTGAATTTACCAGGGGTTGCGATTTTGATTGTCTTGTCCTCGCCATCATGATATTTGAGCACTGAGCCGATGAATCCCGGTTCGGAGTAGAGATGATTTTCGATGCCGTAAACATCCGCCTCGGAGTTAAAGCCGTAGGTTACAATGTCACAGGTGTGGTCTTTAATCATACCCTCGTGGTTTTCGTCATCAATGTTGATTGCGCCTACTTTGCACATTTTGAATAGGAGCGACTTGCAGTAGAGATATTCAGCCATATCCTTGTGCTCGACTCCGCCGATATGGTCTTCGCTGAAGTTAGTGAAAATGCCTGAGTCAAAGGCAAAGCCGTAAACACGGTGGTCACGAAGTCCGATTGAGCTAACCTCCATGACGCAGTATTCGCAGCCCTTTTCTACCATGAGTGCCATGAACTTCTGGATTTCGTGGCTTTCTGGGGTTGTGTTGTCTGTCTTGATGAGCTCGTCACCAATCATAACTCCGATTGTGCCGATAACGCCAACCTTGTGACCCTCAGCTTCGAGAATCGATTTAATCATGCACGAAGTGGTTGTCTTTCCCTTTGTGCCCGTGATGCCGATTGTTTTGAGCTTTTCTGCAGGATGACCGTAAAATTCGGCAGAGAGAAGAGCAAGACCGATTCTTGTATTTTCAACCTTGATTGTGGGTACGGCTACGTCAATATCGTCAGAAACGACAACTGCGACAGCGCCGTTCTCGACCGCCTTGTCGGCATATTTGTGACCGTCCACGGCAGAGCCTTTAAGGCAGACGAAAAGCGAGCCGGCGGTAGCCTTTCTTGAGTCATAAGCAATATTTGTTATTTCAATACCGTCGATGTTTCCCTTGATTTCGCATTCGACGGCAGTAATGATTTCTGTCAGCTTCATAAGATAATCCTTTCCTCTTTCGATAACTGTATTTTACATACACGTATAAGCTGATTGTACTCCTAAAATTACATTATGTCAACAAAATAGTTTGTTGCAACTAACCGAATTTGATATAACCCTTATAACTTGTATTTTGAGAGTGTTTATAGTAAAATATTGAAAAAATCGGATATATTGTGACGAAAAAAATCAAAAAAATTTCGCCGTAGCCAAGAGACTGCGGCACTAAAATAATTGTACCGAAGAATAAACATAGGAGAATTTAAGCGATGAAAAATTACGATTATTCGGAACTTATCAATACAGCGATTAAATACGGCATAAAAATAATCATTGCGCTTGTCGTACTTCTTGTGTCGTTTAAGATAATAAATAAGCTTGGCGAGCGTTTTTCAAAGAAGCTTGAGCATAACGACAGAGTGGACAAAACTCTCTCGAGAACCTTAATGGGTGCGAGTAAAATCAGTATGAAGGTGCTTGTCGTGGTGGCACTTGTCGGCTTTCTCGGCATAGAGACAAGCGGTATAAGCACGGTTATCGCTTCGCTGAGCGTTTGCGCCGGCTTGGCTGTCAACGGCACATTAAGCAATTTAGCCGGCGGCGTCCTTCTTCTTATAACAAGACCTATGAAGCTTGGTGATTACATCACCGCACAGGGTTATGACGGAACTGTCGAGCAGATTGGAATTTGCTACACAAAAATAGTTACCTTTGACAATAAAACGATTTATCTGCCAAACAGCGGACTTTCAACGGGCACGATTATGAACTACTCCGAGATGAAAACAAGGCGTGTCGATTATGATTTTTCTGTTGCGGGAAACGATATGCAGACCGTTCGTGAGACGCTTAAAGAAATTACCGATTCCAACGAGTTGATATTAAAAGACCCGGAGGTTTTCATCGGTATAACAGATTTCGGCACGGGCAACGGCGTTAAAATGACACTGAGAGTTTGGTGCAAGACCGAGGACTACTGGACGGTTTACGGCTATGTTTTTGAAGAAGCGGAAAAGAGATTTGCCGAGAAGGGCATAGTCATTCCGTTTAATCAGCTTGATGTTCACGTTAAGGAAAAGTGAGATGGGGGCAAATATGAAGCCGTATATTATAGGAGTAGCGGGCGGTTCGGGCTCGGGCAAGTCGACGTTTACGAACAGAATTAAAGAGGAATTCGGCGACAGCGTGGCGGTTCTCTATCACGATAATTACTACAAGCGTCAGGATGACGTGCCGTTTGAGGAGCGTGTTAAGGTGAATTACGACCACCCCGATTCTCTCGAAACGGATTTGCTGACAGAGCACCTCGAAGCACTAAAAAGAGGAGAGAGCGTTTTTTCTCCCGTCTATGACTTCTCAAAGCACAATCGCTCCGATGAAAAATTGATTATCGAGCCGAAAGCCGTTATCCTTGTGGAGGGTATTTTGCTTTTTAACGATGAGAACCTTCGGAATTTGTGCGATTTGAAAATATACGTGGAAGCCGATGCGGACGAGAGAATTCTTAGAAGAATTATTCGAGACACCGAAGAAAGAGGCAGAGATATAAAAGGAATAATCAGCCAGTATCTCACAACGGTGAAGCCCATGCATTATTTGTATGTAGAGCCGACAAAGTCGCTTGCCGATATAGTCATCAACAGCGGTATGAACGATATCGCATTTGAATTGGTTTCAAGAAAAATAAGCGAAATTTTAAGCGAAACGGAAAATTAACCGACATAGCGGAAGAGCTTAGTCATATTGCTGTAAAATAATCGCACTTAGTGAAAAACACGAAGATTTTCAAGATAAGCTAAAACACAAAAATCGCCTCGGATGTATAAAATGAACAGTTTTTTTAATCAGTCCGAGGTGAGTTCATATTTTTTTAGAAAAAAGCTAAACTTTTTTACTAAAAATACTTGATTGTTTTAGTCATTATGTGTAAAATATTCTTATGTAAATTTTGACAAATGTTTTTAAGCTTTGACCCGTTGTCACAGCTTATTTTATGTCCGTTATGAAAATCATTGCATATCGGAATGTGTGAAAATTGTGTTAAGGAGCTGTAGTTTATGTCCAATAGATTATTTCAGGGAGTAATTCATCAGATGAAGGATTCCGTAGACCGCACTATGGGTATCATCGATGAGTCGGCAATCATCATTGCTTGCAGTGAACTGAGCAGAATAGGTGAGGTTTACGACGGAATTGCCGAGGAGAGCTTTAATTCAAGTGAGCCGTACATGGTTAACGGCTACACATTCAAGTCTTTCGGAACGGTTCAGCATTCGGAATATGCCGTTTTCGTCAACGGTACAGACCCCGAGGCGGTGAAGTATGTCAATCTTCTTGCTGTTTCCATGGGAATGATTAAGCAGTATTACGACGAGAAGTACGACAGATCTAACTTCATCAAGAATGTCATTCTCGATAATATCCTTCCGGGCGATATCTATATAAAGTCAAGAGAGCTTCACTTCAACAGTGATGTCAGCCGTGTCTGCATGCTCATCAAGCTGCCGGGAAATCAGGAGTTCTCTGTTTTCGATGTTCTCCAGAATCTTTTCCCCGATAAGAACAAGGACTTTGTCATCAATATAAACGAGACAGATATCGTACTTGTCAAGGAAATCAAGCCGAACATCGAGTCTAAGGATATTGACCAGCTCGCAAACTCTATCGTAGACACACTTTCAAGCGAGTTCTATACACGCTGCTATGTCGGTATCGGTACGGTTGTCGAGGGCATGAAGGATTTGGCAAGAAGCTTCAAAGAGGCTCAGATTGCACTTGATGTCGGAAAGGTCTTTGATACTGACAAGAACATAGTAAGATACGATAATCTCGGAATCGCAAGACTTATCTATCAGCTCCCCACAACTCTTTGCGATATCTTCTTAAGAGAAGTATTCAAGAAGGGCAGCATTGAGTCGCTCGACCACGAGACACTTTTCACAATTCAGAAGTTTTTCGAGAACAACCTTAATGTTTCCGAGACATCGAGAAAGCTCTTCGTTCACAGAAACACGCTTGTTTACCGTCTTGAGAAAATCAAGAAAATCACAGGACTTGACCTTCGTGAGTTCGAGGACGCTATCGTATTTAAGGTAGCGCTAATGGTTAAAAAGTATCTTTCTTCGGGCCCCGCTAAGTTCTAAACACTGAAAAATTCACCGATAAACCGCCTTTTCGTATATGATAAGGCGGTTTTTGCAATAAAATTGCAAACATTAGACAGTATTGTTTGATTTTTTGCTTCAAGTAGAGTATACTTCTAATGATATACAAAGAAGTACTAAATTGTGAAAGGAAGTAATTATGTCATCAGTTATTGAATTTCGAGGCGTCTCGAAAGTTTATAATAACGGAACTGAAGCCCTGCACAACATTAATCTTCAGATAGAAAAGGGAGAATTTGTTTTTATCGTCGGTTCTTCGGGTGCAGGTAAAAGTACGTTTACCAAGCTTATCACCTGTGAAGAGAGACCGACAAGCGGCGAGCTTTATGTTGCGGGAGATGAGGTTTCCAAAATTCCGCAGAGAAAAATCCCGTATGTCAGAAGAAAAATGGGAATCGTTTTCCAGGATTTCCGACTTATCGAGCACATGAGCGTTTATGATAACGTAGCGTTTGCCATGCGTGTTGTCGGTGCTTCGGGAAGAACAATCAAAAAGAGGGTGCCTTACATTCTGAGCCTTGTCGGACTTCAGCATAAGGCAAAGCATTTGCCCAGTGAGCTTTCGGGCGGTGAGAGACAGCGTGTCGGTTTGGCAAGAGCACTTGTCAACAATCCGTCACTTATCATTGCCGACGAGCCTACGGGAAACATCGACCCGGCTCTTTCGTTTGAGATTGTCGACCTTTTGGCTGAAATCAACCGCAGAGGCACAACTATTCTTATGGTTACTCACGAGCATTCGCTTGTTAAGCATTTCCACAAGAGAATCATTCAGATTCACGGCGGACAGATTGTAGCCGATACGGCTGCCATTGCGGCTCAGCAGGAGGAACAGCAGCATATCGAGGAACACTATGACGAGAATACGGACGAGACCTACGAGAATTTCTCTTCGCCAAATTCCGATTTGCCGGATGTTCCGACAGACGCTGAAACTATGCCCGATTTTGAAATCGAGGACGACTCGGATTTTGCTCCCAAAAAAGAGTATAAAAATTACATACCTTCTGATGAGGAAGAATTTTCTTTCGAGGATATTTCTTCTGATAACACCGCAAAAAAGGAGGATAAATAATGAGAAGCTTCTGGTATCTTTTAAAGGAAGGCTTTACGGGTCTGTGGAAGAACAGAACCATGAGTATTGCCTCTATTGCGGTTCTTATTTCCTGTCTTCTTCTGACGGGTGTTGCATTCGCACTTTCCCTTAACATTTCCACTACGATGGAGTCTATCGAGGGAAACAACCAGATTACGGTTTTCCTTACGGACGGACTTCCGCAGATTTCCGCAATTCAGGTAGGCGAGAAGATAAGAGCTAACGAGAATGTTGCTGACTGCTCATTCATCGCAAGAGACGACGCTCTCGCTGATGTTATGGAGTCACTCGGAGACGACGGCTCAATTCTTGACGGACTTGACGGCGAGGACAACTTCCTCCCCGATTCTTACAAAATCAGCCTTGCAGACCTTAGCAAGTATGACGAGACTATAAGCGAGATTCAGGCAATCGACGGCGTAGATCACATCACCGATTACAGCAATATCGCAAATAAGCTCAATAACCTCGACAGACTTTTCAAGTACGCAAGCTTGGCAATTGTCATCGTTCTCGGACTTGTTTCTCTTTTCATCATTTCCAATACGGTCAGAGTTACAATCTTCTCTAGAAGAGTTGAGATTAACATTATGAAATCAGTTGGCGCAACAAATATGTTCGTCAGAATACCGTTCATTGTCGAGGGTGTTTTAATCGGACTTATTTCGGGTGCTGTTTCGGTTTCGATTCTGCTCCTTGCTTATGCGAAAATCACCGAGATTGTTTACAGTATTGTTCCGTTCCTTACGGTCTTCAATATCGACCCGTACAGATGGTACATTGTAGGCGCATATCTCATAATCGGCGCACTTTTCGGTATGCTCGGCGGTGTGTTCTCACTCGGCAGATACTTAAGACGCGAGGGCGAGGATGCAATCCTCTGATTGCTTTCGTGTAAAAGAAAATAAAAAGCATTCAAAAGCTTCCAAAAAGGCAAATGTCTTTTGGAAGCTTTTTTGTGTCCTCGAACGATTGTTAAACATTTGTCATTTGCGTAGTGTGTAAAATTATTATAGTCTAAGGTGTTAAATCCGAGCATGCTCTGCTTTGCTTGCAAGAAGCGGAGCATGCGACAGATTGCAAACATAGCATGGGAGCATTAGCTCCTCAGACTTTCAGTGGAGATTGTTTAAATAAGCGAAGTCTGTAATAAACCGAAAGCGAAGAGTGATTTACCACTGAAAGGCTGGATGTCCTCGCCTCTATGGCGGGGACATTGCTATAGGTTATAACTATATTCATTTTGACTATTTTTAATATAGAAACTGCGGTGTTACAATGAAAACAGGTAATCTACTCTTAATAAGCGGGAGAGCGATAATTGTGACGAAGCTCTCCCACCCGTAAGGGCAGAATGCTTTGAAGCTTAAGGAGGATACAGGAAGTGGCGTTACATATTATAGACGAGGCAAACAGATGCTTGAATTGTAAAAAACCGATGTGCCGTGAGGGCTGTCCGGTTCATACTCCGATACCGCACATAATCGAGATGTTTAAAGAGAACAGACTGATGGAGGCAGGCGAGGAACTTTTCAAAAACAATCCGATGTCTGTTATATGTGCGACAGTCTGCAATCACGAGAATCAGTGCGCAGGACACTGCGTGCTTGGAAGAAAGGGAAATCCCGTTCATTTTTCAATAATCGAGCAGTATATTTCTGATATGTACCTTGAGCGAATGAAAGTGGAGAAAAAGGATAAAAAAACCCAAAGAGCAGCTGTTATCGGTTCGGGCCCCGCAGGAATGACGGCGGCGATTAAGCTTGCTGAAGAGGGCTACAACGTAACCGTTTTCGAATGGAAAGACAAAATCGGCGGTATCATGAGATACGGCATTCCCGAGTTCAGACTTCCGAAAACCGTTCTCGACCGCTACAAAATGAGAATGGACGAGCTTGGAATTCAAATAAGACCAAACACAACTATCGGTGCTGTATTTAATATTGACGATTTATTCAGAGATGGCTATTCCGCCGTGTTCATCGGAACAGGCACGGGCAAGCCGAGAAATCTCGGAATTCAGGGCGAATGCCGAGGAAATGTTCATTTTGGTATCGACTATCTTGCGAACGCATCTTCATATAAGCTTGGCAAAAAGGTAGCGGTAATCGGTATGGGCAATGCCGCCATGGACGTGGCAAGAACAGCACTGAGAAACGGCGCAGAGCATGTCTCGCTTTACGCAAGAGGAAGCCGTGTCACGGCAAGCTCTCACGAGGTTTCCTATGCAACGCTTGACGGCGCAGAGTTCAACTTCGGAATGCAGATAGTTTCAATCAACGATAAGGGCCCCGTTTTCAGAAAAACGATTTTAGACGAGAACGGAAAGATTATCGGAGAAGAGGAAGAGCTCGTTCAGGTAGAAGCCGACTCCACCATTATTTCAATCAGCCAGGGGCCGAGAAAGAAGTTAGTCAGAACAACATTCGGACTTGAGACAAACGAAAAGGGCCTTTTGATTACAGATGATAATTATATGACAACAAAGCCCGGCGTCTTTGCCGCAGGCGATGTCATTACAGGCTCGAAAACCGTTGTGCATGCGGTTGACGGAGCGAAGAAGGCAGCCGAAGCGATGATAGCTTATATGGAAAAGACTGAAAATTAAGATTACAAGTTGCTGATAAGCACACAATAGATACACTTCCCATTAACCGTCTGTACGATCCCCCGTACGGGCGGTTAAAGCTTTGTATAGGTTTCGAATACCGCTTAATTATCCGATAAAACCGCAATATTTTGCGCTGTACAATTGACAATTAATCTAAGTTAAATTATAATATATTATCTGTAAGCCGACTTAAGTCGGATTTAAAAGACGATTAAATTGAAAGGGAAGTAGTCACGGCTACTTAACGGTGAAATAAATGGCAAAACAGTATTTTGTTACAGAAGAAGGTAAACAGGCACTCGAAAAAGAGTACGAGCAGCTGGTTACAGTCGGAAGAAAGGAAGCAGCCGAGAAGCTTAAGGTAGCAAGAAGCTTTGGTGACCTTTCTGAGAACTCCGAGTACGACGAGGCTAAGAACGACCAGGCTATCCTTGAGGCAAGAATCGCAGACCTCGAGGTTATGCTCAAGAACGCAGTTATCGTTAACGAGGATGAGATTGACTCCACAGTCGTTAACGTTGGTTCTTTTGTTAAGGTTAATGTTGAGAGACCTAACGGCGAGCTCAGAACAAACAAAATCTATGAAATCGTAAGCACAAATCAGGCTAACCCGAGACTTGATAAGATTAGCGACGATTCACCTATCGGCAAGGCTTTGATGGGCAAGAAGGTCGGTGCTGTCGTTGAAGTTGAGACACCAAGAGGAGTAAGCAAGCTTATCATCATCGATGTAAGCCGTGATAAGATAGAGCAGGAGAATAAGTATGGCGAATAATAATGCTCAGCAGGATTTAAACCAGCTTCTTAAGAACAGAAGAACAAAGCTTCAGAATCTTCAGGAGGCAGGCAAGGATCCTTTCCAGATTACAAGTTATGACCAGACTCATCACACAGATGAGGTTAAGGCACTTTATACAGCTCACGAAGAGGAGCTTCTTGCAGGCAGAGAGCCTGTCAATGTCGAGGGCCTCGATGAGCAGGCAGCTAAGGAAGCTGTAAATAACGATTACAACGAGCGCAGAGCAATCATGGATGCAAGTCCGATTAATGTTTCCGTAGCAGGAAGAATGATGTTCAAGCGTGTCATGGGTAAGGCATCTTTCTGCAACCTCAAAGACCTCAAGGGTTCTATTCAGGTTTATGTCGCACGTGACGCAGTCGGTGAGGAGTCCTATGCAGACTTCAAGAAGGCTGATATCGGCGATATTTACGGCGTAAAGGGCTATGCATTCAGAACAAAGACAGGTGAGATTTCCATTCACGCAGAGGAGCTCACACTTCTTTCAAAGAGCCTTCAGATTCTCCCCGAGAAGTTCCACGGCTTGACAGATACCGACACACGTTATCGTCAGAGATATGTTGACCTCATCATGAACGATGACAGCAAGGATGTCTTCCTCAAGAGATCAAAGATTATCCGTGAAATAAGAAACTTCCTTGACGCAAGAAACTTCATCGAGGTTGAAACTCCTACCCTCGTTTCAAATGCGGGCGGAGCGGCGGCAAGACCGTTTGAAACACACTATAACGCTCTTGACGAGGATGTTAAGCTCAGAATTTCACTCGAGCTTTACCTCAAGAGACTTATTGTCGGCGGACTCGAGAGAGTATTCGAAATCGGCAGAGTTTACCGTAATGAGGGTGTTGACACAAGACATAACCCCGAGTTCACACTCATGGAGCTTTACCAGGCATATACCGACTATAACGGAATGATGGAGCTCACAGAGAGCATGTTCCGCTATCTCGCAGAGAAGGTTTGCGGCACAACTCAGGTTAAGTACGGCGATAATATCCTTGACTTCGGCAAGCCTTTCAGAAGACTTACCATGAATGATGCAATCAAGGAGTATGCGGGAATTGACTTCGACGCTGTTAAGACAGACGAAGAGGCAAAAAAGCTTGCAGACGAGCACCACATCGAGTACGAGGCAAGACACACAAAGGGCGATATAATCAACCTGTTCTTTGAGGAATATTGCGAGAAGAACCTCATTCAGCCGACATTCATTATGGATCATCCGCTTGCTATTTCTCCGCTTACGAAGAAGAAGCCGACAGATCCTGAGAAGGTCGAGAGATTCGAGCTTTTCATCAATACATGGGAGATGTGCAACGCTTACTCCGAGCTTAACGATCCGATAGATCAGAGAGAGAGATTTGCACAGCAGGACGCAAATGCAGCCGCAGGCGACGAAGAAGCACAGCACACAGACGAGGACTTCCTCAATGCGCTTGAAATCGGTATGCCACCAACAGGCGGTATCGGCTACGGCATCGACAGACTTGTCATGCTCCTCACAAACAGCCCGGCGATTAGAGATGTATTGCTCTTCCCGACGATGAAGTCTTTGGATAAGTAAAATTCAGTATTTATGCGGGTTTGAGAGCTTTTCGGTGTAAGTTCTACCAAAAGATTTACCAAAAGTGATTTGGTACGGACAGCAATACAGCAGAATAGATAAAAATAAACTCTCAGAGAATGGTAAACATTTTCTGGGAGTTATTTTTTTGTTCGGCGAACTGCAAAATCGAAATTCACACATTCGCAATTTGAAAGCCAGCCGAGTAGAATATAGTCAAGGAGGAAGCCATGATGAAAAATATCAAATACCACCTTGCACT
>CAVDQG010000031.1:0-3049 GCA_963611165.1 Bacteroides uniformis
AGGTGATAATTTAAATCAGGGGCATTGGGATACTTATTAATAGGCACTTAATTGAAAAAGGAAAAGTAGAACAAGTAAAGTCATACGTTTTAGAAAAAGACATTCAAAATTAAAGGAGACAAAACATGAATACCGTTAAGAAAATCATGTTAACTTTCTGCACTGTAATTTTATTGACATCAGTGCTCGCATTGCCTGCCGGTGCGTCAACCCAAGATAAAGTCCACACATTCAAGTGGACTTACGGTCAGAGATACTTCGATTCCCCTACTACACAAAAAAAGCGAATAATTCCGCTACTTACTTTAGCGTAAGAGATAATTCAATGCCTGTAAAAGGTTTTTATATCAAGACCACAATAGGTGCAAATTCTTCAATCCGTAACTCTTCGTCATCTTACTTTTTGATTGACACCTATGGCGGAAAGACTATAAAACATAACACAAAAGCGACAGGCAAATATGCCGGCTTAAGAACCTACTACCCTGAAAGCCACTTTTCTTGGGGTGATGTAACTTTGAACTGGAGCGAGGATTACGCCGAGGACGGCTCAGCTCGCCTCAACTGGTAAATTCTTGTACTTTTCTTGATTAGAGATTTAATAAAATGAATTAGTTCCTTTTCTTCTTTTCAATGTAGTATCGGTTAATTTTGTATATACGCTCAGTGCCAAATCCACCAAGGCACTGAGCTTTATTTTTTCGGAGGTTTTTATGAAATCCAAAATAATTGTAATTTTAGTTTTTTTAGTAATCTTATTGAGTGCCGTAATCGGCATGATTTTCATGAAGTCAAATTCAAGCGACAAAAACAGTCAGTCCTCAAGTTCTGAGGCCTCGGAAACAAGCATAACGGAAAGCACAGACAAAGCCGACGCATCAAGCTCTGTTTCCGAAACCTCATCGGATAGTGAAAGCACAGCCGCAGAAGAAACCACAGAAGACAATTTCGGCTCCGGTGACACCTTTAACGGAACTGAACCGGTGCTGCGCAAAATGGGCGAAGAATTACCCGTTGATTTACTTGCACCGCGTGAGCAGGGCGACAAACCGCCAACGAATAAAGAGGCTTTCGGCTACTGGTCAGGCAAGATGACTTTCAAAGTCAACAGCGCAGTCTTATATAATGATCTTGAATCTTCGGGAATTAGCTCGGATCAAACTGTTATCGATTACGCCGACTACAGCCAAGATGGCTATAAACCCTTGGTTATCAACATGACAATCAGCAACATTAATGCTACCGCAAATTACGGAGACACATTCTATTCTGATATATTTATGCTCAGCTCAAAAGATGAATTCGCAAATGAAGACTTTCTGGGTGACAAAACTTTTAACGACTGGAAATATAATGACAAATATCTAGCCTATTACAGTGCGCACTCCGACGGTGACGACTATTACTCATTTAATATTAATCAAGGAGAATCTATGGATGTGACCTTCTGCTACTATGTAAAGGCTGATACAATTCCTACTGATAATCTGTATTTAGGCTTAGTCACCTATTCCTACTGCCATTCGTTTGGAATTGCTTTAGACAAGCTTGAGGTTCAAAACTGATGACCGCTGTAATAAACAACGAGTTAAAAAAGTTGTTTCACACAAAAAGCTTTTGGGTAATCTTAATTCTGCTTACGGCAGTAACCTCGGCAATCGGATTTTCCAAAGGCTCGGATATCCACCGATTATTGAATAGCCTCGGCGATACAAATGCAAGTGATTATTTAGCTGAAGACAACATCTCCTTTGTCTTCTCGCTCTACAACACCTGGATAGGCTCGATAACGGGAGATTTGTTTTTCACGGTCATTTTTTATTACATTCTCCCCTTAGCCACCTGTCTGCCGTTTTCCCTCTCCCTACTTGACGAGATAAAAAGCGGCTACTTAAGGCAAATGGCACTCAAAAAGGGTCAAAAAAGATATTACCTTGCAAAATATATCGTAACCTTCATTTCGGCATTTCTGCTTGCGGCTGTTCCGATTATCATCAACATAATCATCACCGCATGCTTCGTGCCCGCCTACACTCCCGACCCGCTCGAACAAATTTACAGCAGTCAGTATTTCGGAAGATATTTGGCAAGCGTTTTCTATTCAAAGCCGTTCCTATTTATGGTGATTTTCACCGTATTACCAGGGGTATTCTGCGGTTTATGGGCTGATTTGATAATGAGCATTTCTCTCTTTGTTCACAACAAATTTGCCGTAGTGATTATTCCCTATGTCGCATTATTTTTCGAGAAAAGCTTTTTCGACGCTTTATTTGCCAACCGCATAGCCTTGGATTTATCCCCGTTTTACTTTATTCGTGGGAATTCCTACGGCAGCATCACATTTGTCATAATTTTTCTGGCGGTGCTTCTGTGCGTTTCGCTTGGTATAGTTTATTTGAGAGGTAGAAACGATGATGTTTATTAACATGGTTCGCTGCGACCTCAAAAACGGGCTTTTAAAGCGGTGGAAAACATTTCTGTTCGTGGCATTGCTCTTCTCGTTTATCGCATTTTTCGCAAAGGTCGACTTTGACGCAGTGCTTCGAATGAACCCCTGTCCGATTAAATCGGACATCACCTTAGGCGACTACTTCTGCTATCTTTTCGGCGGAACTTCCGCAGGAAACAATTTCATTCAGTTCCTTGATGAAAACGGCATCGTCAACAATATGGTTGCGTTCAGCTTTCCGAGCATCTGGGCACTTGTTTTCCTCGTGCTTTTGCTTATTACCCTCCAGTACCCATATGAGGATTTGATGGGCTTCGGCAAAAACGTTATAGTTTTAACGGGCAAAATTCATCACTGGTGGTTTTCAAAATGCATTTGGATAATCGCAAATGTTGTGCTCTATTTTACTGTCGCGATAAGTTTTTATTCGCTTGCGGCTGTTCTTTTCGGAGCAAAGCCTTCTCTTTCAATCGGCACATATTATCCATATTACCGTTTTGACATACTCGATTACCTTACGGAAGAACCTTGGAACATCGTTCCGACGCTTCTTATGCAAATTCCTGTTGGAATCGGACTTTGTATGCTTGAACTCACCTT
>CAVDQG010000031.1:3059-16228 GCA_963611165.1 Bacteroides uniformis
GATAATTCTTGCAAGCGCATATTGGCAAAGCGCTTTCCTATTTCCAAATGTCAGCATGATAGCAAGAAGCGAGAGCCTATCGGCTATCGGCTTGAATCCCGTTTTTGAGCTTTTGATTATCACTTGGATATCGCTTCTATCTGTGTTAATCGGATATATTTATCTGAGAAACACCGATATTATCAACAAGGTTCGATAAAGGAGATTTTATGAATATTAAGGTAGAAAACATCAGCAAAACCATCCGTGGGGTCAAAGTGCTTGACGACATAACTCTAGAGTTTAATTCAGGTGAAATCACCGGCTTAAAGGGCATAAACGGTTCGGGAAAAACCATGCTCATGAGAACAATTTGCGGACTCATCAGACCCACTACAGGCAAAGTCACAATTGACGGTAAGGTTCTCAAAAAGGATATGGACTTCCCCGAGAGCATCGGAATACTAATCGACTCTCCTACCTTCCTCGAAAATTACTCGGCGTTTGATAATCTCAAATATCTTGCTTCAATCAAAAACAAAATCAGCGACGAAGAAATCAAAGAACTGTTGGAAGAAGTAAATTTGACAGAAGCCATGCATAAGAAATTCAAATTCTACTCACTTGGTATGAAGCAAAGACTTGGAATTGCGGGAGCGGTTCTCGGTCACCCCGATGTCATTTTGATTGACGAGCCGACTAACGCACTTGATGCAAAAGGAATCGAGATAGTCAAAAAGATACTAAAAAGAGAAAAAGAGCGTGGAGCGCTTATAATTCTCACCTGTCACGATTATTCGATTTTAAAGGAGCTTTCCGACAAAATATATTTCATAGAGGAAGGCAGGATAGTCGGACATGAGTAGTAAAACGGCAGTCAAAATTTCTTTTGCCTTTGTAGCCGTGCTTTTAATAGCGGCAGTAATAAGAATAGCTTATGTCAATATAACGGCAACAAAACCGCTGGAAGAACACTCTAAAATGAATGAATGGGTAGCGCTTGACGGCAGCTTTTTCCGTTCGAACGATGAGAAAACCGAGGGCTACAGCGTCAAAGTAACCGATTATGAAATTATCTCAAAGGAGGATTTTTTAAAGAGATACAAGCTTGAGAACAGTTCGATAAGCGAACAAAACAGCTTTAATTACTTCATGATTGTTTCTGTCGCATTCATGAACGAGAACAACGAGGACGGCAGAGTTATGATAGCCGACTGGAGACTTGTAGGCAAAAACGGTGACTTCGTCACGAGTATGGATCCGCAGATTCTAATGGACACAGACGAGCGAATAAATGACTACCTCTCCTCCGTCACAACGGCACCCGGAAAAGAAATCAGCTTAAATCTCACCTTCCCCATGACAGGCATGAAGTCAAAAGAGGAAATCGAGAAAAACAGCGTGTATCGCCTTGCGGTGACAAAGTATCCTGTGAGAAAATATATTTATCTCAAGACATAAAACAAAAATCTCGTGCGGCATCAAAGTCGCACGAGATTTTCGCTTTAATTTTTCCATCACAATAAAAAAATCTCAGAAATTAATCTGAGATTTTGGTGGACGCTAACGGACTTGAACCGCTGACCCCCTGCACGTCAAGCAGGTGCTCTAGCCAGCTGAGCTAAGCGTCCATTTTTTAAGTTTTTGTTTCGTTCCTGAGAACAGTATTGATTATAGTACTGTTTTAGAAAAAAAGCAAGAACTTTTTTGAATTTTTTTGAAGAAGTTTATATTTTGGAATTTATGGTGTTGCGTATTGTGTTTAGCACAACATATAGTGCAATTAATTACCACTTCAAGCTTGCAGTATTTATTTTTCCGCCTACCGTGTCATTATAATTTCCAAGAAGCTTCTTCATTTTCTTATCGTAATCAATAGCTTCTGCGGTTCTTTTTTGGGTCAGAAGATTGATTTCTTCAATTCCGTCTGTCTTTTGCGGAAGATATTCCTTTAATGGAGTGAGCTTGTCAGAATTTCTTCCGTTTTGAACGGCAATCTCTTTTTCGGCATCATAAGTGCAAAGCTTTTGCTTTCCGTCCTTAATGTCGGCCGAGCAAACAATTTTCCCACCCTCGCCCTTTGCGGCAATCAAAAGGGAACAGCCTGCGCCATGTGTCTTAGTCTGAAGCTTTAAATATGAAATTGCACTTTGAATTCTCGACTCTGCGCAGACGCTTGTGTCAAGCAAAATATCCCGTACGGCTTTCGCAGTCACCTCGCCCGAGCTTTTGTAAAGTCCCGTTATACCGAAAATTAAATCATCTGAAGCAAAAACCTTTAAAGCATGATTAAAATGAGCTCTCCCCCCGCTCAATCTTGAATCGGCAGATATGGAAGCTCCGTTTTTATTTGAAATTAAACATATATATGACATATTTTATCACCGTCATAATTGTAGCTGAATTTAAGCCTAAATTCAAGCGGTACAATATACTTATTAACTCAAATGTTCATCTTATTAAACCGATATTTTTTATCAATTATTAGCTGATTTTCGCTTTTAAGTTACGCAAAACGGATTTTTTATACAATTTTATTCGCTGTAACAAGCCATTCTAACGATTTTAGACTATAAAACGCTTGTAAAAATGGGATTTTTGCATTATAATATGACCGTGTTGTTATGTTATAAGCACTAATATGGTTTAATACCAAACTGAAAGGAGTACCAACATGATTAATTATTCTAAAGAAGTAACAAACATGTGTACTGTTGCTAAGGGACCGAAGCATGATCCGGCTCCGATTCCTGAGGAAGGCAAGTGGATTGCCGCTAAAGAGATCAAAGACATTTCCGGTTACACACACGGTGTAGGCTGGTGCGCACCACAGCAGGGTGCTTGCAAGCTCTCCCTCAATGTTAAGGACGGTATCATCCACGAGGCTCTCGTCGAGACTGTAGGATGCTCCGGTATGACTCACTCCGCTGCTATGGCTGCTGAGATTCTCCCAGGCAAGACTGTTATGGAAGCTCTCAACACAGACCTCGTCTGCGACGCTATCAACACAGCTATGCGTGAGCTCTTCCTCCAGATCGTTTACGGTCGTACACAGTCCGCTTTCTCCGACGACGGTCTTGTTATCGGCGCAGGCATGGAAGACCTCGGTAAGGGCTACAGATCCATGGTCGGTACAATGTACGGTACAATGGAGAAGGGTGTTCGTTACCTCGAGATGACAGAAGGCTACTGCACAAGAATGGCTCTTGACGAGGACGATCAGGTCATCGGCTATGAGTTCGTTTCCCTCGGCAAAATGACTGACTTCATCAAGCAGGGCATGGAGCCGAACGAGGCTTATAAGAAGTCCATGGGTACATACGGTCGCTTTGCAGACGCTGTAAAGTACATCGACCCACGTAAGGAATAATAAAGGAGGCGCAGAATAATGGCTACATTTGAAGGATACGAGAGACGTGAGGCTAAGATCCTCAGCGTTTTAAAAGAATACGGAATATCCTCTATCGACGAGTGCAAGGCAATCTGCGATGATGCCGGAATCGATCCATACACAATCGTTCAGGAAACTCAGCCTATTTGCTTTGAGAATGCAAAGTGGGCTTACACAGTAGGCTGTGCTATCGCTATCAAGTCCGGTGCTACAAAGGCTGCTGACGCTGCTGCCGCTATCGGTATCGGTCTTCAGGCATTCTGCATCAACGGTTCCGTTGCTGAGAACCGCCAGGTTGGTCGCGGACACGGCAACCTCGGAAAGATGCTCCTTTCAGAAGAAACAGAGTGCTTCGCATTCCTCGCAGGTCACGAATCTTTCGCTGCTGCTGAGGGTGCTATTAAGATTGCTCTTAACGCTAACAAGGTTAGAACAAAGCCGCTTCGTGTTATCCTCAACGGTCTCGGCAAGGACGCTGCTTTCATCATCTCCAGAATCAACGGATTCACATACGTTGAGACAGAGTTCGACAACAAGACTGAGGAAGTCAAGGTTGTTTATGAGAAGGCATATTCTAACGGCCCAAGAGCGGATGTTAAGTGCTACGGCGCAGACAACGTTCCGGAAGGCGTTGCTATCATGAAGCTCGAGAGTGTTGGTGTTTCCATCACAGGTAACTCCACTAACCCGACAAGATTCCAGCATCCTGTTGCAGGTACATACAAGAAGTGGTGCAACGAGAACGGTGTTAAGTACTTCTCCGTTGCTTCCGGTGGTGGTACAGGTCGTACACTTCACCCGGATAACATGGCTGCAGGTCCTTCTTCCTATGGTATGACAGATACAATGGGTAGAATGCACTCTGACGCTCAGTTTGCAGGTTCTTCTTCTGTTCCTGCTCACGTTGAGATGATGGGTCTCATCGGTATGGGTAACAACCCAATGGTTGGTGCTACTGTTGCATGTGCTGTTGCAGTTGAAGAGGCTTTCAAGAAGTAATTTTCTTTGGCATTAAACCTTAATAAAATAAATCAGGCTGTTTCCTTTTGGGAAACAGCCTTTTTGTTTTGTTTTTTAATTTATTCCTTTACAAACTTCTCCGAGAAGTGAGTATTAATAAATCCCGCAATTGGGCCTAAGAAAAGCATTACAAGCACGGTGCCGAGTCCGAGTACTCCGTGAGCAATGAATGCAATCAAGAGCGATGCGGCGTCAAGTGCCACTCTTGCGGCAAAGAACGGTGCGTGAAGCCTATCCGTTATAATAAGCGGCAAGCAATCGTACGGCGAACTTCCGACATCAGCTGACTGATAAAACGAGAGACTGAAGCCGAGAATAAATACAGCGGCGACACACACAATTACTCGAAGTACAAACGCAGACGGGCAGACAATTCCGACAGAGCCAAACACCCAAGACCAGAATGATACGAGATAACCGAGCAAGAACCAGTTTGCAATCGTGCCGATTCCTATGTATTTTCTTCCAAACAGAATTTCAATCACGAAGAAAATACAGTTTCCTATCAGACAAAATGTTCCGTAGTCAAGACTTGTTTTGTTAGTGAGTGCGAGCATCATAGCCGAATACGGGTCTGTGCCGAGCCCGACCAATTTTAAGAGTGCAACGCCAAATCCCATGACGATATGTGCCACCACAATCATCATGACTCTTGTTCCCATTTTTGGCTTAATAAGCTGGGATAATATCTTTTCTTTCATCTTTTCCTCCTATGTAATTAATTACCAAACATAAAAATACCGTCTTCAAATTTACAATTGTTATTTGTGTATTTATTTATCACTTTATTCCAAAAGTTGTATGCCGATTCACTGCCAAATGACGGTGAAACTTCCCAGTTACCTTTATACATATCAAAACAGTCAAATGCGGCTCTTTCACCTATTTTGTTTCTTCTGTATTTTGGAATAACCATAAATTCGGCAATGCTATGCCCGGATTCACACTTTTGCATATAAGTATTTATCATTACAAAGCCTAATAAATTATCATTTGCTTTATCTTTTATAAAAAACGCATCTCTGTCGTTATCGCAAAAATATGAATCAAAATACTCGTACTCAAAAATAGCATTTTCGTTCATTTCATTGCCGTCATTTAGACTTTCTTCAAACAATGAGTATTGCAACAGCCTATAAAGTGTATCTTTATTTTCTAAATTTACTCTGTCTAAATAATATTCCATTCCGTTCAACCCCATCTATATATTAAACGCATAATATATTACCACAACAGCCGCCTTATGTCATCATATAAAATTATTTTGATGATACCAAAAATTATAACTATTGATACTTAATGCAAACAAAAATGCCGACAACGGATAACCGAAGTCGACATTTTTGAATTAGGAATGTATATAGGTGTGTGTCTTGTTTTCTGAATTACTTGTTAGCGGTAGTATTTCTTACTGCATTTCTGATTGGAAGAACCGATCTCGGAGAAACCGAAAGTTCATCCACTCCCATTTTGATGAATGTCTCTGCAAGAGAAACATCAGAAGCAAGCTCACCGCAAATACCGGCCCAGATTCCTGCCTTATGTGCCGCATCAACTGTCATCTGAATCATTCTGAAAACAGCGGGATGCTTAGGATCATAAAATCTCTCCAAACCCTGAATGCTCTGGCGGTCAAGTGCCAGTGTGTACTGGGTGAGGTCGTTTGTACCGATTGAGAAGAAGCTTACCTCTTCTGCAAGCTCTGGAGCAATCATAACAGCTGCAGGAGTCTCTATCATAACGCCAAGCTCAAGATCCTTATCAAACGGAATTCTCTCGTTTGAAAGTTCTTTCATAACCGCATTACAAAGACGCTTAGCCTCTTGAATTTCCCAAAGGCTCGCTACCATCGGGAACATAACGGCTAACTTGCCGTAAGCCGAAGCACGGTAAAGTGCTCTGAGCTGTGTTTTGAATATTTCTGGTCTTGATAAACAAATACGAAGTGCACGCATACCAAGTGCGGGATTCTCCTCCTCTGCCAAGCCGAAATAATCTATCTTCTTATCAGCACCGATATCCATCGTTCTGATAATGACTCTCGCACCGTTCATACGCTGTACAACTGAGCGATAAGCGTTGAACTGCATCTCTTCATCAGGGAAATCATTTGTCTCAAGATAAAGGAATTCACTTCTGAAAAGTCCTATTCCGCGAGCATCGTTTGTGATAACCGCATCAACATCGGCAGGCGCTGTAATGTTGGCATAAACCTTAATCTGCTTGCCGTCAAGAGTTACATCAGGCTGACCCTTGAGCTGGTCGAGCATGACCTTTACAGCTTTCTCTTCCTGCTGTTTCTTGCTCATGTACTCTCTTGTTGTGTCGTCAGGATCGATTACGATATAACCGATACTTCCGTCCATCATAGTAGATCTGCCCTCATAAGCAGAATCAATCTCTATATCTGCATGAATTATTGCGGGAATACCTAGTGTTCTTGCAAGGATTGCAGTGTGGCTGTTAGCGTTTCCGCCTGTAAGAATAAATCCCAGAATCTTGCTCTTGTCAAGCTGAACCGTTTCGCTCGGAGTGAGATCATCAGCAAGAATAATTACGGGTTTGTCAAGAGAATTATTATCCTCATTCTCGCCGCTTAGAATTGAAATAACACGATTTGAAATATCAGTTACATCAACGCTTCTTGCTTTCATATAATCATCATCCATAGCCGCAAACATCTCGGAAAATTCTTTTCCTGCAGTTTCAACAGCTGTTTCGGCAGTGACGTTTGAATCATTTATGAGCTCTGTGATTCGGTCTGTATAGTCCAAATCCTCAAGCATCATTCTGTGAGTTTCAAAAAGAATTGCCGCTTCATCACCGATTTCCTTGCGTGTCTTTTCGGCTAATGCATCAAGCTGTGCCGCCGCCTGTTCGGTTGCCGCATTGTAACGGCTGAGCTCTACCTCTGCGCCCTGTGCTTGTCTTTCATTTGAAGACCCTGTCGAACGCTTGTAACAAAAAATCGGGCCCTCTGCTATTCCACCGGAAACTCCGGTACCTTTGATTGCTATCATACTCGGTTCCCCCTTTTGCGGTTTTCAGACTTTATCCGAAATTAATCAGAACTTATTCTCAGTAAGGAATGCCTGGAGCTCTGCTGCTGCTGTCTCCTCATCCTCGCCCTCTGCCTGAACAGTGATAACATCACCGCACTTGATTCCGAGTCCCATTAAAGCCATAAGACGGCGTGTATCTGCCTTCTTTTCGCCCTTAACAACAGTTACTGTGCTCTTGAAAGCAGCTGCTTTCTTAGCGAGTAAGCCTGCCGGTCTTGCGTGAATTCCTACTGCATCTGTAATTGTGTAATTAAACTCTTTCATAGTGAATATCCTCTCTTTATATTATTTTAGTTATATTTAATTTTCATTTTATCAAGGGAATAAAGTGTAGCGTCAAAACCATTTACTGAAAGACGGTTTTTCTCCTCACCGGGATACATTCTCGTGGTCATCACGACTCTTCCGTTATCGAGATAAATTTCAAGGGAGCTCTTATCTGCAATGATACGGATATTTTCGCACTTGTCAAGCTCCGCTTTTCTCACATCTCTTCCACCGCCGACCTCATCGTCGGTAAAAGTGAGACTTAATCTCTTGCCGTTCCAGCAAAGCTTCAGAGAATTATCAAAACTTACCGCAAAGGAGTCGTTCACATTAGCCGTAAGCTCGAACGGATACGCAATTTCCTTTGATTCTCCGCTTTTTACAAGCATCTTCTTTCTTCTTAGGGATTCGAGTTCCTTAATCGGATTTTGCAAAAGAACTCCGTTTTCGTCCGCCGTTATCTCCCTCGGAATAGTCAGGCAGTGCTGATATCCGAGTTCGGTTGTCGGATTGCTGTAAGGAATATCGCCTATTCCCATCCAAGCGATTAGAATTCTTCTTCCGTCGGGAGCTTCGAATGTCTGCGGTGCGTAGAAATCAAATCCCTTATCCCATTCGACAAAACTTTCGGGTTTGTCATCGTAACGGAAATATCCCGACTGGTAAACATTTTGATATTCAGTTTCCTGATGCTCAAGTCCTTGCGGTGAAACGCTCAGGTATTTTTTGCCGTCTATTTTGAAAACATCCGGGCATTCCCACATATATCCGAAATTCGGAACTGTATCAGAATGACTGTATTTCCAGTTTTCAAGGTCATCGGATGTGTAGAACAGAACACAGCCTTCGTCGTCAAGTGTTCTTGCCCCCAGCACCATATGCCATTTGCCGTCTTCAAACCAAACCTTCGGATCTCTGACATGGCAAGAACAGAACTTCGGATAATCACTGTTTCGAAGCAGAACTTCTTTACAGCTCATATTTATGGAATCATCGGTCGTTACATGGATTACGTTTGCGCCTCGTCCGGCTGTCACATAATCGAAGTCGCCCTTTTCCTTGACATTTCCCGTGTAGAACAGATGAAGCAGGTTATTATCTACAACGCCGCATCCGGAGTAAACACCGTCCCTGTCCTCGGGTGTATCCGTGAGAAGAACTATTCCCGTAAATTCCCAATTTGTGAAGTCGGCACTTCTGTAGTGCCCCCAGTACTTCTTGGAGTTACCTGAAGCACTGTCGGGGGCATACTGAAAGTACACGTGATAATATCCGTCAAAAAAGCTTAAACCGTTAGGATCGTTAAGCCAGCCCTTAGGCGGCTCAAGGTGCAGATCTTGTCTCCATTTTCCGTCAACAAAACCCATAGCGGATCACTCCTTTACAAGCTCCATGAGAGCGTCTCCGACTGAAACTGCTCCGTTTGCAAGTGGCTTAACAGATGAATAATCGAAAGAATTTGTTACGATAACAGGTGTTACTGTCTTGTAACCCTTAGAAGCGATGAGTGCCTTATCAAATGTGATGAGTGTCTGACCCTTCTTAACCTTATCGCCCTCGGAAACATGAGCTGTGTAGCCCTCGCCATTAAGTTCAACTGTATTGATACCGATGTGAATGAGAAGCTCTGCGCCGTTGTCAAGGTTAAGACCGATTGCGTGATGTGTGTCAAAGAGTGTACCGACTGTGCCGTCTGCAGGAGCAACTACCTTGCCCTCTGAAGGCTCAACCGCGATACCGTCACCGAGAACGCCCTCTGCAAATGTTGCGTCAGGAACATCCTTTAATGCGATTGCTGTTCCGTTAAGCGGAGAAGCAATCTGTCCCTCAGGCAAAGCCTTGATTTCGACATCTGAAGAAGTCTCAGCTGCAGGAGCTGTCTCCTCGCTGTCCTCTTTAATACCGAGAACCCAAGAGATTGCAAATGCTACACCGAATGCAACTACGATTGTGAGTAAGTAACCTAAGAATGAATCTGTTGTGATTAAGAATCCGAATAAGCCTGTAACGCCGTTTGCTGTAGCGTAAACCTTCATGATAGAAGCGAGAGCACCACCGAATGCACCACCGATGCAACCTGCGATGAACGGACGCATGAATCTTACGTTAACACCGAAAATTGCCGGCTCTGTGATTCCAAGGAATGCTGAGAGAGAAGCAGGAAGTGCCATTGCCTTTGTCTTCTGGTTCTTTGTTTTAAGAGCAACTGCCAATGCTGCGGCACCCTGTGCTACGTTAGCTGCTGTAGCAATAGGCATCCAAGTGTTCATGCCGTTGTCTGCGAGCATCATCATCTCGATAGCGTTGTACATGTGGTGAACACCTGCAACAACTGTAGGAGCGTAAAGACCACCAACGAGGAATGCGCCGATTCCGTAAGGAATTGCAATGAGCAGCTGTGCACCGCTGAGAACCCAAGTCTCAATCTGTGCGAATACAGGTCCGATTAATGTGAGGCTGAAGAAGCCAGCAACAAGAACCGATACAAGAGGAGTTACGAAAAGATCAAGTACCTCGGGAACCTTTTTATGCAGTCTCTTTTCGATAGCCGACATCAGCCAAACCGAAAGAATAACCGGGATAACGTGTCCCTGATAACCTACATTTTGAATGTTCCATACGCCGAACCAAGACCAAAGAGTGCTTGTCTCTGCTCCGCTTGCAACTGTCCAAGCGTTTACGAGGTTCGGATGAATCATTATCATACCGATAACAGCTCCGAGGAACTGGTTGCCGCCGAAGATTTTAGCGGCAGACATTGCGATTAATACGGGGAGGAATGTTAATGCTGTGTTGGAGAAAAGATTTAAAAGCTCATAGAGATGTGAGCTGGACATTCCGGGGAATACCTGAACAAGTCCGCCGAGTAAGCCGTTAAGAAGACCTGTGGCAACAATAGCCGGGATAATCGGAACGAAGATATCGCCGAGATTTTTGATTGCACGCTTGTACCAAGCTGTCTGAGCAGCTGCGGCAGCCTTAACCTCTTCCTTAGAAGCTGCCTCGATGCCAGCCTCTGCGATAAACTCATCGTATACCTTGTTGACCGCACCTGTACCGATGATAATCTGAAGCTGACCTGAAGCCTCAAACACACCCTTTACACCGTCAATGTTCTCTAAAACCTTCTTGTTTACCTTGCTGTTGTCAGCAATGACGAGTCTTAGTCTTGTTGCGCAATGTGCTGCACTTGCAAGATTTTCTTTTCCGCCAATTGCAGTAAGAATTTCATGGGCTGAACGCTTGTAATCCATACCTATCCTATTCCTTTCATATATTTCATATTGTTTGTGAAACCGATTTCATTTGTTGATACTATTGTATCCGATTTTTCGGCTTTTGTCTATTAGCAATATCGAATAAACTTATATATTTGGAATGGGAAGTTTCACACAGTTTCATATATGTTTCAGCGATCGGTCGACTTTCTCTCCACAATTTCGTAGTCAAGCTTCATGGTCTTGGGCACATCAGAGGGTCTTGAAATGTAGTTAAGAAGCATCTGTGCCGCTTCTATTCCTGCTGTCTTGTAGTGAAGTCTCGCCGAGGTAAGCGGAACTGCGGACACAGCGCTCAAATGTGAGTCCCCGACGCCGCACATCATAATATCCTCGGGAATTCTGATGTTCTTTTCACGACAATAAAGTGCCGCACCCACCGCAATACTATCGGTAGCGCAGAATATGCAGTCGGGCTTTCTGCCGTCAGACAACAGTCTCTGAGCACAGCGGTAGCCGGAATCAATATTAAATTCAGAAATAACGCTGTAGTTATTTTCAAGCTTCAGGCCGTTATCCTTAACCGCCTGCAAAAATCCCTTGTGTCTGTCCTCGCCTGCCGCCTTATCATCATCCGTAACACCTATATAAGCCGGATTTTTAGCGCCTTTTTTCAGCATTAAATCAGTAAGTGCGTAAGCGGCGCCGTAGTCGTCATGGCAAACACAGCTAAGTCCCTTGTACTGCTGTCCGATGACAACAACAGGGATACGCATTTTATTTATGAGAGACCTGTGCGTCTCGGTAAATATGGTCGCAAGCAAAATAACTCCGTCAACTCTGTTCTGTCTGAAAAGCTCGAGGTATTCTATCTCCTTGTTGTAGTCATTCGCCGTGTTGACAAGTAAAATCTGGTAGCCGTTTTCATAAAGCACCTGACTTATCCCCTCTGTGATTCTCGCACAGCTTTCGCTTGAAAGCTTAGGAATAATCACACCGACAAGCTTGGTTATCCTCGTCTTAACCGCATGAGCCGAAAAGCTCGGAGCATACCCCGTCTCTTTGATTGCTTTTTCTATCTTCTCACGCTTGTCATCGCTAAGATAACCATCATTAAAATATCTGCTTACCGCAGACTTTGATACGCCTGCGTACTCTGCAAATTCCGAAATGTTCAAGATATTGCCTCCCTTGTTAAGATACACTTCTTCCTTTTTCTGAAACTATATTGAAATTATACTGAAATGTTCCATAAATTTCAACCATTAATTCTTAGATAAGTTTCACACTTTTACCATTTTGTTGATTTATGTATAAAGAAAACCGTCCGCCTTTAGGCGAACGGTCTCAAATGCAATATCATTTTAATTTGAATAGTCCTTAAAGGAGATATTCAGATCGGCTGTGCCGTCAATTCCGTCAACAGTACCTGATGAGCTGTACTGCCACATTGTGAAATTATAATAAAGGCTCGGAGCAGGCTGATACTCGGCATACCAAATATCATAGCTCTTAATTGTATCGAGGTTATAGAAGCTGTAAGCCTGTGTTTTGTTGATGTAAACAGCCGTGTTGTAGCCAGCCTTGCTTATCTTATCGCAGAAAGCCGCCGCAATCTCTGAGACCTCGTCTCCCGTTATGCTGTTTGTTCTCGCACTGCTGTCATCAACAGGCTCCCAGTCGAATGCGATAGGATAATCAATTTTGTAGTCGCCTATCATCGAGAGAACCAAGCTTGCCTCTTCCTCCGCTTCGGCTACTGTAACAGCCTGAGAGAAGAAATAGAGACCGACCTTCAAGCCCTGCTCGGTTGCACCCTTGATATTAGCCTCAAAAGTAGTATCGTCATAAATTCTTCCTCTTGTGTAACCACGATAACCGACTCGAAGCATTGCGAAATCATATCCCGCAGCCTTAACCTTAGCCCAATCGACATCGCCCTGATGCTCGGAAACATCAACGCCCTTGTAGGAATTCGGGTAAGTGATTGTTCCGTCTGAGTTTGAAGTGAACGAAGCAGTATCGTAAGTATTGAGAGCATAGCTGAATTTCGGAATCTCTACATCGCCCGAATAAATATCCGAAACTGTAAGAGTAGAACCGTTGTCGTTAACGACATCCGTTGTAGGCGTTCCTCTGTTGTCGCTCTTGAAGAAAAATACAAAAAGCGAAGCAAGAACCACGAGTGCCGCCAACACGGCAACAATAATCAAATAAACATTGCCTTTTCGC
>CAVDQG010000031.1:16238-23464 GCA_963611165.1 Bacteroides uniformis
GCCATACGTTTATCAATTGTTCCGAGTACACGGATTTTATCCGTGCTCCACATCGGCGCAAGCAAGGTTCTTTTGTCTCCGTCACCCGTCACCCTTTCGATGACTGTCTCTGGCGGAAGATACTCAAGCTGTGAAATCAGCGTGTCAATGTAATCATCAAAAGTCATGGGAATGTACTCGCCGTTTTCGTACATTTCCGCAAGTTTAGTGTTTCTTATTACAAAAAGCAAATGTATCTTGACGGCATCGGGACGCATTTGTCCCAAAACACGAGCGGAATTAATCATATCGTCAAAATTCTCTCTCGGCAAGCCGTCAATCAAATGCACGCAGGTTCGGATGCCCGCATTTTTTAGTTTATCAAAAGCAGTCTCAAATACATCAAATTTGTATCCGCGATTGATAATCTCGGCGGTTTCGTCTTTCACCGATTGAAGTCCAAGTTCAACAGTGAGAGGTATTTTTTCAGAGAAGCTTTTCAGCACGGCTATTTTCTCATCATCCAAGCAATCGGGTCTTGTCGCAATGTCAAGAGAATCGAGCATTTGAGATTCATATGCTTCACCTAGTATTTGCGTCAGTCTTTCAGGCGAACAATAAGTATTCGTGTTCGACTGAAAATACCCCGTAAGCTTAACATTCGGAGTTTTCTTATATATTCTCTCACGCTCTTGGGTTATCTGTTCTTTAATCGAAAGCCGTGAGGAAAGTTCAAAGTAGCCGCTTCCCTGATCGCAGAAAATACAGCCGCCTGTCCCCGCCGTACCGTCCTTGTTCGGACAGCTCATCCCTGCATTCAGAATAACCTTTCTGCTCTTACCGAGATGGTGCTTGTTGTAATAATATAATGTGTGGTAACGCTTGTTATCATCACTGAATTTAAACGGATTCACTTTATATCCTTTACTTTCTATTTTATTTTCTGCCACCGTCAATTTCAAGCAACAAAATGTAAATATTACCGTAATAACTTAATTTTACGGTGATTCCGCCATATAATAACCGATATTCACGAAATTTTACACAAATTTAATACAAGTACTTAATAGTTGCATTGACAACAGTTAAAAATAAGCTATAATATTATTAATCACGAAAAAGGAGGTTCATTGCCATGAGCGAGATTTTCACCGATAATCCTGCCGAGTATCCGAGAATGTTAAGCCGATGCGTAACATATCTTCACAGACAGAAAATAAAATATATGAACGAGCACCTGAAAAAATATAATCTTCACGGCTGCATGTACACCATTATTTCTTTCTGCGCAAGAAATCCCGGCACAAGCCAGGATGCTATCGTGTGCTTTATGAACATAGACAAGTGCACCATCGCAAGAAGAACCAAGCGTCTCGAAGAGCTCGGCTACATCCGAAGAGAGGTTGACGCAAACGACAGAAGACAGAATAATCTCTACATCACGGAAAAGGGCGAAGAAATTTTGCCCGAAATCAAAAAGTATCTTGAAAACTGGAGCAACAGCCTATTAAAGGATCTCACAGAGAACGAAGAAAGAACTCTTGTTTCACTTCTGGACAGAGTTGTCGACACCTGCTCGAAAATCGAAGATTAATCAAGACTTAAGCCAACCTTGCGGTTGGCTTATTTTATTTTTCCTGAATTTCCTTAGCACTCATATGCTCTATTTGAAGCTCAAACACCTGACATCCCTTAGCCGAAGAATTTATTTCCTTTTCAATTAACTCTTCCTCGGGATAATATTTAGAAGCCACAATTCTCAGCTTCTCTAAGGTCTCATCGCAGAATTCAAGCATTTTGCATTTACCGAAAACGACAACGCTTTCAACAAACGGCGCCCACTCTTCGGCTTTAATCTTCTCTTCGCCGTAAACCGTGAAGCATACTTTACTGTCCTTACTTAAAGAATCAAATTTGTGACCGCTTTTCGCTCCGTGAAAATATATTTTATTCTCACTTTCGTCATAATAGAAATTCATGGGAACCGCATAAGGGTAACCGCCGTCACCGTTAACGGCAAGCACACCGATTCTTGATTTTTTGAGAAGATTTACGGCAACCGTCATATCTCTTTCTTTTGCTTTTCTTCTTATAGGTCTGAACATTTCTATACACCTCCGATTTGCTACATTGTAGCATACGCACGCTGTTTTTTCAACTAAAGACAATTGCATATTACTTTCTTCGGTGCTATTATTTAGAAAAGGAAAGGAAAGAAAATATGAGCAGAACAAAATTAGTATTACTCGGAACAGGCACTCCAAACGCAGAGCCGTGGGCTATGGGCCCCTCAAGCGCAGTCATTGTAGATGACAGAGCATATCTTGTTGATTTCGGTGCAGGTGTTGTAAGACAATGCACAAAGGCTTTTTCCATGGGAATAGACGAACTAAATCCCAGAAACCTCACTACGGCTTTTTGCACGCACCTTCATTCAGACCACACAACAGGGCTTGCCGATTTAATTTTCACCCCGTGGGTTTTGACAAGAAACGAACCGCTTAAAATCTTTGGGCCAAAAGGCATGAAACATATGGTAGACTGCACGCTTGACGCTTATAAGGTTGATATAGATTTCCGTCTTAACGGCGACGAACAGGGCAACGAAAACGGCTACAAAACCGAGGTTACAGAAATTGAAAACGGATTCATCTATAAAGATGATTTGGTAACCGTTGAAGCGTTCACAGCATCTCACGGCACACTTGATTCATTTAGCTTCAAATTCACCACCCCCGATAAGGTAATTGTCATTTCTGGCGACACCTGTCCCACTGAACTTATGGTTCAAAAAGCCAAGGGATGCGATATTCTTCTTCACGAAGTATTCTATACAGCAGGACTTGCCCAGAGAGCGGAGCACTGGCAGAAATATCATTCATCCGTTCACACATCGTCGGTCGCACTCGGAGAAATGTGCAATGAGATAAAACCTAAACAGCTTGTCACTTATCACAGAATTTATCACACGATGATTTTTGACAACAGCATCAATATGGTTAAGCATATTAAAGATAGAGAAAATGCAATTTTAGAAGAAATCCGCTCCGTTTATGACGGAGAAGTTCATAACGGACAAGATTTAGACGTATATATTTAAAATATTTTAATCAAAAGAAATCGGGATCCAAACGGACCCCGATTTTTGTTATGTAACTTCTATTTCTTTGATGTTAAACTCATTGCCCTGAACGAGGTAGGTGTCTTCACTTCCGCAGTTCGGACAAATCTTACCGTATTCAACCGTCGGATATTTTGCACCACAGCTTGTACAGTAGGTTATAGCATCTATTCTCTCGACTCTTAACTCACAGTCAACCAGAATATCGTGCTTTTTCACCGCCCAGTTCCAGCAATCAATCAGATACTCGGGAATAACGGTAGAAACCTCTCCAAGCTCGATTGTAACGCTGTGCACATGCTCGACATCGTTTTCCTCGGCAACCTTTTTTACATCGTCAATAACATAGAATACTACTCCAAGCTCATGCATAATAAGAGCCCCTTAATGCTTGTCGGTGTCTTTTCCGATAGCTGTGCGGAAATCCTGATATTTCTTTTCGTATTCCTTGACTTCTTTTGGAATTCTCTTGATAGCAAGCTTAGCTACATTTCCCATGAAGTACGGGAAGATATGCTTCATTTTGTCCTCGGCAACGACCATTTTTGATGCCTCGGGGTGATCTCTGTGAAGCTTAATTGCATCAAATTCGCACTTTGTCGTGCAAACTCCGCAGCCTAAGCATCTGTTCGGGTCAACAACCGATGCACCGCAACCAAGACAACGGGAAGTCTCGATTCTCACCTGCTCTTCCGTCAAGGTCTTGTGAGCGTCTCTGAATGACATTTTATGGTCAACGCTTTCGTCCATGCCCGCCTCTTGACGCGAAGAGTTATCGTAGCTTTCAATAACTACATTTTCTTTATCAAGCTCTATGAAATCTCTGCGATTTCTGCCTACCGTGAGACTTGCATGCGGATGAACATATCTGTGAAGTGACTCTGCCGCACATTTACCTGCTTCAACAGCGTCAATAACAAACTTCGGGCCTGTGTAAACATCTCCGCCGACAAATATATCCTTCTGTGAGGTCTGGTAAGTCAAGCCGTCAGCAATAGGATATTTGCCGTTTCTGAGTTCTACATTCTCGCCCTCGAGAAGCTTGCCCCAATCAACAGACTGTCCGATAGCATAGACCACTCTTGAAGCCTCTATCTCGATAGTTTCGTTCTCGTCATATACGGGGTCAAATCTCTTTGTCTCGGGGTCAATGGTTCTGAAGCACTTCTTGAAGACCACAGACTTAACATTTCCGTTCTCGTCCTTTTTGATCTCTTTTGGGCCCCATGAATTACAGATTTTGATATTTTCTTCGAGAGTTTCTTCTATTTCCTCGTTGGAAGCAGGCATTGTCTCTCTCGACTCAAGGCAAACCATAGTTACCTTGTTTGCGCCGAATCTGTGTGCGGTTCTGGCGCAGTCAACAGCAACATTACCGCCGCCGATAACCACAACATCTCCGCTAAGTTTTCTCGACTGATTTTCTGTTGCTTCGTGAAGGAAGTCAACCGCTATTTCAATACCGTCAGCATCCTCACCGGGAACGCCTGCCAATCTGCCGCCCTGACATCCGATTGCCACATAGAAAGCCTCATAGCCCTCTTTTCTTAGTTCTTCGATTGTGATGTCCTTGCCTACTTCAACACCGCACTTTATCTCTACTCCAAGCTCTTTGATTACATCGATTTCAGCGTCGATTACATCCTTTTCAAGCTTGTAGGACGGAATACCGTAGCGCATCATGCCGCCCGGCTTCTCGCTCTTCTCAAAAACTGTCGGCTTATATCCCTTTGTTGCAAGATAATAAGCACATGAAAGTCCTGCGGGGCCTGCACCTATAATTGCAATTTTCTGACTCCAGTGATCATATCTGTTCGAAGCTATGACAACCTCGGGAACATATCTTGTTTCGGCTTTTAAATCCTGTTCGGCGATAAATTTCTTGACCGCATCAATGGAAACAGCTCTGTCAACAAGACCTCTTGTGCAAGCGTCCTCACATTTATGATTGCATACACGGCCGCAGATAGCAGGGAACGGATTATCCTTTTTAATCAAAGCCAGAGCATCCTTATATCTTCCCTGTGCCGCCATTTTCAGATAGCCCTGAACCGCAATATGTGCGGGACATGCTGTCTTACATGGTGCAGTACCGGTATCGTAACAGTTGATACGGTTATTGTCACGATAATCCTCGTCCCATTTGTCCTCTTTCCAGTGCAGATATTCCTTTAATGATGACTGCTCGGGGAGAGTTCTTCTCGGATAGACAACTTCGCCTTTAGTCGTGCAAAGCTTCTGACCGAGTCTTACAGCTCCGGACGGACAGTATTCTACGCATTTGCCACATGCTACGCACTTGTCTGCTTCAACCTTTGCAGTATAAGCAGAACGTGAAAGATTCGGTGTGTTGAAAAGCTGAGAGGTTCTAAGTGCATTACATATATTTACATTACAGTTGCAAATACCGAAGACCTTGTTGTCTCCGTCAATATTCGTAATCTGATGAACAAATCCGTTTTTCTCGGCATTCCTGAGAATTTCCATCGCCTCATCATAGGTGATGTCATGTCCCTTGTGAGTTTCTCGGCAGTAATCGGCGAAATCTCCGACTCCAATGCACCAACCGAAATCGTCATCGGCACAGCCCTCGTCAAGAGCCGCTCTCGACGCACGGCAAGAACAGCGTGCCACGCCGATATGTCCTTCATACTTTTTGAGCCAGTAGGATAGCTGTTCGATATCCATCACTCCGTTTTCCATGGATATAGCTTTCTCAACAGGTATGACATGCATACCTACTCCCGAACCTCCCGGGGGAACCATATGCGTAATACCTGCAAGCGGAACAAACGTCATTCTTTCAAAGAAAGATGCAAGCTCAGGGTGGTCTGTAAGTCTCTGGTTGATACCGTCAGGTGGAAGCTCATGAATATTCAATAGTTCAGCCGAACCCGGAACGAACATCGGAAGGATATATCTTCTTTCGGATGGCGGTGCAGTTCTGCCGTTATGGTCATAATGATAACCGTAATCATACTCCAAAATTCCGATATAGCTCATGTAATCGAGCATTTCCTGTAACTTCTCTTCAGAGAACTGCTTGTTTTTCTTTGCGATTTGCTCAAAGGTTTCAGGCTTTCTCAGTCCCATCGACAATATGACGTCACACATATCATCAGTCAGAACATCGGCAAGTCCCCAATACTCGGCATCGTCCGAAGTGACGCCTTTGAGCTTGTGATCGACTACATCCGTAATTTTCTTGCCGACTGCGGCAACCTTTGGGCGTGGATTTTTGACCCCTAAGCTGGGAGGGGTAACGTACTCATATCTTTTTGGCATAACACACATCTCCAAACTAATTAGTAGAATAATTTTATACCTATTGCTCTATAAAGTCAACGGTTTTTGTTAAATATTTAACTTGACTAACGCTTTTTATAGTGATACTATGTGTTTGAGTACAAGGTGTGTGTATATCTAAAATAGGATATTTTGAGGAGGTATACTATGTTTTTTCACATTTACGGCGACTCATCAATAACCCAGCTTCTTGGCTGGCTCATGGCTTTTGTCGGACTAATCGTGCTGAATGAAATCGCGCGAAGAAGCAAGGCAGGCGGACTTTTCTGCTTCATCGCCGTTCCCGTCGTTTTGTCGGTCTACTTTATCGCAATTATGGTGGGCGTTAAGAACGGAAGCGAATGGGCACTTAACAATCCCACTTATCTTCACATGAACGGCTGGTTCCACTATGCTAAGCTTTACGCCGCAACAATCGGCTGTATCGGTTTCATGTTCTTAAAGTATAAGTGGGGCATCGGAAAGACAGAATGGTTCAAGGTTTTCCCGTTCCTTATCGTTGCGATTAACATTCTGATTGCAGTGGCTTCCGATTTCGAGTCGGCAATCAAAGGTGCTCACGCTCTTGCCGAAACAGGCTCCGCTTGGTGGTATTCAAACGAGGGCATTTGGCTTTACGGCGGCTGGTGGAACTGGGTAAACGGTATCGCAGGCATACTCAATATCTTCTGCATGACAGGTTGGTGGGGAATCTATCAGTCAAAGGATAAAAAAGATATGCTTTGGCCAGATATGACCTGGTGCTATATCGTAGCATACGATATTTGGAAATTTGAATACACATACAACAATCTTCCGACTCACAGCTGGTATTGCGGTC
>CAVDQG010000032.1:0-22763 GCA_963611165.1 Bacteroides uniformis
ATTGCTTTCATATGGACCTGAACCATACGCGTCTGCCAATTCCGCCATACCTGCATATAAAAATATGTGTCTGTTACAGTAGTTAATTTTATCAATTTTATAATTAAAAGTCAAGAGTTTATTTTTCAAAAAAGGCGAAGTACTTATCAGCACTCCGCCTTAATTTTTACTCTACATTCTTAAGAGCCTCGCTCTTTTTGATTTTACCTATTTTTATCATCATAACAGCACATACGACTGCATAACAAGCAATACCCAAAGCAAAGCATCTAATATAACATACATTTGAAACTATATATGGGATATAACCTGACATCTCGGTATAAAGCACCGAATCGAACATAAACCGCAAAGCTTGGTCGACAATCGGAATGGAAATCAACAGTGATGCGATTACCACAAAGCTTGTGATTATCAAATAGAGCTTCGCAATCTCGCCGTTTCTGAAACCAAGAATCTTGGTCATTGCTATCGACTGCATATTCTTCTCTATAACCTGTTTTGTCATCAGGAACATCAACAGAGCAAGCATTATTGCCCCGAATCCCTTGTAAACATTCATAAAGCTGCCTACGGAATTCATCATCTGATCTGATACCTTTGTGAGGTCGGCATCGGTTATGACGGTTGCAATATAGTCTGAATCTATATCTTTTATTTCTTCATTTGAGAAATATCCCGAGAAGTGATCTGACTTTTCTCCGAATGTAGAATTAAATTCATCTATATTCATAAACACCGACATAGCCGCATAATAATCATATGTTCCGCCGATTTTGAAAGAATAGGTTTTTTCCTTATATGGGTCTTTTAATGTTAAGGTATCTCCTACTCCAAGTTTAAATTTGTCGGCAATACCAACTGATACAAGCACTTCACCGGCAGGAATATCCGCCGTGATATACTCGGAATTATCCGTGATACCATAAATGCTCACTTCATCAGTAATATAACCCTCTACCATGGAATCGAGGCTTGTCACGGCATATTTCTCTGCTGAATCGGTTGCCGTCTCCTTTTCTTCCATGAGAACATACTGATAATCCGACAATTTCTCACTTATAATCAGCTTGCTGTAATCCTCAAGAAGCGGGCCGAACATAAAGCCGAACACGCAGATTATGCATCCGAACAACACGCCTATAAAAAGCGTTAAATAAGCAGGAATATTCTGGAATAAAATACGAAGTCTGAATCTTGAGAAAAACGGCATCTTGTGGCTAAGCTTAAACGCTTTTCTGTTTTTCTTCTTAGAAAGGTCATGTCTTAAGAATTTAATCGGAGAAAGCTTAAGCTTTGAATTAAGCACGAGTAAATTAATCAATATCATCAATATAATCGGCAATACCGTCGTATCGACAAAGGCTTCCGCATTGAATAAACTTTCATATGCGGCAAGCGAGAACGAACGGTAAAATATCTCCTTCATATACCCAACAAACCAAGTGTAACCGAGAATATTTCCGACAACTGCCGCAATAAGCGTGACAAGAGTCGGCATGAAGAGATAATGTTTTACAAGCTCCTTTTTGGTGAATCCAAGCGCACGAAGCGTACCGATAACGCCCGATTCCTTTACTATGGTGTTGGACACCGTAACGGCAAATACAAATGCGATAATGACCGTGACAATATAGTCGAACACGAGAAACGTGGGCTTGTCGCTCTCCATATCGTCCATACAGTAGGTTATCGCCTTGTTCTGATATTTTGCGACATAATTCTCAACGCTTAGATATTCACTTTTATCGAAGTTATAGTTGATAATTTCCTCGAGTGAATCGAGTGTTTTTGTCATATCGGATGTATCGTAAAGACCCGTTGCCTCGAGCTTTTCGACTGCGTTTCTTATATCGCTCAGATCAAAATCAATATCGTTATCGTAGCTTTCGTCCGTATCGTCAAGATTAACAGTAGGCGGCTCATCATCAAAGCTTGTCGATTCGTCGTTGTCCTCGATTTTCTCAAACGCATCCTCGAACTCGTCTAATGCGGTTTCCGTTGTGCCAAGCTCCTCGGCAAGAAGTGCATTCATCGTGGTATCCTGATTTTCTGCGGCACGCTTTAAATAATCTTCACCGTCAGCATCAGAAAGATAAAGTTCGACAATATCAGCCTCAGTAAGAGAAGTCATCACTTTGCCGACAAGTGCCGTGCCCGCATCCTCTATCTTATCCTCAATCACATCGCTCGCATCGTCAAATTCGTCCTCAAGTTCTTTTGAAAGAGTCTTTGCGTTTTCGTAAAGCTCATTGACCTTAGCTTGAATTATCTCCGTGTCATACGCTTTTACGACATCCTCGATATCATCTATAAACGCTTCGCTTTTTGCGTCTTCCTCACTCTCGTCCTTGGGAGCTGTGTTATACTTCCATGCGTAGTTATAATTCACCGCTGTGCCCAGAGAGTTAAATCCGCTTTCGCTCATGATTCCCACTCCGAAGGTTGAAGCAGAAAGCATCATATCAGAATTGTTCTCAAAAAGACAACTGTAATCAACAAGTGCGACAAAACCGCAAATTTTAAGGCTCTTGCCGTCGAAACTTATCGTATCACCGACATTAAGCCCCTGTGTTTCTGCAAAAACACGGTCTACCGCAATTTCATTGTCGGCTGTGGGGTATTGCCCTTCCATGAGGCACTCGAGATTCACTTTGTCACGCTTCTTGAATATACGCACCGTTGCACCGTTAGAATCAAGGTCTTCTTCAATGTAACTAAGCTTATAGAATTTAAGATCGCCCTTATCTTCAAGCTGTGACAAAACCTCTTCTGTCGGCTCTTTTGAAAAGGTTATGTGTCCGTCCTCTATGTTGTACTTATCAAACCCCTCGTAGAAGGTCTTTTTTATGCTGCTTGCCGCAACAAGATATCCCGATACTATGCTGATGAGCATAACCATAAAAAGGAAAATAACAAGATATTTTCCAAAGTCCGATTTAAGCTCTCGCAAATATCTTTTTCTAAGCGGATTTTTCATTTTTCCTCCTTACCAGTCGAGCTCTTCGGCACTTACCTTTGTTTCGTTCAGATAGTTCTTTCTCACTTCGCCGTCACGAAGCTTGATTACCCTGTCCGCCATAAGTCTGATTGCATCGTTATGTGTTACCATTATTATGCATGTGCCGTATCGCTTATTGACATCCTCAATAAGCTTCAGAATTTCCTTGCCCGTCTTGTAGTCAAGTGCACCAGTCGGCTCGTCACAAAGGAGTATACTCGGATTTTTAATCAATGCTCTTCCGATAGAAACCCTCTGCTGCTGACCGCCTGAAATCTGGCTGGGAAGCTTGTCCTGATGCTCCTTAAGCCCGAGTACATCCAAAAGCTCATCTGTATCGAGCGGACTTGTGCTCAAATAAGCTCCTACTTCGATATTCTCACGCACGGTCAAATTCGGTATAAGATTATACATCTGGAAAACATAGCCAAGGTGCTTTCTTCGGTACTCCGTGAGCTTCTTTTCATTCATATCGGCTGTCTTTTCGCCGTTAATCGAAATATAACCGCTGTCTGCATTATCGATACCGCCTATGATATTCAAAAGAGTAGATTTACCCGAACCCGACGGGCCGAGTAAAACGCAAAACTCTCCCTTCTCAAGCGAAAAGTCAATTCCTCTGAGAACCTCGACCTTCGTCATTCCCTCTCCAAAGGCTTTGCGTATACCGCTTACCTCAATAAAACTCATATATATACCCTCTCAATCTATATAGTTAGTGTTCGCTAACTGGATGATACTACATAAGCTTCTCTTTGTCAATTAATTTTCACACACATTCTGATATACTACAGTTTAGATTAATTTGTACAGCAATATTCTCTCGGTATTTTCCTACAAAGCAAAAACCGACCCCAAACGGGATCGGTTTCATACATTTTATATTTGAAGTAAAGCTTACTTGGAATAAAGCTTCTTGAATCTCTCCATAGCCTCGAGAGTCTTCTCCTTTGTGTTGAAAGCAGTGAGACGGAAATATCCCTCGCCTGCCTTACCAAAGCCTGAACCCGGAGTACCGACTACATTAGCCTCCTCGAGAAGCTTGTCGAAGAATTCCCATGAAGTCATTCCGTCCGGAGTTTTCATCCAGATGTATGGAGAATGAACGCCGCCAAAATATGTGATTCCGAGCTCATCGAATGTGCTTGCGATAATCTTAGCGTTCTCCTTGTAGTAAGCAAGGTCTGCTCTTGTCTGAGCGTAGCCTTCATCTGTAAATACAGCCTCTGCGCCTCTCTGAACAATGTAAGGAACACCGTTGAACTTGGTTGTCTGACGGCGAAGCCACATAGCATTGATGCTTGCTCCCTCACGGACAAGTGCCTTCGGAACTACAGTGTAGCCGCATCTTGTACCTGTGAAGCCTGCTGTCTTGGAGAATGAGCAAAGCTCGATTGCACATGTCTTTGCGCCCTCAATCTCATAGATTGATGTCGGAAGCTCCTCGTCACCGACAAATGCCTCGTAAGCAGAGTCAAAAAGGATAATTGAATCGTTTGCGTTAGCGTAGTCAACCCACTCCTTAAGCTGAGCCTTGTTGTAAACAGCACCAGTCGGGTTGTTCGGAGAGCAAAGGTAGATTATGTCTGCCTTCTCTGTTACGCAGTCGGGCATAGGAAGGAAGCCGTTCTCCTCAGAACCGCTCATGTATGTAATCTTTCTGCCAGCCATAACGTTTGTGTCAACATAAACAGGATAAACCGGATCGGGAACCAAAACGGTATTGTCTGCCGAGAAAAGATCGAGAATATTTCCGCAGTCGGATTTTGCACCGTCAGAAACAAAAACCTCACCCTTCTCAAGCTGTACGCCCTTCTTAGCGTAGTAAGCAGTGATAGCGTCGCTAAGGAAGCCATAGCCCTGCTCATCGCCGTAACCGCGGAAGGTCTCTGCTACACCCATCTCACTGACTGCACCGTGAAGTGCGTCGATAACAGCGGGGCAAAGCGGTCTAGTAACGTCACCGATACCCATCTTGATGACATTTGCCTCAGGATGAGCCGCAGTGTACTCTGCTACTTTTCTGTTGATTGTGCTGAAAAGATAGCTTTTCTCTAAATTGTTGTAATTGGAGTTAATTTTCATATTGTAATTCCTTTCGGGAAATGTAATACAATTTTACTCAAGATCATTCTTGTGAATCTTTACGCTGTCGCCTGTAAAGCACTTGGTACAGAAATCTGCACCGCTCTTTGCGCAAGACTCCTTCAAGCCCTTGATTGAGATGTAACCTAAGCTGTCTGCTCCGATTGCCTCGCAAATACCCTGAAGATCCATCTTGTTTGCGATGAGCTTATCCTCACTGTCGATATCCGTGCCGTAGTGGCAGGTAAACTTGAAAGGAGGTGAACTTACTCGGAAATGAACTTCTTTTGCGCCGGCTCTTCTGACAGCTTCTACTATCTGTCTTGATGTTGTTCCTCGAACGATTGAGTCGTCAACAAGAACAACTCTCTTGCCCTCAAGATTGAACTTAAGCGGATTGAGCTTGAGTCTTACGGCACTTTCACGCTGTGACTGTGTCGGATAGATGAAGCTTCTTCCGATATATCTGTTCTTGGTAAAGCCTGTTGCAAGCGGAATACCGCTCTCTAAGGAATAGCCTACCGCCGCATCAAGTCCGCTGTCGGGAACACCGCAAACAACATCGGCGTCAACGGGATACTCTTTTGCAAGCTCTCGTCCCATATTTACTCTGGACTCATATACGCTCAAGCCGTCGATTACGGAGTCGTCTCTTGCGAAATAAACATACTCGAATATGCAAAGTCCGCCCGTCTTGTTCTCTGTGATGTCAATACCGGAATAGGTGATTTCTCCGTTATCGATAACGATAACCTCGCCCGGCTTAACGTCTCTTACGAATTTGAAGTTTGTGCTGTCAAGAGCACAGCTCTCGGAAGCGACCGCATAACCGTGAGCGTTTTTACCTATGCAAAGCGGACGGTAACCGGATGGGTCACGAACGCAGACAATCTTTCCCGAGCCTGAGAGAATGATAAGCGAATAAGCACCGCTTAACTTGTTGCAAGCCTTGATGACGCCCTTTAAAGTGTCCTTCTGCTCAACAATGTAATATCCGATAAGCTGTGAGATAACCTCACTGTCGCTTGTTGCGTCAAACTGAACGCCGATTTCCGCAAGGGCGTCCTTGAGTTCCTTAGCGTTAACTATATTTCCGTTATGAACGGTGGCAATTCTTCCTGTCAAAAACTCTGTTAGGAACGGCTGAACGTTTTCGATTGTGTTATTTCCCGTAGTGGAATATCTGTCGTGACCGATTGCGACATGGCTCTCGGGCATCTTCTTCATCACACTTGAATCAAAAACCTCGCTGACTAAGCCAACGTCCTTATGGTAAAGTATACGGTTATCCTTAGCGACCGCAATACCTGCGCCCTCCTGTCCTCTGTGCTGCAAAGCAAGAAGAGCATTGTAGGTTATGCCTGCCGCTTCGGGTACATTTACACTTACACCGAAGACCGCACATTCCTCATGAAGCTTTCCAAGACTCATAAATATAATCCTCCATAAAAAACAATTCAAGAGCAAAGGCTTAATTTTGTCTTTGCTCTGAAGTTTGCCGAAACTCAGTTTGCGGCATAAAGCGTTTTGTAAGGGTTGCTTGCGTTAGGCGTACAGACATAAAAATCGTCCGCCGTGAACTCAGTGATATCCCCAAACAGCTTCTTATATTCGTCCACGTAGTATTTTATATCGTCAAAGTCACTTTGACAAGCTTTTTTTACAAGAACCTGTACAGGCAGATATTTGAGCTCCTCGCTGCTTCTTACGAAAATCTTTCCGCCGTGCATACCTGTGCCTGTGAAGTTACCCAGAGGAACGCCCTCTGTGCCTAATCCGAGTATGATAATCATACCTCCTGCGAGATACTCTCCGCAGAAGCTTCCTACCTTTCCTCCGACTACGATAACTGGCTTCTTTTCGCCATATTCCTTCATATGGATACCTGTGCGGTAACCTGAATCACCCTTGACGAAAATCTCTCCGCCACGCATAGCGTAGCCGAGTGCGTCGCCTGCAGAACCGTTGATGACAATTCTACCGTCATTCATGGTATCGCCGACTGCGTCCTGTGCGTTTCCGTTAACTATGATATTGGCACCGTCAAGGTAGCATCCGAGCGCATTGCCCGGAGTACCGTTGATTTCAATTGTTCTGTTCTGTGCGGCAGTACCAATAAATCTCTCTCCGAAACAATCGTTGATAACAACGTCGCCCTCGGATTCTCTTACCATTTTATTAAGTTCCTGGTAATCCTGTGCCTGAGCAGATATAACCATTTATACCTCGCCTCCTAATTTACTTTGTCGTTGCTCGCGTGAGAAAGCCATAAGTCCGGGCTGCTCACATATGAGCTCAAAATCTATACTGTCGAGCGGAGTTTGCTCTCTTATTAAACTTGTGTATATGCCGGCTTTTGCGATATCTCCGATGATGATAAAGCCCTTAAGTTTGTTGTCCTTATAATAAAGCTTCTTGTAGCTTTCGCCCTCGTTCTTGAGGTAATAGTCGCCCGTGAGCGCACCGCCTGTCAGAACGTGAAGTCCGAAGAATCCGATAGCATTCATCGGCATAGCCTTATCAAAGTGCTTCTCGACTCCTGCCATGTTATATCCTGCGCATTCACCCTGCATATAAGCATTTGGGAGAATAGCCATAATCTTAACAGACTCGGAAGAAACATCGAAGCTCTCTGTGACGTCGCCTGCGGCATAAATATCGGGAATGCTTGTTCTCATTTGGTCGTCAACCTTGATTCCTCTGCCGACCTCTGCACCGATATCCTTGAGCAAGCCTACATTCGGTCTTACGCCGACTGCCGTAACGAGAATATCAAATTCGAGTGTGTCTCCGCCCGTGAGCTTCACGCTGTTCTCGAAGAACTCCTCGCCGCTCTGACCGAGATAGAACTTCATGCCGTGCTTCTCGAGGTAAGCTTTGATAATTTCGCCTGACTCCTCCTCAAGAATTGAGGAAAGCGGTCTCGGAGCCAAATCAACCAAGCTTATTTCTGTATCCTTGCTGATTCCCTCGGCACACTTCAAACCGATAAGACCTGCGCCGATGATGAGAACCTTCGGCTTTGAGCCTTTCTCTGCAGTGACCTTGGAAATCATATCTCTTAGCTTGTGAGCGTCGTCAAGAGTCATGAAGGAGCATGTGTGCTTGACTCTGTCAAGTCCCTTCATCGGTGGAACAAACGGGCTGGAGCCTGTAGCAACCAAAAGCTTATCGTAAGAAACCTTCTCGCCGCTTGCCAAAACAACCTCTTTGCTGTCCTTATCGACTGCCGTGACAACCTCGCCGAGTTTTACATCAATATCGTTATCGGCATAGAAACTGTCAGGACGGTACTTCATTCTCTCTTCGTCGGTTTTGCCGAGAAGAAGATATGAGATAAGCGGTCTAGAGTATGTGTGATGCGGCTCGCTTGCAATGATTGTAATCTTGCCTTCCTTATCGTTCTTTCTGATTGCTTCGGCTGCTCCGATTCCCGCAGCCGAGTTTCCGATTATAACATAGTTTTTCATAATCTCACCTCTCCTCAAAGACTATAGCACTGTTCGGGCAGCCCTGTACGCACATTGGCTGACCTGCATGTGTTTTTGTGCAAAGCTCGCATTTCTGAGCAGGGCCGTCCTCTGTCGGTGCTACGCATCCGTAAGGACATGCAACAACACATGTGAAGCAGCCTATGCACTTGTTCTGATCGATAGAGATTACTCCGTCCTTCTTTGTGAGAGCACCTGTGATACAGGACTTAACACAATAAGGCTCTTTGCAATGACGGCACGAAACAGCGAAGCTGATTCCGTCCTTTTCCTCTACGTTAATTCTCGGATGAATTTCTTTTCCCTTTAAGGCTTTGACCATGTCCCTTTCTCCGGAATTGGAAAAAGCACAGTAATATTCGCAAAGGTGACAACCTAAGCACCATTTTTCATTGACATAAACACGTTTCATAAATACAATTCCCCGCTACATTAATTATTCGCCTGCGTGCTTGATTCCCAAAATCTCAAGCTCTTTTTCGTTAAGACCTACGCCACGAAGCATCAAGCGGTTTCCTCTGAGGGCTTCAACTGAGTTGATTCCCATTCCGCCCATGATTTCCTTTATCTCATGTCCCCATGCTGTGACAAGGTTTACCAATCTCTGACTTCCCACATCAGGATTAAGTCTCTTAACGAGCTCCGGTCTCTGGGTTGCAATACCCCAGTTACACTTACCGAGCTGACAGCTGCGGCAAAGGTGACAGCCCATAGCGATACAAGCGGCTGTACCAATGTAGCATGCATCCGCACCGAGTGCGATTGCTTTTACAACGTCTGTTGCACTTCTGATAGATCCTCCGACTACGATGGAAACATTATCTCTTATTCCCTCGTCACGAAGTCTCTTATCAACGCTTGCCAAAGCAAGCTCAATCGGAATACCGACATTATCACGGATTCTTGTAGGTGCGGCGCCCGTACCTCCTCTGAAACCGTCGATTGCGATTACATCAGCACCGCTTCGTGCGATACCCGATGCGATAGCCGAAATGTTATGAACAGCGGCAATCTTAACGATAATCGGCTTCTTGTAGCCTGTAGCTTCCTTTAAGGAATAAACAAGCTGTCTCAAGTCCTCAATTGAATAAATATCGTGGTGAGGTGCAGGAGAAATAGCGTCGCTTCCCTCGGGAACCATTCGAGTCTTTGAAACATCGCCGACCATCTTTGTTCCGGGAAGGTGTCCGCCGATACCGGGCTTAGCGCCCTGACCCATCTTAATTTCAATTGCGGCACCCGCCTCGAGGTAATCCTTGTGAACGCCGAAACGTCCCGAAGCTACCTGGCAGATTGTGTTGGGGCCGTACTTGTAGAAGTCCTTGTGAAGTCCGCCCTCACCTGTGTTGTAATAAATTCCGAGCTCTGTTGCCGCTCTTGCAAGTGAAGCGTGAGCATTGTAGCTGATTGAGCCGTAGCTCATAGCTGAGAACATAATCGGCACGCTCAGGTCAAGATGCGGTTTCGCTGTCGGAATGAGCTTTCCGTTTTCGTCACGCTTAATCTCCGCAAGCTTTGAACCGACGAAGGTTCTTGTTTCCATCGGCTCACGAAGCGGGTCGATAGGTGGGTTTGTAACCTGTGACGCATTGATTAAAATTTTATCCCAATAAACCGGATACGGCTCGGGGTTACCCATTGAGGAGAGAAGAACTCCGCCCGTGGCAGCCTGCTTATAAATCTCGGTGATTGCCTTGCCGCTCCAGTTTGCATTTTCTTTAAAAGTATGATCCGACTTAACAATCTTCAGCGCTCTTGTCGGGCAGAGTGAAACACAGCGGTGACAGTTGACGCACTTTGTTTCGTCACTTATAACCTTTTTAACGTCCTCTAAAAAAGAATGTACTTCATTAGCACATTGTCTTTCACATACACGGCAGGAAATACATCTGTCGTAATTCCTGACCACTTCGTACTCAGGGTACAGAAAATTTATAGCCATTTGCTTAATTCCTTTCTTTTTACAACCGATTTAACATCAGTCTCCCTTTACCATATCGAGAGTATACACAATTCCCTCGCCGCCCATAGGTGAATAAACCTTATCAAGGTCGGGCTGAATGATTCTGATTGCAGCCTCTTCACTTGAGCAATAAACCATATCGTCCTTTTCGCCGATTATCATATTTCTGAGCTTAAGTCTATCGTTGAGAGCCATTAAGCCTCCCTCAAATCCGACTAAGATTGAGAATGGGCCTGTGATAAGCTCGGATGCGAAGATATTTCTAAGGAACTCGTGTCTTGCCTTTTCTTCGGGTGACTTCTTTTCAATTGTCTGCCAGAACGGAGCGGCGATAACAGCGCAAATCTCGTCCCAGTTAAGTTTCTTCTTTCTGTGCAGGTAATCTATTATATAGGTAATAGCCTCAGTATCTGTCTGAAGTGTACATTTATAACCATACATCTCGACCGCACGGCGGTTAGCGTCATAGGAACTTATTTCACCGTTATGAACTACGGAGTAGTCGAGAAGTGAGAACGGATGAGCGCCGCCCCACCAGCCCGGGGTATTTGTAGGATAACGTCCGTGTGCCGTAAAACAATATCCCTCATATTCTTCAAGACGATAGAAACGTCCGACATCCTCGGGATAACCGACAGCCTTGAATGAACCCATGTTCTTGCCGCTTGAGAAGATGTAGCATCCGTCGTACTCGACATTTACTTTAAATACGCATCTTGCAACAAACTCTTTTTCGTCGAGATGGCTGTCACGAAGCTTTGCGTGAAGCGGTGTGACGAAGTATCTCCAGATGAGCGGCTCGTCTGTAATTTCGGGAATCGCTCTTGTAGGAATCTTGGAGAGGTTTACTATCTCGAAGTGCTCCTCAAGGAACTCCTCACAGGTTTTTTTGCACTCCTTATCATCATAGAATACATGGAACGCATAGAAGTCGGCGTAATCGGGATAAATTCCGTATGCGGCAAATCCGCCTCCGAGTCCGTTCGATCTGTCGTGAAGTACGGCAATCGATTTAATTATGTCCTCGCCGGAAAAGCGCTTTCCGCTTCTTGAAAATATTCCGCTGATACCGCAGCCTGCAGGGTCTCTGAATTCGCCCTCACGCGGTACTCTGTTAAAAGATAAGCTATTCATACATCATCAGCCTTTCAGTAGTGTAATAAAAAAAGGTGCTCATCACCGCACATCTCATTTCCAACTCAAGCACAAATTTAGGGTGCAAGTCGCTAATGTGGAGTGATGAACACCTTTGTTCAACGAAACAAATGATACACTGACAGAGCCCATTTGTCAAGATTTTGAACAAATATTTTCTCGATTCTTGCAAAAATATCAAAAAGAGCTATACATATATATATGATTTTTATGTCATTTTGCAAGTTTTGTTCAAAATAAATTCAATCTCGAAAATATTTTTTCAAAATAACTGTTGACAAGGTTTTAATTTGTGTTATAATTTCACTCGTAAACAGCAACGGGGCTGTGGTTCAGTTAGAGCCGCAGCCTCGTTTTCTTTTTGTTACGCCAAAAGAAAGAAAGTTAATTATTTTGTAACAGGAGGTTACTTATTATGCCAAACGTCCCAGAATTATTCGGATCCTTAGTCTTTAACGACAAGGTAATGAAAGAAAGACTTCCAAAGAACATCTACAAGTCACTCCAGAAGACAATCCAGAGCGGCGAGCCACTCACACTTGAGGTTGCCGATGTCGTAGCTAACGCTATGAAGGATTGGGCTTGCGAGAACGGATGCACTCACTTCACTCACTGGTTCCAGCCTCTCACAGGTGTAACCGCTGAGAAGCACGACTCCTTCATCGAGCCGGCTGGCAAGGGCGAGGTCATCATGAACTTCTCCGGTAAGGCTCTTGTAAAGGGCGAGCCTGACGCTTCCTCATTCCCGTCCGGTGGACTCAGAGCTACTTTCGAGGCTAGAGGATACACAGCATGGGATCCTACAAGCTATGCATTTATCAAGGACGGCAGCCTTTGCATTCCGACAGCATTCTGCGGATACAACGGTGAGGCTCTTGATAAGAAAACTCCTCTTCTCCGTTCTATGGATGAGGTTTCCAAGCAGGCAATCAGAATTTTAAGACTTTTCGGCAACGAGAAGAGCAAAAAGGTTGTTTCTTCCGTTGGTCCCGAGCAGGAGTACTTCCTCATTGATAAGGAAGTTTATAAGAAGAGAGAAGACCTCATCTTCACAGGCAGAACACTCTTCGGTGCTGCACCTCCAAAAGGACAGGAGCTTGACGACCACTACTTCGGTTCCATTAAGCAGAGAGTTTCCGATTACATGAAGGAACTCGATGAGGAGCTTTGGAAGCTTGGTATTCTCTCCAAGACAAAGCACAACGAAGTTGCACCTGCTCAGCACGAGCTTGCACCTATTTATTCTGAATCTAATATCGCAACCGACCACAACCAGCTCACAATGGAGGTTATGAAGAAGGTAGCTTCCAAGCACGGACTTGTTTGCCTCCTCCACGAGAAGCCGTTCGCAGGAATCAACGGTTCAGGTAAGCACAACAACTGGTCACTTTCCACAGATGACGGAATCAACCTCTTTGAGCCCGGCAAGACACCGAGAGACAACGCTCAGTTCCTCCTCTTCCTTGCAGCTGTTATCAAGGGTGTTGACGAGTATCAGGATATGCTCAGACTCAGCGTTGCTTCTGCAGGTAACGACCACCGTTTAGGCGCTAACGAGGCACCTCCTGCTATCATCTCTATCTTCCTCGGCGATGAGCTTCAGGCTGTTCTTGATTCTATCGAGAACGACACAATCTACGAGGCAGAGGGACAGACACTTATGGACATCGGTTCTTCCGTTCTCCCCCAGTTCGTAAGAGATACAACAGACAGAAACAGAACATCTCCGTTTGCTTTCACAGGCAACAAGTTCGAGTTCAGATCCTTAGGTTCCAGCTTCTCCGTTGCTACACCTAACACCTACCTCAACACTATCGTTGCTGAAGAGCTCGAGCAGTTCGCTGACATCCTCGAGAAGGCAGACAACTTCGATAAGGCACTTTCCGATCTCGTTAAGAAGACAATCGTTGACCACAAGAGAATCATCTTCAACGGCAACGGCTATGACGAGTCTTGGGTTAAGGAAGCTGAGGCAAGAGGACTTTACAACCTCAGAACAACTCCTGACGCTATCCCTGCTCTCATCGCTCCGAAGAACATCGAGCTCTTCACAAAGCACGGCGTTTACAGCGAAGTCGAGATGCACTCCAGATATGAAGTTAAGCTCGAGAAGTACTGCAAGGTTATCAACATCGAGGCTCTCACAATGATCGATATGGTAAACAAGTATGTTGTTCCTGCAACAGTTGATTACCAGACAAAGCTTCTTGATTTGGTCGAGAAGAAGAAGGCTCTTGTTGGTTCTTGCCCGGAGGAGAAGCTTCTTTCCGAGTATTCAGAGCTTACAAGCGAGCTTTACACAAAGCTTCAGGCTTTGGTCGATGCAGACGAGGCTACAGCTTCAATTACAGATCCTGTAGAGCAGACTCTCGCTTACAGAGATTCCGTATTCGCAGCAATGAACGACTTGAGACCTGTTGTTGACAAGCTTGAGAGCTTGACAGCTAAGGAATGCTGGCCGCTCCCGACATACAACGACATCATCTACTCAGTTCTTGAGTAATCTAAGCTGAATATATTACTTTGCACAAAGGCGTGCAGTCGAACTTAAAGGCTTTCGACTGCACGCTTTTAATATTATTGAAGGAAAGAATTAAAGAAAGAAATGAAAGGAAAGAACAAGTTATGGATATATGGTTCTTAGCCGGTGCTTCACTGGTCTTCTTCATGCAGGCAGGCTTTGCAATGGTAGAAACAGGCTTTACCAGAGCAAAAAACGCAGGTAACATTATTATGAAAAACCTGATGGACTTCTGTATCGGTACAGTAATGTTCATCATTCTTGGCGGTGCTCTTCTCATCGGTGAGGATGCACTCGGAGGATTCCTCGGCATGCCGAATCTCGGAATTCTCACAAACTTCAAGGACTTCGGAAACTGGTCCAGCTGGGTATTTAACCTTGTTTTCTGTGCAACAGCTGCTACTATCGTTTCCGGTGCTATGGCAGAAAGAACAAAGTTCTCTACCTACTGCATCTATTCCGGTATCATCTCTCTCGTCATCTACCCGATTGAGGCTCACTGGGTATGGGGCGGCGGCTGGCTCGCTCAGATCGGCTTCCTCGATTTTGCTGGTTCCACATGTATCCACATGGTCGGCGGTACTGCTGCTCTCATCGGTGCTTGGATGTTAGGACCTCGTATCGGAAAGTTCAGTATTGATCCGAAGACAGGAAAGAAAACTCCTAACGCTATTCCGGGTCACTCCCTCACTCTCGGTGCTCTCGGCTGCTTCATCCTTTGGTTCGGCTGGTACGGATTCAACGGTGCAGCTGCTGACACAGTAGATCACCTCGCACAGATTTTCGTTACAACAACAATTGCTCCCGCTGTTGCATCTTGCACAACAATGATGTACACATGGGTTAAGCAGGGCAAGCCAGATGTCTCCATGACACTCAACGCTTCTCTTGCAGGCCTTGTCGGTATCACAGCTCCTTGCGCTGATACAGACGCTATCGGTGCTACAATCATCGGTATTGTTTCAGGTTTACTCGTATGCTTCGGCGTATGGCTTCTCGATTATGTTCTCCACATTGACGATCCTGTCGGTGCTGTTGCTGTTCACTTCTTCAACGGTATCTGGGGTACAATCGCTGTTGGTCTCTTTGCTACAGGCAACGGTCAGAACGGCGTTGTAGGTCTCTTCTACGGCGGTGGCTTCCGTCAGCTCGGCATCCAGCTTCTTGGCTGCGTTGCAGTTCTCGCATGGGCTACAGTTTGGTTCTTGGCAGTATTCACAATCCTCAAGAAGACAATCGGTCTTCGTGTTACTCCTGAAGAGGAAATCAAGGGTCTCGATGCTTGCGAGCACAACCTCCCATCCGCATACGCAGACTTCATTCCTGTCCCGCTCACAGCTGAAATTCCTGATGTTGAAGTTCCTGAGTATGTTGACGCATCTACAGACACAGTTCCTGTTGTTTATCAGAACGCTGAGCCTTCAGACCTCGATTCTGACACAGGCGTAGACAGAGTCTTCACAAAGGTTGTTGTAGTTTGCAAGCAGGAGAAGTTCGAGGCACTCAGAAAGGCTCTCGACAAGATTGGTGTAACAGGTATGACAGTCGTAAATGTTTACGGTTGTGGTATCCAGAAGGGTGCTCCTGAGTATTACCGTGGTGCTCCTATCACAACAACTCTTCTTCCGAAGGTTAAGGTTGAGATTGTTATCTCCAAGATTCCTGTTGCTAAGCTTATCGCTACAATCAAGAAGGTTCTTTACACAGGACACATCGGTGACGGTAAGATCTTCGTTTACAAGGTTGATAATGTCATCCGTGTAAGAACAGGCGAAGAGGGTTACGATGCTCTTCAGGATGAAGAATAAGCTTCACATTAATTAAACTACAAGATTTTAATAATCCTTCAATATTTCATTATGCTTACGTCGTCTGATTCGGGCGTATGACATAAAACGGAAAAACCTCCGATTAATTTCGGAGGTTTTTTCGCGTCTGTTTTTAGTTTTCTGTCATATTAGATACAAATAAAATCCGAGAGAATTTTGCTTCTCTCGGATTCTTTTAATCTAATATATAACGGATTACTTTCTGTTTGCAATCTCGTCATGAACCTTAGTGATGAATTCCTGAAGGCTCATTGTCTCTGTCTCGCCTGTATCACGGTTTCTTACGCTGATTGAGTTGGATTCAGCCTCCTTAGCACCAAGAACGAGCATATAGTTAGCTCTGTCAACAGACTGTGCCTCTCTGATTTTGTAACCGATTTTCTCGTTTCTGTCATCAAGAACAGCTCTGATGCCGCTAATCATGAGAGTGTTGTAAACCTCTGTCGAGTAGTCAAGTGTCTTCTCGGAAACAGGAAGAACCTTAACCTGAACAGGAGCAAGCCAAAGCGGGAACTTGCCCTTTGTCTCCTCGATGAGGTAAGCCATAAATCTGTCAAGGCTTCCAAGGATTGCTCTGTGAAGAACAACAGGAGTCTTCTCTGTGCCGTCGCTGTCTCTGTACTTAAGGTCGAACTTAGCCGGCAAGCAGAAGTCAAGCTGGCAAGTAGAAAGTGTGTACTCTGCGCCGACAGCAGGCTTAACGTTAACATCAAGCTTCGGGCCGTAGAATGCTGCCTCACCAATCTCCTCTGTAAACTCGATGCCAAGCTCTGTGAGAACCTCACGAAGAGCATTCTCTGCCTTGTTCCACATCTCGTCGTCCTGATGATACTTTACCTTGTCCTCAGGATCACGAAGTGAAAGAACACAACGGTAATCTGTGATGCCGAAGTCCTTGTAAACACTGAAAATAAGATCGCAAACGGAGCTTACCTCAGACTTAATCTGCTCGGGAGTACAGAAAAGATGAGCATCGTTCTGGCAGAAATGTCTGCCTCTCTCAATTCCCTTGAGTGTACCGGATGACTCAAATCTGAAGTCGTGTGCAATCTCACCGATTCTGATAGGAAGTTCACGGTAGGAGTGCGGCTTGTTTGCATAAATCATCATGTGGTGCGGGCAGTTCATCGGACGAAGAACGAAGCTCTCGCCCTCAACCTCCATTGCAGGGAACATATTCTCTTTGTAATGATCCCAGTGACCTGAAGTCTTGTAGAGGTTAACTGTACCGACGCAAGGTGTCATAACATGCTGATAGCCGAGAAGTCTTTCCTTCTCCTTGATGTAATTCTCAAGCTCCTGCCAAACAGTATATCCCTTTGGTAAGAACATCGGAAGTCCCTTACCTACGAGATCGTCTGTCATGAAGAGAGACATTTCCTTGCCGATCTTTCTGTGATCTCTTGCCTTTGCCTCTTCCATTTCCTTCTCATAAGCCTCAAGGTCTGCCTGAGAGAAAAATGCAACACCATTGATACGTGTGAGCATCTTGTTTTTAGCGTCGTTCTTCCAGAAAGCACCGCTCTGCTGGGTTATTTTGAAAGCCTTAACAGCCTTTGTGTAGCAAAGGTGGGGACCTACGCACATATCGATGTACTCGCCCTGCTGATAGAACGAAAGAACAGCGTCCTCCGGGAGATCCCCGATATGCTCTACCTTATACTTCTCCTGACGCTCCTCCATGAGCTTGATAGCGTCGGGACGGGAGAGAATGAACGGCTTAATCGGAAGATTTTCCTTTGTAATCTTCTTCATTTCCTTTTCAATGGCAGCGAGATCCTCATCTGTGAGCTTTCTCTCTCCAAGGTCTACATCGTAGTAGAAACCTCTCTCAGTAGCCGGGCCGAATGCAAAATCAGCCTCGGGGAAAAGTCTCTTGATAGCCTGAGCCATGATGTGAGCTGTTGTGTGACGAAGAACGTGAAGCTCCTCTTCCTTTGGGCACTCTGCTACATGACCGTCGTTGTAAATAACTTTCATGATAATTCCTCTTTTCAAATAGTCTTCTTTCTTCCGAGAAAATAAAAAACACCCTCGGAAAACTCCAAGGGTGCTATAAACAAAATTAGCACGGTTCCACCTTGATTTTGGCTCGTATCCCGTAACGTGGGAATACGCCGATACTTGCTCCTAAGGATTTTTCGTATCGATGCTCGGGAGTGGTGTCCACCGCCGCACGGTATTGCCATTTCAGCTTAAAGGCAACTCTCTGAAACGCACAAACGATTTCGGTCTCCGTCTTCGCTTTTCAAAAAGAATAACACTTTTAATTCCAAAAGTCAAGCAATTCACGCTGTTTCAGACAATAAAGATTAGATGTTCTTGAGCTCTTTTCTCTTGTTGTCCTTGATGTCCTGACGCATTCTTCTGATGTCGGCAAGCTGAGCTGCGTATGCGTCGTCTGTCTCCTTAAGAAGGCTGTCAACGTAATCATAAGCAGCACTTACAGAGTTGATATACTTGTCCTGTCCCGCCTTATCAATCTCGTTTGCACGGGCTGTAGCCGTTCTTACGATTTCTGACTGGTTAACAAGTGCATCAGCCTGAAGCTGAGCTGCCTTAACAATTCTCTGTGCCTCGGCGTTAGCGTCATCGAGGATTTTTCTCTCCTCCTCCAAAACACCGCGAGCCTCATTGATTTCTTCAGGCATAACATCTCTGATATCATCAAGAATCTGTCTTGCGGTCTCTCCGTCAACAAGTACCTTACCGCCCATAAATGCGCCGATTACGGGTACAGTGCCTGCGTTATCAATAAGATCAAAAAGCTCATCAAGTAAATCTTCGAGTCTTCTCTGATTATTTGCCATTTCAATTTTCCTTTCAAAAAGTTACATCACTTTCAACCGTCATTCCACAGGACGTTCAAAAACATGAAACATTTATTTCTTACATAATCTTTCTTTAATCGTTTCCAAGATGCACTCGGGAACAAAGGTAGAGAGATCGCCGCCAAAGCCTGCAATCTGCTTTACCATACTGGAGCTCATGAACATATTCTCGGCACTTGAAGCAAGGAACATCGTCTCAAGCTCAGGATTGAGAACCTTGTTTGTGAGCGCCATCTGGAACTCGTACTCAAAATCGGACATTGCACGAAGTCCCTTTACGAGCACCTGAATATCCTTTTCCCTTGCATAATTTGCGAGAAGCCCGTCAACTCTGTCAACGTCTGCATTCTCTATTCCCTCTGCCTTAATTACGGTGCGAAGAAGCTCCATTCTCTCCTCAACCGAAAAGCTTGCATGCTTGTCGGGGTTAACGGGAACCGCAACAATAACTCTGTCGAATATCTTGCATGCACGGATAATTACGTCTAAATGTCCTTTTGTAACCGGGTCAAAGCTGCCCGGATAAATAGCTGTAGTCATTTTCCCTGATTATATCGACAGCGACAATTTAAGTCCTGAAGCGAACCTTTGCCAATCTGCCGATTTATATTAATAGCGTGTTTAATCTTCCGTCACCTGTTTTAAGCGTCCTCGGACAGCTTATATGAGGTGAGTACGATTTTACCGTACTTATAGTCTCTGAATTTTTTGAACGCACCTAAGTCCTCGGGAACTTCCTCATCATAAGGATGCTCACAAACGATAATGCCGCCCTCGTTCATCTTCTCGGCGACAATCGGAAGTGCCTCCTGAAGAAGACCCTTGCGGTAAGGCGGATCGAGAAAAGCGACATCGAATTTCTCGAGCGTGCGTCTTATGTACATAATCGAATCGGCGTTTACAAGCTTGCTCTGAGACTCAAAGCCGCAGTGAGCGATATTCTCCTCGATTACGGCAGCGGATTTCTTTGATGCGTCAATGAAAACGCAGTCCTTTGCTCCGCGTGAGAGTGCCTCAAGACCAATCTGTCCCGAGCCTGCAAAAAGGTCGAGAAAACGACGACCCTCAATATCAAACTGAATTATATTAAAAAGGGCTTCCTTGACCTTGTCAGGTGTGGGACGAACATCAAGACCCTCGAGTGTGTTAAGCTTTCTGCCTCGTGCAGAGCCGGTGATTATTCTCATAATTATACCTACTTTTACCTATTCGTCTGATTATTATTGCATTTTTTGGCTTTGTTGTCAAGTTTTTAGTGCTCAATAGTTTTATGTCAATAATATTTTCGGTAAATATTTGAATAAATGCAAACTATTTGCCACCTTTTCAGTAACAAATGCTAAAAGAAATTTCTCATATCAAAACAAAAATGTCCCGCACGAGGGTCGGGGGTCATAAGAAAGTAATATCGTATTTTCTCAGGAACGGTGTGGCTTCGGTCACGCCGTTTCCTGTTTCAGCAGTTCTTCCACAGGAATAAAGCCCACAAGGTCATAGGAAATGCGGATGCCCTGATGCCGCTTGCCGCTGGACTTGTCCGGGGCTTCAATGTAGATCGCCTTGACAAGCTCCCGCAGCGCATACGGGGTAAGCTCGTCCAAATCCTCGTATTTGCGTACCCGCTGGATAAACTGCTCCAAGTTTTCAATCTGTCGTTCCTGTACTTCGATTTCCTGCTGCAAAGTCTGGATTTCCACTTTAAGCTGTGCCTGTTCGTCCTCATAGGTCTTGCTCATCATAGAGAACTTTTCATCTGTGATGCGCCCCGCCACATTGTCTTCATAAATGCGGATAAACAGACGGTCAAGCTCTCCCAACCGCTTTTCAGCCTGTGCCAGCCGCTTCTTGTGTCCACGGATTGCGGCTTCGCTGGACAGCCGGAGCTTCTGCTCCATGACGGCACGGAAATGATCCTCATACCGACTGACATAGGAAATCACAGTTCTCATGTGCATCCAGACCAATTCTTCCAGAACGACCGCACGGATGAAGTGTGCCGAACAGCTTCCCGTATTGCTGCGGTAGTTGGCGCACACAAAATGATCCTGCCGCTTTTCAAAGTAGTTGGTAGTGCAGTAGCGCATTTTTGCTCCACAATCAGCGCAATAGACCATGCCGGAAAACAGGCTGCTCTTGCCCGTCTTTGTCCTGCGATGCCGCTGCTGGCGAATCTCCTGCACCTTGTCAAAGACCTCCTGCTCAATGATCGCCGGGTGGGTGTTGTAGAAAACTGCCTGCTTTTCAATAGGCGTTTCCCTCTGCTTCTTGTCCCAGATGGAATTGGTGTAGGTCTTGAAATTGACGGTGCATCCCGTGTACTCCCGCCGTTCCAGAATGTGAACGACCGTATTGGTGTTCCAATGGTACGGATCAGCGGTTTCCGGGCTGGGTGTCTTGATGCCCTCGCGCTTCTTGTAGGCGGTGGGGTTAAGTACCTTTTCCTCCTGCAAGAGCTTTGCAATCTGCATCGGGCCTCGCCCTTCCATGCACAGCTTGAAAATGCGCTTGACTACCAATGCCGCCGCTTCATCCACGACCCACTTTGTCTTGTCCTCCGGGTCTTTACGGTAGCCGAACGGAACATTGACGGTCAGAGGAACGCCGCGTTCGCCCTTTGCCTTATTGACAGCACGGATCTTGCGGCTGGTGTCTTTGGCGAAAAACTCGTTGAACCAGTTCTTGATGCCCGCAATGTCGCTGTCGGTACTGTTGGGGTCAATGGTGTCAAAATGGTCGTTGATGGCAATATAGCGCACATTGTACTTCGGGAATGTGAAGTTGATATACAGCCCTGTCAGCGAGGAATTACGCCCCAGTCGAGACAGGTCTTTCGTACAGCAAACCGCCACTCTGCCCGCTTCGATTTCCGCAAGCATGGCTTGAAAACCGGGACGGTCAAATATCAGGGTGGGATAACGATACTCCCACAAAGTCAGTAAAATCAATGGTTTGCGGCAGCAGACGAGCGAATATGTAACGGGAAAAGCTGAATATGACACAGCTCAGAAGGGCGCTGATACGAAAAATCAGCGCCCTTTTCCCATACCCACCCGAAAAATGTATCAATTAGGGTGCGAAAGCCTCTGTTTTTTCCTCTCAGAGCGCCGCCGGAAAGGCGGCGCGGGTGTTTTCCCACGGGAAGCGTCCGGGAGGCAGGACAGGGGCTTTTCGCGCCAAAACCGACACTTTTCAAAACGAGAGGAAGGAGGCGCCGGATATGGCAGTTTTCCGTATCGAAAAGACCAGAGATTACACGGTCATGTCCAACTACCATCTGCGGGACAGGTCGCTGTCCCTGAAAGCGAAGGGGCTGCTGTCCCTCATGCTGTCCCTGCCGGAGGACTGGGACTACACCATGAAGGGCCTTGCCCGCATCTGCAAGGACGGCATCGACAGCATCAGCGGCGGGATCCGGGAGCTGGAGGCGCACGGCTATCTGGTGCGGGAGCGGGTCCGCAACGAGAACGGCCAGCTTGGCTCCATCGAGTACACCATCCTGGAGCAGCCGCAGGCTCCGGCACAGGAGCCCGTCCAGAAACCCGCGCCTGTCCGGGGAAAACCTATACGGGAAAAGCCCGTACAGGTAAATCCAATGTTGGACGCTCCAATTCAGGAGGACCCCGCCCAATTAAATACTAAAGAACAAAATAAAGAAATATCAAGTACGCAAGGATCAAGTCCTATCCAATCAAGTCCCCCTACCCCCGGCGTCAGAAGCAGGGACAGGACCGGACGGGACGGGATGCGGGAGCGTGAGAGATATCGGGAGATCATTCTGGAGAACATCGACTACGACATCCTCACCCAGGACGAGAGGCTGGACAAGGACCGTCTGGACGAGCTGGTGGAGCTCATGGTGGATACCGTCTGCTCCAACCGGGAGATGA
>CAVDQG010000033.1:0-11821 GCA_963611165.1 Bacteroides uniformis
CTTCGGTTGTACCCGTGGCACTGCCGTGATGAGCAATTTTAATGACATCCGATTTCATCTCGCCGCTGTGTTCGGCTAAAATATCGTCAATTTCATCCTCTGACATATCTCCGCAGAAAAGTGACGAAAAGCCGCCGCAAGTAACCTTCATAACAAGAGACATATCATTTGTTTCTTCAGAAAAATATACGGGGCCAAGAACCGAAAATCTCACTTCGTCAATCTTCAGTTCGTCTGTGCTTACAAGATAATTGATTTCCGCAGAATTTTCTTCAAGTGAATCAACAATATCAATATAATCTTCACTTGCTTCGGATAAATCAATATCAGGCTGATAAAATTTCTTTATCTTATATTTATCTTTTAAATAGACCATACCGCCGTAATGGTCGGCGTCAGGATGCGTTATAAAAACAGCCTCGAAACACTCTATACCAAGCTTTTGAAAATAACGGTCAAGCAGTTTTCCGCTCATATATCCGCCGCAATCAATCAGAACCCATTTATCAGAGAATGAAATGAGTGCGCAATCAGCTTGATTAACATCGATAAATGTCACGGCTATTCTCTCATTATCGGTCGATGTGCCAACCACTTTGTTAAATAATTTCTTTTCGCACTCTCTGCCCACGCCAAAGACAACAAGAAACAAGAATACAGCCGCTAAAATCAGCTTGAGTGCTTTAGCTAAAGCATTAAAGAACTTCGCCATTTTCTATCGTTTCGCCATCTGAAGCGGCGGTTGAAACAGAGCCGTCCTTTTGCATATTTCTCTCAAGCCACTGTGCTTTTGTCAGCAGAACCTGTCTGGGCTTAGAACCCTGATACGGCCCGACATAACCAAGCTGTTCAAGCTCATCAATATATCGTCCCGCTCTCGCATAACCGATTCTAAGTTTTCTCTGGAGCAGTGAAGTAGACGCCTGACCAGCTTCAACGCATATCTTAAGGGCTTCCTCAAGCAATGCGTCACCGCTGTCGTTCTGACTGTCCTCCGAAGAGTTGCCCTTCTGCTGTTTATCCTGAGCGGCAACAGCATTCTGCTCGATAGCCTCTGCGATTTCATCGTCGTAGCTTATCTTTCTTCCGTGCTTAATAAAGTCAACAACCTTTTCGATTTCACCGTCGGAAACGAAGCATCCCTGAACTCGTGTAGGCTTTTGAGAGCCGACAGGCGAGAACAGCATATCACCACGACCGAGAAGCTTTTCGGCACCCTGGGTATCGAGAATGGTTCTTGAATCTATAGCAGAGGAAACAGCAAAAGCAATTCTGCTCGGAATATTGGCTTTAATAAGTCCCGTAACAACATCGACAGTCGGACGCTGAGTAGCGACAACAAGGTGCATACCTGCGGCACGAGCCATCTGAGCCAAACGACAGATAGAATCTTCAACCTCATTTGGAGCCGCCATCATAAGGTCTGCAAGCTCATCGATTATAACAACAATATGCGGCATCTTAAGCATAGGCTGACCGAAATCATCCTCATAGTTGTTCATCTTCGCAAGCTCGTTATATCCCTTAATATCACGGACATTAAACTCCGCAAAGGTCTTATATCGGTTGAGCATTTCCGTAACCGCCCAGTTAAGTGCGCCCGCCGCTTTTCTCGGGTCGGTGACTACGGGGACGAGCAAATGAGGAATTCCGTTATAAACTCCGAGCTCAACAACCTTAGGGTCAACCATCAGAAAACGTACATCATCGGGGCTTGACTTGTAAATAAGGCTGATAATCAGAGAGTTAATGCATACCGATTTACCTGAACCCGTTGTACCGGCAATGAGCAAGTGCGGCATTTTTGCAAGATCGGTGATAACAACCTCACCCGCAATATCCTTGCCAAGTGCAACAGTCAAAGGAGCCTTACTCATTATGAACTTATTTGATTCTATAAGCTCTTTCATTCCGACAGTTGCTTTATTAAGATTAGGAACCTCTATACCGACAGCCGCTTTACCCGGAATCGGTGCTTCAATTCTTATTCCGGCCGCCGCAAGATTCAAAGCCAAGTCATCAGCAAGACCTGTAATTTTACTTATCTTTACACCTGCCGCCGGCTTAATTTCATAGCGTGTAACAGACGGGCCACGGGCAATATCCACAATTTGAGCCTTAACACCAAAGCTTGCCAAGGTATCAATAAGAACCTTACCGTTAGTTTGAAGTTCCTCGGTTTCTACGCTTGCGTCAAGCTTTTCTGTTTCTTTGAGAAGTGTAACAGGTGGGAAAATATAAGTCTTCTCATCATCCTTATGCTGGTCGTAAAGAGACATCTCTGCCTTGCTTGCAATCTCGGCTTTCTCTGCCTCTTCCCTTTTTTCCATGTACTCTTCAGCCGCTTGCTTAGCGTTATCAAGAGATTCATCGGAAAGGTCAATCGGCGTGACTACCGCACTCTCCTGTTTTTCTTCTCGTAGTACATTTTCGGCTTTTCCGTCAGCCTGACTTTCTTGAGGCAAAGAAGTCGGCTTCTCGGCTTCATCTTCTACGTAAGTATTTTCTGTTAATTTATCTGTAACTTCTTCAAATTTATGAATCGGTTCTTCTTCAGATACCTCTTCATTATTGCTGTCCGAGTTGATATCTTCAAACTGATACTCCAAGGGATAAGCCTCTTTGGACGGAGAAGTTTCAGAAATTGTATTATTCTCTTGAGGCTCACTTGCATCAATCTGCACAGTGCCGACTTCATTATCGGTGTTCTCGATAACCTCTCCGGTTTCTCTGTTAATAAGTATCGTGCCAGCACCAAAGGCTGTCGGGATTTCATCGTCTGTCGGTGTCGGCGGTACCTTACTTAAAGCCTCATCGCTAAAGTGAAATACAAAATCATCTTTCTTGTCAGAAGCTTCGGATTCGGAAAGCTTATCTTTCATGCCAAAGCTCTCGTAAATATCACTTTTACTGGAAGACAGCTCCTCATTTTTCCTTTTACCGCTTCTTTTGTTTGAATCAACGGAAATATCAATTTCAGAAGTATCGATAACAGGATTTGAGTTTCCTTTGAGGATTCCTTTGTTAGATTCTGAAAACACAGGGTGATCAAAGGAAAGTCCGCTGACAAAATCGCTCTGATCTTCTTCCTTATTCTCTCGCTTTGGAGGCGGATTATCGATAAGAATTTGTCTTTCTTCCCTTCTTATCTCCGCACGCTCTCTTTGCCTCTCCCTAGCCGTGATTGCTGTTTTCTTTGCGGCTCTTGCGCCCTTCTCCAAAGCCGAAGCAATTGAAGAAATAGTTATCTTGAAGAGAATCATTATCGAAACAATAAGGATAACCGTAATTAAAATCTTAGCCGCTGTTTTACCGCAAGCCAAAAGTATCGGAATACCGAATAAACCTCCGCACAGAGCAGCTCCCCTGTTGCTGATACCGAGGCTGTAAAGGAAACCAAGCTTTTTGAAATAATCTAAGCCGTCAGGAAACGGTATGTCTGAATAAATAAATACGGATGTGCAGATTATAAATATAAGTGCCACGCACATTATAATCTTTTTTCTCAGACCACCCTTATCGCCCTGAAATTTCTCAAGAGCCATGGTAACCGCAGAATAGCCAAGCAAAACGGGCCAGAAAATCGCCCATCCGCCGAAAGTACCCATCAAGAAATTATGAAGTCCACGCCATATATTTTCTCCGGGCAAGAGAACCAACGCCGCAAGAATTACAGCCAATGCCAATAAAACAATCGCTTTAAGCTGATTATTCGTGCGGATTTCTTCGACCGACCTCGAATTTCTCTTAGTATTCTTTGAAGCAGTACCCCTTGATGAAGTACTGCTTCTTTTGTTGCTTGTTTTTTTATTTGTATTTTTAGTATTTTTCTTTGGCGCCGATTTTTTAGTAGCCAAAATTCTTCCTCCTGATTAACATCAGCACATGCTCGTTAAAGCGGAAGCTTAGTGAAAATATTAACTCCGCTCTTAAACTCAATCACACTGATAACGATGCACACTATGCCGAGAATAAGTGTATATACAGCAAAAATAATCAATTTATCCGATGCAACAAGCCACTTGAAAAGCTTGATTGCCAAAAATCCGAAAATTGCCGATGAAACAATACCTGCAATTATTACGGTAGTCGACAAAGATGCCATATCCGCAGAAGAAATATCCTTCAACGAGAAAACAGCAGCCGCCAAAATTGTCGGAATGCCAAGAACAAATGAATAGTCAAGGGCAGTCTGCTTGTTAACACCCTTCATCATTCCGGCAGACATCGTTGAACCGGATCTTGAAAGTCCCGGAACCAGAGCTGCACAAAGCTGAGTTATACCGATTGCAACAGCATCGCCAAAACGGATTTGCGTCCTGTTTCTCTCATCGGAGAAATGAGCACCGCCACGCTTTTTAGATGTGCTCTTGCTTTTTCCGCCGAGAACAATAGCGAGTGAAAGCAGTATGCTTGTAATAATAAACGCTATGCCTTCGACAAGAATATTACTGTCTGTTCCCCACATATCGGAGAGATCCTTTAGCTTCATATCTGTTCCCGGAATCGGAATGAACAACAGGAAAAGCGGAATAAGACCGACAACAAGCATAACAAGAAGTCTTCTGTCTTCAGACATATCTTTGAAAGAAAATCTTCTGTGAAATATATCATTAATCGATCTGAAAAACTCGGCTATCAATCTTCCGATAAGCTTATAGTACACAAAGCAAACCGCAATAAGAGTACCAAGATGGAGCAAAATATCAAAAAAGATGCTGTCAAGGTTAACTCCCAAAATGTGCTGAGTTACGGCTAAGTGTCCGCTGCTGGAAACAGGTAAAAATTCGGTTAAACCCTGAACTATACCTTGAATTATTGCTTGTAAAAGGCTCATATCATATCTCCTTTAATTAATTTTCTGAGTATCGGTACATATCGCTCATTTCCATTTCAGTTAAATCGACACATACACATTAATTATAGCATTATTTACCGTAAATAACAAGATACAAAACAAAAATCCCCTCCCGAAGGAAGGGAATGTTAAAATTTAGCCTCTTGCTATTTCTCTCCAGTCGAGATCGCCTCTCTCAAGACCGCGAATAAGCACTTCTGCCGTGGCAATATTTGTCGCAACAGGAATATGGTGCATGTCGCAAAGTCTCAATAGGTTCATATCATCGGGCTCATGCGGCTTCGGATTAAGAGGATCTCTGAAAAACAGAAGAAGATCAATCTCATTGTAGCCGATTCGAGCGGCTATCTGCTGAGCTCCTCCCTGAGGTCCGCTGAGAAATTTAGTTATCTCAAGTCCCGTTGCCTCAGAAACAATCTTACCCGTAGTACCCGAGGCACAGAGATTATGTTTGCTGAGAATTCCGCAATAAGCAATACAGAACTGAACCATCAGCTCTTTCTTCGCATCATGTGCGATTAACGCAATATTCATAATATTTACCTCGCTTTACATATCATATAATCAGTGGAACATCTATACCCTCAAGTCTTCCCGCTATTCTCGAACATGCCCTAAAGCCGTCCGTGCGATCCTTTCGGATATTATTAATCATTGAATTAACAAAGTCATAATCTTCGGGTATAACCCCTATCAGCCTGATTCGAGCTTCATCAATCACGCTGTCAAGGTCATCAAACCCATGAAGTGCATTAAAAGCGGCGTTATTAAATCTATTAATAATCAGCCTTTGTTTACTGACTCCCATTTCCTTAAGCATAGAATTAACCTTTGCGGTACTTCTAAGACAAACGGGGTCGGCATTACAGACAACCAAAGCCTTATCCGCTGCCATGCACGCTGAACGAAATCCCCGTCCAATACCGGCAGGGCTATCCAACAACACAGCATCAAAGTACTTTCGTACAAGTGCGACAAGCTTTGCAAATCCGTTTTCACTTAACACAAATTCAGAGTCATCCGCGGCAGGCATCATATAAAGGTTTTCACTGACCTCACATTTATATATCGCCTTTATCGGTGCACATCTTCCCGACAAAACATCTGAAAGATCATATACGAGCTCTTTGTCCGTCCCCGTCAATCTGTCTAGCGACCTGAGTCCAGAATCACAATCTATTAAAAGGACTTTCCGACCCCTGTCGGCTAAAGCCCTTGCCAAACCCACGGAAACCGTAGATTTGCCGACGCCTCCCTTGCCGGATGTGATTACTGTTACTGAGCCCATATCGTTTTCCTTTCAGAATTATATCATAATATTTCTTAATAGTCAAAAATATTTTATCAAAATGATAAGTTTTGTTAAAAAATACAATCTTAATCGCTATTTTTTGTCAAAAACAGCGATATCAGTTTACATCGGGAATATCGTCTCCACGCTTTGTTTCCGAAGTCTCGGATGCTTCTTCCGCCTCAGAAGAAGAACTTTCGGAGCTGTTTTCAGAACTGCTTGAATCCGAGTTTTCCGAGTTTTCGTCGGAATTTTCATCATCACCAGTTCCGTAGAAATAAGCGTCGAAAATATCCTTTGCGACCGCCTTTGAGTAGTCGCCGTTCTTACCGTATTCAAGAACAACGGCAACGGCGATTTCGGGATTGTCATACGGTGCATATGCAATGAAAACCGTGTTATCGTTGTGTCCGGGATTTTCAGCCGTACCTGTTTTACATGCAATTGCAATACCGTAATCGGCAAATGCCCCGGACGCAGTACCGACAGTAGCAACTTCACGCATACCTTCCTTAACAGCCTTGAGGGTTTTCTTGGATATTTCAGTATCCTGAACAACCTGCGGCTCATACTCGTCAAGAACTCTGTTTCCGTCATAGTCAACGGTTTTTGAGTAGAGGTGAGTTTTAAGTCTGACTCCGTCATTTGCAATTGTTGCAGTGTAAGTAGCTAACTGTAAAGGTGAGAACATTGAGTCGGACTGACCGATACCTGACTGGATTGTTAAGCCGTCAACCCATCCCGTCCCGTGGTTTTCTACGTATTCCTGCGGGTTAGACATGATACCCGAGGTCTCTCCCACCTCAATACCTGTCTTCACACCTAATCCGAAAGCATTGGCATAAACATTCATTGTGCCGATTCCGAGAAGTCTGCTGACTTCAAAGAAGAAAACGTTACAAGAATTTGCAAGTGCCGAATATACATCAACAGTACCGTGTGCGGTTGAATTATAACAGGTTGGCGGATTACCGTCCTGATAATAATCGTAATAACCGGGGCAATAATAAGTAAATCCCGTTGTTATCGTTTTTTCTTCAAGCGCCGCTATCGCAACAAGCGGTTTAAAAACAGAACCAGGAGTGAACGCACCGTCAAACGCTCTGTTAAAAAGCGGAAGACTCTCATCCTCCATGAGATCATAATAATAGTTATCGTCGCTTGTGTATTGAGTCAAATCAAAAGTGGGGTAAGTCGATGCCGCAAGAACACCGAAGGTATTGACATCAAGAACAACCACGCCACCGGCAGAACAGTCACCTGTTTCAAGGTTTGCTTTCTGAACATTCTCTGCAAGAGACTTATTAGCTACCTTTTGAAGCTTACTGTTAATCGTTGTATAGACTGAGTTGCCCGAAACAGACTGAGTTGTAACCGATTCACCTGTAACATTATCGTTAGAATCAACCGAAACGGTTTTTACTCCGTTTTGTCCTCTTAAAGTTTCCTCAAAAGCACTTTCAAGTCCGCTCTGACCGACAGTGTCGCTTAAAGTGTAACCGGAAACATTATCAGAAGAATAGGTCTTGCCCTGTTCGTCATAAGAAGAATATTGCTCCGAAGTGATTGAACCGAGAGTACCGATTAAGTGCGGTGCAAGAGTTCCGTCCTCATAGTATCTCGAGGTACTTACCTGAATTTCAATTCCGGGCATATCTTTTGAATTTTCACTTATCTTCTGAACTGTTTCCATCGGAACGTCCTCGGCAATTACATAAGGAGTACTTCTGGAAAACCTAGTTTTCGTCATATAATATCGGACAGACGCAATATTTCTTGCTTCCGTCTGAGAATAATCCTCAAGATCATATTTACTTATCAAGAGTGTCATACACTCGTCGGCTGTCGCATAGTTCTGGGTATTGAGCATATCCGAGCTTTTCAGATATGAAATTTCGGATTCACGGTTTGTGATGAACTCATATTGACCGGCACCGTTAATCTGAATCGGAAGCTTATCTACCCATTCGACCCCGTCAGCCTGAAGATATTCGAGAACCTTGGCAATCGCCGGATTTCTGTTGTCATCCATCGTGATGGCATTCATAACCACATTGTAACAGGTTTTGTTTCCGGCAAGCAAATTTCCTTCCGAATCATAAATCTGTCCTCGTGCGGCTTTCAGACTTATGCTGTAGCTTGAATTTGACTCAGCCTCTTGCTGATAAGTGCTGCCCTCAAAAACCTGCCATTGAATAAGTCTAAGGCAATAAATAAAGAATATAATGACAACAAAAGCCAAACAGCCCAAGGTTCTTGTGATTTTAATTTTACTTTTCATTAAGAGTCTCTGTTAATTTGCGTCATCCCTATTTTTAAGGAGCTTATGAATAATATTGTTTAACGTGTACGTAAACGGCATAACAAAAAGAGTATAAATTCCCGTCGGAATAAATTTTTGTTTTAACTGCAAAATCGAATCCGAGCTTCCCTTTGCAACGCTTAAAATGAACCAAAGGGCGAGAAATGTCAACACCGTCGCAATCACCGAGGTCAAAATTAACCAGAATGAATCCTTACGTCTTTTTCCCTGAACAAAAGCACTCGTAAAAGCACATATAACTATAAAAAACATAGCAAATGAGCCAAACGGTGTAGCTGTTGTAACATCGATAAGCAATCCTGCAATCAAAGCAATCTCCATCGAGGGCATTTCTGTCTCGATTAAAGCTATACTTAATGCCGCCGCCACACTGAGCAGAGGTGTGCAGGCAAATATGGGCATGGTGAGCCCGGGCACATTTTGGAGCACTGTCAACACAAATATTTCGATAAAATACGCAAACATGCGAACTATCTTATTTGTATCCGATAAATAGAATTTCAATTTGTGCCTCCGACATCTCCGTCATCGGAATTGGCAGACTCAGAAGCATTGACTCCGCTGTCTCCCATTCCGTCGAAGCTTGTTATAACGAAGCAGTCCGTTATGTTTTTGATATCGGCAGACGGCTTCAAAACGGCATTAACAGTAACATCCGTGTTTGACGGATCTATATACTGAACCGTTCCGATAACAAGTCCCTTAGGGAATAATCCGCCGGAACCTGACGTTGTGATAATAGACCCCTGTGTAATTTTCGTGCTGTTATCAAGATACTTGAGATAAACCGTACCCGCATTTGCACTCGCAGAATCAGAAGCAACAACACCGTTCTCACTGAACTCCTCGCATACGGCTCCGACCTCAAGGCTTTCACTGTATATGGTTTCAACTCTGCACGATGATGAGTAAACCTCGCTGACTATACCGACTATTCCCTGACTGGTGATAACCGCATCGTTAAGAGCTACACCGTCAAGCGTTCCGACATCGAGGCCGAATCCCATGTAAACATCAGTCGGATCTCTTGAAATAACCGACGCCGCAAGCAGACTTATATTGGAATCGCTGTTAACAATTCCTATTGCCTCTGCGTACTGTTCGTTCTTTTGCTTTACATCATAGTAATCCGCAAGATTCTGTCTAAGCTGTGCGTTTTCCTCGGCAAGCGTTGAAGCATAAGATTCTAGCTCCGATCTTGACATATCTGATAAGCCAAGATTATCGGATGTCTTTCCGAGAACATTGCTTGCCGTATCCTGCATGGGACTTATAAATCCCTGAAAGAAACCGGAAATCGTGCTGTCTCCGGTCGTTATTGAAAGAATGGTAAATGCTCCGAGTATAACAACAAGGGTCAGCATCGTTTTAAAAGCATTACCTCTGAAAAAACCTTTCATATATGAAAGCTATCCCTTCGTGTTAAATAGAATTTCTCTTAAAGCGGCGAACTCCTCTGTCACTCACGACAAGATCAAGAGCTTTTCCCGTTCCTTCGGCAACACAATCCCTCATTCTGTCAGGAATAATTACTTTAACTCCGATGTACTCGGAAATAAAGTCCGCCAATCCGTCAAGCTCTGCACCACTGCCCGTCAAAACTATGCCTGAATCAAAAATATCAGAAGAAAGCTCTGCGGGAGCCTCCTCAAGGCACTTTGCAATCAGCTCTGAAATTCTGACTACGACAGGCTGAATTATACCTCTTATTTCATCTCCCTGAACAGAATAACTTCTCGGAAGACCGTCAACGGCGCTTCTGCCGCGAATCTCCGCAAAACCGTTTTCAGACGTATGATATGCGCTTCCTATTTTGATTTTCAGTTCCTCGGCGGCTTTTCTGCCGATTATAAGTCCGTATTGCTTGCGCATGTAGCTTATAAGAGCGGTATCTATGTCGCTTGAGCCAACCTTTGAGCCGGCAGACGAAACGATATCGCCAAGTGCGATAACCGCCGCTTCCGATACTCCGGCACCGATATTGAGAACAAAGCTTCCCTTTGCCGCTCCGACAGGCAATTCTGCACCGAGAGCAGCAGCCATAGGCGCCTCAAACAAACTGACCGAAGATATACCCGCCTGTTTTGCGGCATCCTCTACCGCACGTCTTTCAACATCGGTAAGACTTGCAGGAACAGAGATAATAACTCTCGGTTTTCTGATTGAAGGGCCCTTCAAAAGCTTACGAAGAAAATATTTCAGCATGGCGGCACAAGCAGACAAATCGGCAACAGCGCCGTTTGCAATCGGCTTAATGGTCATGATATTTTCAGGTGTTTTTCCTATCATATCCTGAGCGTCTCTGCCGCAAGAAACAACCTCATCGGTTCTCATATCGATTGCAATGACAGAAGGCTCACGCAAAACTATGCCCTTTCCCTTCTGAAAAATAACGGTATTCGCAGAACCAAGATCTATGCCAAGCTCTTTCTCATCAGCAACAGGGCTAACTCTTTTTTCATTATTTGCCATTAATTAACCCTCTCTCTTCTTTCCCGTGCTTCCAAAGCCGCCCTCGCCTCTTACGGTTTCTGAAAGTTCATTGACTTCCTCCACTTCAGGGGTAAGAATAGGCGTCACAACAAGCTGTGCAATTCTGTCACCGCAGTTTATTGTGTAAGGCTCTTCGGAACGGTTATGAATCGGAACCTTTAATTCTCCGCGATAGTCACTGTCGATAACACCAACATCATTTGCCATATGTATTCCGTGCTTAAGCGACAAGCCGCTTCTCGAATAGACAAGACCGACTGTTCCCTCCGGTATCTCAATTGCAATACCCGTAGGAATCAACTTGCGTTCTTTAGGCAAAACAGTAATTGGCTCATCGGTAAGGCAACACAAATCGTAGCCCGCCGAACCGACAGTTTCTCTCTTAGGGAGCATTGCTCCGGCTCTTAATTTCTTTACATATAATTTATTCGACATTATATGATACCTCTATAATATAATCCTTTTGTGAACTCTCCGTGTATTTTTTCATTTTTATTAAATGCGTTAATAACATCGGCAACCTCTGCACGATTTTCATCGGTAAATCGTAAGGTAATAAAATCAACATTCTCGATATCCGACTGCTTATCGCTTAGATTGAGCGGCAAGGAGTTGAGCACCTCAACACTTCTGAAGCTCTTGCCCTTCATACACATTACAGGAAATTTATATCCCTTTCTGTCAGTTATGCTCTGCACCTTCTTGCATCCTACGCATTTGCCGTGACCTATCGGACACGCTCTGTTAAGCATAAGTGCTTGACGGCCGTAAGCCATTATACCTCTCGGTAAATTGCCTTTAAGGCTTTTGATTTCATCAAGGGTCAGCTCAAAGCTAAGTTCACTGTCAACTACAC
>CAVDQG010000033.1:11831-14037 GCA_963611165.1 Bacteroides uniformis
AGCGATTCTGTATTTGCGACATTGAGTGAAAATGCACCGTGCACATTGCCGCCAACTTTCTTAGCTATCGCAACAGCACCGATATTTCCACACATGAAATCAGCAACGCCAAGTTTGGCAAGTTCTTTTGCTTTACACTCAACCTCGTCATCTGCACCAAAATAGCTTCTCGGCATGAGTGCACCGACCTTTACACCGTATTTTTTCGCATGTTCAAAATGCTCGGCAGACTCCGTAATCGGCAAATAAATCATATCAAGAGACGAAACAGCTTCTGACAACTGTGAATATGATGAGAAGACACCGTATTTTTTGCTTAAAGTGTGATCAGTAGTTTCTTCAGTGTAACTCGTCTCTGTAAAGTCATATTGCTTTAAAGCACTGCGCATCACTTCAAGCTTTTCTGCCGCATTTCTTCTTATCTCATTGATAGCCGACATCGGAACAGTGCTTATTCCGTCAAGTTCTATATTTGAACTTTCAAGATGATAAGCAGTCGAACCAAGCTTCTCAAGCTGTTTTCTGACTCGCTCTTCGTCAAGCGGTCGGTTTTGGGCTGTCTCTCCGAGAACTTCGGATTTTAACTTTACATTGTTTCCGTCATCGTCGCTTAAAGTTAATTCTATCGGACTGCCGACAGCGAGCTTAAAGTCCATATTAACTGGAACTCTGTTCGCTTCGCCCTTATATAACTCATGGAGTTTGTTAAAAACCGCATTGTTGCCCGCTGTAACATCATCCTTTGTTCTTATACCGAACATCTCAGGCCCCCTTTTGCCCGTAAGATAAGCATCGGTAAAGCCTGACCTTGAGAATACAGCTTCAAGATTTTTCATTAATTCCTGATTTGGCTTTTCGCCGTCTGCCACACTTCTGCCGGCAGACACAGCCGCCGCGACATATTCGGGGCGTTTCATTCTTCCCTCGATTTTAGCAGAACATACCCCAGCCGCCCGCAATTCATCAAGTCTTGAGATAAACGAAAGGTCTTTAAGGCTTAGAACATTCTTTTTTCCGTCATCCGAGCTGAACGGCAATCTGCACGGCTGAGCACATCTTCCTCTGTTTCCGCTTCTCGAACCGAGCATAGCAGAAAAATAGCATTGTCCCGAAACGGACATGCAAAGCGCACCGTGAACGAATACTTCCAGTTCAACATCGACATTATCGCTGACATCTTTAATCTCTTTCAACGACATTTCTCTCGACAAAACCACTCTCGATGCGCCCATTTCTTTTAAAAGCTCTGCACCGTTTTTATCGAGAACGCTCATTTGAGTAGAAGCGTGAAGCGGCAAATCGGGGCAAGACTCTCTTATAAGTCTGAATAGCCCGAGATCCTGAACCAAAACAGCGTCCACGCCAATTTTACAAAGGAAGGAGATAAACTCCATTACAGGTTTTATTTCGTGCTCCTTGACAAGGGTGTTAACAGTGACATACACCTTAACTCCACGCACATGGCAGAATTTAACGGCTTCTGTCAGTTCTTCATCGTCAAAATTGCCTGCATTGGCACGTGCCGAAAACATCGAACCACCGAGATAGACGGCGTCACAACCTGAAAAAACAGCCGCTTTCAGAGCCTCGGGATTTCCTGCAGGAGCAAGTATTTCTATTTTTTCTTTATTCATAATTTAATCTTTTGCATAATAATCAACCATGCCCTCAGCCTCAAGCTGCGGTCTCATGGGATTTCGTAATTCGCCTGACGAAAAAACGGGAGTATGCTCACTTTGCTGTAAAGCCTTGTGCCTTAAAGCTTCAAGCTCGGCCATCGCCTCGTCAAGCTTCTTTTTATATTCTTCCTCTTTACTGTTATTTTCCTTGCTTTCGCTCAGTTTCAAAAGCAAAGCTTCATTCTCCTTGCGAAGTGCCGCAAGTTCGCCCGACTCATTTTTATTATTTTGAAGACTGTTTTCAAGCTCTGCATTTCTTTCATTTAAAGCTCTGACCCTTTCTTCAAGCTCGGAAATTTCATTATATAACATTTCCGATTCGGCTTTTAAGGTTTCAACCTCTTCCTTCTTATCCTCATGCGGTTTGCTTTTAAACTCATGAAGTTCATCAAGATAATTGAAAGCAGCAAACAGCGCCGCACGGTCTTTGGAGATGCCGGATGAAATCATCGGAGATATTTCGGCAGTTATTTCATCGGCAAGCCGACGCACATAGCTTTCGTCTTTTTCGGTAATCAGCGCAATAC
>CAVDQG010000033.1:14047-22408 GCA_963611165.1 Bacteroides uniformis
TTTTCAAAATAAACTTGAAATTTCCGCATAAATTCCATTATAATACTTATCGGTATGTGAAACTAAAAGCCTTTATGCTTCGGTTTATTTAATTAATCTGAAAGAAGTGGGGAATCAGGCTTTTATAATTTTCACATTACCCGTACAGTTGTCGTTATGTCAGCTTTGATTTAAATTTTTATTTATTTTATAAAGGAGTTTAACATGAACTACAGCATGACAGTCGCAGAAGCTTCCGAAGCTATCAAAGAGAAACTCAGATATCGTTTCGGCGTATCGGAAACTACTGCTTCAAACGAAGAGTTCTACAAGTCCGTAGCCCTTATCCTTCGTGACCTTATGACAGAAGGAAGAACAGAATTTATCGACAAGGCTACCAAGACTAAGACAAAGCAGGTTTATTACCTCTGCATGGAATTTCTTCTCGGTCGTTCACTGAAAAACAGTCTTTTTAATCTCGGTCTTGAGAAAACCTTTAAGGAAGCACTCAAGGGAATGGGCGTCAGCCTCGACAGTCTCTATGAGGAAGAGCCTGATGCAGGTCTCGGCAACGGCGGTCTCGGAAGACTTGCAGCTTGCTTCATGGACGGTCTTGCAACACAGGGCTATCCTGCAATGGGTTATTCTCTCAGATATGAGTATGGTATTTTTAAGCAGAAGCTTGTTGACGGTTGGCAGACAGAGCTCCCTGATTTCTGGCTCCCGGGCGGAAAAATTTGGCTTCAGAAGGTTGAGGAAAGTGCTCAGGAAGTTCACTTCGGCGGAAAGATCGAAGAAACATGGAGAGACGGCTATCACTCAATCAATCACGTTGATTATCAGTCCGTTACAGCTATCCCCTACGATATGTACATCGCAGGTATGGACGGCAAGGGCATCAGTGTTTTAAGAATTTGGAAAGCAGTTGCTACAGGCTTTGATATGTCTAAGTTTAACAGCGGTGACTATCTCAAGAGCATGGAGCAGAATGCTATGGCTGAGTCCATCACAAAGGTTCTCTATCCTGAGGATAACCACATCCAGGGTAAGACCTTAAGACTTGACCAGCAGTACTTCCTCGTTTCTGCTTCCATTCAGGACATCATTAAGAGACATCTCTATGACCACTCAAGCCTCGATTCACTTCCTGAGCTTGCAGCAATTCACCTCAACGATACTCATCCTATCCTCGCTATTCCTGAGATGATGAGAATTATGCTCGATGAGTGCGGCTACACATGGGACGCAGCATGGGACATCGTCAAGAGAACCATTGCTTACACAAACCACACAGTTATGCCTGAGGCTCTTGAGACTTGGAACGCAGATCTCTTCAAGATGAGAATGCCGAGAATCTATCAGATCGTTGAAGAAATCGACAGAAGATTCTGGAACGAGATGAGATCCAAGGGTGTTGAGGAGTCTAAGATTTGGAGAATGGCTCCTATCTGCAACGGCTATGTCAAGATGGCAAACCTCGCTTGCATCACATGCCACAGCGTCAACGGTGTTGCTGAAATCCACAGCGAAATCCTTAAGGAATTCACATTCAACGACTTCTACACAGAGACACCTGAGAAGTTCAAGAATGTCACAAACGGTATCGCACACAGAAGATGGCTCAACCAGTCTAACCCCGAGCTCGCAGATCTCCTTACAGATCTCATCGGCAAGGACTACATCTACGATTCCTATGCAATCGAAAATCTCTTAAAGTACAAGGACGATACAACCGTTCTCAAGAAGCTTGGTGAGATTAAGCATAACAACAAGGTAAGACTTGCTAACCACTTAAAGAAGACTCAGGGCTTTGACATTGACCCTGATACACTCTTTGACGTTCAGGTTAAGAGACTTCACGAGTACAAGAGACAGCACATGAACGCTCTGCACATTCTCTCCCTCTACCAGTGGTTAAGAGAGAATCCGAACGCTGACATTCAGCCGCAGACATTCTTCTTCGGTGCTAAGGCTGCTCCGGGATACTACTTCGCTAAGGAAATCATCCAGTTCATCGCTACACTCGCAAATCAGATTAACAACGACCCTGTTGTTAACAAGAAGCTCAAGGTCTTCTTCATCGAGAACTATTGTGTTTCCGAGGCTGAGGTACTCATTCCTTCTGCCGAAATCAGTGAGCAGATTTCTCTCGCAGGTACTGAAGCATCCGGAACTTCAAACATGAAGTTCATGATTAACGGTGCTCTCACTCTCGGTACTCTTGACGGTGCTAACGTTGAGATTCACCGCTCTGTAGGCGACGAGAACATCTTCCTCTTCGGTATGAATACAACTCAGGTTAACCAGCTCAAGGCTAACGGTTACCGTCCGAAATACCACTATGATAACAACCCTGTTATCAGAAAGGCTCTCGACGAGCTCCACCATGGTTACGACGGAAAGAACTTCGAGTCTCTCTACGATGCGCTCATCAATGTTGACCAGTACATGGCTCTTGCCGACTTCGATTCTTACGCTCAGGCACACAGATACTCACTCGAGGTCTATAAGGATCAAAAGAGATGGAACCAGATGTCACTTATCAATATCGCTAAGTCCGGAATGTTTGCTGCAGACAGATCCATTCGTGATTACGCTGACACAATCTGGATGTGCAAGCCGGTTCCTGAAAAGTAATCGTGTTTTCAGCGAGAGGGGAGCTTATCCCCTCTCTTTTTATTTTAGTTGTAAGCAAGGAAAATTAATCTATGTTCAAATCGCGAGATCCTCAGTATAAATCGCCTGTCGGTGCAGTAGAAACAGGCACTTCCGTTCATTTTCGCATTTCTCTTCCCCGTGATATATCATGCTCTGCCGCATGGCTGGTCATATCAAAAGATATCGGCAGCTACGAAGGCTTTCAGCTATATGATATGTTCTGGTGCGGAATGAAAGGCGAGAACGAAGAATGGTGGGAGTGTGATTTCACACCCGACACCACAGGTCTTTATTTCTATCATTTCGAACTAAAAACTAACCGCGGACATCGTGCCGAATACAGAGACTTGGGCGGTGTTTCCACAACTTCTGCCCACGGCAACAACTGGCAGTTAACCGTCTACGCCAAAAATCATAAGTCACCCGAGTGGTTAAAGGGCGGCATTATGTATCAGATTTTCCCTGATAGATTCTATAAATCCTCAAAGAAAAAAGAGAATATTCCGTCAGGAAGAATTCTTCGAGACGATTGGGGCGCAGAGCCCGCATGGCGTCCCGATGAAAACGGCGATGTTTTGTGCAACGATTATTTCGGCGGCGACCTAAAGGGAATTCAGGAAAAGCTCCCCTACCTCAAAACTCTCGGTGTTACCTGTATTTATCTCAACCCAATTTTCGAGGCACACAGCAACCACCGATACAATACAGCGGATTACTCTAAAATCGACCCACTTTTGGGAACTGAGCGTGATCTTAAAGAGCTTTGTTCTGCCGCTAAAAAAGCAGGAATCCATATAATTCTCGACGGTGTTTTCTCTCACACAGGCAGTGACAGCGTTTACTTTAACAAAGAGAAAAGATACGATTCTCTCGGTGCGTACAATTCTCAGGAGTCCCCCTATTCCCCTTGGTATAATTTCAGACATTTTCCCGATGACTATGAGTGCTGGTGGGGATTTGAAACACTTCCGAATGTAATCGAAACAAACCCCGAATACAATAATTATATCAACGGCAAGGACGGAATTATCCAAAAGTGGCTTAAGGTTGGTGCTTCCGGTTGGAGACTTGATGTTGCCGATGAGTTACCCGATGAATTTCTCGATAATCTCACCAAAGCGGCTAAGGAACAAGATCCCGAGGCACTTATTTTAGGTGAAGTTTGGGAGGACGCTTCAAACAAGTCGGCTTACGGTCAAAGAAGAAGATATCTTCTCGGCGGTCAGCTTGATTCCGTTATGAATTATCCTTTCAGAACCGCAATTCTCGGCTTCTTAAACGGACATCACTCTTCGCTCATGATGGAGATAATCGAGAGCATTGTGGAAAACTATCCGCCTCATGTTCTCAAAAATCTTATGAACCACATAGGAACTCATGACACTGAGCGAGCTATCACAATGCTTGCCGACGAACCGACAGGTACAAACGGCAGAGAGTGGCAATCGGGCAGAACCCTAAGTCCTGAAAAATATCAAACTGGCATACAGAAGATGCGTCTCGCTTCCCTTATGCAGTATACCTTGCCGGGAGTTCCGTGCATTTACTACGGTGACGAAATCGGTATGCAGGGCTACAAGGATCCTTTCTGCCGTGGATGCTTCACTTGGAACAATGCCGACACCTCTCTTCTCTATTGGTACAAGAGATTGGCAATCTTCCGTCATAACTACAGCATTTTTGAAGAGGGCGGATTCAGAAACGCCTACTCGCATGATAACATAATGTCATACGAGAGATTCCAGACTCTCGAAAACGGTGACGAAGAAATTCTCTTTGTCGCAGTCAACAGAGCAGATTCTAACTCTGATGTCGAATATGAATTCAGAGATACAGATGAGATTGAACACATAATGGGTTCATCTTATGTTAAAGGTGCTTTCAAGCTTGCTCCTTACGGTTTCTCAGTACTTCATATAATCAGAAAGAAAACTGAAGAATAAAAAAACTCGGTGCGAAACAATAATCGCACCGAGTTTTTTTATTTTGAATTACTGAAGATCGTTCTTTGCGCTTATCTCTGCCTCTTTAAAGTGCGGTTTGCCTGTAATAAGGACAATCAGAGCCGCGATAAAGAGAATAGCAAGAGCAACGATTGAAATTGAGTCTCTGCCAGTGATTTGCTTTGCCGCAGCCACAAGAACGGGGCCGATAACAGCGGCAAATTTACCGAATATATCAAAGAAACCGAAATATTCATTGGATTTGTTCGACGGAATAAGCTTACCGAAATACGAACGGCTTATCGCCTGAATACCGCCCTGAACAGTACCGACAAGGAACGCAAGCACCCAGAAAAGCACCTGAGACTTCATAACTGCGGATTCATCACCGGGATTTTGCTCAATGATAAAGCCCATGAAGAAGCCGACCACGACTACTAAAATATACATTCCAACCGCAAAGCACAGCATATTGATTGAACCGTACTTGCTCGAAAGTTTGCCAAAAAGAATAGAGCAAGGAACAGCCACAACCTGAGTGACAAGCAATGCTAAAATCATCATAATCGAGTTCAAGCCGAGTGTCGAACCATATGAGGTTGAAATTGATATAACGGTGTTAACTCCGTCAATATAAAGGAAATATGCGATGATAAACAGCAAAAGTCCCTTTATTTTAAATATGCTTACTGCGGTTGCTCCAAGGTTTTTGAACGACGAACGCACAAGCTTTGATGCGTCATCCTCGATATAGTGCACCTGATGAACATTCTTGAGGAACGGAATAGAGAAGATAAGCCACCAAAGAGCGGTTATCATCATTACTACCTTAAACGAATTGGGATTGGACATTCCCATGACAACAAGAACAACTATTGAGCCGATAAAAGGAATTGTGCTTCCGCCAATGTATCCCATGGCATAGCCCCAAGAGGACACTCTGTCCATGCGCTCATCAGTTGTGACATCAGTAAGGAACGAATCGTAGAAAAGATTTGCACCACTGAAACCGATATGCGAAAGCGCATAACCCACAAGAAGAAGCTTGTAATTCTCGATGAAAGCACAGCTTAAAGTGAAAACCACGCCGACTATCATAAAGCCCGTGAAAAGCTTCTTTTTGTAACCCTTATGGTCACCGATTGCTCCTAAAAAGGGCGCCAAAATCGCAATTATAAATGTTGCGAAACTCGTACCGTAAGACCACAAAACAACGTTGTCTGCACCTGCTGCCGAACAAACATTGCCGAAATAAATTGGGAAAATCGCCGCGAGAACATTCGTGGCATATACCGAGTTTGCCCAGTCATACATAATCCACGATTTCTCATTTTTGGTAAACTTCTTAGATTGTTTATCCATACCACACCTCATAAGTTTTATTTAGCTATACAATAACCGTCTTTATAGTCAATTATTGTTACATCTACTATTTTTCCCTGAAGGTCTTTTTCGGTGTCAAGAAGAACCGGAGTATAGTTCTTGGTGTAACCCTCAAGCATACCGTCCTTCTTTCTTCTTTCAAAAAGCACCGATTCGGTCAAACCTATCTGCGCTCTCGCAAATTCTTCCTGAGTTCTCTTTGTAAGCTCAATCATCTTGTGGCTTCGCTCCTCCTTCGTTCGGTTATTCACCTGATTCGGAGCGTCATAAGCTTTGGTTCCCGGGCGTCTTGAATATGCAAACACATGAACCTTAGCAAATGCAATTTCTTCGGCAAATGCAAGACTTTCTGCGAATTCCTCCTCGGTTTCTCCCGCAAATCCAACCATAATATCGGTGGTAATGGCTACATTTTCGAATGCCTTTCGCAAATTTGCGACAATCTCACGATATTCGTCACAGGAATAATGTCTGTTCATTCGTTTCAATGTGCCGTCACTTCCCGACTGCAACGATAAATGGAACTGCGGACACAGCTTCTCTTGCTTTGCCATTCGATTGATTACATCCTGCGAAAGCTGCTCAGGCTCGAGTGAACCAAGTCTTACTCTCTCGATTCCGTCAATTTCACAAGCGGCTTCAATGGCATCGCAAAGATTTAATCCGAATTCCTGACCGTAACAGGAAAGATTAATTCCCGTCAGAACAATTTCCTTATAGCCGTTTGCGGCAAGCTCACGAAGCTCGGATTTCAAGTCCTCCATCGTCTTGGAACGAACTCTTCCTCTCGCATAAGGAATGATGCAGTAGGAGCAAAATCTGTTGCAGCCGTCCTCTATCTTCACAAACGCTCTTGTACGCTCGGAATAAGAATTAACTTTCATCTGTTCGAATTTCTCTTCTTTTTCGTGCGGCTTGACATCAACTATTCTTTGCTTTGTCGAGAGAAAATTCATTATATGATCGAACATATTCTTTCGCTCTGAATTTCCTAAGACAATATCGGCATCAGTTAGTCGCTCGGAGTCCTCGGGAAAAGCCTGAACCATACAGCCGGTTATAACGGCAATTGCACCCGGATTATCCTTTTTTGCTCTGTGAAGCGTCTGTCTGACCTTATGGTCACTTTGTGCGGTAACCGTACAGGAATTGACAACGATTATATCGGCGGTTTCGTCAGATCCCGCCTTTCCTATTCCTCTGTCGCCAAGCATATTAAGCATGGCTTCGGATTCGTATTGATTGACTTTACAGCCAAGAGTATAAAATTTAACCTTCATTTTTATTTATCACTATCACTCGGATCATTCTCTTCTAACCATTCGGTAAGCTCTTCCCATTCTGCCATGAGATTCTCCCCCTGAGCTTTCTTTTCATCCAGTTCTGCGGAAAGTCGTGTGACCTCCTCATATATGGATATTCTCAAGATAACTGTCGTAGTTGCCGATATACTCGGTGACGCCGTCTTTATTCAGATAAAGAACCTTGTCGGCAAGCTTATTGATTAAATATCTGTCATGAGAAACGACTAAAAGCGTGCCGTCATATCCCTTTAGTGCATCCTCAAGAGCTTCTCTCGAGGTGATATCAAGATGGTTTGTAGGCTCGTCAAGGATGAGAAAATTCGTATCGGCAAGCATGAGCTTCAAAAGCAAAATTCTTGCTCTCTCACCGCCCGAAAGTCCCGAAACGGGTTTGAAAACATCTTCGCCTTTAAATAGGAACACGGCAAGCGCACCTCTGACCTCAGACATAGTCATTTGTGGGTGCAAATCCCAGATTTCATCAATAACAAGCTTGCTGTCATCAAGGCTTCTTTGAGACTGATCATAATAGCCTACATCTATATTAGCACCGTAACGTAAATTTCCGCTGTCCTGTTTGTAAATTCCAAGTAAAATCTTGAGAAGTGAAGTTTTACCACAGCCGTTGGGGCCTATGATGAAAATCTTCTCCTGACGATGTATTTCAAAGCTGACATTATCAAACAGTTTCTTGCCGTCAAAGCTGAGCGCAAGATTTTTAGTCTCAAGAACATTGTTTCCGCCACGCCTTGATGCATGAAATTTAAAATCAATAACATCGGGCTCATCTTCGGGCTTATCCAAAGTTTCGACTAATCTGTCGATTGACTTCTGCTTGCTGGCAATAGTTACATAGTTCCTTGCCTGATTCCAGCGTTTTTGCTGTTCGATTATTCCCTCTATTCGGGAAATCTCCTTTTGTGTGGCGTCATAAACTCTCTGTTTTGTGAGCCTTGCCTCTTCTTTTTGGTGCAGAAAAGCCGTGTAATTTCCCTTGTAGGTTGTTAAATGCTTATTTTCCATCTCAAATATTCTGTTGGTAACGGCATCAAGAAAATAACGGTCATGAGAGATTACAATAAACGCTCCCGCAT
>CAVDQG010000034.1:0-4405 GCA_963611165.1 Bacteroides uniformis
GTATAATACTTATTTTAAACGAAATCAAGTAAAATCTATTCGTTTATCACTATATTTTGTGGGTAAAAAGAAAAGGCGTCGGGGCACGCCCGACACCTTTGATTAGCATCATTCGATGTTGATATTGACAGAAGGCTCAACCGTCTGCTCAAGCTTCGGTAAGTTCAATTTAAGAACACCGTCCTTGTAGCTTGCCTTGATAGCCTTTTGGTCGACACCGGAAACATCAAAGCTTCTCTGATATGTTCCGTAAGAACGCTCTTTTCTGATGAAGTTGCCGTTCTCATCGTTGTCGACTACCTCGTCCTTTTTCTCTGCGCTGATGGTAAGAACATCGTTCTTAAGGCTCAACTTGATATCCGATTTCTCAAATCCCGGTAAATCTGCCTGAAGGACATACTCCTTACCGTTGTCCTGGATATCGGTTCTCATGCTCTTGAATCCGTCGAACATTGAATTTGAGCCAAACAAGCTTCTTTCCATTCTGTCGAGATCCGAGAACGGGTTCCAACCGAAATCTGTCATCATATTATTTCTTCTGCTGTCAAAAGGTGTAAGTCCAAACATAAATCATGCTTCCTTTCATATTATTTCATTAATCAACTTTTTTCTTTGTAAACCCTTGAGAGGCAATCTCTTTTCTTTTTGCTCTCTCTTTTGTTTACGACTATATAATACGATTGTTTTATGAACGAATTGAGCATATTTTATTAACATTTTGTTAAGTTTAGCACTTGTTGTATTTGAGTGCTAATTTTATATCTGCTGTTTTGACTTTCCTTGACTTTCGCAAATAAAGAAAGAGCAGACCTCTCAGTCTGCTCTGCATTTCAATGTTTCTTTAATCAGCAAAGAGCTGCGCCAAGAGACTTGCAAGCCTCGACAGCATCGTCGTCGGGTGCGTCGTTGCAAATTACAAAGTCACAAGCTAAATCAGCACCTGCGCCCTGGCATCTCTCTTCCCAAGAACGCATCCACTCGCCGTCGCCCCATCCGTAAGAACCGAAAAGTGCAATCTTCTTGCCGGAAAGTGAACCCTCAAGCTCAGAGAACATCGGGTCAAACTCGTCCTCCTCGAGTGTCTCCGCTCCCATTGCCGGGCAACCGAATGCTACTGCATCATAATCAGCAAGCTTAGAAGAATCAAACTCGGAAGCTGTGAGAAGAACCGCCTCAGAGCCTGCGCCCTGAACGCCCTCTACTACGGCATTTGCCATTGCCTCTGTATTTCCTGTGCCCGACCAATAAACTACTGCTACCTTACTCATTTTTATTAATTCCTTTCAAATTTAAATTTCTATGATAATTAAGTCAAATTGACTGACTTTCTGATTAAGATTTTACCGCAAGCTTATTAATGGAAACTCCGTCCTTCCATAGCTTGCCGTAAACATCAGTGCATTTTCTGTACTGATTGAATTTTCTTTGAGCCTCTTCGGGATTGCTGTAAACCTTCCAGTTCCCGACTACTTCATAAGCAGGCTTTTTCTTTTCGATAAATCCGAGAACATCATCCGGCGGATAACCTAAAAAAAGACCGATTTCATGCGGAAATGTTCCCGACACACAGTTATTGAGATTTTTTCTCAGCTCATGAAGACACTTGTTAGGATTGTCCGATTCATAGCCAAGGCTGTTCAGAAGGCTTGCCGCCTTATTGTCGGATAGGTCATTTTTGAGCGAATCAACCCTGTAAAGGTAAACAATCACCTTTCCGTCCCCCACCGACAAGGGAATCACCCTCATTCCCTTTTTGCCAAGAATTTTATTCCAGTCACGAAGGGATTCGAGCACCTCGTTAATGTCTTCGTATCGGTAAGTAAACATATTCGCTGTTTTCAAGCCAGCCAGCGTTGGTGCACAATGCCGTATAATATACTCCTCGGACATACTGAAACTCCTTTGGTTAGATTAAGCTAACTAAATCTCTGAAATTCAGCTGTTATGAAGGCAACGCCGTCATAGCAGCTTTTTGTTAAGATGCAGTTTTAATGGTATCCTTGTTTCTGAGCGACTCAAGCATTTCAGGGGGAATTTCTGCCAAAAAAGCGCACACCGCAAGCTCGAGATATTTCTCATCGGAAAATTTATCCGAAATTGAACCGCTGACAATCGAGTAATACTCTTCATATAAAGCGCTCAGACGATAACCCTCAGCCGTAAAGCGGACTGTACCGTAGTGATCCTTCTCAATAAGCTTCATATCCTTCAGACTGTTCATCATCGCATGAACGCTTGGCTTGGAAATTCCGAGCTTATCCGCAACATGAACGCATCTAGTGTAACCGTCCTCCGGACAAAGCTCTTTCAAGCAAAGAAGATACCTTATATTTGCTGCTGTCAAAATTTGATTTCGGTTAGCCATCACTTACCTCTGCCTTGAAAAAAAGTGCAAATTAACTCTGCACTGTTTGATATTGCGAATACAGTCGGTTAAGACTTTGGCGTATGGCAAGAGCAAGCACCGCCGCAGTGCTGACAATTACCTCCGCAAAGAGATTTACCGTTCTTTCTGTCTTTCACTATCGAGCGGACAATCATGGCAATAATCAATACTAAGATAACCAATACCGCAAGCGTCGATAAATTCATAGACTTTACAGCACCTCCCATGCCTTCGCAATTGTTTAGTTAGCATTTACTAACTAAAATCATTATATACATTCTCTGTTCTTTTGTCAATAATAAATTTGTATTTTTCTCGAGAATAATTTTCATAAGCTTTTTTAGAAAATAAAAAGGACAGATGAAAACCCATCTGTCCCATAGATTATCTCTTCATGCCGTCCTCGTTCTCACGGGTACTCTCTGCGGTAACTCCGCTTGAAGTTTCGTCATCTGTTTCATCAGAATCAGAAGTGCTCGAGGTAACAACTGTCAATTCATCCTCTGTAACTGTATCTATATAAGCATAAGTTGAGGAAATATAACAAGTAGTACCGCCATACTTAATTCCGATAAAGCCGCTTCCGTCATCCTCGGACACTACCTCGTATGCATCGCCCTCAGCAGCCGTGCCGACGATTGAGCAGTTTGTATTTGCCTCTGCACGAATATTTACATCAGGAGCATTGGCAACAGCCGCTTTAATTGTCCCGTCAGACGTCGATGAAGCCGATGAAGATTCAGTGCCGTCAGTTGACGAAGTCTCGGAAGAAACTTCTGTGCCGCTTGTAGCAGAGCTTTCTGCCGCACTCGAAGCAGACGGGTCGGTAGTCGGCTGAGCACTCGTCTCGGTCGAAGCGTCTGCGGAAACTGCAGAGCTGTCTAAAATCGAAGATGATTCTCCGCCATTATCACCGCTTTTACCGCCGCAAGCCGTAAAGGCAAAAGCCATACCGAGCACCAAAGCCAAACAAATTATCTTTTTCATTATTCTACCTCTTAGATAAAAAGCTTATTTATTCTCGTAAGCCTTCATTATTGTGTCAATATCCTGAACGCTCTGAATACCACCGTAGCATTCTGTTGAGAGAGCGGCAGATGTGCAAGCGAAGCCCGCAACATATCTAAGCTCATCTTCAGTAAGCTCTGACGGCGCCTTGCCGAGCTCGAGAACACGGCTGACAGCAGAACCGCCGAAAATATCGCCTGCACCCGTAGTATCGACAGGATGAACATTATTGTAATTGTCTACATAACCTGTAGCCTGCTTGTTTGCAAAATAACAGCCGTCCTTGCCTCTTGTTACAAAGACAAGAGAAGCACCGTATTCATTAAGAAGAAGCTCTGCACCGGCTTTCTCGTCAAGGCCGAATACAAACTCAACCTCTTCATCGCTGATTTTGATAACATCAGCCTGAGCACAGCCCCACTTAATAGCGTTCTTTGCATCCTCTTCGTTGTCCCAAAGCGGTGCACGGTAGTTGGGGTCAAAGGTGATGAGCTTGTTTCTCTCTTTGCAATAAGCCACAGCCTTTTCGGTAGCTGTTTTTGCAGGGTCAGATGTGAGCGAAAGTGTTCCGAAGTGGAAAACTCTTGTCTCATCAAGAAGGCTCTTATTAAGTTCCTCAAATGCAATGCATGTATCAGCGCCGGGTTTTCTCGCAAAAGAGAATTCACGATCTCCTGTCTCATCAAGTGTGACAAACGCAAGAGTTGTGAAAACAGACGGGTCAACAACAATTCCCTCAGAAGAAATGCCTGCCTTATTAAGCGTATTTATGAGCATCTTTCCGAAAGCATCGTTACCGACTTTTCCCAAAAGGGCAGTCTTGTAGCCAAATTTTGTCAAAGCGGCAAGGAAATTAGCAGGAGCTCCGCCCGGATGAGCCGCCATAGTGGGGTATCCGTCTTCGTCCGAAGCCGTAGTAGTGAAATCTATAAGAAGTTCTCCAAGTGCCAATACATCAATCATAGTAGTTCTCCCATTAAATAAATTCTATTCGGTGGTATACAACACAAC
>CAVDQG010000034.1:4415-18852 GCA_963611165.1 Bacteroides uniformis
CAACACAACACAGAATTACATATTTGAAACTATTTTACTATTTTGTTAAAGAAAAAGCAAGAGTGACGCTAAAATTTCAAAAGTTCGCTTGTTTCGATTAATAATCTCGATTTATCTTGTAAACCAAGCGTATTTGGTCTATAATTAAATTGTATGCTTACTTAACGAGGGAATATATGGAGAATTACAGAATACTTTCTGTCACGGAACAGGATTTTGAAGCCTGCGTGCAAACTATAAGAAGTGCATTTAAAGAGAACGCACAAAAATACGGTTTTACAAAAGAAAATTATCCGAGCGGCGGTGCATTCATAGAGCTTGACGATTTAAAAAAAGCCAAATCCCGAGGCGTTCATATGTACGCCGCTTGGCTTGGCGACAAAATAGTTGGCTATGTCCAGCTTGAAAAGGTAAACAAAAGCACCTACTCATTTCAGAAGTTTGCCGTTTTGCCCGACTGTCAGCAGCTTGGCGTCGGCAAAATGCTCATTGCCTTTTGCAAAAACAAAGCGAAAATCCACGGCGCTGACAAAGTCGTTTTACTTATGGTTTACGAAAACAAAAAACTTCTCAGCTTTTACGAAGCAAACGGCTTTAAGCTGATTGAAACAAAAAGAGACAGCTCTCACCCGTTTCTTCAGGGAATCATGCAAATGGATATTTGACAGCAAAAATATAAATCGGCGGTTCAGTCAAAGCGAACCGCCGATTTCGTTTTATTCACATCACTTTAAAAATGTCTTGTAGTCCTCGTAATTCTTCTTGAGAAGAACAGGAGTATTAAGGCTGTAGGGGCACTTCTTTGTGCAGGCACCGCAAGAAATGCACTCCTCGGTTCTTGCCATTTCTTTCTGCCAGTACTCGGAAAGCCAATCGGCACTCGGTGCACGGCGAATCATCTGGGACATTCTTGCGCACTGATTAATCTGTATTCCCTTCGGACAAGGCATGCAGTAGCCACAGCCACGGCAGAAGTCACCCGAGAGTTCTTCTCTGTCATGAGCGATGAGCGCTTTAATCTCCTCGGTCATAGCAGGAGGATTGTCGTTGTAGGAAATGAATTCATCAAGCTCACTTTCCTTCTGAACGCCCCAAATAGGAAGAACATTGTCAAACTGAGCAAGATAAGCATAAGCGGCGTCAGAATGTGTGATAAGTCCGCCCGAAAGAGCTTTCATGCAGATGTAGCCGACATTCTTCTCCTTGCACAGCTTCACAAGCTCCTCGTCCTTCTCGCTTGCGAGGTATGAGAACGGGAACTGGAGTGTTTCATAAAGTCCCGATTCAACAGCTTCTTTAGCAACTGTAATGCGGTGGTTGGTAATTCCTATGTGACGAATCTTTCCCTGAGCCTTTGCCTCAAGCATAGCCTCATAAAGTCCCGTACCGTCACCGGGCTTTGGACAGAATGACGGATTATGGAACTGATAGATATCGATATAATCAGTTTTGAGAAGTCTTAATGAAGTTTCGAGATCGTTCCAAAAGCCCTCGACAGTTGTTGACGGAGTTTTGGTTGCAATATAAATATTCTCTCTTACATCGCTGAGACCCTCTCCGAGCTTCATCTCGCTGTCAGAGTAGCTTCTTGCGGTATCGTAGAAATTGATGCCGTTGTCATAAGCCTTGCGAAGAATTGTCTTTGCCACGTCAAGTGTTACACGCTGAATGGGAAGCGCACCGAAACCGTTTTTGTTTACGGTAATACCTGTAGAGCCAAGTGTTACGTTAGTCATAAGTTTTTCCTCTCTTTAAATCAAAAATACACACAAAAGGCTAAACGCCTATATACTAATTAAACATTATAGAAGACGAAAAATCAACAGCAGATTACTTTTTTCTCTTGTCCTCAGAAATATTCGTAATATTTCCGTGACTTACAGAATTTATACTGTTTAAAAGCAAAAATTCTCTGATTTCCTTTTCTGCCGCATCCACTTCCTCTTTGAACGCACGTGCCGAAACTCTTTCCGCTCCGTGTCCGAGAATAATAATCTGCTCCAAGCCGTCAGACGAAGCGACTCGCACACGGTGCTTTTTACCGAGCTCCTTTGTGACTTTCTCGATATACATATCGGCGGTTTCAGCTTCTTTTGTGTAGACAACATCAATATTGTGGTGCTTTTCAACCTCACGGTGTGCGCCTTTAACCTTGTAAGCGTCAAAAACGACTATCAGTCTGCACCGCTTGTATCCCTGATAATTGCACATAACATCAATGAGCCGTTCTCTTGCCGCCTCGAGATTATCCGCCGCCAGCTTATTAAGGTCATCCCAGCCGAAAATAATATTATAGCCGTCAACGAGAAGATACTCGGGTCCCTCTGGAAGCTTAGAAGCTTTATATTCCTTTGTCTCGTGTGTCTTCTCACGCACTGGACGGAAATCAATTCTCGGATCGTGTTTGATTTTTCCGTAGGTTCTCTCGAATATTGCCAAAAGCTCCTTGTCGGATTCAAGCGTCATCGCATATCTTCCGATTCTTTCGGACGGAGTATAACTTGCACTGTCGTCAGACATCCCCGCCGAATCGGAGTTTTCCTTGTCTGTTTCGATATGCATGTGCTCCTTAGCTTCACTCCAAGGGACAAGCACACCTGCGCCGTGCGAGCAAAAAACAGAATCGGCTGTATTATCCAAATCGGCATTGGCATCATAGCCGATTTTTTCGATAACCTCGCTTGAATTATGACAAACATCATAGCCCTTGACATCAAGCTGAAGTCTTCCCTTGCCGTGGGTATAAGCACTGAGTTCCTTGTGATAATCCACCATAGTTGAAACAGGGCACGAGCCGACGATTACGCTTTCTTCGCCGTCCGTGAAAGGCGCTTCAAATTCGCCGTACATTTTGCTTATATCAGCCATCGCTCTGCCGACATTTTCAGTCGGAACGCTCATTTTGAACGAATAAAAAGGCTCAAGCAAAACATTATCGGCACTCATAAGTCCCTGTCTCACGGCACGATAAGTCGCCTGACGGAAATCGCCTCCCTCGGTGTGCTTGACGTGTGCTCTTCCTGCTGTAAGTGTGATTTTCACATCAGTTAACGGCGAGCCTGTCAAAACTCCGAGATGAGTTTTTTCTTCGAGATGCGTGAGAATCAGTCTTTGCCAGTTTCTGTCCAAATCGTCCTCTCGGCACGCTGTTGAGAAAATAAGTCCCGAGCCTCTTTCAAGCGGTTCAATGAGAAGATGAACCTCCGCATAATGCCTGAGCGGCTCAAAGTGACCGTAGCCCTTCACGGGTTCGGCGACCGTTTCCTTGTAGACAATGTTTCCCGTACCGAAAGAAACATCCATATCGAACCTGTCTTTGACGACATGCTTTAGCACCTCAAGCTGAATTTCACCCATCAACTGAACGTTGATTTCCTGAAGTGCCTCATTCCAAACAACATGCAGTGAAGGGTCTTCCTCTTCAAGCTTGCGAAAACGTGTTAACGCCGTGTGTGCGTCCACTTCCTTCGGATAAATAACCTTATACGTCAAAACAGGTTCGAGCGTCGGCAAATCGGACTCGTTTTCCAAGCCAAGTCCTTTTCCGGGGTAAGTCTTTGTAAGTCCAGTAACGGCGCAGACCGTTCCGCTGTCGACAGAATCGACCGCATCGAATTTTGTTCCGTTATAGATGCGTATTCGGTTAATCTTTTCCGACCACGCTTCTCCCTTAGCGTCCGTGCCGTTTATGGTATCACGAACGCTTAATTTACCACCTGTCACCTTTAGATAGGTAAGCCTGTTCCCTTGAGTGTCCTCTTGAATTTTAAACACCTTTGCGGCAAAATCATCCGAATAACTCGGCATAAGCGTATATTTTATGAAGCTTTCGATGAATTCGTCAATTCCCTCGAGTTTCAGAGCAGAGCCGAAAAAACAAGGGAAAAGATTTCTGTCGGCTACCGCAAGGCTAATAGCTTTTTCGCTTATCTCTCCGCTTTCAAGGTACTCATTCAAAATTCGCTCATCACAAAGGGAAAGTGCCTCGTTCCTCTCTTCCTCATCGGCTAAGCGTGAAAAATCGATACAGCTTTCGCCGAATTTTCCCCTGAGAGAACGCATAACATATCCCTTGTCCGCTCCGACCATATCCATTTTATTTACGAAAATAAATGTCGGAACATTATATCTTTTTAATAGCTTCCAGAGCGTTTCCGTGTGACTTTGAATTCCGTCCGTACCGCTTATGACGAGTATAGCATAATCGAGCACCTGTAAGGTTCTCTCCATTTCAGAAGAAAAATCAACATGACCCGGTGTATCAAGTAAAGTCACATATGTGTCACCAAAATTTAAAATCGCCTGCTTTGAGAAAATTGTAATTCCACGGTCTCTTTCAAGTGAATATGTATCAAGGAAAGCCGAACCGTCATCAACTCTGCCGAGCTTGCGAATCGTTCCGCTTTTATAAAGGAGTGCCTCGGAAAGAGTGGTCTTTCCCGAGTCAACATGCGACAAAATACCGAGAACTATTTTTTTCACTCTGTCTCCTCCTCTATGTCCATAAGCTTGAGCGCATCTTCAAGAACCTCAAGCGGCTTTTGATTATTAAGCTTAATGCTTATGTACGGCGTGTTGCTTGCGTTGAGCAAAACTCTTCCCTTCATACCGTTAAGCAGTGCGGAAATTCTTCTCATATCGAAATTGTTCGAATCAAAGCTGTGAGCATAAAGCAAGAGATTTCCGTTTTGCTGTTTGATTTCCGTGAATCCCATTGACGAAGCCAAGTTTCTCATAAGTGCTATATCGATAAGTCCCTGAACAGCCTTTGGCGGCTCGCCGAAACGATCGATCAGTTCATCGACTACATCCATAGAGTCCTCGAATGAGCTGATATCGGCAATTCTTCTGTAAACTTCAATTCTGAGGTTAGTACTCTCAATGTAATTTTCGGGAATATGTGCCTGAATCTGCAGATCGATTGTGCAGTCCTTGTCGGCAGGCGGCGGATTTTCTCCCTTCATAAGTGCGACAGCCTCATTAAGAAGTTTGATATACATATCATATCCGACCGTCTCCATATGGCCGTGCTGTTCTCCGCCGAGAATATTTCCCGCACCTCTGATTTCGAGGTCACGCATGGCGATTTTAAAGCCCGAGCCAAACTCGGTGAATTCTCTGATAGCCGATAATCTCTTTTGAGAAATTTCCGAAAGGGATTTGTTCGGTGCAAAAGTGAAATAAGCGTAAGCACGGCGGTTGCTTCTGCCAACTCTGCCTCTTAGCTGGTGAAGCTGAGAAAGTCCCATTCTGTCGGCATTATCGATAATCAGCGTGTTGGCATTGGGAACGTCAACTCCCGTTTCGATTATCGTGGTGCAGACAAGAACATTAATTTCGCCGTCAATCAGCTGTCTCCAAACCTCGCTTAGTTCCTTTTCGTCCATTTTTCCGTGACCGATACCGATTTTTGCTTCGGGAATATGTGCGCTGATTCCTGCGGCTACAGTCTCAATAGATGCAACATCGTTGTGAAGATAGTAAACCTGACCGCCGCGTCTTAGTTCTCTTCTTATCGCATCCATGATAACGCCGTTGTCGTGCTCCATAACGTAAGTCTGGACGGGGTGTCTGTCGTGCGGAGCTTCCTCGATAACCGACATATCACGAATGCCCGAAAGAGCCATATTGAGCGTTCTCGGGATAGGCGTAGCCGACAAGGTGAGAACATCCGCCGATTTACTTACCGACTTTAATTTCTCCTTTTGTGCAACGCCGAATCTCTGCTCCTCATCGATTATGACAAGTCCCAAGTCCTTGAATTCAACATCCTTGGAAACAAGACGGTGAGTTCCGACAACTATATCAACCGAACCTCGCTTTAAGCGTTTGAGAATATCCTTCTGCTGTTTTGCGTTTCTGAATCTCGAGAGCAACTCTACCTGTACGGGAAAATCGCCCATTCTTTTGATTACTGTCTGATAATGCTGCCACGCAAGTATGGTGGTAGGAACAAGAATTGCTACCTGCTTGCCTGCTGTAACCGCCTTAAAGGCAGCACGAAGCGCAACCTCAGTTTTGCCGAAGCCGACATCACCGCAAAGAAGTCTGTCCATAGGATGAGACGACTCCATATCGTTTTTAATCTCATCAATACAGCGAAGCTGATCTTCCGTTTCGTCATAGGCAAAGTGAGCCTCAAAGTCCCTTTGCCACTCGGTGTCCTCAGGGAACGCATAGCCCTTAACCTGCATTCTCTCGGCGTAAAGCTTGATAAGTTCCTTGGCGATATCCTTTACCGCCGCTCTTACTCTTGTCTTTTGCTTCTCCCAGTCCTGACTGCCTAAGCGGTTTAGTTTAACTCCCGTGTCTTCTCTGGGGCCGATGTACTTTGCGACTAAGTCAAGCTGAGTGACGGGAACATAAAGAGTATCTCCCTTGGCATACTTAATCTTTATGTAATCCTTGATAATTCCCTGTAACTCGATTTTATGAATGCCCTCGAAAATTCCTATTCCGTGAGTTGAGTGAACGACATAATCGCCCATTGAGAGTTCTGCAAGAGAATAGATTTCCTTTGAGTTTTTGTCTCTCTTCTTTTTCTTGCGTTTGGAAGAATCGTTTGAAACATTGGTTCTTCCGTGAGTCATTAAGGCAAATTCCGCTGAAGGGAATTCAAATCCTGCCGATAATGTGCCCTTAGTTACAACTATCGTTCCCTTGTTGACAGTGCTCGGATTTTCCTGATAAGCCGCCGCAAAACCGTCGTTTTTGAGGTCTTCGGCAAGAGTTTTCGCAGTTCTCTCCGTACCGGCAAGAACAACAACTCTATAACGCTTATAGAGTGTGGTGTTTAAGTCGTCCTTTAAAAGCTCCGTGCTGCCGCTCCAAACAGAAAGCTGTTTAGCCGTGAAATTGACAAGCGACTTAGTCGGAATCTCGTAAGTTCCCCTTGCGAAAACATCCATAAAGATTGTGGGAAAAGCAGAAGCTCTGCTTAAAAGATATCCCCAGTCCTCAGAAAAGGTATCAAGCCCTCTGCAGAGCACGGCGTCGGACATCAAGTCTTTGATATCCTCGCCCCACTGCCATACGGTTGTTCTCATTTTCTCCTTGAGTGCCGTTCCCTCGGACAAAACCATAAATGAATTATCGGAAGAGAAATAGTCAAGCAAGGTCGCAGGCTTGTCGTAAACAAGAGATATAAATTTATCCATTGAGGAAAGGAAAAGTCCCGATGCAATCTTCTCTGTTTCAGACGAGAGAATCTCCCTAGCCTTTGCGGCGTTTTTTCCTCTTAAAGATGAAGCGAGCTTCTCGATTTTCTTGACAAGAAGACTTTTGTTCTCCGGCAAAACCTCTACGCAAGGCGAGATAAGCACAAAATCAGTCGACTCCGTTCTTCTCTGAGTTTCAGGGTCAAAATAAGAAATCGTGTCAACCTCATCGCCCCAAAATTCTACTCGAACGGGATAATCACTTCCGGGCGGAAAGAAATCGACTATGCCGCCTCTGTGAGAAAATTGACCCGTGCCCTCAATTTGATCGTCTCGCTGATAGCCGCAGACGACAAGATACGAGAGCATTTCATCAATGCTTATATTTTGTCCCGAGTAAATTTTCAGTCGGCGTTTTTTGAGATCCTCTGGAGGAATCGTGAACTGCAAGGCGGCGTCAACCGAAGCGAGCACGCAGTCTGTTTCTCCGCTTAATATCTTATTGAGTGCGTCAAGTCTCTGCCTTTCATACTCATGCGACACGCCCGCCGTCTCTCTCAAAGAGAAATCACGAAGCGGATAAAGTGCGGTCGCAAGTCCCATCTCGTGAAGATCTTCAGAGAAACGCACACACTCTGTCTCATCCGGGCAAATTATAAGTGCAGACTTGCCGTGCTCCTTAATAAGAGAAGCAATAACCGCACATTTATGAATGCCCGTAACGCCCGTAACTACGGCAGGAGTTTTGCCTTTTACGAATGCCGCCGAAAGCTCTCGGTATTCATCCGTCAGCCTTAAGGCTTCTGTAATAAATCTCATTTTTATTTCCTCAGCTGTTGTAGCGATTCATCGCTTCGTCAATCTGTCCGTTCATGATAAGCTTAACCGCATCACATGATTTTTCGGCACACTTGTCAAGCTCTGCTCTTTCGTCCTTTGTGAATTTCGAGAGAACCCATGCGGCAAGATCGTAATTCGGATTAGGCTTGTCACCGACGCCGATTTTGATTCTCGGGAAATTTTGAGCACCGCTTAAAGCTATAATGTTCTTCATTCCGTTGTGAGTGCCTGCCGAGCCTTTTCTTCTTATACGCATCTTTCCGACATCAAGCGAAATGTCATCCATAATAATGCACACCTGCTCGGGAGTAAGCTTATAGAAATTCATAGCCTCGACAACAGCCTGACCGCTTAGATTCATAAAGGTCTGCGGCTTCATAAGTATAACTTTCTTTCCGCCGATATTACCGTCACCGATAAGCGCCTTATATTTAAGCTTTGTCATATTGATACCGTATTCCTTCGCAATGGCGTCAATCGTTATAAAGCCTGCGTTGTGTCTTGTGTTGTCATACTTGTCCCCGGGGTTTCCGAGTCCCACAATCATAAAGTCCACGCTCGAGCCGAAATCTTTTTTAAACAGCATAAATTACTCCTTATAACCTTTACAGCAAATTATGGCGGGACAAAAGCTTGCCCCACCCGTTACTTCTAAATAATATTTAATCTATTATCGCAAATTAGAAAAAATAATTCAAGATTAAATTTGTAAAAATCTCCGTCATTTACTACAATTCCGAAAGCAAGAAAAAAATATTATATTTTTTCAAAAAAGTATTCCATTCCTGTATCTTTTTTGTTATAATTAACTCACGCTTATTGTATCCAAAAGGGAATTTGCGTAGATATTAGTAAATTTACCGATTTTACTTCGGTGAAAAATTAAGGAGGTAACTACCAATGAGCAAGAAATATGTTTATCAGTTCACTGAGGGTAACGCAACAATGCGTGAGCTTCTCGGTGGTAAAGGTGCTAACCTTGCTGAAATGACATCTATCTTTGGTAAGGATCGTGTTCCACAGGGTTTCACAATCACAACAGAAGCATGTACACAGTATTATGAGGACGGCGGTATCAGCGATGAGATCATGGCTGAGATCGAAGAGAACATCGTTAAGATGGAAGAAGTAACCGGCAAGAAGTTCGGTGATGTCGAGAATCCGCTCCTCGTTTCAGTTCGTTCCGGCGCAAGAGCTTCCATGCCCGGTATGATGGATACTATCCTCAACTTAGGTCTTAACGAGACAGTTGTTGAGTCTATCATTAAGCAGTCAGGCAATGAGAGATGGGCTTGGGACTGCTACAGAAGATTTATCCAGATGTATTCCGACGTTGTTATGGAGGTCGGTAAGAAGTACTTTGAGGAGCTCATCGACAAGATGAAGGCTGAGAGAGGCGTCAAGCAGGACGTTGAGCTCACAGCTGACGACCTCAAGGAGCTCGCATTCCAGTTCAAGGCTGAGTATAAGGCTAAGATCGGCACAGACTTCCCGTCTGATCCTAAGGAGCAGCTCATCGGTGCTATCAAGGCTGTTTTCCGTTCATGGGATAACCCAAGAGCAAATGTTTACAGAAGAGACAACGATATCCCGTTCTCATGGGGTACTGCTGTTAACGTTCAGTCCATGGCATTCGGTAACATGGGTGATGATTGCGGTACAGGTGTTGCTTTCACAAGAGATCCTGCTACAGGTGAGAAGAAGCTCATGGGTGAGTTCCTCACAAACGCACAGGGCGAGGACGTTGTTGCCGGTGTTCGTACTCCGATGCCTATCGCTGAGATGGCTGAGAAGTTCCCACAGGCTTTCGCAGACTTCCAGGATGTTTGCCAGAGACTCGAAGCTCACTACAGAGACATGCAGGACATGGAGTTCACAGTTGAGCACGGTCACCTTTACATGCTCCAGACAAGAAACGGTAAGAGAACAGCTCAGGCTGCACTTCAGATCGCTTGCGACCTCGTTGACGAGGGCATGAGAACACCTGAAGAGGCTGTTGCTATGATCGACCCGAGAAACCTCGATACTCTCCTCCACCCACAGTTCGACGCTGCTGCTCTTAAGGCTGCAACACCTATCGGAAGAGGTCTTGGTGCTTCTCCTGGTGCAGCTTGCGGTAAGATCGTCTTCACAGCTGATGACGCTGTTGAGTGGGCTGAAAAGGGCGAGAAGGTTGTTCTCGTAAGACTTGAGACATCTCCTGAGGACATCACAGGTATGAAGTCCGCTGAAGGTATCCTCACAGTTCGTGGCGGTATGACATCTCATGCTGCTGTTGTTGCTCGTGGTATGGGTGAGTGCTGCGTTTCCGGTTGCGGCGACATCGTTATGGACGAGGCAAACAAGAAGTTCACACTTTCCGGTAAAGAGTATCACGAGGGCGACTTCATCTCCATCGACGGTACAACAGGTAACATCTACGAGGGCGTTATCCCGACAGTTGACGCTACAATCGCAGGCACATTCGGCAGAATCATGTCTTGGGCTGACGAGATCAGAACTCTTAAGGTCAGAACAAACGCTGATACACCTGCTGATGCTGTTAAGGCTGTTGAGCTCGGTGCTGAGGGTATCGGTCTTTGCCGTACAGAGCACATGTTCTTCGGCGAGGGCAGAATCGATGCATTCCGTGAGATGATTTGCTCCACAACAGCTGAGGAGAGAGCTAAGGCTCTTGACAAGGTTCTTCCTTACCAGCAGAGCGACTTTGAGGGTCTCTTCGAGGCACTTAAGGGCAACCCTGTTACAATCAGATTCCTTGACCCACCACTTCACGAGTTCGTTCCTACAGAGGAAGAGGACATCGAGAAGCTTGCTAAGGCTCAGGGCAAGACAGTTGCTGAGATTAAGGCTATCTGCGACGGACTCCACGAGTTCAACCCAATGATGGGTCACAGAGGATGCCGTCTTGGCGTTACATATCCTGAGATCGTTAAGATGCAGACAACAGCTGTTATCAGAGCTGCTATCAATGTTCAGAAGGCTCATCCTGAGTTCACAATCGTTCCTGAGATCATGATCCCGCTCGTTGGCGAGGTTAAGGAGCTCAAGTACGTTAAGAACTTCGTTGTTGAGACAGCAGACGCTGAGATTGCTAAGTCCGGTATCGAGCTCAAGTATGAGGTTGGTACAATGATCGAGATCCCGAGAGCTGCTCTTACAGCTGACGAGATTGCTACAGAGGCTGACTTCTTCTGCTTCGGTACAAACGACCTTACTCAGATGACATACGGCTTCTCAAGAGACGATGCAGGTAAGTTCCTCAACGCTTACTATGACGCAAAGATCTTCGAGAACGATCCGTTTGCTAAGCTTGACCAGGTTGGTGTTGGTAAGCTCATGAAGATGGCTATTGACCTCGGTAAGCCGGTTAACCCGAAGCTCCACATTGGTATTTGTGGTGAGCACGGCGGCGATCCTGAGTCCGTTAAGTTCTGCCACAAGATTGGTCTCGACTATGTTTCCTGCTCACCGTTCCGTGTTCCGATCGCTCGCCTTGCAGCTGCACAGGCAGTTATTGAGAGCAAGTAATTTCTGAGTAGAAATTTGGTTCCGAATTAATAAATTTTCCCCTGTCTCTCTTTGAGGCAGGGGATTTTTGTTATCAAAAAACCTCTAAAGCAAATCGCCTCAGAGGTTTAAGTTAATAAATATTATGATTTTTCCACTTCGATTAAAACAACCGTGACATTATCATTGCATTCTTTTTCATTGCAAAGCTTGATTATATCCGCTGATTTTTCGCTGATTGGCTTTTCAGACGCCAAAATTTCTTCTATTTCATCAAGTCTCACGGAGTTTGTAACGCCGTCACTGTTCAGAAGAAGAATATCGCCTTTTTTTAGTTTATATTCATCAGAAATATGCGGATTAAGCATTACTTCATCAGGATTCACTCCAAGATATTGCGTTAGCATATTTCTTCCAAATCCGATATTGATGCCGAGATCATGATACATTTGATAGACCGTATCATCATAGCTAAGCTTTGTCAGCTTGCCGCCTCTGTAAATAAATCCCTCGCTGTCACCGATGTTATAAAGTCTCGCTTTTCCTCTGTAAAGATGAAAAAGAACAATTGTCGTTCCGCAAACCGAAAGATTATTGTCAAGCGAGTAGTTAAGCACCGTTTGATTCAGCTTATCAAATATCTTGTCCTTATCAGAATCAAATTTATTGTATGGGTAAAACTCCGACAAACCTTTAACCGCGAGCAAAGAAGCCATCTCCCCTTTGCTTCCTCCGCCCATTCCGTCACAAACAGCATAAAGCTGGCTTTTCTCATCACATGTGGAGGAGTAAGAAAAGCTCGAACTTTCTGTATCGTCTCGGTAGTGACTGCCAAGCAAAAGCAAGTTATCTTCGTTATTGCTTCTGACTGCCCCGATATCCGTTATTCCCGAAAATTTGATTCTCATAATTTGCCTCAAAATCAGCTTAATCTGTCTTAAGCTTTCTGTCGCAAGAGACAATGCATTCTCTTGCCAAAATTAAAAGTGGATCTATATATTCCTCGCCAAGCGATTCCGTTCGTCTGATAACCGAAAGTTCGGTACATCCGAGAATCAGAACCTCGGCGCCTCGTTTAATAAGTCTGTCCGAAACTGCCTTAAATGCCGTCATATCGACCTTTTTGCCGGCCTTAACCTGACTGTAAATAATCGACATCACGGTTTTCTGGTCGTCTTCATCGGGATAGATGCACTCAATCCCTTTTTCCTCGCAAGCTGTTTGGTAAATACCGGTCTTAACCGTGCCCGTAGTAGCCATAAGACCGACTTTCTTTATGCCGTGCCGCTCGATTTCCTCAACCGCAAGCCTACCTATATTCAAAATGGGAACCTCAGTGGAAGCCTGAAGTGCCTCATAGAAATAGTGTGCAGTATTGCAGGTCATAGCAATTGTTGTACAACCTGCATCAGTCAGACGCTTAGTCTCCTCAAGCATTGCAGGTAACGGATTATCTTCGCTTAGTCCGAGAATGTAGTCCGTTCTGTCGGGTATTGTTGCACGGCTCGAAAGAAGCATATCGACATGCTCTTGGTCGCAGCTCGCATCTGTATTTTCTGTCAGAAGCTCATAGAAGAACACCGAGCTCATCGGGCCCATTCCTCCGAGAACTCCCAAAAGCTTTCTTTCACTCATTTTATCACCCTTACAGCTTGATTATTCCGCTGTCAAGCATTTGCTGTGCGGCAAGAGTAATTCCCAGATTACCGCTATTGTAGTTAAGTCCGCCCTGAAGCCAAACTGCATACGGCTCACGAAGCGGTGCATCTGCCGAAAGCTCGATTGAAGCACCAAGAGTGAACGCTCCAGCCGCCATGATAACATCATCGTCATAGCCGGGCATCGGAGCAGGAATCGGAGTGACAAACGAATCGACGGGCGCACCCTTCTGAACGCCACGGCAGAAGCTGATGAGTGCCTCTCTCTCCTTGAGCTTGATTGCCTGAATGATATCTCCTCGAGGCTCGTCAAATCTCGGTGTTACGTCATATCCGAGAAGCGTAAAGAGCGAAGAAGCGAAAATTGCTGTCTTAACCGCCTCGCCTGCTACATTGGGAGCATGGAACGCACCCATGAAAAGCTCACGGTTGTTGTTTAAGGTACAGCCGATTTCACGTCCCGTTCCGGGAGTTGTGAGACGATAAGCGCAAAGCTCAACCAAATCGTGACGACCTGCGATATAACCGCCGGTCGGTGCGATTCCGCCGCCTGCATTCTTTATGAGTGAACCTGCCATAAGGTCTGCGCCAACCGAAACAGGCTCGATTTTTTCTACATATTCGCCGTAGCAGTTGTCAACAAAGATAATTGCGTGCGGAGCTTTCTTTCGTGCTACTGCTATAATTTTCTCAATATCGTCAATTCGAAGGGATGGTCTTAGGCTGTAGCCACGGGAACGCTGAATATAAATCATTTTGTAGGAATCGTCCGCTTTTTCTTCAATTCCCTTTAAATCGACCGTGCCGTCCTCGAGCAAATCAACCTGATCATAGCTTACTCCCCACTCCTTTAGCGAGCCCATGCCGCTTCCCGTGAGTCCGATAACGCCGAGAATTGTATCGTAAGGTGTTCCGGTTACGCAAAGCATTTTGTCTCCGGGGCGAAGAACTCCGAAAAGAGCAACCGTGAGTGTGTGCGTACCGCTGACAAAATTATGTCTGACAAGTGCGTCCTCAGCACCAAGAGCATATGCAAATACCTTGTCGAGAGCGTCTCTGCCCGCATCATCATAGCCGTATCCCGTAGAACCGACAAAATGGCTTTCGGATACACCGGCATTCATAAATGCCGCTTGCATCTTCTGCTGGTTATAACGCTGAATTTCCTCGACCGCTTTAAAGTATGGCTTAGCCAAATCCTCGGCTTTTTCGGATAATTTAATTAATTTATCATCAATATTAAAATAAGAGTACATTTTTACTTCCTTCAGT
>CAVDQG010000034.1:18917-21482 GCA_963611165.1 Bacteroides uniformis
CCAAATCCTCTGCTTTTTCGGATAACTTAATTAATTTATCATCAATATTAAAATAAGAGTACATTTTTACTTCCTTCAGTTAAAGTTCATTTATTGGCGACGGAATTTGAAGCAAGAACACTGCAAGGCTTATCAAAACTCAAGGGTGCTCCGTCCGTTTGAGTGATTTCTCCGCCTGCCTCAGTGATAATTATCGAGCCTGCCGCATAATCCCACGGGCTAAGTTTGAGTTCAAAAAACAGGTCTGCTCTGCCAGAAGCAATACTGCACAAATCAAGCGCCGCCGAACCGCTTCTTCTGACATCAAGCGCTTTCGTGAAATAATCATAAGCCTTTTCAAAGGACTTCTTGCTAAGCTCGGGGTAATACGGAGAAGTACCGAACAGCACTACCGAATTTTCAAGCGAATTTTGAGAAACCTTAATCGGTTTGCCGTTAAGATATGCGCCTTTTCCCTTCTCGGCTGAGAACATTTCGTCAAGATAAGGATTATAAACAGCACCGAAAACAGGCTCGGCGTTATAGAGAAGTCCGACGGAAATTGCACTCATATGGTAATCTCTGATGAAATTCGTCGTACCGTCTATCGGATCGACTATAAAGGAATATCCTTGCTCGATTGACTCGTGAATATCCTCTTCTTCTCCCACAAAATGTGCTTCGGGCATTATTTCTCCAAGCTTTTCTTTCAGTGTCTTCTGAACAAGCTTATCATAGGTGGTCACAAAATTAGCTTTTCCGCTTTTCTCATCAACCATCTCTTCACTTCTCTCGGCACTAAGCATAATATCGCCGCAAAAACGCATTGCCGCCTCGATTAAATCCGTTTTAATCATAAGAGCCTCACTTTTTAAGTCTTGCCTTCAGTGCTTTTGTTTTAATTCCCTGAGCCTCAAACATAACCTCGTGCTCGGAAAGAATATTTCCCGTGTCCGGCAGTGAATTTAAATCCTTAGTTCTCTCGTAGATTTCAAATCCAGCCTCGGCAAAGTATCTGAGCGATGAAAGATACAGGTCATCGTCATCTGTCTTGAACCAAATCTCGCCGTCCTCCGATAAGATTTTCTTGTAATTTTCAAGCTGTCTCGTATGAGTGAGTCTTCTCTTGTGGCAACGGGACTTTTGCCAAGGATTGCAGAAATTAATGTAAATTCTGTCTACCTTCTCCGATTCGTCGATAAAATCTGTGATTTTCTCGATGTTGTACGAAAGAAGTGCGACATTCTCTACCTTCTCCTCACCAAATCTCTCGGAGATATTTCTTCTCGCAACGCCCAAAATATCGTAGCTGATGTCAACGCCGATATAGTTTACGTCCTTATTTCTGTACGCAAGCTCTGCAAGAAATGTGCATTTTCCGCATCCCAAATCAAGGTGAATAGGCTGTTTTTTAAGAAAAAAATCATCCCACTTACCCTTTTGCTCAAGCGGGTTATCTACAAAATAATCACAAGCGGCAAGCTCAGGCTTTGCCCATTTTTTAGTTCTGATTCTCATATATTATCCTTTAAATAAATTTTTTCGTTTAATTAACATTTTCTTAACTGAATTATTGTACTATAAATTCATCATCTTTACAAGCGAACACTTGAATTTTGTGCAATCTTATGCTAAAATATCAAAAAATGACTGGTGTTCATTTATTTATTAGGAGGTATTTTATGATAAATGCTGCTCTTGCTATGGAAGGCGGTTCTCTCAGATGCATGTTCACCGCCGGAGTAGTCGATGTTTTCATGGAAAACGATATTTATTTTTCTTATGTCTCCGGTGTATCTGCCGGTGCACTTTCGGCAGCCAACTATGTTTCTAAGCAAATCGGCAGAACTGCTGATGTTAACCTCACATATGTCAATGACAAAAGATATGTCGGACTGGATCCGCTTTTAAAGCATCGTATGGTGTTTAATTTTGACTTTCTTCTCGAGGAAATCGGCGGAAAGCTAAAGCCGTTCGACTACGAAACATTCAATAATTCTAAGCAGAGATTCTCTTGCGTTGCAACAAATGTCAGAACAGGTGAACCCGAATTTTTCGAAAAGGGCGAATGCTCGGAGATTTTGACAGCAGTGCGTGCCTCGGCAAGCCTGCCGCTTCTCTCTAAAATGCAGGATTTAAACGGAGAAAAGTATCTTGACGGCGGATTCACCATGCCTATCCCCTTTGAGAAATGCATGAACGAATTTGAGAAAACAGTAGTAATCACAACACGTGAGAAAGGCTTCAGAAAGCTCCCTGTAACGGGTGCAATGAAAGCCGCATACGAAGCCGCTTATCATAACCATCCGAAACTTGTCGAGGCACTTGTGAACAGACCCCGTGTCTATAACGCACAGATGAGAGAGCTTGATAAGCTTGAAGAAGAAGGCAAACTGTTTGTCATTCGTCCGCAAAGCCCGATTACAATCAGCCGTGTTGAGAAAGACACAGAGAAACTCAAGGCTCTTTATGAGGACGGCAGAAAAGTCGGAACAGAAGCACTTGACAGCATGAAAGAATATTTAAACAATTAATAATTAATAATGAGCTAAAGGCAAAAGAGGCAAAAGTTTTTGCCACGCTTTT
>CAVDQG010000035.1:0-20428 GCA_963611165.1 Bacteroides uniformis
AAATCGGCAGAGACTGGTTTATTGAAGAAGATGAGCCGTGGATTGATAACCGTACCGATACGCACTCTAAGCGTTGGAAGAAGAAAACTGAAGAATAAGAAAAAGGGCGGCACTTTTTAGGTGTCGCCCAATTTTCTATTTTGCAAGATAATCTTCGATTGCTTTTTTGATAACCGCCGCCTGCGATACGCCCTCACGGGCACACTTCTCTTTGAAATTTGCAACTAATTCTTTTGGAAGCTGAAAATGCAAGCCTGAATAAACTTTTGCATTATACCTTGCTTTTACCTCGGTTGAGGTATGAGTTTTTCTTTTTGTTTCTGACATTTTGTTAATTACCTACCTTTGAAAGTTAGAACTAAACCGCTTACAGCAAACGCAAGCCCTGCAAGCGTTACAATCAATCCGATAATGTCGTTTAACGGGAAAATTGCAAATCGTCCGAGAAGAGTGCACAGAACGCCAATAATTGCGGCAATGGTTGATTTTTTCATCCTTGTGAGTTACAATAAAGACAGAGGTTAGGCTTTGGACTTTCGCCCTCAGCCGTTCCCTGTTAGTCGTCTTATTTCTTAGAGTGTTTGGGTCTATAGGTTAAGGCGACTTTTATTTTTGCCACAATTTTGTAAACGAACTCAATCACGGTGCATAAACCGCTTATTATCGAAACGATTGTAGCAAAGTCTTTATTGTTCAACCCGTTCACCTCCTTTCCTTAAGATGTATTATATCATACTTGTATAAGTATGTCAACGTTTTTAATATGTTTTTAAAATTTTTATGTCCTCGGCTGTTAGCTGAGGGCTTTTTTTGTTGTGTAAAAGAAAACAGCCCTTGCTAAACTTTGGCGGTCGTTGTAAGCGGTGTAGCAGGAAAGGCTACTAATGCCGCTATTGTAGTACTGAAACTGTAACATATTAGGTCATACTTTGCTTTCAATTATGATAAAAAGATTTTAAATCTGAAAAAGAAATCATGTTTATGGAAGCAAAAGAAAACCGCAGTACAGAGCCGTTTTTAAAAAAATCGACTTTATACTGCGGTTTTAATGTTTGGAGCTACTGACGGGACTCGAACCTGCGACCTGCTGATTACGAATCAGCTGCACTACCAACTGTGCTACAGTAGCAAATTTAGCAACGAGGCTATTATAATAAAAAATAACAAATTAGTCAAGAGTATTGTCATTTATTTATTTTTATGTTAGAATAGGTGTGTCAAAAGCAACAAAAATATATAACAATCATGCCTAGCTTTATATCATTGATAGATTTTTAACAATATTGAGATATTGATATTGCATTCTTAATTAACTTGTGTTAAACTTTTGTCAAACAACAGAGATGCGGAGGTTAAATGAAATGACTGTCTCAGGAATACCAAAACAAACACTTCTGAGATTGCCGATATATCTTAATTATCTTAAGCAAATATCAGGCTCAGGTATAGAGAATATGTCAGCAACGAAGATTGCGGCAGCGCTTAACCTTAACCATGTTGTGGTAAGAAAAGACTTGGCTTCTATTTCCAGTTCAGGCAAGCCGAAAATCGGTTACAATGTCAATCAGCTTATCGGTGAACTTGAAAGTTTCCTCGGATATAACGATTCACTTAATGCGGTGATAATCGGTGCGGGAAGCCTCGGAAAGGCTCTTTTAAAGCATGAGGGGTTTTCGGAATGCGGTTTCAACATAATTGCCGCTTTTGACAATGACCCGAGAGCTTACAATGATAAGAGCATAAGCAAAGCAATCTTGCCGATAGAGAGACTTAAGGAGTTTGCAAAACTGAATCATGTTAAGGTCGGCATTATCACGTGTCCTGACAGCGCGGCTCAGCAAATCGCAAATTTATTGGCCGATTCCGAGATTTATTCAATCTGGAATTTCACTTCGGTGCAACTTACGGTTCCCGAATATGTTTATGTGCTTAACGAGAATATGGCGTCATCGCTTATTCTGCTCTCAAAACATATTAACGGTAAACAGTAAATTCTACATAAAACAAAGAAAGTATGCAAACAAAGAAAGGCGAGGTATTCATTATGGAAAATAAGAACACCTATGAAGTAGTTGACAACGTAGAGAGCTTTGAGAAGTTGCTTGCGAGAGTCAGAGAGGCTCAGAAGATATTCGCTACTTACTCACAGGAGCAGGTAGACAAAATCTTCAGAGAAGCAGCCGTTGCAGCTAACATGGCAAGAATTCCGCTTGCTAAGATGGCTGTAGAAGAGACAGGCATGGGTATTGTTGAGGATAAGATCATCAAGAACCACTATGCTGCAGAGTATATCTATCACAAGTATAAGGATACAAAGACCTGCGGTGTTATCGAAGAGGATCCTGTTTACGGAATAAAGAAGATTGCAGAGCCGTTCGGCGTTGTCGCAGCTGTTATTCCTACAACAAACCCGACATCAACAGCTATCTTCAAGACTCTTATTTCTCTTAAGACAAGAAACGGTATCATCATCAGCCCGCACCCGCGTGCAAAGAAGAGCACAATTGCTGCTGCAAAGGTTGTTCTCGAGGCTGCTGTTAAGGCAGGCGCACCTGAGGGAATCATCGGATGGATTGACGTTCCTTCTCTCGAGCTCACAAACCTTGTTATGAAAGAGGCAGACCTCATTCTTGCTACAGGTGGTCCCGGAATGGTTAAGGCTGCTTATTCTTCCGGTAAGCCGGCACTCGGCGTTGGTGCAGGTAACGTTCCTGCTATCATTGACGACACAGCTGATGTTACACTCGCTGTTAACTCTATCATTCATTCAAAGACATTTGATAACGGTATGATTTGTGCTTCCGAGCAGTCCGTTATCGTTCTTCCTACAGTTTACAAGCAGGTTAAGGCAGAGTTTGCAAAGAGAAATTGCTACTTCCTCAAGCCTGACGAAATCGAGAAGGTAAGAAAGACAATCATCATCAACGGCGCTCTTAACGCTAAGATTGTCGGTCAGCCTGCATATAAGATTGCAGAGCTCGCAGGCGTAACAGTTCCTGAGTACACAAAGATTCTCATCGGTGAGGTTGAGAGTGTTGATATTTCTGAGGAATTCGCTCACGAGAAGCTTTCTCCTGTTCTTGCTATGTACAAGGCTAAGGACTTCGATGAGGCTATTGCAAAGGCTGCTCAGCTCATCGCTGACGGCGGTTACGGTCACTCTTCTTCTCTTTACATCAACGTTAACGAAAAAGAGAAGATGGCTAAGCACCAGGCTGCAATGAAGACTTGCCGTATTCTCGTTAATACTCCGTCATCTCACGGTGGTATCGGTGATCTTTATAACTTCAAGCTCGCTCCGTCTCTTACACTTGGTTGCGGTTCATGGGGTGGTAACTCTGTTTCCGAAAACGTTGGTGTAAAGCACCTTATCAATGTTAAGACTGTTGCTGAGAGGAGAGAGAACATGCTTTGGTTCAGAACACCTTCCAAGGTATATTTCAGAAAGGGCTGTACACCTGTTGCTCTCGATGAGCTCAAGAACGTTCTCGGTAAGAAGAGAGCATTCCTCGTAACTGACAGCTTCTTATATAAGAATAATTACACAAAGGGTATTACAGATAAGCTCGACGAAATGGGCATCAAATATGAGGTCTTCAGTGACGTTCAGCCGGATCCGACACTTTCTTCCGCACAGGCAGGTGCAGAGAGAATGACAAAGTTCGAGCCTGATGTCATCATCGCTCTCGGTGGTGGTTCCGCAATGGACGCTGCAAAGATCATGTGGGTTCTCTATGAGCATCCGGACGCTGACTTCTACAGAATGGCTATGGACTTCATGGATATCAGAAAGAGAATTTACACATTCCCGAAGATGGGTGAGAAGGCATACTTTATCGCTATCCCAACATCCTCCGGTACAGGTTCTGAGGTTACTCCGTTCGCTGTTATCACAGATGAGAAGACAGGCACAAAGTATCCGCTTGCTGACTATGAGCTCCTTCCGAACATGGCTATTGTTGATACAGACAACATGATGACTCAGCCTAAGGGACTTACATCCGCATCCGGTGTTGACGTTCTCACACATGCTATGGAGGCATATGTTTCTATCATGGCTTCTGAGTTCTCCGACGGTCCTGCTCTTAAGGCTGCTAAGCTCGTATTCGAGTATCTCCCAAGAGCATATGATAACGGAAATGATGTAGAGGCTAGAAACAGAATGGCAGAGGCTTCTTGTTTGGCAGGTATGGCATTTGCTAACGCATTCCTCGGACTTAACCACTCCATGGCTCATAAGCTCGGTGCATATCATCACATTCCGCACGGCTTGGCTAACGCAGTTATCCTCACAAATGTTATGAGATATAACGCTGAGGATGATCTCGCTAAGATGGGCACATTCTCTCAGTACACATATCCGCATGCATTTGACAGATATGTTGAGATGGCTAAGTTCATCGGCATCAAGGGCAAGAACGACAATGAAATCTTCGAGAACTTCATCAAGGCAATTGAAGAGCTCAAGGAGCATGTTGGCGTAAAGAAGACGATTGCTGATTATGGAGTTGATGAGCAGTACTTCCTCGATACTCTTGATGAGATGGTTGAGAATGCATTCGATGACCAGTGCACAGGCGCTAACCCACGTTATCCAAAGATGTCTGATATCAAGGAGCTTTATCTCAAGTCATATTATGGCAAATAATTGGTAAATCAATACCAATGAGGGAGGATTTTATTATGGAACTTAATGAAGTAGTAGCAACAAGACCTGACAAGACCGTTTACAGAGACGGAGACGCTTGCGTTAAGGTTTTTGACGAAAATTATTCCAAGGCTGATATCCTCAACGAGGCACTTAATATTGCCAGAGTTGAACAGACAGGTATCAATATCCCGGGTGTCAGAGCGGTTTCGGTAGTTGACGGAAAGTGGGCAATCGTAACAGATTACATTGAAGGCAAGACTCTTGCTGAGCTCATGGAAGAAAACCCCGATAAGGAAGACGAGTACCTCAATATGTTTGTTGACATTCAGCTCGACATGCATGCTCACAAGGCTCCGCTTCTCACAAAGCTCTGGGACAAGATGAAGAGAAAGATCAGTGAGACTGATTTCGATGCAACAACAAGATATGAGCTTCACACAAGACTCGATTCTCTTCCGAAGCACCACAAGCTTTGCCACGGTGATTTCAACCCGTCTAACATCATCATTAAGAATGACGGTACGGCTTACATCATCGACTGGTCACACGCAACTCAGGGTAATGCATCTGCCGATGCAGCCAGAACTTATCTTCTCTTTACTCTTAAGAACAAGGATCTTGCAGAGAAGTACTTAAACCTCTTCTGTGCAAAGAGCGATACTGCTAAGCAGTATGTTCAGAAATGGCTTCCGATCGTAGCTGCTTCTTACACGGTAAAGGGCAGTGAAGAAGAGAAAGCGTTCTTAAGTACATGGGTTAACGTAGTTGACTACGAATAAATCCAAAGGATAATATAAGCTAAATGCAGCCCCTAACCTGTAAAGGTTGGGGGCTTTGCGTTGAATTTGACTCTTTTGAAAAGCGTAAAGTTACAACCCTTTACACATATATGCACATATTATGTAAAGCTGAATTGCTTGCAGAATAATATTTTTCTGAAAAACTTTACTTTTTTAATTATTGTGATAGAATAGATAAGAAAAGCTTTGAAAAAGCTTGGTGTATACTTGTGAAAAATCTATATCACACCTGATTTGAAGTTACAAAGGACACGGGGATGTACTATGAGTGTTTCACTTTATGAGCAAAAGATTAATTTAACAATGCTCACGGATTTTTATGAATTAACCATGGCAAACGGTTATTTCGCAAAAGGTTTCAAGGACAAAATTTGCTATTTTGATATGTTCTTCAGAAAGGTGCCTGACGGCGGCGGATTTGCCATTATGGCAGGTGTTGAACAGCTTGTTGAGTATCTTAATAATTTGAGATTTACCGAAGATGACATAGCTTATTTGAGATCAAAGAAAATTTTCAAAGAAGAATTTCTTGAGTATCTCGCTGACTTTAAGTTTAGCTGCGATGTTTGGTGTGTTCCTGAGGGAACTCCTATTTTCCCGGGAGAGCCTCTTGTTACTGTAAAGGGTCCTGCTATTCAGGCTCAGTTTATTGAAACAATGGTGCTTTTGTGCATTAATCATCAGTCTCTTATTGCTACTAAGACAAACAGAATTGTAAGAGCGGCACAGGGCAGAGCTGTTATGGAGTTTGGTTCAAGAAGAGCTCAAAGCTTTGACGGCGCTGTTTATGGTGCAAGAGCCGCTTATATTGGCGGCTGTATCGGTACTGCATGTACAATTACCGATAAAATGTTTGGCGTTCCTGCTCTCGGAACTATGGCTCATTCTTGGATTCAGCTTTTTGATTCCGAATATGAAGCTTTCAAAGCTTATGCCGAGGAGTATCCGCAAAACTGCACCTTGCTCGTAGATACATATAATGTGCTTCATTCAGGCGTTCCGAATGCGATTAAGGTTTTCAATGAGGTTTTGGCTCCACTTGGATATCGTCCGGCAGGAATTCGCATTGATTCGGGCGATATTACATATCTTTCGAGAAAAGCAAGACAGATGCTTGATGAGGCTGGATACGAAGATTGTAAAATTTGTGCATCAAATTCACTTGACGAATACATAATTCGTGATATGCTTATGCAGGGAGCAAAAATAGATTCCTTTGGTGTAGGCGAAAGACTTATAACTTCTTCTTCAGAACCTGTTTTTGGAGGAGTATATAAGCTTGTCGGTGTTCAGCGTGACGATGGTTCCGTTGAACCCAAGATAAAGATAAGCGAAAATGTTTCAAAGATAACAACACCTGGCTTTAAGGAGCTTTGGCGTCTTTATGACAAGGATACTGATAAGGCTATCGCTGATGTTATCACAATGCACGGAGAGATTATCGATGACGAAAAGCCGTACACGATATTCGATCCGAATAACACCTGGAAAAAGAAAACACTTGACAACTTCAGGGCAGTGCCAATCAGAAACAAGATTTTTGAGAATGGTCAATGCCTGTACAACCCAAGAAATCTGAATGCAATAAAAGCTTACTGTGCTTCTCAGGTTAATACTCTTTGGGATGAGGTCACAAGATTTGAGAATCCACATAGCTACTATGTTGATTTATCTCAGAATTTGTGGGATGTCAAGAATAAATTGCTTTCTGAAAAATCATTCTGATATAATATTGAGCGGATCAGACAGTTGCGGATGAGTAAACGAAAGGGCTTATCTGAGGAAAGTCCGGGCTCCACAGGGCAAGAATAACGGCTAACGGCCGCCGGGGGCGACCCCAGGGAAAGTACAACAGAGATATACCGCCGTTTTACGGTAAGGGTGGAAAGGCGAGGTAAGAGCTCACCGGTATAATGGAGACATTATAGCCATGCAAACCCTATTCGGAGCAACACCGTGGAGAAACATATGCCTGCCCGGCAGTTTCGTGGAGGTGGCGCGAGTCAAGCAGTAATGCTTGATTAAGATAGATGACTGTCAAATACAGAACCCGGCTTACAGATTCGGTCAATTTTTATTATAATAACTGAAAGGTAGTTACAACAATGAAGAAAATCAGTAAAGGTAAAGTACGTGATATTTACGAGGTCGACGACAATTCTTTAATGATTGTTGTATCCGACAGAATTTCCGCTCTTGATTTTATCATGCCTAATGATATTCCTGATAAGGGCAAGATTCTTAACGGTATTTCGGCTTTCTGGTTTGATTATGTTAAGGATGTTATTCCGAACCATGTTATTTCTACAAACTTTGAGGAATTTCCTGAGGAATTCAGAAAGCCTGAGTTTGAAGGCAGAAGCATGTGGGTAAAGAAGTTAAAGATGCTTCCTGTCGAGTGTATTGTAAGAGGCTATATTACCGGTTCCGGTTGGGCTGATTATAAGAAGACAGGCACAGTTTGCGGACTTCCGCTTCCTGAGGGACTTCAGGAGTCTCAGAAGCTTCCTGAGCCGATTTTTACTCCCTCCACAAAGGCTGAGTACGGCGACCATGACGAGAATATCTCTTTTGAGCGTTGCTGTGAGATTCTCGGTAAGGAACTTGCTGAAAAGGTTAAGAATGCAACAATCGACGTCTATAAGAAGTGCGCTGATTATGCTCTCGAAAAGGGCCTTATCATTGCCGATACAAAGTTTGAGTTTGGTCTTGACGAGAATGGTGAGCTTGTCCTCGCTGATGAGGTCTTGACTCCTGATTCAAGCCGTTTCTGGGCACTTGATAAGTATGAGGTTGGCAGAGGACAGGATTCCTTTGATAAGCAGTACCTCAGAAATTGGCTTTATGAGAACGGTTACTCAGATCACGCTCCCGAGGAGCTTCCTGAAATTGTTCAGACTACCACAAGAAATAAATACCTTGAGGCTTACGAGCTTATCACAGGTAAAACTCTTTAATTAAATTGTCAGTCCCCTGCTGAGGCGGGGGACTTTCATATTTGTTGTTAAAAAAATCAGCCTATCGGTTTAGTCGATAGGCTGTAGATTTTACTTCTGGTGCCAGTTTTCGTAAATTACTTTTACTGAACGTACCATTTCTTTTGCAAATTTAGAAACATATTTTCTGTTGTAAAGTGCTTTCACTTTCTCTTTGGTGCTTTCATAAGGAGAAGCGCCAAAGAGCTCTTCTTCACTTAATTCTCTGTATGAATTTTCAAAAACTACAGACTCCTTAGGTAAACGTTTAACCTGTGCTCGGTTTTTCTGCTGTTCTGTCGGATAACCGAAAACCAGCATGGAAACAGGAGCTACATGCTCGGGAATGTTCAAAAGCTCTTTAACTTTCTCGAAGTTTTCGATTATGTCGCCTATATAGCAAGAGCCGATGCCAAAGCTTTCAGCGGCTACGCAAGCGGCATGTGCTGCAATGACAGCATCGTTGGTCGAGAGTACAAGATCACTGAGTTCCGGAGCAGGAACATCTTCACAGTCGGAAAGCTTGAATTTTCTTAGCCATCTGTGATAATCTGCGCAGAATACAAGAACCATCTTTGCTTTTGCGATGAATGGCTGGTTGTCACAGCTTACAGCGAGCTTTTCTTTTAAATCCTGGTTGGTGACATCAATGATAGAATAAAGCTGCATGTTTCCTGCTGTCGGGGCACGCATTGCGGCACCAAGAATTGCGTCTTTAATTTCAGGTGAAATCTCTTCGTCTGTGAATGCTCTGACTGATTTTCTGTTCTTTAAAACTTCTAATACTTTATTTTCCATAACAGACCTCCTGTATTTGATAATCAAATTGTATCATTGGCAACTATTCTTGTCAACTAAATAACTATTGACATTATAGAATGACGGTGCTATCATTATTAAGCACTTAACAATTAAGCTAATATTTATGAAAGGAGCAAATTATGGATTACAGAGAGCTGACAGCCAGATTGATTAAGCTTAACTTGGTCATGAAGCTGTATTCAAGCGAAGAGCTTGATTCACTCGGAGTTCATTTCAGTCAGACACCAATTTTGGGTTACATATCGCAACATCCTCGCTGTACCCAGATAGAGATTGCAGAGGCACTTTCCGTATCACCTGCTTCAATTGCTTTGTCTACTAAAAGAATGGAGAAAGCCGGATTTATTATCAAGGAGATAACTCCCGATAATTTAAGATGTAAGCGCCTTAGCCTTACGGATAAGGGAAAGCTTATCTATGATAAGGGTATTTCTATCAGAGATGAACAGGATGCGCAAATGTATCAGGGCTTTTCCGAGGAAGAACTGAAAGAATTGAGCGCCTTGATAGACAGATTAACTATCAATCTGACAAAAGAGGAATCCAATGTCATTGAGCATAATGTGATAGGAGACCTTGAGAAGCAGATCGAAAATATATTCAGTAAAAACTAGAAAGGAAATAAGTAATGATAAAGAAGATTGCTCCCGCAGTCAAAGGTTACTTAAAGTACACCATTCTTTCGCCGCTTCTTATGATAGGCGAGGTTATTATGGAGTGCCTGATACCGATAACTATGGGAAACATTGTTGATAACGGTATATCACAAAACGATATACATTATGTTATCGTTCATGGACTTATGATGGTCATGTTTGCTTGCATCTCTCTTTTCTGTGGATGTATGGCGGGTAGATTTTCTTCAATTGCCAGCGTCGGTTTTGCTAAGAATCTAAGAAAGATGCTATTTGAAAAGGTTCAGACCTTTTCTTTTGCTAATGTTGATAAGTTCTCGACAGGATCGCTTATCACAAGACTAACAAATGACGTAACCAATACTCAGAATGCATTCCTTACATGCATAAGAATGCTTTTCAGAGCACCGATTACATTTGTTGTTGCTATTATCATGTGCTTGAAGCTTTCACCGAAGCTTTCATTGTCTTTTACAATCTTTGTTCCGATTATTGCGATTGCTTTGGTAATCATTATGAACATGGCGTTCCCTAAGTTCAATGAAATGCTCAATGCAATGGACGCCCTCAACACAGATGTTCAGGAAAACTTAACTGCTATCAGAATCGTTAAGGCTTTTGTTCGTGGCGATTTTGAGCGTAAAAAGTTCAACGCAGCTGTACGCAAGGTTAAGGACACTCAGTTATCCGCTGAGAAAATCGTTATTTGGACTATGCCTGTAATGCAGTTCTGCATGTATGCTTGCAACATAATTGTCGCTTGGTTTGGTGCAAAAATCGTTCTCGGCGGCGGCATGGGTACAGGTGCTCTTATGAGTTTCTTTACTTACATTGCTCAGATACTCATGTCTCTCATGATGATTTCAATGATATTCATGCAGATTGTTATTTCCAAGGCATCCGTAAAGAGAATTGCTGAGGTTTTGGACGAGGTTCCTGATATTGCAAGCGGAAGCAGCAAGGATGATGTTAAGGACGGAGAGATTGAGTTTAAGGATGTTTCTTTCTCTTACAGCAAGAATCCCGATAATTTAACTCTTAAGGACATCAACCTTCATATTAAGTCGGGTCAAACCGTAGGTATTATTGGTGGAACAGGTTCTGCTAAATCCTCACTCGTTCAGCTTATTCCGAGACTTTATGACGTACAGGGCGGTGAAGTGCTCGTTGGCGGTAAGAATGTAAAGGAATATGACATTAAAACACTTCGTGACGCTGTCTCGATGGTTCTCCAGAAAAATGTTCTTTTCTCAGGAACTATAGAAGATAACCTCAGATGGGGTGACGAAAACGCTACCGAAGAACAAATTATAGAAGCATGTAAAGCCGCACAGGCTCACGATTTTGTTATGAGCTTCCCGAACGGCTACAAGACCGATTTAGGACAGGGAGGCGTAAATGTTTCCGGTGGACAGAAACAGCGTCTGTGCATAGCAAGAGCACTTTTGAAGCATCCGAAGGTTCTTATACTGGATGACTCCACCAGTGCATGTGATACCGCAACCGACAGCAAGATCAGAGCGTCCTTCAAGTCTGAGTACCTCAAGGACGTTACAAAAATCGTTATTGCTCAGAGAATCACATCCGTTATGGATTCCGATTTAATCGTTATTCTTGATGAAGGAAAGATTCTTGCAAGTGGTACGCATGATGAGCTTATGAAGAACAGTGAGGTTTATCGTGAGATTTACACCTCACAGCAGAAAGGAGCTGAAGAATAATGCCGGGACCTATGAATCAAGGAACAAGAAGAGGACCTGGAGGACCAGGTGGTCCCAGAATGGCAGGCCCTGCTGTTATGCCGAAGGATCCGATGAAGACCATTAGCAGAATTTTGAAATATGTCGGTTCATATAGATCACTGCTTTTTGTTGTTGCCGGATGTATCATTGTATCTTCAGTAGCTTCAATCGGAAGCTCTTACCTTATTAAACCGCTCGTAAATGATTATATAATGCCGTTTATCGGTCAGGCTAATCCTGATTTGAGTGGTTGCGTAAGACTGCTTACAACGATGGGCATAATTTATGCTTGCGGTGTTGTTGCATCTTATGCTTACTCAAGATTAATGCTCCAAATTTCCGCAAACACTCTTGAGAAAATCAGAGTTGATCTATTTGATCACATGGAAGATCTTCCTATCAGATATTTCGACAAAAACACTCACGGCGAGATCATGAGCCGTTATACAAACGATATGGATACTCTGAGACAGATGATTTCTCAGAGCTTGCCACAGCTTTTCTCTTCGGGACTTACCATTCTCGGTGTTTTCATCGCAATGTTAGTCACCAGCTGGCAGCTTACGATTGTCGTTATCGTATTCTTGGCATTGCTGATGTTTTTGATGAAGAAAATCGGCGCAAAGAGCGCACTTTACTTTATTAAACAGCAGATGGATCTCGGTGCCGTAAACGGTTATATCGAGGAAATCATTGACGGACAGAAGGTTGTAAAAGTTTTCAACCATGAAGAGAAAGCAGCTGAGGACTTTGATGCTGTTAATAATGCATTTACAGAGAGCAGTACAAAAGCTAATATTTACGCTTCAATTATGGGTCCTGTATCTAACAACCTATCTCATATCCAGTATGCGTTTCTTTCATGCGTCGGTGCATTGCTTGTAATCGCAGGTCATCTTGATGTCGGTTCTGTTGCGGCTTTCCTTAACTATTCTAAGTCATTCACCAACCCAATTTCTCAGATTACTCAGCAGATGAACTCAATCTTCACCGCACTTGCAGGTGCTGAGAGAATTTTCAATCTTATTGACGAAGAGCCTGAAGTCGACGACGGTTACGTTACACTTGTCAACGCCAAGTATGATGAGAACGGAAATTTGGTAGAGTCAGAAAAGAGAACAGGTATCTGGGCTTGGAAGCATCCGCATAAGGAGACAGGTACAACAACCTATACTCTTGTTAAGGGCGAGGTCGAATTTGAAGATGTTGTTTTCGGATATGAACCCGATAAGGTTGTTCTTAACGGAATCAGCTTGAAGGCTAAGGTGGGTGAGAAGATTGCATTTGTCGGTTCAACCGGTGCAGGTAAAACCACAATTACAAATCTTATCAACCGTTTTTACGATGTACCTGACGGAAAAATCAGATATGACGGAATCAATATTAATAAGATTAAGAAGGATGATTTGAGAAGATCTCTTTCTATGGTTCTTCAGGATACCCACTTGTTTACAGGTACGGTCATGGAAAACATTCGTTACGGTAAGCTTGATGCAACTGATGATGAATGTATTGCGGCGGCAAAGCTTGCTAATGCTGATTTCTTCATCTCGCATTTGCCACAAGGATACCAGACTGTTATCACGGGAGACGGTTCAAACCTTTCTCAGGGACAGAGACAGCTTATTGCTATTGCAAGAGCTGCAGTTGCAGACCCGCCGGTACTCATTCTTGATGAGGCTACATCTTCAATTGATACAAGAACAGAGAGCCTTATTGAAAAGGGTATGGACAGCCTTATGCAGGGCAGAACGGTCTTCGTTATTGCTCACAGACTTTCAACCGTCAGAAACTCAGATGTTATCATAGTTCTTGAGCACGGTAAGATTATTGAGCAGGGCAATCATGAGTCGCTCATTGATTACCACGGCAAATATTACCAGCTTTATACAGGTGCTTTTGAGCTTAGCTGATTTAACCTATAAAGCCTGTCATCTACGCGATGACGGGCTTTATTTTTTGTAAAGATTTACTTGCAAATAATGTATTGACAATTAATTGATTTATGATATTATGAAGCTGTATTTTTCACTATTTTATTTTGGGAAAAGAGGTAAACTAAAATGAAAGTTGCAGTTATCGGTTGTGGTACAATTGCTAATGTGGCACACATTCCATCATACATGAATAATCCAGAGACAGAGATTAAATATTTTTGTGATATAATTCCGGAAAGAGCTGAGGCAGGTGTAGAACGCCAGGGCTTCGGCATTGCGTGCACAGATTATCATGAGGTTTTAGCTGACCCTGAGGTTGAGGCAATTTCAATTTGTACTCCTAATAATGTTCATGCTCAGATTGCTATTGACGCTATGAGAGCGGGCAAGGATGTTTTAAGTGAAAAGCCTGCCGCAAGAGTTTATTCAGAAGCTCTTGAGATGCAGAAGGTTCAGCACGAGACAGGCAGAATTCTTAACATAGGCGTTTGCAACAGATTCAACGACAGCGTTAACCTTTTAAAGAAGTATATAGATGATGGCAGACTTGGCAACATTCATCATGTATATGTCAGCTTTAGAGCACACAGACAGATTCCCGGACTTGGCGGAGCATTCACAACAAAGGCTATTGCCGGTGGCGGAGCTCTTATTGATTGGGGTGTTCATTATCTTGATATAGTTATGTATTGCTGCGGCGATCCAAAGGTATACACCGTTTCCGGAGAAACTTTCTGCAAGCTTGGCAAGGATATGGAAAACTATGTTTATACCGATATGTGGGCCGGCCCTCCGAAGTTTGACGGCGTTTATGATGTCGATGATTCTGTAACAGGTTTAATCAGAACATCGGGCCCTGTTATCACTCTCAACGGTGCATGGGCTCAGAATATCGGAGAAGATGACCGTTATATTGATTTTATGGGCGATAAGGGCGGTATCAGACTTCATTACGGTAAAGACTTTACTTTCTATACAACAGAGTACGGCGCATTAACAGAAACAACTCCTAAGTTCACAATGCGTGATATGTATCAGAACGAGATTGATGAATTTGTTAAGTGTATTCACACAAGAGAGAAAATTGCTTCTGACATTGACACGGTTATTATTACTGCTCAGATGATGCAGGCAATTTATGATTCGGCAGAGATTCACAAGGAATTGACGCTTAACGAGAGAGATTAAGAGGATTAGATTATGTATAATTTTCCGATAGGCGTTCTTCTGGAGTCTTTTAGACTACCGCTCGATGAGGCTTTGGACAAGGCAGCTGAGCTTGGTTTTAAGGGTATCCAGATTTATGCGACCACAGGCGCTCAGGCTCCTGAAAATCTTTCCGTTTCTCAGAGAAAAGAGCTTCTCGATAAAATCAAATCAAGAGGTCTTGTTGTTTCTGCTCTTTGCGGTGACTTGGGTAAGGGATTCACCGATTCTGACTTAAACCCCGAACTTGTTGAAAAATCAAAGAGAATTCTTGACCTTGCAAAGGATCTTGAGACAGATATAGTAACAACTCATATCGGCGTTGTTCCTGAGGATAAGAGCAATCCTCGTTATGCCGTAATGGAGGCAGCTTGCGGACAGTTAGCTGAATACGCCGACTCTCTTAATGCTCATTTTGCAATTGAAACAGGCCCTGAAAAGGCGGTTACATTAAAAAGCTTCCTTGACGGACTTCACTCAAGGGGAGTTGCTGTCAATCTCGATCCGGCAAACTTTGTAATGGTCACAGGGGATAATCCTGTTGATGCTGTTTATACACTTAAGGATTATATTGTTCATACTCATGCCAAGGACGGCAAGAGATTGTTTTACCGTGATCCTGAGGTGGTTTATGGCTTACGCAAGGATGTTATTGTAGAGGACGAGTCATTTATTGAGCTTCCGCTCGGTAAAGGAGAAGTGCCTTTTGCTGATTACCTGAAGGCTCTCGAGGATATAGGTTACAAGGGCTTTTTGACAATTGAGCGAGAAGTTGGCGAGAATCCGTCCGCCGATATAACTCTTGCAAGAGATTTTTTGAGAGAACATATAAGATAATAACGGAAGAGACAGTGTAAAAACTGTCTCTTTCTTCAAATGATTAGAAAATTCACAATTAATTTATAAGGAATTAAAATATGGAAAACATATATAAGCAAGAATTTATAGATATATATAATAAATATATTACCAGAAAGGGAGCTGATAAGCTTCTTGAATGGATTGAAAAAACAGACTTTTTTACTGCTCCTGCAAGCACAAAGTATCATGGCGCTTGCGAATGCGGACTTGTTATGCACAGCCTGAATGTATACAAGGTTTTGAGAGAAAGATATTTTGAAGAGGGGACAGATAACGAGGAGAGCTTTGCTCTTTGTGCACTTCTTCATGATTTTTGTAAAGCAAACTTCTACACGGTATCAACAAGAAATCAAAAGGATCCTAAAACAGGCGAGTGGAAACAGGTACCGTATTATGCGGTTGATGACAAATTTCCGTATGGTCACGGTGAAAAATCTGTTTTTTTAATTGAACGTTATGTTAAACTCAGTCTCGAGGAGGCTATGGCGATACGCTGGCATATGGGAGGATTTGATGACTCGGTAAAAGGCGGAAGCTTTGCTCTTTCTAAAGCTTTTGGCGATTATCCTCTTGCAGTGAAACTCCATTTAGCCGATCTTGAAGCCACATATTTGTTGGAGAAAGGTACTTCAGAAGTTAATCGTTGATATGGATATATTAAGTTTAAATTCTTTTTCTTCCGATTTGCTCAAGAATATAAATTACAATATTGAAGAAAATAAATCTGTTTCGATTTTAACTGATAGCGAGAGTGCGGTAGATTCGTTCTACTCTGCTTTGACGGGAAAAGACTCTTACAGCGGAAATTTAATGCTGATGTCTATGGAATGCAGAGATTATCCTGAGGTTGTCAGGAAGCTGTGCGGATTTGTCAGTTTAAACACAGGACTCTATGAGGACAGTACAGTTAAAAACAATATCTTGGTTTATTCGATGTATTGCGGTTTTGATGCAGAATCCATTAAGGACAGAATAGTTCTTCTTCTGAAAAAAATCGGACTTTGGGAGCAAAGAGGAAAGCTTGTGAGGAAATTGGACGATTTATCCAAGCTAAAATTGCGATTTATCCTGTCAGTGATACATTCCCCTAAAGTCGTTTTCATACTTGATGCATTAAACAGCGTCGATGAGGATGAACTGGGGGAGATAAATGATTTTGTGGAATATTTGAAAGCAAAAGAAAATGTATCTGTTGTAAATATCACAGTAAATCCGAATTTGTGCTTTAAGGACGATGAAATATTAATTATTACAGGTCAGGCGCTCAGAACTTACGGTTCACTTCGTCAAATAATTGATGACTGTGAGTTAAATGACATAGCTGTTGTGGGCACTGCAGACAATAAGCTTGATTATGACGGCTCATATACAGTGAATGAGGACGGTTCTTTCAGTATTGAAATTAATTCTGTAAATAATATATCCGATATAATTAAAGAAGTAGCAATTCGTGATAACCGTATAACTAAGGCATATCTAAAAAAGGTTTCGCTTAAAGATGTGTTTGATTATTATTGCAAGGTGGTGGAAAACGATACATGAGAGATGAAAAAACAAAGATGACGGATTTGATATCTCTGAATATAAAATATATTTTTCACCAACGGGTTTGCACTGCGGTAATAGCGTTTATAATAGCTGTTTTAAGCGTAATTGTTCCGCTATTCTATATGTTGGCGGCTTTCCTTTATAAAGACACAACAGGACAGCTAGCCGCCATAGATTTCAGCACGGAAGGCTTTTCTACAGACAATCAAATATTGTACTATATTTTTGTGACCACAGTTTCACCGTTTATATTATCGTTTTTGTCGATACTGGTATCGTTTATTGCATCTGCGGCATGCTTTGTTTCCGAAAGAGAAAATAACACCATGTCTTTATTGATGCTTACAACTTCCGAGCCGATTAAAATTTACGATGCTAAGATTTTTGCCGTATTCATTTTTTCACTCGGCTGTACTGCTGTTGCGGCTCTTTGCTCAGGTATCATTTCTATTATAGGCTGTAGCTTTATGGGATTGCACGGAGCATTTACATTTGAAAAGATAATTGAATTTGTTCTGCTTATTCCGGGACTTGTTTTCCTAAGTACTCATTTATCGTATATGCTGAACAGAAGTAAACGAAAAGTTTTCTTGTCTGTGACCTCTTGCGGATATGTGTGTTTGCCGTTTGTTATTTTGCACATCGGAGAATTTACGGGTTTATACGAATTGAGTTTAATCAGCTATTTTGTTATTTTTGCATTTCTGCTTGCAGGTTCGCTTGTGTTATATTTTCTTGCGAGAAAGAAAATTGCATATGGCAAAGATATTTGATTGACTTTAAAGAGTAATTTGTTATAATCTAAAGTACAGATTTCCTCGGTTTTAGCACTTGAGGCAGTCTTAGTTGTTTAGTTGTGTATCAGATTTAAAAACCAAAGAACAGAAAGGAATTTGTTATGTACGTTTATAAAACAAAGGGCGTTTGCTCAAAAGAAATTCATGTTGAACTTGACGGAGATGTCATTAAGGATTGTAAGATTGTCGGCGGATGCCATGGTAACACTCAGGGCGTTTGTGCTCTTGCAAAGGGTATGACTGTTGACGAATATGTTAAGAGATGCAAGGGCATTAAGTGCGGATTTAAGCCGACATCATGCCCGGATCAGCTTGCAATTGCTCTCGAAGAGGCAAGAGCAGCTCAGAACTGATTTGTAAACAATTTGGCGAATGTCCCTCACTTTGAGTGGGGGACATTTTTGCGTAAAATGAAAAAATACCCTCACGTTTTAAGTGAGGGTATTTTGCTGTTGTTAGTGTAGTGGTTTATTCAGACAACATATAGCTTAAAGTCATTAAGCTGTCGTTGAGATGAACATTTTCGATAATAACATCGTCATATTTAAGAGATAAGTCGCAATGGGTGAAATTCCAAAATGCTTTGATACCTAATTCGCAAAGATTGTCGCAGGCTTCTTCAACAGAAACATTGGGAATACATATGATAGCCATTGTCGGTTTGTGTTCTGCGCAAAACTCGGGGAGATCCTTGACATCCGAAACGGTATAACCTCTGACTTCAGAGCCTATAACCTTAGGTGAAATATCAAAAACACCGCACAAATCAAATCCCATGTGCTTATAGTTAATTGAGAGCAACGCTCTTCCGAGGTTACCTGCGCCTATAAGGATACACTTTCTTTGATTTTGCACACCCAAAATATTTCCGATTGTTTCCTTTAAATTTGAAACGGCATAGCCGTAACCCTGCTGACCAAAACCGCCGAAGCAGTTGAAGTCTTGGCGAATTTGCGAAGCTGTGAAGCCCATTTTTTCTGAAAGTTCTTTTGAGGAAATTCTGACAATTCCCTTTTTTTCAAGCTCGCTCAAATATCTGTAATATCTTGGCAACCTTCTTATAACTGACATAGAAATGTTATTCTTAGCAATCATTATTTAACTCCTGAGATAATAATTAAGCCTGTAAAGACTTTAAGGTTTCACCGATTGCTACAAGGAATCCTTCGGTATCGACCTTTTTCTTGTTTTCAAGATTTGACATCGCATATAAGTCGCCTGTCATTGTTCCGCCTTCAATGGTGTCAATTGTTGCCTTTTCAAGATTATCGGCAAATGAGACCAATTCCGGGATGTTATCAAGCTCGCCTCTTTTTCTGAGGGCACCGCTCCATGCAAAGATAGTAGCAACGGAGTTAGTTGAGGTGGTTTCGCCCTTGAGATACTTATAGTAGTGTCTCTGAACTGTACCGTGTGCTGCTTCGTATTCGTATACTCCGTCAGGGGATACGAGTGCGGATGTCATCATAGCCAAGCTTCCGTATGCGGTTGCAACCATGTCACTCATAACGTCACCGTCATAGTTCTTGCAAGCCCAAATGTAACCGCCTTCGCTTCTGATTACTCTTGCGACTGCATCATCTATAAGAGTATAGAAATACTCAATGCCGGCTTCTTCAAACTTTTCCTTGTAATCCTTTTCGAATACTTCGTTGAAAATATCCTTGAAGCGGTGATCGTATTTTTTGGAAATGGTGTCTTTTGAGGAAAACCACAAATCCTTTTTAGCGTCAAGAGCATAGTTAAAGCATGTTCTTGCAAAATTCTCGATGGATTTGTCAATGTTGTGAAGTCCCTGAATAATACCGGGTGTTTCGAAGTTGTGGATGAGAGTTCGTGTTTCATTTCCGTTTTCGTCAGTGACTACAAGCTCTGCCTTTGCGTTAGCGGGGACAGTAGCTTCCACTCCCTTATAGACATCACCGTAAGCATGTCTTGCAATGGTGATTGGCTTTGTCCAAGTCGGAATATAGGGGGTGATGCCTTTAACGAGAATCGGAACTCTGAAAACAGTACCGTCTAAAATAGCGCGTATAGTGCCGTTTGGGGATTTCCACATTTCAGTGAGACCGTATTCCTTGACTCTGTCTGCGTTAGGCGTGATAGTTGCGCATTTAACGGCAACACCATACTTTTTTGTTGCAAGAGCGGAATCAACGGTAACCTGATCCTTGGTCTTCTCTCTGTACTCGAGGCCCAAGTCATAATACTCGGTTTTGAGATCAACATAGGGAAGAATAAGAATGTCTTTGATCTTCTTCCAAACAACTCGTGTCATTTCGTCGCCATCCATCTCAACGAGAGGGGTGGTCATCTTGATTTTTTCCATACCCGGGACTTCCTTTCTAACTTTCTTTCCTTTTTTAAATTAAATGCAACAGCATATAAATTTACTTATTAATTTTATATAGTATTGAAAGATTTGTCAATACTTTAACATAGATTTTTGCATTT
>CAVDQG010000036.1:0-15237 GCA_963611165.1 Bacteroides uniformis
CTTTCAATTCATCAATTCCTGTCCCTTTTACAGATGACACTCCAATAAAAGGAATTTCGTTTGGTGTTAAGAGATTATCAAAATAAGCAAGCTGTTTTTCTGTCTCTGTTTTGTTTAACTTGTCAATTTTAGTTAACGCACACATGAAAGGAAGATCCCTTTCAATAAGATAATTAATCATATCAAAATCCTGTGCAGACGGCTCGTGTCTAATGTCAATTATTTGAACAATAAGCTCTATTTGTCTGCCTGAATTAAAATAAGATTCTATAAGCTTTGCCCATTTCATCTTTTCGTTGTGTGAAACCTTTGCGTATCCATAACCGGGAAGATCAATAAATCTGGCAGTATCAACTCTGTAGGAATTAATCGTTGCGGTTTTTCCCGGGCTTGAACTGACTCTTGCCAAGGACTTTCTATTCAATAATTTATTGATTAATGATGATTTTCCGACATTTGACTTGCCTGAAAAAACTATCTCAGGCATATCAGATTTTGGCATTTGCTTAATTTCGCCTGCCGAAAACTCAAAATCAGCTTTATTAAAATTCATATTACCTCACAAAACAGCATTTTCCCACGCTGTATTAACCTTTGACATGGGTATGAACTTTACATTATCCAAAACTACCTTGTCAATTTCGCTTAAATCCGGAACATTATCTTGCGGTATAAGAACAGTTTTTATTCCATTCTTATAAGCAGCCATTGACTTCTCTTTAAGTCCGCCAATCGCAAGTACTCGACCCTGTAAAGTGATTTCACCTGTCATAGCGACATCGTGTCTTATAGGTCTTCCCTTTAATGCAGAAAATACAGCTGTTGCCATTGCTACACCTGCTGAAGGTCCGTCTTTAGGAATAGCACCCTCAGGTGCATGAATATGAATATCATACTTGGAGTAGAACGATGAATCGATATCATATTTATCCGCCATAGTTCTTACACAGGTTATAGCGGCACTTGCTGATTCCTTCATAACATCGCCTAATGAACCGGTCAGCTGAATTTTACCTGTACCCGGCATAACCGCGACTTCAATGGGAAGAAGCTCTCCGCCAACGCTTGTCCACGCAAGACCGTTAACCAAGCCTATTTCGTCCGTAGAGACATTATCGTGTCCTAAGAACTTTGCAGGGCCAAGAATATCAGCAAGATTCTTTACGGTAACAGTTTCTTTTGTAAATTCGTCAGAATCAAGAATCTTTATAGCTGTTTTTCTGCATATTGTAGAAATGGTTCTTTCAAGATTTCGAACTCCTGCCTCTTTAGTATATTCATCAATTATTTTATCTAATGCGGTAGGATTAATTCTTAACTGACTCTTTTTGATTCCGTTAAGCTCAAGCTGCTTTGGAATTAAGTGATCCCTAGCTATATGGAATTTCTCATCATGAGTATAACTTCCAAGCTCAATTACTTCCATTCTGTCGAAAAGCGGACCCGGTATTTGAGATGCATCGTTAGCAGTCGTTATGAAAAGGACATCAGACAAATCAAACGGCAAATCGATGTAATGGTCATAGAATGCTTTATTCTGTTCGGGATCCAAAATTTCGAGTAAAGCGGAAGACGGGTCTCCGCGGAAGCTTTGACCAAGTTTATCTATTTCGTCAAGGAGTATCAACGGGTTATTGACACCCGCTTGCTTAACAGCATTAATGATTCTGCCGGGCATAGAACCAACATAAGTCCTACGATGACCCATAATGTCAGCTTCGTCCTGAATACCACCCAAAGAAACTCGTGTGTATTTTCTGCCTGTTGCTTCTGCTATGGATCTTCCGATAGAGGTTTTACCGACACCCGGAGGTCCGACAAGACAAATTATATGAGGCGGATTTTTTCCCGATAACTTTTTTACGGCAAGATTTTCGATAATAGTCTCTTTGACTTTTTTCAAGCCGTAGTGATCTCGATCGAGAATTTTTCTTGCTTTATTTAAGTCAATTGTTTCTACAGATTTTTTATCCCACGGAAGCTCGAGACAAGTATCTATGTATAAGCGAATGACACTTGCCTCATGAGAACCGTAAGGCATTTTTTGCAGCTTGTCACACTCTTTCAAAAGCTTAGCCTTAACTTCCTCAGGAATAATTCTGATCTCAATTGAAGTTCTGAGTTCATCAGCCTCTTCTTCGGGAGAATCATCCTCGCCCAACTCAGAAGCAATGACTTTCATTTGCTCTCTTAACACGTATTCTCGTTGATTTTCATCAATATTTTCTTGTGCTTTGCGCATAATCTCTGATTCGATTTTCAGTACAGCAAGCTCATCCTCAATGAATTTATAAAGCATCTCAATTCTTTTGAAAGGATGAATTTCCTCGAGAATCTCCTGTTTTGTTGCGAAAGTTAGGTTTGAATTGGAAGCGATAAAATCAGCAATTGCACCACAACCGGCATTTTCAAAATTAGCTGTAAAGTCCGGTGCATTTCCTTTAAAAGAGTTAGCATATTCGCTAAACAAAGAAATCGTGTTTCTAATAAAGGCATTATCCTTTGCAGTTGGCTTATAGTCGACCTCTTTGCAAGGGTTCACATTCGCAACTATAAAGGGGTTGAACTGTGTAAAGCTTATCACCTTTGCACGATAAAGCCCCGTCACCTGAACCTTTATAGAATCTTCAGAATCGCTGATTATTTGGCGTATTCTTGCTACCGTACCGACTTCGTATAAAGTATCGCTACTGGGATCTTCTGTGTCTAAGTTTCTTTGCGTAAGCAGAAAGATCATTCGATTACTCTCTAAAGCTCTTCGGATAGCATTGACCGACTTTCTTCGAGCAACATCAAATTGTATTGCCATATCAGGAAATACAACAAGTCCTCTCAGTGCAAGGACGGGTAAATTCAATTCATAATTATTTTCTGGCATAATTTAATTCTATAGTATAGTCTTTCTAAAAGATAACACAAAAAGACTGTGTAACTAAATGTGCACAGTCTTTATTTTATTTTAGGCGGTAGTGTTTTTTCTTGCTTTTCTTTTTGGGTTTGTCGAGATTTGAATCTTTACAGGTGCTCTGTTTGGATCTTTGACAAGCTCGGGTTCAGTACCCAAATTCACAACATCCTCAGTAATTGTTACCTTTTCTATTGATGAATCAGAAGGAATATTGTACATGAGAGGTGTTAGAATATTTTCGACTATTGAGCGAAGTCCTCTTGCACCGGTCTTTCGATCAAGTGCTTTTTGTGCAATCGCTTTAAGAGCGTCATCAGTAAATTCTAATGTGACTCCGTCAAGTTTAAGAAGCTTTTTATACTGCGCCGTAAGAGAGTTCTTAGGTTCAGTAAGTATCTTCACTAATGCATCTGTATCAAGCTCGTTCAGAGTAGTTATAACAGGAAGTCTGCCAACAAGCTCAGGGATAAGACCAAACTTAACTAAGTCATGTGGTGTAACATCTCTCATTATGTTTGTCTTATCTTCCGTTTTGCTTACTACCGAACCTGTGAATCCCAAAACAGTTGATGCAGATCTTTTCTCAATGATTTTGCCAATTCCGTCGAAAGCTCCACCGCAGATAAAAAGAATATTCGATGTGTCAATAAGAATATTCTCTCCCATCGGATGCTTTCTTCCGCCCTTAGCCGGCACAGAAGCCGTAGTACCCTCAAGGATTTTAAGCAAAGCCTGCTGAACGCCCTCTCCGCTAACATCACGTGTAATTGATGTGCTTTCGGATTTTCTTGTTATCTTGTCAATTTCATCGACATAGATAATTCCTCGTTCAGCCTTGTCAATATCAAAATCAGCTGCTTGAATTAATCTGAGCAGTATGTTTTCAACGTCATCTCCAACATAGCCGGCTTCAGTAAGTGTCGTAGCATCTGCAATTGCAAACGGAACGTCAAGAATCCTTGCCAACGTTTGAGCAAGATATGTTTTGCCAACACCGGTTGGACCCAAAAGAAGAACATTACTTTTTCCTAGCTCAACATCATCTTTACCAAAAGCAACTCTTTTATAATGATTGTAAACTGCAACCGACAGAGCAATTTTTGCTTCGTCTTGTCCGATTACATACTCATCAAGTTTCTCTTTGATCTGATGCGGCTTAAGTAAAGTTTTGAACTTTTCTTTAGAGTTCTGAGAAGTTTTAACCTCAGGAGTTACCGAATCTTCTTCCTCAAGTATGCCAAGACATATATTGACGCATGTATCGCAAATGTACGTTCCCGGCTGAGTTCCGGCAATTAATTTTCTGACTCTATCTTGTGGTCTGCCACAAAAAGAGCAATAAATTTCTTCATCCATTAAAAGCTTTCCTTTAAAATCAGCGTTTTTCGATTATTTTATCAATCAAACCGTAATCAAGTGCTTCCTGAGCTGTCATCCAATTATCACGCTCTGTATCGCGTGCAATAGTCTCATAGGACTGACCTGTTTTCTCAGAAAGAATATTATTTAATCTCTTCTTTATAGCTAAGATATGCTCTGCCTGAATCTGGATATCAGTAGCCTGACCCTGTGCTCCGCCACTTGGCTGATGAATCATGATTTCACTGTTAGGAAGAGCTATTCTCTTTCCCTTTGCTCCTGCAGCAAGAAGAAAAGCTCCCATACTTGCTGCCATTCCCATGCAAATAGTGGAAACATCACATTTAATATACTGCATTGTATCATAAATAGCCATGCCTGCAGTGATAACTCCTCCCGGGCTGTTAATGTAAAGGCAAATGTCCTTTTCAGGATCCTGACCCTCAAGATAAAGAAGCTGTGCACATACAACGCTCGCCGAAGAGTTATTAACCTCCTCATTAAGCATAATAATTCTGTCATTTAAAAGTCTCGAGAAAATATCGTAAGATCTTTCTCCTCTGCTCGTTTGTTCAACAACATATGGTACTAAACTCATAGATAACTCCTTCCGCAATCAAATTGCTTGTGATAAAGACATAGCCAATCGCATTAGTTTGCAATTGGCATCTGTCTAAAAGTTTTATATCAATAAATTATTCTTCTGTCTTGATAACAGCATTGTCTCTGACAAATGTTACTGCCTTTTCATTTGTAATATCAGCCTTGAGCTGCTTTGCATCAACAACGCTCTTAACTTCTTCAACTTTCATCTCATAAGTCTCTGCGAGCTTGTTGTACTCATTCTCAACATCCTCATCGGAAGCTTCAATTCCCTCAAGAGCAACAATCTTCTCAAGCGCAAGTCTAACCTTAACATTTCTCTCAGCCTGATCCTTGAACTGCTCACGAATTGTCTCAGGAGTGAGTCCTGTATACTTGAGATATGTCTGAATGTCAAGGCCCTGGGACTGAAGACGATAAGCAAAGTTGTTGACGCTCTCATCAATCTCGTTCTCATACATCTGCTCAGGGATTTCAGCCTCAAGCTTCTCGATAAGAGTATTGATAATCTGGTTATCAACCTCAGCTTTAGCTGCATCTTCTCTGTTCTTCTCAAGATCAGCCTTTACGCTTGCCTTATACTCATCAAGTGTATCGAAATCAGATACATCCTTAACAAACTCATCATCGATCTCAGGAAGCTCCTTAGCCTTGAGCTCGTGAAGCTTAATCTTAAATACAGCCTCTTTGCCCTTAAGCTCCTCAGCCTGATAATCCTCTGGGAATGTTACATTGATATCAAACTCTTCGCCAATCTCGTGGCCTACAATCTGATCCTCAAATCCAGGAATGAACTGACCTGCGCCAAGTGAAAGCTCATAGTTCTCAGCCTTGCCGCCCTCAAATGCAACTCCGTCAACAAATCCCTCGAAATCAATAACAGCTGTATCGCCGGTATAAGCTGCACGATCCTCAACATTTACCATTCTGGAATTTCTGTCCTGAACCTTCTTGATCTCGTTGTCTACATCTTCATCTGTAACAGGAGCAACATGCTTAGTTACCTCGATTCCCTTGTAACCATCGATGCTGACCTCAGGCTTAACAATAACAGTCTGCTTGAAGATGAAACCGTTCTCTTTGCTTGTCTCAACGACATCCATATCTGTGACAGCAACAACATCGAGCTCACTAGCATCGATAGCTGCGATTACAGCAGGTCTGTAGAGGTTATCAACAGCTGTCTCAAAGAAAATTCCTTCGCCGTACATCTTCTCGCAAACAGCCTTAGGTGCCTTTCCCTTTCTAAAACCGGGAACATTTATGTTTTTTACTTCCTTGCGATATGCAGCATTGACAGCAGCGTTAAAATCATCTGCAGGTACTTCAATCTCAAGTTCGTATTTATTTGTGTCTACTTTAGTTGTTGATTTAAGATTCATTTTCTACTTTTCCTTTCAATATGTATTTACATGAAATACACGTCTCATTACGCTGTATCAACAGCAGTTAGTATTATAACACAGCAGAAACAACTTTTCCACTAAAAATTATATTTTTTTCAATATTATCGCAAAATTTACAATTTATTCTTTTTTAATCAGTAAAGGACAAAAATCGAGGTAATCACATGATATAAGATTCATCTCAATCGATTCATATTCTCCTGTAATCGCTTTTTTTGCAGCCTGTGTTCCGTGAATATGTCCGAAATAACATTCGTCGATGTTGTATTCTTTCAGCACGCCAAGGATTTCCTGACATGAATAAACATCATATACAGGTGGATAATGAAGAAAAACGATTGGTTTAAGGTTCTTTTTAAGGCAGTCCTCAATAGAAGCTTTAAGTCTTCCGACTTCTCGATTGACGATTTTTTTGTCCTCTTCGCTTTCAGAATTATACATCCAACCTCTTGTACCGCAAATTCCAAAAGTTCCGACTTGTGACGAAGAATTAAAAATAATCGAAATATCGTCAAATCCCATCTTATCGAGATAAGAATTAATTTTCGCTTTTGTAGACCACCAGTAATCATGGTTGCCTTTTAAAAACAATTTCTTTCCGGGCAATGAATGAATAAATCTGAAATCACTTTCGGTTTCTTCAAGTTTCATAGCCCAAGAAATGTCTCCCGCGATTACTACAGTATCCTCTTCTTTAACTAAGCGTCTCCAGTTGTTTTCCAGTCGACTGACGTAGTTTTGCCAGCCCTTAAAAACATCCATAGGCTTATTTGTGCCAAGCGAAAGATGTAAATCTGCGATTGCGTAAATTGCCATAAAATCAGTTCAGACCAAGCTTTGTGAGCACAAAGTCTTTTATGGTGTCTTTGTCACAGCTGTTATCAAATCTAACCTCTTTGTTCTTTAGATTCATAAGCGGCAACGGAGCTTCTGTTCCTGTTCCCTCGGAAAGTGCCTCTACACAGGCATAATCATCTTCAGGCACATCATGTCCAAGAGCATCAAGTACACTCGGTGAGAATTTATATGCGCTTGCGGTAGAAGCTATAATAACAGGTGTTTCGTCCTTTGTGGCTTCAAAATAATCGTTATAAGCCTTAAAAGCGACAGCAGTATGAGTGTCCATCAAATAGTTGAACTTAGAATAATAAGTGTCTATTGTCTGTTTTGTCTGCTCATCGTCACAGCAACCTGCAGCGAACAAGCTCTGAATTTCGTTCTTTAAATTCTCCGGAACAGTATAGACTCCATCGCTTGCCAAAGACCTCATCAAATCGTTAACAAGATCCGAATTCTCACCACTCAAATGATAAAGAAGTCTCTCAAGGTTAGAAGAAACGAGAATATCCATTGAAGGAGAGATTGTTGTGTAGAAAGATCTGTTGACATCATACTTTCCGGTCTTAATGAAATCGGTAAGAACATTGTTAGAGTTTGAAGCACAAATAAACTTTGAGATATTTATTCCCATTCTCTTAGCATAATATGCCGCAAGTATATTACCAAAATTACCGGTTGGAACGACTACATTTACCGGAGAAGACAGGGAGTCAATTTCTCCATTCTTATAGAGATCCAGATAAGAAGAAACATAATAGATAACCTGCGGCAAAAGTCTTCCCCAGTTAATCGAATTTGCACTGGAAAACATCATGGAATTGTCAGCAAGCCTCTGCTTTATCTCTTTATTTGTGAATATTTTCTTTACCTGAGTCTGGCAATCATCAAAATTACCCTTAACGGCACAAACACAAACATTATTTCCTTCCTGAGTAACCATCTGTCTTAACTGCATAGCACTTACGCCGTTATCAGGATAGAAAACCATTATCTTTGTGTTTTCGACATCTTTAAATCCTTCCAAAGCAGCTTTTCCTGTGTCACCGGAGGTCGCAACAAGAATGACTGCTGTTTTACCGTCATAATTCTTCTTTAAAGATGTTGTTAAAAGATACGGAAGAATCTGGAGTGCCATATCTTTAAATGCACAAGTCGGGCCGTGCCACAGCTCTAAAGAATAGATATTCTTTTCACCATCGCAAATTTTAACCATCTTAATCGGCTCTGAATTCTCAAACTTTTCAGGTGCATATGCGTTATCAACGCAATAAGCAATCTCTTCCTCTGTAAAATCAGAGAGATAGAGCTTCAATATCTCTTTCGCTCTTCCGTAATAATCCATCTCGGCCAAACGAGACAAATCATCTTTGATTGACGGAATCACATCAGGCACGAAAAGGCCGCCCTCTTCGGAAATTCCTTGAGAGATAGCCTGAGAAGCCGTTACTTTAAGTTTGTCATTTCTTGTGCTTTTGTATAACATGGCTGATACCTCCTGGTAATAAATGCTTATTAAGTTTCAGTTAAGCCCAAAGGCAGACCTGATATAGTCGATAGATTCAATTTGTTGCCCTATTGTATGAACTGCGGCAACATCAAATCGCGGTTGCAAATCAAAATTGTTTTTTAATAAAAACAACTGTGCTGTTTTTATGATTTTAACTTGTTTGGATTTTGTGACAGCTTCAAAAGGATTTGTGAGTCCGTTTTTCTTTCTCGCTTTTACTTCTACAAAAACTATGAAATCTTTATCTTTTGCTATAATATCAATTTCGCCAAATCTGCTATGATAATTTCTTGCAACTATTTCATAACCGTGTTCTAAGAGATAATCCGATGTAAAATCCTCAGCTAATTTACCTGTTGAATTGTCAGGCATTTTTGTTATCCTCGCCAAGAATTTTCCTGAGAAAAGTCCTTCTGTGTATATCGCATGGTCCGTATTTTTTCAAAGCATCCACATGCACCTTCGTGCCGTATCCTTTATGCTTGGCAAAGCTGTACTGCGGATATTTCTCATCCATTTCATACATCACCCTGTCTCGAGACACTTTGGCAAGTATTGACGCTGCCGCTATAGACGGAACCTTCGCATCTCCTTTTACCACAGTCTCAGTAGGAATGTCAAGCATAGGATCACGATTACCGTCAACAAACGCATAATTTGGGGAAATTTGCATATTCTCGACCGCTCTTCTCATAGCAAGAAAAGTTGCCTGTAGAATATTAATATCGTCGATTTCTTTCTCGGAAGCCGAACCGATTCCATAAGCTACTGCGTTTTCGATTATTACATCGAACAGCTTCTCTCTTTTTTTCTCGGATAACTTTTTGGAATCATTCAATCCGTCAATAACAATTCCGTTCGGAAGTATTACTGCCGCCGCATAAACAGGTCCTGCCAAAGGACCTCTGCCCGCTTCATCGATTCCGCATACATATTCAAAGCCTTTTTCTAATGCTGAATTCTCGTATTCGTATGTCATATAAATACCATTACAATTGTTCTAGTGTTATATATCCGAGCTTAGCGGATCTGAATTCATCAAGAACGGTTATCGCCGCTCTCTCTGTGTTGATCTCGCCGCCCGAAATAAGCATTCCGCGTTTTTTGCCTATAGCTTTCAATATCTCATACCCATCTGTATCGGTTATATTTTCAATATTGGTTTTGTAGCGGGTATTTATAGCGTCAGGATAAAGTTTTGCAATGGTTTCAAGTAATCTTGACGCCAACGCTTCAACATCAACGACTTCATCCTTAACAGCACCTGTAAAGGCGAGGTGTTCACCAACGGTTTTATCATCAAACTTTGGCCACAATACGCCGGGGGTATCAAGAAGTTCGAATCCTTTTCCGATAGTAAACCATCGGTTTTCTCTTGTAACTCCGGGTCTGTCCTGAACTTCAGCCTTTCCGTTTTTTCCGCTCAAACACATTCTGTTAATCAAAGACGATTTACCTACATTAGGTATTCCGACAATCATAATTCTGATAGGTCTGCCGACCATTCCTTTTCTGTTCCAAGCGGCAATTTGTTCGGATAAAACCTCTTTACATGCGGGAAGTATTGCTTTCAATCCCTTTCCGCTTTTACAGTCAACGGGAAGAGCTGTGACATTTTTACTCTTGAAATAAGCTATCCATTCGTTGGTGCAACGCTTATCTGCAATATCACACTTATTCATCAAAACAATCTTAGGTTTATTGTTGATGATAGATTTTAATACAGGGTTTCTGCTGCTGACCGGTATTCTTGCATCAATTATTTCCGCAACAATATCCACCTGCTTCAGACTTTTTTCTATCTGACGCCTGGTTCTGGTCATATGACCGGGAAACCACTGTATGTATTGAGCTTCACTCATATTTTATATTTCCTTATCAATTAGTTGTTCCGATTCTCGAAAAAGGATATATTCGAACCACGGATTTTCCAAGTATTTTCTCTGTCGGAATTGTACCGACCTCTGCGTATCGACTGTCAAGAGAAACCACTCTGTTATCGCCTAAAACAAAAACACAACCTTCAGGAACAGTTAACGGAAATCTGGAAGCGTCCTGATCACTGGTATATGTTATTCCGTTTTCTACATCAAATTGTGTGTTGTCTAATTCTTCACCGTCAACATAGACCGTTCCCGTTGAATTATCTATATCAACCGTCTGTCCTTCCGTCGCAATAACACGCTTGATTATCGGCTTCTCGAGGGCATCAATAATTACCACAACATCCCCCTGCTCTATTTCACCGGTGAGAGTTGTGACAATAAGTCTGTCACCGTCGTAATAATTATCAAACATTGATTCCCCGCTGACTGTTATCACTCTGAACAAAAAAGAGAACAAGACAACTATCAGCATGATGGCAATCGCTAACTCTTCAATCCATTCGAATATATCTTTTGAAATGTTTTTTTCGTTTTCCATATTTTTAAAACTTTTGAATAGCAAAAAAGGGACAAAGAATGTCCCTTTAGCCAAAAATCAAATTATTTAATCTGCTCTTTAACCTTTGCTGCCTTACCAACTCTGTTACGGAGATAATAAAGCTTAGCTCTGCGGACTTTACCTCTACGTATGATTGTTACATCCTTAACGTTAGGTGAGTGAATTGGGAAAACTCTCTCAACACCAACACCGTAAGAAACACGGCGAACTGTGAATGTCTCAGCAACTCCGGAACCCTTGCGAGCAATAACTGTTCCCTCGAAGTACTGAATTCTTTCCTTGTCACCCTCGCGGATGTTAACACCGATACGAATTGTATCACCGATGTTGAACTGTGGGATTTCTGCCTTAACAGAATCCTGTGCAATAAGTTTTAATGCGTCCATTTGATTCTTCCTCCAAATTTTCTTGACATTCTTGCGAGTGCAGAGGACTGTCAGTTTCAATATTCCGACATTGTCGAACTATGAATCCCATCAGCAGTATTTGAGGAGCTGACGGATTTCAAATGCTCTAAGATAATATCACAAAAAAATAAATAATGCAAGCAATTTCAAACAAATTCTTCCATGTTTTTATTGTAACAATTAATTCTTGTAACTTCAGGATATATTTCACGGCAATACTTGTCGCTGTATATATCAAATAAAAGCTTAGGGTTAATGGAACCTGCGTTACTGCTCAAAAGAATCATTTTGATTTTCAGTTTATTTCTTTCCGAACAATCAAAGCTTACATTTTGAAACTCAGGTTTAATATCTATTTCTTTAACTCCTTTTTTTGTTTTCTTTTCGGTTATAAGAGTATCGGATGAAAGCAATTCTTCGAATTCACTTTTCATAGTTTCGCTGTCATCGCAGTCTATACTTATAATGTACTCAGAGTAATTTACATCGCCTGGTTTCATAACAACATCAGTTACTTCAAAAACCTGAACATCTTTGGGAAGTCCCTGATTAAGCTTGGTTATGATATCCTCAAACGGATAATTATCATCTGTTAATTTAACATCCATAGACTCCCTTAAGCCCGTGTATCCCAAAGAAATAGGCATTGTGATAGTCAAGAACACATGCGGGTTAAATCCTTGCGTATACCAAAAAGGAAGTTTTGCTTTATGTATGGCTCTGGTCATACATCTGCTTAAATCAAGATGAGATATATACTTTGCAGTATCAGTCTTTTTGAACCATATTCTTATGTTTCTCAAAGCATATACCTCCTTTGAAATAATTTGCTCCGCAATTTGAACATTTCAAACGACAATTTGGAGTCGTTGAAGATTCGTATGCCTTCTTGCATTCGGAAATCAAAAATTCTTTACTGATTTTATAATCGAGATGATCCCATGGAAAAACTTCGTCAAAGCTTCTTGTTCTGTTAGCGTAAAAAGCAGGATCAATTCCCAAATCCTCGAAAATCTTCATCCAACCTTCAAAAGAAAAGCAATCCGACCAACCGTCAAATCTGAATCCGCGATTAGATGCTTCAAGCATTACCTTATTGAGCTTTCTGTCGCCCCTGGCGAAAACAGCCTCTAAGAAACTTGTCTCTGCTCCATGGTAGTTCACTTCAAGCTTTTTTGAACGATTTGCATCCTTCATGCGTTTCTGTTTGTGTTCGAAGCTTTCAATTGTATCTTGACCGAACCACTGGAACGGAGTAAATGGCTTAGGAACAAAAGCCGCCGCACTTACCGTAACAGAGACGCCTTTTCCGCCTTTAGGTTTGTCAGGGTTTGCGTAATATGCATCCACAACTTTTTGACCGAGATGTGTAATCTCCTCGACATCCTCGACCGTTTCAGTAGGAAGTCCTATCATAAAATATAACTTAACCTTGCTCCATCCGTTAGAAAAAGCAATATTTACCGTTTTCATCAGTTCTTCTTCGGTAACATTTTTGTTTATAACATCTCGCATTCTCTGGGAACCTGCTTCAGGAGCAAATGTCAAACCACTTTTTCTTATGGAAGCTATTTTATCTGTGAGTTCTTTGGAAAATCCGTCGACTCTGAGTGACGGAAGAGATGTGCTAACCTTTGCATCAATTGTCCATGTATGCAGCAAATCAAGAAGTTCGTTTAGTTTGCTGTGGTCACTGGTACTTAGCGATGCAAGCGAAATTTCATCATATCCTGTTGACTCGCATAAACAGCGGCATTGGTCATTTATTGTCTCAATGCTCTTTTCACGATAAGGTCTGTAAATGAATCCTGCCTGACAAAATCTGCAACCGCGAATACAACCTCGCAAAACCTCAACAGATATTCTGTCATGGACGACCTCCAAAAAAGGCACGACAAACTTATCGGGGTAATATGTGTGGTCAAGATCCATACAGTTTCTTTTAACAACTTTCTGTGGTGCCCCGTGAGTTGGTGTGTATGATTTTACCGTGCCGTCCTCATTATATGCAACATCGTAAAAAGCAGGAACATAGACGCCCTCAATTTGCGCCGCCTTTTCCAAAAACTCGATTTTTGAAGTGTTGTTCTTCTTACATTCTCTGTAAAGATCCATTACTTCAAGATCCACATCTTCTCCGTCTCCGAGGAAAAAGATGTCAAAGAAATCAGCTATTGGCTCAGGATTGCATACACAAGGACCGCCGCCTACCACAATATTGTTTAGTTCGTGTCTGTCCTTACTCAAAAGAGGTATACCGGCAAGCTTCAACATGTTGAGTACATTTGTAAAACTCATTTCATACTGAAGTGTAAAACCGATAAAATCAAAATCTGTTAAAGGATCTCCGCTTTCAAGGGCATACAACGGAATATTGTTAATAAGCATTTGCTCTTCCATATCAATCCATGGAGCAAAAACTCTTTCACACCAAATATAATCTCTCTCGTTAAATTGACTGTAAAGAATCTTTATTCCAAGATGAGACATTCCGATTTCATAAGTATCAGGAAAGCAAAAAGCAAAACGAACGTCTATATCTTTTTTATCCTTGATAACAGAATTCAGCTCGCCGCCAACATATCTGCCGGGCTTCTGAACCTTTAACAGTACTTTTTCTACCTCTTTACTGAACATAACTCACCAACTAATCAATTTAACACTATGACAAGAGCACAGCCGTTATTAACCATTATTTCTGCTTTGTCTTCTGTAATTTCATTACTTACACCCATAAGAGTGTCGCCAACCTTTAAATCTTCTCTGTTAAGCGGGTACTTAAGACCCGTATATGTAAGAGTACAGGTGTTGGTTCCAAAAGGAAAAACAGAAACTGTTCTGCCTTTCATTTCTGTTAAGGTCAACTTTCTTCCTTTCAACAGAAATGTTTGAGAATTATTGTCGACCATAACACCGAATCCACCCTTGTTTGCTATAAAAAGCATAACATTATAGTTTGCTATTGTATGGTCTGCTCTTTCTCCTCCGTTACCGCCAATAATTATGAACTCACGACAACCTAAATGAATTCCAAGCATAGCGGCATACATCGTGTCTGTAACATCCTTTTCGGCAGGTAAAACATGAACTCTCTCAGAGGGCTGCGGCTTTGTTTTAGCAGAATCAAAATCTCCGACTATATAGTCCGGTGTAATATTATATTTTTGAGCTGTTTCATACCCGGCATCGGCACATATTACCAAATAGTCTTTGGGATTGAATTCTTCAAACAGACTGCCGTCCTCAAGCGGAACAGCACTTATTATCATACATTTATTTATTTCTGCCATTCTTTTATGTCCTTTATTTCGTTGTACATACTAACATAACTGTCAAATCTGGATTTCGGTATCTCACCCGAATTAACTGCTTCGATTATAGCACAGCCTTTTTCCGTAGTATGTGAACATGAAGTAAATTTACAATAACCTACATATTGCTCAAACTCGCGAAAACCTTTGTATAGTTGAGTTCGATCTTTCATATTATATTTTTCTATATCAAATGTAGAAAAACCGGGAGTGTCTACCACATAAGAATTCTCAGCGACTTCGAAAAGTTCAACATGTCTTGTGGTGTGTTTTCCTCGTCCTAGCTTTTTGCTTGTTTCTCCTGTCTGAAGAAGCAATTCGGGATTAATTCTGTTGATAATCGTAGACTTTCCGACACCGGAATTACCCGTGAACGCTGATACTGAATTCATGAGCAATGCCTTAATTTCATCAACGCAATCATTGTTATCGGGAGAAGATTCAAGAACCT
>CAVDQG010000036.1:15247-20362 GCA_963611165.1 Bacteroides uniformis
CCTTAATTCCTATTGAGCTGTATGTCTTTTTTAATTCTTCCATCGAAAGCAAATCTGTTTTGGAGATAATCAATATCGGCTCAATTTTGTTCATTTCGGCAGCCGCAATTGTCTTATCTATAATTAAAAGATTAGGACTTGGATCGACAGTAGACACTACAATAAAAAGCTTGTCGATATTCGCGACAGGTGGGCGAACAAGTACATTTTTTCTTTCTTCGATAAAATCTATTGACGCCGTTTCATCCTCGACGTGGGAGATTTTTACTGTATCTCCCACAAGAGGTGTGACTTTGTTTTTTCTGAATATTCCTCTCGGTTTACACGGATATATATTATCATCGGAGGCGTACACATTGTAAAAACCGCCTAAGCTTCTTATGATTTTTCCGGTTAAAATATCATTGCCCATTGCTATCCTCGTAATAAGAGTCCTCTTCGCTATAATTCGAGTCTTCGCTGCTTGGTTCAGGTTCAGGCGTAATAATCTCTGTCTCATATGAGTACTGATAGTAATCAGTTATACTTCCTAAATCATAATTAGCTACGCAAGTAACATAATCAGAACCGTTAAGCGTTGCAACGATATTTTGTGATCCGCTGGTACCGCTAAATGTAACACTATAAGTTGAAGAGTATGCAGGATTTACATAAGTATCGGTTGAAAGAGTTCCGTCACAATAAATCTTAAGATTCAAATCCTCGTTAACATTGGATGGCAAGCTTATCGTGAGGGAAACGCTCGTCTCTCCCCTTGCTACAACAAGATTAACAGATGATCCCTTTGATACTGTAGCGCCTACATCAGGCGAACATGAAAGAACAGTATTGGCATCAAGAGAACTGCTGTCATCATAAGTAACAGAACCTACAGTCAGTCCGGCTTCATTAAGAAGAGTTACCGCATAATCATATGATGAATAAAGAATTGACGGTACACTAACCTGTGTTTCGGACGGGCCGGAGCTTACATAGATTGTAACCGTGTCGCCCTGATATACCGTAGAACCTGCGGCAGGATTTGTACGAATAACATTGCCGGAAGCAACATTATCGTCGTTTTGAGTTTGAATCTCATAGTTGAGACCGTTGTCAGAAAGATTGCTGATAGTGTCAGCCTGAGAATAATTAGTAAAATCAGGCATAACCAATGCAGTTTTTTCACTTTGTTGTGCTCTGTTGACGACAAGGGTTACTTCTTTACCCTTTTTAACGTTTTTGCCGCCGTTAGGTGTCTGACGAATTACCTCTCCCTCAGATTTAGATTCATCATACTGAGTTTGAACAGTAAACTTGAAATCGCTGTAATCGGAATTGTTTGCAATCTGGGAATCATAGTTCATACCGACAAAATTAGGGAGAAGCACCAAACTTGTGTCCTCTGTGTTTGAATTTTGAACAAGATTATAAACAGAGTATGCACCGACAGCAACGACTACAATCAATAAAGCCGCTACTATACCTTTAATAATACTTGAGCCCTTTGCATGGCGCTTTGATTTTTCAAGCTCAACTTCATATTCGAAGTTATCTTCATAGCTGGGAGCTGTTCTGGTTGCGTTTCTTTTTGTCGGCTGAACATTATTGTAAAGATTTACCTGTCTCGTAGCTCCGAAATCCTCTTGGAACGAATAACCGAATGTAAGGGATGGATTTATCTTAAATCGTTCTATATCATTAAGCATATCCCCTGCAGATTTAAAGCGGTTTGAAGGGTTCTTCTCCATAGCTTTCATGGTTATTTCCTCAAGTCCGACAGGAATTTGAGGATTAATAGATCTCGGCTTTACAGGCTCTGCAGAAAGCTGCATTAATGCTACAGAAACAGCATTATCCGCTTCAAACGGAAGCTGACCTGTCAGCATTTCATACATGATTACACCTACAGAGTAGATATCTGCTTTGTCGCTTGTAAATTCTCCCTTTGCCTGTTCAGGTGCAATATAATGAACCGAACCCAAAGCTTTATCGGTTACAGTTGCGGTTTCATTTTGAGAAAAACGTGCAATACCAAAATCAGTAACTTTAATTGCTCCGTTTTGAAGCAGCATAATATTCTGAGGTTTGATATCTCTGTGAATAATACCTTTACCGTGAGCATGCTGTAAAGCTTTAAGAATTTGTGTGGTAAAATGAAGAGCCTCTTTCCAAGGAAGTGCTCCGTTATGGGATATATAATCCTTCAGGGTAATACCGTCGATATACTCCATAACAATATACTGAATTCTGTCGCCGAAGCTGACATCATATACCTTTACGATATTAGGATGATTCAGAACAGCTATTGCCTTAGATTCGTTTCTGAATCTTTTCAAAAATTCAGCATTTCCGGAAAACTCTTCCTTGAGTATCTTGATAGCTACCCATCGATTTTCCTGGTTATCATAAGCACGGTAAACATAAGCCATTCCGCCAACTCCGAGAAGTTGATGGATCTCATATCTGCCGTCCAATCTTTTGCCTAAATAGTTTTCCATACTCCCTTACCCTTCAATAACTATTGTTGTGACTGTTACATTATCTACACCGCCGCATCTAAGTGCAAAGTTAATAAGCTTTACAGGCAGCTTGTCATCATCAGTATTTGCTACATATTCTTTTAGTACCTTATCCGTTAAATAATCCCCTAATCCATCGGTGCAAATAATAATTTTATCGCCTGTTTTCAAATCATAAGAATTAATCTCAGGTTCTACGGATGAATGAACTCCGAGAGACTTAGTTATTATATTCTTTTGAGGATGAAATCTTGCTTCATCTTTAGTAAGCTGACCGTGATTAACAAGATTCTGAACATAGGAATGATCAGTTGTAATTTGTCTGACATCGCCGTCACTGAACAGATATGCTCTGCTGTCACCTATATGACCAATCAGAAGTTTATCCCCTCTGATTACGGCAAGAACAGCTGTTGTACCCATTCCTCTATATTCTTTTGTTTCAATAGCCTTTTGCCAAACAGCTGAGTTCGCTTTTTGAAAACTGTTATTTATCAGTTGAAGTATTTCTTCATCTGAAAGATTTTCGTTAAGCTCGCTGTCAAGATACTCTTCTACAGTTTCTGCAGAAAGATTGCTCGCAACATCTCCGCCGTTTACGCCACCCATACCGTCACAAACAAGCGACCAGCCAAACTTATCATTTATAAGCTTGTTTCTGTAGGTGTCCTGATTATTTTTCCTTCTAAATCCGACATTAGTTTCACCGTAAATTTTCATTAAATCCTCCCGGTGTCAAGGGCTTTGCCTTTAAGCTGTCCGCAAGACGCTTCTATATCAGATCCCAATGTTCGTCTTATTGTTGCGGTATAACCGCGTTCTGAAAGAATTTTTACAAATTTATTTAACCTGTCAGAATTGCTCTTTCTGTAGCCCGTACCCGTAACATCGTTCACCGGTATGAGGTTTACATGAGCAATGATTCCCTTTAATTTCGATGCAAGCTCCTTGGCGTGAGCATCGCTGTCATTTTTACCGCTAATCATCGCATACTCAAAAGAGATTCTCTTGTTTGTTTTTTGGCAATAATACCGACAAGCCTCCAAAAGCTCATCTACATTCCAGCGGCGGTTAACGGGCATCATGGAATTGCGAAGTTCATCGTTAGGTGCGTGCAAAGAAACCGACAATGTAAGCTGTAAATTTTTATCTGCAAGCTCGTAAATTCTGTTTACCAAACCACAAGTAGACAGTGATATATGTCGCATGCCGATGTTAAGACCGTTTTCATCAGAAATCAGTTCTAAAAATTTAATAACATTGTCGTAATTATCTAACGGCTCTCCCATACCCATAAGAACAATATTGGAGATTCTCTCTCCTATATCCTTTTGAGCAGTCATAACCTGAGAAAGCATTTCAGACGGCAAAAGATTTCTTGTGAACCCGTTTTTTCCTGTTGCACAAAAGTTGCATCCCATTTTGCATCCTACCTGAGAGGATATGCAAATAGAATTGCCGTGATGATACTTCATCACAACCGCTTCGATATAATCTCCGTCATAAAGCTTATACAGATATTTTACCGTACCGTCAAGATTTGATACTCTCTTGAGTTCAATCTGACAGCCCGGAATAACATAAAGCTCATTCAGTTTTGCTCTTAAATCCTTAGAAAGATTAGTCATTTCATCAAATGACGCAACAGACGAATGAACCCACTTATATATCTGATCTGCTCTGAATTTCGGAAGTCCGGCTTCTTTTATTTCAGCTCTCAGCTCTTCGAGGTTCATCGATTTTATATCTTTTTTTCCGTCTATTATATACATACTATTTCCTTCTGAATTTTGCAACAAAAAATCCGTCACAATCGTTAAATGGCATCATTGTTAATTGATTTTTCGGTTCTTGTATAGCTCTTGTAATATCAAAATCAATATCTTCAGCGTAAAAATCCTCATTATTCGCAAGAAATCTGTCAGCTATCTCGCCGTTTTCCTTAGGATTTAAGGTGCAGGTTGAATAAAACAGATAGCCGCCGGATTTTACGAATTTAGCAGAATTTTCAAGAATTTGATACTGAATATCAGGCAAATCAGATACCGACTCCAAAGATTTGTATCTGATTTCCGGTTTTCTGCGAATCGTGCCAAAACCGGAACAAGGCGCATCACACAATACTCTGTCAGCAACAATCCCATGTGTGTCACTTTTCGTGGCGTCTCGTACAAACGCATGAATATTGCTTAATCCAAGTCGCTTGGAACCATTGAAAATAAGCTTCACACGTCCTTTATACAAGTCGTAAGAATAAACTGTTCCCGTATTGTTCATTTTTTCAGCTAATGTAAAGCTCTTTCCACCCGGTGCCGCACATACATCAACGAGTATTTCGCCTTCGCTTGGAGACACTATCTCACAAAGATGTTGAGAAGATAAGTCCTGAACATGGAAAAGGCCTTCCTCATACTGAGGCAGTTTGGTTATATCTCCGCCGGAATTGATAACACATGTATACGGCATATTTTTATACTCTCGTATACTGGTCTCAGAACCAGAAAAAGATGCCGCGAAATCATTAAATGTCGTCTTTGTATTGTTAATTCTGCAATATATTTTTGATTTTTCCTGTACCGATTCAAGCATTTTCAGTGTGTTTTGTTCTCCATATGCT
>CAVDQG010000037.1:0-20217 GCA_963611165.1 Bacteroides uniformis
GTTCAATATAGGCTCCATCTTTTAACTGCATAAAGAAAAACGAGACAACCGAAGTCGTCTCGTGAAAGTCTAACTTTGAGGGGTCACCTCAGAGTTCTCTCCGTTTTTTGGCTACAAAAAAGGGAGAGAAAAATTTCTCTCCCGAATTTTTTCAGATTCCGAATAAATCCTTTATATTTTTTCTCGATGCCTCAAGAACCTCATCGATTGAAATTCCTCGGATTTCGGCTACCTTTGCCGCCGTGTATGCTATGAGGGAAGAATCGTTTCTCTTGCCTCGCATGGGAACGGGGGAAAGATAGGGGCAGTCCGTCTCGAGAAGAAGTCTTGAAAGCGGAATATCTTTTACCACTTCGACAGAATGTCTTGCGTTTTTGAACGTGACCACTCCGCCGACGCCGATGTACATTCCAAGCTTTACTATCTCTCTTGACATCTCGACGCTTCCCGAAAAGCAGTGCACCACGCCCCTCGGCTTATACTCACGAAGAATATCGAATGTGTCGCCGTGAGCGTCTCGGTCGTGCACGGAAATCGGAAGATTAAGTCTATTGGCAAGCTTAATCTGCTCGATGAAAACGGGCTTTTGAATCTCTCGTGGGCACTCGTCCTCCCAGTAGTAGTCAAGTCCTATCTCGCCGACAGCGACTATCTTTTCGTGCTTTGTGCACTCCTCGACATACTTTAGCCAGTTTTCGGGCAGGTCACGGGCGTTTTCGGGGTGGATACCGACTGCGCCGTAGACGTTAGGATAATCTTCCGTAAGCTTCAGGACTTTTTCGATACTCTCGAAGCTTGAGCTCATATCAATGACGCCCTCCACGCCTTTGCGTGGGAGGATGTCATTTAAAAGCTCGTTTCTGTCGGAATCGAACGCCTCGTCGTCATAGTGCGAATGTGAGTCGAAAATCATGAAAGTCTTGCTCCTGCGGGAATGCTCTCATCAACCATGATAAGCTTGATGTTCTCCTCGTCAATCTCTGCCGAAAGAAGCATGCCGTTGGACTCGATGCCGCAGAGGGTTCTCGGCTTGAGGTTTGTTACAGCGATGAGGTGCTTGCCGACAAGCTCCTCGGGCTGATACCACTTTGCGATACCCGATACGATTGTTCTTTCGCCGTGACCGTCGTCAAGTGTGAACTTGAGAAGCTTTTTAGCCTTCTTTACTTTCTCGCACTCCTTGACTACGACAACCTTCATCTCAACCTTTGTGAAGTCGTCAAAGTCAATCTTCGGAAGCTCCTCGTAGTCGTCCTCGGGCTCTTCTTCCTTTGGTGCGTACTTAGCCATGACAGCCTCGATTTTCTCGTCCATTTCCTTCTGGTCGATTCTTGCAAAGAGGATCTGCGGCTTGTCCGTTACCTTGTTTCCGTTTGGATAAAGTCCGAACTTCTCGAGGTCGTCATACTCTCTTATCTCTGTGCCGAGCTGGGCAAAAATCTTGTCTGCTGTGTCGGGGAGGAAAGGCTTCAGGAGAGTTGTTGCGACGCAAATGCTCTCAACGAGGTTATAGAGAACGGTCTTGAGTCTCGGAAGCTTCTCTTCGTCCTTAGCGAGTGCCCAAGGCATAGTCTCGTCAATGTACTTGTTGCAACGCTTGTAAACTGCGAAAATCTCTGTGAGTGCGTCTGCAACTCTTAATTTATCCATTTTAGCGGTGACTTTCTCACGGGCTGCGGTTACAACTGCCTTGAGGTCATCGTCTACTTCTTCGTTAACATTTGTGTTCTCGACAACGCCGCCGAAGTACTTGTTTGTCATGGCGATAGTTCTGTTGACGAGGTTACCGAGTGTGTTTGCGAGGTCGGAGTTTGTTCTCTCTGTCATGAGCTCCCATGTGATTGTTCCGTCCGACTCAAACGGCATCTCGTGAATTACGAAATATCTTGCGGCGTCAACACCGTAAAGCTCAACCAAATCATCGGCATAGATAACGTTACCCTTGGACTTGGACATTTTGTCGCCGCCCTGGAGAAGCCACGGATGACCGAATACCTGCTTCGGAAGCGGAATATCGAGAGCCATGAGGAATATCGGCCAGTAGATTGTGTGGAAACGGATGATGTCCTTGCCGATGAGGTGAAGGTCAGCGGGCCAAAACTCACTGAACTGAGCGGTGCTGTTTCCGTCTGCATCGTAGCCGATACCTGTGATATAGTTGGTGAGGGCGTCGAGCCAAACATAAACTACGTGCTTGGGGTCGAAGTCAACGGGAATTCCCCACTTGAAAGAGGTTCTCGAAACGCAGAGATCCTGAAGACCCGGGAGGAGGAAGTTGTTCATCATCTCGTTTTTTCTCTGGACAGGCTGAATGAACTCGGGATGAGTGTTGATATGCTCGATAAGTCTGTCGGCATATTTGCTCATCTTGAAGAAGTAAGCCTCTTCTTTAGCCGGCTTAACCTCTCTGCCGCAGTCGGGGCACTTGCCGTCAACAAGCTGAGACTCCGTGAAGAAGCTCTCGCACGGTGTGCAGTAAAGTCCCTCGTAATATCCCTTATAGATGTCGCCCTTGTCATAGAGCTTCTTGAAAATCTTCTGAACCTGACGCTCGTGGTAGTCGTCTGTTGTTCTGATGAACTTATCGTAGCTTGTGTTCATGACATCCCAGTTAGCCTTGATGACGCCTGCAACGTTATCGACATACTCCTTCGGAGTTACGCCTGCTGCGTTAGCCTTTTCCTCAATTTTCTGACCGTGCTCGTCTGTTCCTGTCTGGAAGAAAACATCATAGCCCTCAAGACGCTTGTATCTTGCGATTGAGTCTGCGAGAACGATTTCATAGGTGTTTCCGATGTGCGGTCTGCCGCTTGCGTAAGCGATAGCGGTAGTAAGATAGTATTTTCCCTTATTTGCCATATTTTACCTCTTTGACAGCTTGAATTTACTGTATAGTTCAAACCGATTTTTTATTAGAAAAGATTAATTAAAAAGTACCGAAGCAAAGACCGAAAGGATCATAAGCACGGCAAGAAAACTTGAAACTATTCTTATGAAAAGCTTGCGTTTTTTCTCACTCATTAATATCATCTCCCTTTTTGTCACAATTAAGGTTATTTTATCACTAAAATGCCTGGTTGTAAATAAAGTTTGCAATTAAATGAGAAAAGCGGTGAGAATAAAATGTGAATATGCGGTTATAATCTTTAATAATCGTTTAAGCTGAAGTTTGTTTCTTTTTTCAGTTCGATATTGAAATGGACATCCAAATAAATTATAATTAAGCACTGTAACAGAATCAGAAATACTATAAGAGAAAACGGATACGAAAGGTTAAAATGCTGAATATAACATCAAGAGAAGAATTTATAGATTTAAGAAAACAGGTTATCGCAAAGGATTTCAAGAGAATGAACGACAGACAGCGTGAGGCTGTTTTCACCGCTGACGGCCCCGTACTCATTTTGGCGGGTGCCGGCTCGGGAAAAACCACCGTTGTCGTCAACAGAATTGCGAACCTTATCAAATACGGCAAGGCTTGGGACAGCACATTTGTCCCGGACGAGGTCACCGAGGACGATGTTCTTAATATGAGAGCATATCTCGCTGACGAAGAAAAGCTTTCCCCGGAGACTGCAAAGCACATAAGCGTTTCCGCTTGCTTGCCGTGGAAGATTATGGCTATCACTTTCACAAACAAGGCGGCAGGCGAGCTCAAGGAGAGACTTTGCAACATGATCGGCGAGGATGACGGAAACGAGATTTGGGCGAGCACCTTCCACTCAAGCTGTGCGAGAATGTTAAGAAGAGACGCAGACCGCTTGGGTTTCACAAGTCACTTCACGATTTACGATTCGGACGACTGCAAGCGCATGATGAAGGCTTGCATGAAGCAGCTTGATATTTCCGACAAGGCTTTCCCCGTCAAGAGCGTTATCAATGAAATTTCTCACGCTAAGGATTCGCTTATTGACGCAGAAGAATTTAAGAGCGATGCGGGCGATGATTACCGCCTTAAAAAAATCGGTCTTTGCTACGAGCTTTATCAGAGAAAACTAAGAGAAGCAGACGCCATGGATTTTGACGATCTCATTGTGAACACCGTCAAGCTTCTCGAGGAAAACCCCGATGTTCTCGAGTACTATCAGAACAGATTCCGTTATCTTATGGTCGATGAGTATCAGGACACAAACCACGCACAGTACCGATTCGTTAAGCTCTTAGCCGAGAAAAGCCAAAACATCTGTGTTGTCGGTGATGACGACCAGAGTATTTATAAGTTCCGTGGAGCGACAATCGAGAACATCATGAGCTTCGAGAAAACCTTTGCAGGGGCAAAGGTCATTCGACTTGAGCAAAACTACCGTTCCACTCAGAATATTCTTGATGCCGCAAACGCAATCATCGAGAACAACACGGAGAGAAAGGGAAAAAATCTCTGGACGCAGAACGGCGAGGGCGAGAAAATCGTTCTCATCACGGCTAAGGACGAGCAGGACGAAGCGGACAAGGTTGCAGAAGAAATCCTCAAGGGCGTTGCCGAGGGAAGAAAGTATTCAGACTATGCGATACTTTACCGCATGAACTCGCAGTCGCTTTCCTTTGAGCGTATGTTTGCAAAACAGGGAATTCCGCACAGAATTTTGGGCGGCTTGAGATTCTATGAGCGTGCCGAAATCAAGGATTTGCTCGCTTATCTCTCTGTTATCAACAATCATGACGACGAGATAAGACTCAGAAGAATCATCAACACACCGAAGAGAAGCATCGGTAACGCAAGCGTTGATAATGTCGAGGAAATCTCACGCCAGATAGGCGAGAGCATGTATGAGGTTATGAGACACGCCGAGGATTTCCCCAAGCTTTCAAGAGCGGCAAAGGGACTCAAGGCGTTCACTGCTATGATTGACGAGATCAGCGATATGCTTGAGAGCGAGGAGTACAAGATAAGCGATGTTTATTCTGCTATCCTCGAGAAAACAAATTACTTAAGCTATCTCAAGACAAGCGACCCCGAGAGAGCAGACGATAAGGCAGAGAACGTCAAAGAGCTTGCTTCCAACATTGCACGTTACGAGGAGGACGGCGGAAACCTTACGGACTTTCTCGAGGAAATCGCACTCATCACCGATATCGACAACTACGATGATGAGGCTGACACGGTTGTCCTCATGACGGTTCACAGCGCAAAGGGACTTGAGTTCCCCGTCGTATTTCTTCCGGGCTGGGAGGACGGAGTTTTCCCGGGAAGAAGCTCAATCTATAACCCCGAGGAGCTCGAGGAGGAGAGAAGACTTGCTTACGTTGCCGTTACGAGAGCGAAGCAGAGACTTTTCATTCTCAATGCCGAGCAGCGAATGGTTTTCGGTCAGACGAACAGAAACAAGCTTTCATGCTTTGCAAAGGAAATTCCGACAGAGCTCATCGAAAGACGCACTTCCCGTGAGAAAATGACATTCAACAATATGTTCTCTAATGCTGCATTCTCCGCTCCGACAGAGAAGACAAACACGAAAGCAAAGCCGTTCGGCGGCGGATTCTCCGCACCGCCAAAGGTAAAGCCGACACCGGCAGGAACATACAATGCAGGCGACACCGTCATGCACAAGACATTCGGAAAGGGACTCGTACTTTCCGTCAACAAAATGGGCAACGATTTTCTTCTTGAAATCTCGTTTGAGAAGGTCGGCACGAAAAAGCTTATGGCAAACTTCGCAAGACTCGAAAAGGTCAACGGTTGATTGTTTAATTTCATATTTGTGTAAAAGGGACGGTTTTAGCCGTCCTTTTTCTTATATATCGGCGGTTATTTGAAAAAAAGATGTTTACAAAGTATTGTGTTCTTGTGTAAAATAAAAACATAGTGAAATTGCTTTTTTGAAAGGAGTTACTATGAATAAATTTAACGATTTACATAAACCGAACAAGCTGCTTTACGGAGCCGCTTATTATGATGAATATATGCCATACGACAGGCTTCACACAGATATGCAGATGATGAAAAAGGCAGGAATGAACCTCATTCGAATTGCCGAGTCCACCTGGGCTACTGAAGAGCCCGAGGACGGAGTTTTCGATTTCTCTCACGTGACGAGAGTTTTGGAGGCTGCCGACGAATACGGTATCAATGTGATTGTCGGAACACCAACCTATGCTGTTCCCGCATGGCTTTACAAAAAGTATCCCGACATTCTTTTGACGGACGATTCAGGCAACAAAAAGCCCTACGGCGCACGCCAGATAATGGATATCACAAACAGATACTATCTGTTCTATGCCGAGCGTATCATAAGAAAGCTTATGGAGGCGGTCAAGGACTACAAGTGCGTCATCGGCTTCCAGCTTGACAACGAAACCAAGCACTACGGCACGAGCGGCGAGAATGTCCAGAGACTTTTTGTCGACTACATGAAGGATAAATTCAGCGGAAATCTTCATCTTCTCAACTATACATACGGACTTAACTACTGGAGCAACAGAATTAATTCGTGGGAAGAATTTCCGAGCATGATAGGCACGATTAACGGCAGCCTTAAGTGCGCATATGAGGAATTCAGACGAGGACTTGTGGTTGATTTTCTGCGTTTCCAGCGTTCTGTTGTTGAGGAATACAAGAGAGAAGACCAGTTTATCACTCATAACATGGATTTTTCGTGGCGAGGATATTCCTTTGGAATGCAGGATAACGTGAATCACTTTGATTTATCGAATGTCCTTGATATAAGCGGTTGTGATATTTATCATCCGTCACAGAATAAGCTCACGGGACTTGAAATTGCCATGAGCGGAGACATCATCCGTTCTCTTAAGCAGGACAACTATTTTGTTCTCGAAACCGAGGCTCAGGGATTCCCTCAGTGGACTCCGTATCCGGGTCAGCTTCGACTTCAGGCATTCAGCCACCTTGCAAGCGGTGCGGACTGCGTGGAGTACTGGCACTGGCACTCGATACACAATTCCGCAGAGACATACTGGAAAGGTGTTTTGAGCCACGATTTTGCGGAGAATGAGGTTTACAAAGAGGCTTGTACGATAGGAGCCGATTTCAGCCGACTTTCCGATGATCTTATTCACCTTGAGAAAAACAATAAGATTGCTATAATGGTGGATAACAACAGCTTGAGCGCACTCAAGTGTTTCCCGCTTGATTACACAAATCCGAGCGATCAGGACTACAACGAGGTGCTTGTCTGGATGTACAAGGCGCTTTATGAGCTTAACGCCGAGTGCGATTTCATCAGCGAGGATGAGGAGGAGCTTGACCGTTACGACTTGATAATCACGCCCGCTATGTATTGTGCCGGTGAAAATACACTCACAAGACTTCGTGACTATGTCGAGAACGGCGGTACGCTTTTCTCAACCTTTAAGACAGCGTTTGCCGATGAGAATGTCACGGTTTATCACGATACAGAACCGCATATTTTAAACGAGGTTTTCGGAATCGAGTACAACGAATTTACAATTGCCGAGAACTGCACGATATTCGGTTATCCCGTTTCGGGCTTTATGGAACTTGTCAAGCCGACAACTGCGTCTGTTATCGATAATTACGAGCATGCCGAGTGGAGCGACTATGCCGCCGCTTGTGAAAACAAATACGGAAACGGCAAGGCTTACTATCTCGCTTGCAAGCCAAGCGGAGATTACTTAAAGTGTTTGCTTGAAAAAATACTCAGCGAGCTTGAGCTTGAATTTTACCCCGATACCGAGGTGAAAATCCGCAAGGGTGTGAATATCTTCGGCAACACAATCACATATCTTTTCAACTATTCGGGAAAAGAAGTTGAAATTGCTTCTCCGATTTCGGGAAAGGAACTTTTGTCGGGTGAGAAAATTAACCTTGATGAAGAAATCAAAATTCCGAAGTGGGGCTTTAAGATAATCAAAAATTAAAGGAATCGATAAAATTAAATGCTCCGACGGTCATTTCGTTTCGGCTGACCTGATGATGAAAAAGCTCTGATTTTACCAAAAAAGAATAAACACAAAAACACGGCTCCCCGTTTTATTTAACGGTGCGTGCCGTGTTTTCACTGAAATAAAAAGAAAGAAGTATTTAAAATGAATTTACCTAAAAAAGCGGCGGCAATTGCAATAGCCGTGGCAATGGTGCTCAGTTTTGCGGCTTGCTCTGCTGATGAAAACAATTCAAGTGACATAAGCGGTGAGACAGTATCAAGCGAAGAGACGGTTTACACCTACACGGACGCACTCGGAAGAGAAGTAAATATTTCGGGTCACGAAAGAGTAGCTTGTCTTATGGGAAGCTTTGCCGATATGTGGTGCATAGCAGGGGGAAAGGAGAGCCTTGTCGCAAGTGCGGACGACACATGGACGGGCTTTGATTTGGGACTTTCCGACACGGTTCAAAATCTCGGACAGATAAAAGAGCCGAATCTTGAGGTTTTGCTTGAAAGCGAGCCCGATTTGGTTTTTGCAAGCAGTAAAATGCAGTCGAACACAGATATGCTGGAAACGCTAGAAAAAGCAGGTATATCGGTTGTTTATCTTGATGTCACGGGATTTGAGGATTATCTTTCCGTACTCAAAATGATGACGGATTTGACGGGAGACAATGAGGCTTACGAGAAAAACGGCGAAGCACTTAAAACGCAGATAGAGGAAGCAAAGAGCAGACAGGACGGCTCAGAACCGAGCGTTTGCATTATCCGTGTTGCCGGTACGGCTGTCAGCGTTAAAGGCAGTGACGATACCGTTTTGAGTGAGATGTGCAAGGATCTCGGCTGTAAGAATATTGCCGACGAACATGAGTCGCTTCTTGAAAATTTAAGCTTGGAAACGATTATCGAGGCAGACCCTGATTTTATCTTTGTTGTATATCAGGGCACGGACGAAGAGGCGTCAAGCAAGGTTTTTGAGGAGAATGTAAGCTCCAATGAGGCATGGAGCAGTCTTTCGTCAGTCAAAAACGGTAATTTCTACGTAATGGACAGAACTCTTTACAATCTGAAGCCGAACGCAAGATGGGGAGAGGCTTATGAAAAGCTTGCAGACATTATCTATCCGTAAATGCGTGATTTTTTCTGTGCTCATTGCCGCACTTCTCGTTTTGTGCGTTATGAGCGTTATGCTCGGTGCGGTCAGCATTTCTCCCAATGAGATATTTTCGCTTTTTAGCGGAAAAGAAATAAAGACGTCCCACAGAAGTATTATTCTTTTCACACGATTGCCGAGAACCGCCGCCTGTGTTTTGTCGGGGGCGGCTCTTGCTGTTTCGGGTGTGGTTATTCAGACGGTTTTGGATAATCCGCTGTCTGCGCCGAATATAATCGGAGTCAATTCGGGTGCCGGATTTTTTGCGGTACTCTCGGGTGTAATTTTGCCGAGCACGGCGGTTTTTCGGTCGCTTTTTGCTTTTATCGGTGCACTGACGGCTGTTTTTCTCGTGCTTCTCATATCCGAGAAAAGCGGAGCTTCAAAAATGACGCTTGTGCTCACGGGTATTGCCGTTTCGGGAATTTTCACCGCAGGGACGGAGGCTGTCATATCGTTTTATCCCGACTCTGTTTCTGGTTATGCCGATTTCAGAATAGGCGGCTTTTCGGGAGTTACTGCAAAGGGTATTTTTCCGTCGGCTGTGATTATTGTGATTTCGCTTTTGATTTTGCTCTTTCTTACGAACGAACTTGATATACTGTCGCTCGGTCACAATGAGGCTAAATCGCTCGGACTGAATGCGTCGCTCATGCGTAAAATTTTTCTTATACTGTCGGCGGCACTAGCAGGTGCGGCGGTCAGTTTTTCGGGAATAATTGGTTTTGTCGGTTTACTTGTGCCGCACATCATGAGAAGGTTTGTCGGAAGTGAATCAAGACCGCTCATTCTCTCGTCGGTTTTGGGCGGAGCGTGTTTCATGCTTTTTTCGGACTTGGTATCACGGCTTTTGTTCAGACCCTATGAATTGCCCGTTGGAATTTTACTTTCGTTTCTCGGAGGGCCGTTCTTCATCTTTCTTATCTTGAAGCAAAGGAAAGGAAGAATTCATGATTAATCTTGATAATTTAACTGTAGGTTACGCAGAGAAGGCTGTGCTAAAAAACATTTCTATTTCTCTTTCAGACGGCGAACTTACGGTACTTTTGGGCGCAAACGGATGCGGAAAATCCACGCTGATAAAAACAATTGTGGGACTTATCGAACCAATCGGCGGCGACATTCTTATTAACGGTGAAAATATTGAAAATATGAGCGTAAGGGAGAGGGCAAAGAAAACAGCTTATCTCTCTCAGTCGAGAAACACACCCGAGATAAGCGCAGAGAGAATGGTGCTTCATGGCAGATTTCCTTATCTTGACTATCCGAGAAGATATTCTGAAAATGACAGAAAAATCGCCGAAAATGCCATGAAAGCGGCTGGCGCGTTTGAGCTTAGAAAGCGTTCGGTTTCAAGTCTCAGTGGCGGCGAAAGACAGAGAGTTTATCTTGCCATGGCGCTTGCGCAGACGACGGATAATCTTTTGATGGACGAACCGCTCACATACCTTGATGTGAAATATCAGCTTGAAATGATTAAACTGGCTAAAAAACTGGCGAGTGAGGGAAAATGCGTATTGACGGTTTTGCACGATATTTCTTTGGCACTCAGATTTTCCGACCGAGTGATTATACTTTCAAACGGCAAAGCCGTATTTGACGGAAAGCCGACAGATGTAAGCGAGGATATAATCAAAAATGTTTTCGGTGTGAGGCTCATTAAAACGGAAGCGAACGGAGAAACATATTATTTTTGTGAGTAGGTGATAAAATGGCTTATTTTCCTTTTTTTACCGATATTAAGGACAAAAGCTGTCTGATTGTCGGCAGGGCTTACTTGGTACTTGAAAAAGCAGAAAGACTTTTTCCGTATGAAGTGAAAATCGATGTAATTATCGATGATGAAAACAGTGATGAAGACAAAGACAGCTTATCAGAAATCAAAAAGCTTGATGTCACAATTATCGAAGAGAAATATAATATATCAATGCTTGAAAATTACGATTTTGTCGTGACTTGCTCAGCGGATGAAAATTTAAATAAAATAATTGCGGACGAATGCAAAAACAAGAGAATTCCCGTAAATTCTGTCGATGATGTAGAGAATTGCACATTCATTTTTCCCGCACTCATCAAAAAGGGTAAGCTTAGCATTGGTATATCTTCGTCAGGCGCAAGCCCGTATATGACGAGATACATAAAATCAAAGCTTCCTGAAATTATACCCGACAACACGGAAGAGCTTCTCGAAAGGCTCGAGAGTCTCAGACCGTATGTCAAAGATAATGTGCCGAACGAATCAGAGAGAAAAGCTCTGTTCAAGCGGCTTTTTCTCGACTTTGTCGACAGTGAAATTTTGCCGAATGAATCCGATGCAGCAAAAATAATCGAAGAAATAACAAAAAGGAACGGACACGCTTAAGTGTTCGTTCCTTTGTTTTTGTCTTTTGATGAAAATTACTTAGAGAGAATCTCGTCTTTTCTCTCCAAAAGCTCGTTTGAAAGCATGAGCTCGTTTGCTCTTTCAAAACCTATGCGGTTGATGGTATCGGCAAATCTCTCGCCGGCGATACCCTCGGACTTGAAGAGCAGAATTGCTTTTTCGACAGCGTTCAAAACCTCTTCTTCAGAGTAGAAATTTTTGCTTAAACGGTTTCCTATGGCAATCTTCTTGCCCCAACGTCCGCCGATATAAATTCCCCATGCCTGCTTACCGCCGTAAACTACATTGAACGGGCATTTTCCTATGCATCTGCCGCACTTGTTGCAGATTGACTGGTCGGCGGTCATTTTACCGTCAACAACGCTTGCCGCTTTCATCGGACAGTTAACTTCGATTTGGCACTTCTTGCAGCCACGGCATTTCTCCATATCGTACTGCGGCTCGTTCAAACCGAAGACGCCTATATCGTTGAGGTTCGGCTTAACGCAGTTATTCGGACAGCCGCCGAATGCGATTTTAAATTTGTGGGGAAGAGCAACTTCGTGGTATCCCTTGTAAAATCTTTCGTGTGCCTTAAGGCTTAATGCCGCCGTGTCGTAGTTTCCGTACTGGCAGGTAGTTCCCTTGCAGGCAACTACGGGGCGAACCTTTGCGCCTGTTCCGCCTGTCTCAAGACCTGATTTTCCGATGAATTCTCTGAAAGCCTCTATGTTGTCATAGTCGATACCGGAGACTTCAACGGTAAGTCTTGTGGTGAACTTCAGGTCGCCGTCACCGTAAATTTTCGTTGCTTCACAGAGCGTAGCCATTTCTTCGCTTGTTAGCTTGCCGTTTCTTGTGATGACGCGCGCATTAAAGCGGTTAGTTCCCTTGTGGTTGAGAAAGCCCATACCCTTTACACGCTTGATTTCGCTTGCGGGTACGGTGCAGGTTTCGTTTGCTGACATAATTTCCTCCGAAGTTTTATTTGTTACACATTAAAATAAAAATTTGTGAATATTAAAGGCATTGATTATCATAATCAGTACCATCGCACCCTCGAGAAGCTTGGTAGCCTGGGAGTTGTCGATTTTTTTATTCACCTTTCTGCCGATTTCTGTCGAGATGACTGCACAGAGCATCATGGCAATGAGAATAATGGGGTTAAACGGCGGTATTCCACCGCTTATCGCACTTTTAAGCACGCTTGCCGTTTGGCTGAAAAGAATGATGTAAAGGCTGTTCTGAGCGGCTTTTTTTGCGGGCATATCAAAGAAGTAGTATAGAACCACAACATTGAACGGGCCGCCGCCTATACCGAGAAAAGCCGAGAATGCACCGAGACAAAGTCCGATGAAAAGCGACATTAAAATGCTGTCCACATGCTTTGATTTGATTTTCTCTTTGTTAGCCGTGTACAAAAGAGAGCCGAGTGTGGCAAGAAACATCAAAACTGCCTGAATTCCGCCTGCCGTGTCGGCATTCTCGAATCTTGACTGGCAGAAATTGAAAAGCATCTTTCCGAAAATTCCGCCGCTTGCCGCACCGAGTGCGATGAAGGTGGTATTTTTGAGGTCGATGGCACTTTCCTTGTGGGCAAAGCATTTCACCATGTTCCAGAAGCTCATGCTGATTACAGTACAGCCTGAAAGAAAGGTGACCGTTGCCACGCTGAAAACTCCCGTGGCGTCAAGCACGGGCTTGATGATGATTCCTCCGCCCATTCCGCAGACGGGGCCGAGCATACACGCAAAGAGCGTTACAAGACAACTGACTATATATATCATATTAATTCTATTTTAGTTAGATAATGACGAAAAAGCAATACTTTCTTTTTACATAGAAAGAAGCCTACCGAAGTAGGCTTCAGAAAGGTACGCTGAGGGGCGATTGACGCAGTAAGTAAAAAATGCCTTCACAGAGCCGTTTTTAGGCTATGCGAATAGTTTTTATATTTGTTTTGAAGACCTCTTGTGTAAACCATATTGGCATTTTTTGCGGTGTGTGGGTTTATCGACAATATGAGAAGCCTACCGAAGTAGGCTTCAGATGTTGTTAATTGAACTCTTTCTCAAGCTCAGCCAAAACCGTATCAAAATCAGCCTCGGAAACGAGAAGTGAAATCTCAACCTCGCTTGTAGTGATGAGTCTGATGTCTGCGTTTGAATTTCTGATTGCTCGGAAAACTCTCGAAGCAACTCCCGGAGTATTTTTCATATCGGGATCGTAAACAGAAATTTTGTGGTTTACGCTGCTCACAATTGCCTTGATGTCCATATCGTTTTTCAGTTCGGCAGTGAAACCGAGCATGGTGACGAGGTCATCATCGTCGATTGTGAAAGAAAGTGTGGTTACGGCACCGTGGATAGGAGCCATGGAAATCATATCGATATTAACGTTCTTCTTCTCGATTCTCTCGAAAACCTCGGAAACAAAGCCGACGTTTGCCGGGGAGGACTGAAGAGTAATGAGCGTAATACCGTGAAGAGTGCTGATTGTTGTGCTCATAAGCTGACCCTTTCTTGTTAGACCATTGCGGACATATCGTAAAGTCCCGACGGTTTATTTGTCATAAACACAGCCGCGTTGACAGCGCCTGCCGCAAAGAGATCCTTGGACTGAGCGGAGTGGGAGAGGGTGATAACCTCGTTGTTTCCTGCGAAGATAACCTCGTGCTCACCGACTATTGTTCCGCCGCGAACAGATGAAATACCGATTTCGTTTTTGTCTCTCTTTTTTCTGACGGAATGTCTGTCGTAAGTATAGACGGTATCGTCATTTGCGATGGCATCGGCAATCATAAGAGCTGTTCCGCTTGGTGCGTCAAGCTTCTGATTGTGGTGCTTCTCGATAATCTCGATGTCGAAATCATTTCCGAGAACGGCGGCAGCTTTCTTTGTCAGCTCAATCAAAAGATTGATACCGAGTGACATATTTCTTGAGTAGAAAACAGGACTTGTCTCGCTTGCTTTCTTAACCTTTTCCACCTGCTCGGGGGAATAACCCGTTGTGCACAGTACAAGTGCCACGCTCGGATTTTTAGAAGCAAACTCCAAAATGGAATCGAGAACGGAGAAATGAGAGAAGTCGATAACGCAGTCGGCGTTTTCCTTTACCTCGTTTATGTTTGCATAAACCGGAAAACCGGAGTTCGAAGCTGTATTGAGATCAACACCGGCTACGATTTCTGCGTCGTCTCTGCCGGCGACAATGGAGGTGATAACCTTGCCCATGTGGCCGTTGCATCCGCTTAAAATTATCTTAGTCATATCATTCACCTCAGATTAAAGAATATTTTTTGAGCATATTCTCAAGCTTCAGGTGATTTTCTTCGGTCATATTTATGAGCGGAAGTCTGCAGTTGCCGACATTCATGCCCATCATATTCATAGCTTCCTTAATCGGAATTGGGTTGACATCCATGAAGAATCCCTGCATAAGCTCAAAGTACTTGAGGTTCATGCTTCTTGCCTTCGCATAATCGCCCTCAAGGCAAGCCTTGCAAAGCTCGTGGAGCTCTCTCGGAAGTGCGTTTGCAAATACGGAGATGACGCCCTTTGCACCAAGTGACATAAGAGAATATGTGAGGTAGTCCTCGCCCGAATAAATCGTGAGGTCGTCACCGCAAAGATTCATGGTCTCCATTGCGAGAGCAATGCTTCCGCTTGCTTCTTTTGTAGCGACAATATTCGGATGTTTTGAAAGCTCGAAGTATGTCTTTGGCTGAATGGTCATGCCCGTTCTGGACGGTACATTGTAGAGAATGCACGGCAGATTTACTCTGTCGGCAATGTAGGTGAAGCTCTCAATAAGACCCTTCTGGCTTGTTTTGTTGTAATAAGGTGTGACGAGAAGAAGTCCGTCCGCACCGATTTTCTCAGCCTCCTGAGAAAGCTCGACAGCGTAAGCGGTGTCGTTGCTTCCTGTGCTAACTATGACAGGAATTCTGCCTGCTACCTTATCTATTGTGAACTTAGCCGCCTCAACGTGCTCCTCTGTGGAAAGAGTTGCGCCCTCGCCTGTGGTGGCTACGGAAACGATGGCGTCGGTTCCGTTCTCGATGTGAAACTCAATAAGCTTCTCGAGTACGGGGTAATTTACTTTGCCGTTTTCGTCAAACGGAGTGACGAGAGCGACACCCGAGCCCTCATATATAACTTTTTTCATCTTGAAATTATCCTTTCGGCTTAGTCGAAATATCCCTTAGCCGCAAGAAGCTCAGCAAGGAGAACTCCGCCGCCTGCTGCACCTCTTAAGGTGTTGTGGGAGAGGCAGACGAACTTCCAGTCATACTGGCTGTCTTCTCTGAGTCTGCCGATTGAAACAGCCATTCCACCCTCAATGTTGCGGTCAAGCTTTGCCTGAGGACGGTTGTCCTCTGTGAAGTAGTGGAGGAACTGCTTCGGTGCGCTCGGGAGATTGAGCTCCTGTGCGGGACCGGAGAAGGACTCCCATCTTCTGATGATTTCTTCCTTTGTAACCTTTGTGTCAAGAGACATAAAGACAGCGGCTGTGTGACCGTCTGAAACAGGAACTCTTAAGCACTGGCTTGTGATAGCCGGCTTTGTAGCGTTGACGATAACGCCGTTCTCGACCTTACCCCAAAGCTTCATCGGCTCCTGCTCGCTCTTCTCTTCCTCGCCGCCGATGTACGGGATGACGTTGTCGAGAATCTCGGGGAATGTCTCAAATGTCTTGCCGGCACCTGAAATAGCCTGATATGTGCAAGCGAGAACCTTGCTTACGCCGAGATCCATAAGCGGATGAAGTGCGGGAACATAGCTCTGAAGTGAGCAGTTGGACTTAACTGCGATGAAACCTCTCTTTGTGCCCAGACGAGCCTTCTGGTGCTCGATAACAGCGAGGTGGTCTGCATTTATTTCCGGAACAACCATAGGAACATCGTTTACACCACGGTTAGCGGAGTTGTTGGAAACGATTGGGCACTCGTGTTTAGCGTAAGTCTCCTCGAGAGCCTTGATCTCGTCTTTCTTCATATCAACTGCGCAGAAGCAGAAGTCAACCTTGGAAACAATGCTGTCGATGTTAGCTGTAGCGTCCTCGACAATGATGTCTGCCATATTCTCCGGAACGGGAGCTGTCATCTTCCATTTTCCCTCGATAGCCTCTTTATAAGGCTTGCCTGCGCTTCTTGCACTTGCTGCGAGAGCTGTAACTGTGAACCATGGGTGGTTTTCAAGCAGAGTAGCAAATCTCTGACCGACCATACCTGTGCATCCGATGATGCCTACGTTGTACTTCTTCATGTTTGTTTCTTACCTTTCTTCGCTTAATTTTCGTGCCGGGATATCAAAATAATTAACCGCAGTTTATCAAAATCCCAAAAACACGCACTTTAATGACAAAAAAAGACCGGTTAGAAAACCGGCCATCAGCATTAAAGGGGATATATCGAAAGCCGCCAGTGTATGCGGTATTTCGATAGCGCTCCATCAATTTTTGATGACAGTCGGGCGGCTCTTAACCGACGCGACCAGCAGACAGACTTTTCCGACAGACTGTCTCTTCGGCGAGTCACCCTTTCGCACGGCTTCATCGATTCGGAAATCTCAGCCGCGGTACTTATGATCATCGCACCTCTATCTTCTTCTGACATCATACATTAAAAAATACCGATTGTCAATTTATTTCCGATAATTTCTGATTTTTCTTGCAAGTTTTCGTCTATTATCTTATTATAGATGTTACTGTGTGAGTGTTTTGCACGGAAAGGATTATATTATGGAAAATAAATTTACCAAAACAAGCGACTATTATTTCGATTTGCCCGAGGAGCTGATAGCTCAGACTCCGCTCGAGAAAAGAGACGAATCCAGACTTCTCACTCTCAATATCGAGACTGGCAAAACAGAGCACAAGCATTTTTATGACATTGTCGATATGCTCAACCCCGGCGACTGCCTCATTTTGAACGACTCCCGTGTGCTTCCCGCAAGAATCTACGGAGTTAAAGAGGAGACGGGTGCTCATGTTGAATTTCTTCTTTTGAAGAACCTCGGAAACGACACGTGGGAGGCTCTTGCGGGCCCCGGAAAGCGTGCCAAAAAGGGAACTAAATTTGTATTCGGCGACGGTATACTTCGCTGTGAGGTCATCGATGTTCACGATGACGGAAACAGAATAATCAAATTTGACTACGAGGGAAACAATTTCTTCGCCGTTCTCGATAAGGTGGGACAGATGCCGCTTCCGCCTTATATTAAAGAAAAGCTTGAGGACCAGGAGAGATACCAGACTGTTTATTCTCATGAAATCGGTTCTGCCGCCGCTCCGACTGCAGGACTTCACTTCACTAACGAACTTCTCGACAAAATAAGAGAAAAGGGAATCAAGACGGGCTTTGTTACGCTTCATGTGGGACTGGGAACTTTCCGCCCCGTGAGCGCCGAGAACATCACCGACCACAAGATGCATTCCGAGCACTACTATATGCCTAAGGAAACCGCAGACCTCATCAACGAGACAAAGAAAAACGGCGGTCGTGTCGTGGCTGTCGGAACAACAAGCTGCAGAACCATCGAGTCTGTTGCAAAAATCGAGGGATGCTTCAAGGAAAGTTCCGGCTGGACGGATATTTTCATCTATCCGGGTTATGAATTTAAGGGTATCGACTGCCTTATCACAAACTTCCATCTGCCCGAGAGCACACTTGTTATGCTGGTTTCCGCATTGGCAGGAAGAGAGAACATTTTAAATGCCTACAAAGAGGCTGTAAACGAAAGATACAGATTCTTCAGCTTCGGTGATGCTATGTTCATCTACACGAATAAGGGAAAGGAGAGCGAATAAATGTATAAGCTTATAAGCAAAGAGGGCAAGGCAAGACGAGGAGAGTTTGTCACCGTGCACGGTACGGTTCAGACTCCCGCTTTCATGAATGTTGCGACAGACGGAGCAATCAAAGGCGGAGTATCCGCTTATGACTTGAAAGACCTTGACTGTCAGGTTCAGCTTTGCAACACATACCATATGCACTTAAGACCGGGCGACGACATCGTGAACAAGCTTGGCGGCGTTAGAAAGTTTACGGGTTGGAGCGGCCCTGTTCTCACGGACAGCGGCGGATTTCAGGTTTTTTCGCTCGCAAAACTAAGAAATATCAAGGAAGAGGGCGTAACCTTTGCTTCTCACATTGACGGACACAAGATATTCATGGGTCCCGAGGAGAGTATGAGGATACAGTCCAATCTCGCTTCGACAATCGCAATGGCATTTGATGAGTGCGTCGAAAATCCCGCACCGTATCAGTATGCGAAAAATTCCAGCGACAGAACCATTCGTTGGCTCAAGCGTTGTAAGGACGAGATGAAGAGACTTAATTCTCTCGAAACAACGCTCAATAAAAATCAGCTTCTTTTCGGAATTAATCAGGGCTGTACATTTGACGATTTGCGTGTAGACAACATGAAAGCTATTGCCGAGATGGAGCTTGACGGCTATGCAATAGGCGGTCTTGCCGTAGGAGAAGAGGCAAGCGTGATGTATCATATTATCGAGCAGGTTGAGCCATTTGCCCCCGAAAACAAGATTCGCTATCTTATGGGCGTCGGAACACCGGCAAATATTCTCGAGGCGGTCAGAAGAGGAGTAGACCTTTTTGACTGCGTTATGCCTACGAGAAATGCCCGTCACGGTCAGCTTTTCACGCACGAGGGTATAAGAAACATCAACAACGCAAAGTACACGCTTGACGAAAAGCCGATTGACGAGAAGTGCGGCTGTCCCACATGCCAAAAGTTCACGAGAGCATATGTGCATCATCTTTTTAAAGCTAATGAAATGCTCGGTATGCGATTGGCTGTCATGCACAATCTCTATTTCTATAATCACCTCATGCAGGATATAAGAGACGCTTTGGATGAAAACCGTTTCGAGGAATTCTACAAAGATAATATTGACGTAATTTCAAAAAGAATTTAAATTTTCCTTGATAAAATTCGTGACTTTTGTTAGAATAGGAAACGTTACATAACATAGCAAAGTATAAGGAAAGGACTTATATAGAATGAATTCTATCGCTTTAACTACTTCCGGATCATCCTCAACATCAATGATTTTGATGTTGGCTATCTACGCTGTATTCATCGTTCTTCTTTATTTCTTGTTCTTCAGACCGCAGAATAAGAGAAAAAAGCAGGAAGCTCAGATGAGAAGCAACGCTCAGGTTGGTGACGAGGTCACAACAATCGGCGGAATCAGCGGCAAGATTGTTGCTGTCAAGGAAGAGACAGACTCTGTTATCATCGAGACAGGCACAGACCGCACAAAGCTTCGTGTTAAGAGATGGGCTATCGGTTCTGTTGACACCGCTCATGACAAAGAGGAGACAAAGTAATTAATTACTGAACGGATAAAAAGCTGTGGTGATTTTTCATCACAGCTTTTTTCGTGCCTCAAACCCACAAAATTTTTGCAAAAAACGAAAAAATGTTCGTGAAAGGGTAGAATTTGGTACATATGTTTGTGTTATAATAAGTGCAGAAACAATAAGTTTGCAAAAATACAAATAAAATCCGAACATAAACATAATACAAACAGTGATTCAATTATCTGTTTTGCAAAAAATGAAAGGGGAACGAATATGGGAATTTTTGCGCTGGCTTTTGCTTTGCTTCCATTGCTTGCAGTGAACGAAATGAGAAGAAACGGCAGCTATGTGAGTGAGAAGAGAAAAAAATCAAGACGATAAAAGGGCGGTTTTATGCGCTTTTTTTCTCAAATATAAAAATAATTCAATTTTTTTCAAAAAAAGACTTTACAAAACGGTAAGTGTTTGCTATAATAAACAAGCGTTCACGGTGAGTCACAAATCACTCAATACGAAATCAAAAATATCT
>CAVDQG010000038.1:0-20012 GCA_963611165.1 Bacteroides uniformis
ATGAGTTGATTGCCTCGGTCTGTGACAGTGTAGTTCATATTGAACATGGACGTTTACTTGAGCAATATAAATTAGATTTGGCAGGCATCCAAAAGTTAAAATCATTCTTTACACGATACATGAGGGATGCACCATGAAACTTCACGCAGCCAGCGCAGATTACTTAGAGGCTATTCTTGTTCTCCAACAAAAGCGAGGCATGGTGCGTTCTGTGGATGTGGCGAGACACTTGGAGGTCACAAAACCCAGCGTGTGTCATGCGGTAGCGACTGGCGGTTGACACTAAAATTGCGCAGACCGATGCCTGTCGGCTCGAACACGTTATTAGCAATGGCTCTTTTCAAAAAATGAAAGATGCTTTGGAGGATTAAGAGGTGGTACAACATGGGAAATTAGCTGTATCGGATTTAAGAGATTCTGACAGACAGATAGGTGAAAAGTTGTTTGCCCTGCTTTCTTCGGTCAAAAAGGAATTGTCTCAGTTCCTCCGTAACTATGATGATGGCAATATTCCGGCTGATGTCCCATCAGGATATTGCTCTTTTAAGTAATTCTCATAATAAGCAGGCATTATTTCAATTCCAACAGTACGGATCGGAATTTTTTATGTATGAGAACTTTGTATGTGGAATAGCCGCCAATAAAACTTTTCACACTCCCAGCTTCTAACCGGCGATAAGGGGATAATTCCTCACCGGAGATAGAGTCAAACAGCATTCAAAGTATTTTTGAGTGCTGTTTTTTATTTTACCTCTTGACAGCCCATACCCCTATGGGTATACTATAGGCATACCCTGTAGGGTATAGAACTTTTTTTAAAACTCTGACAGAGGGAAAGAAGGTATCAGATGAAAAAGCTCATGAAAAGGCTTGAGGAGTTATTGGAGCTTGGAGGAACTAAAAAGGATATAACCTTGATTGTAATATCGGGAGTGTCTCTTGTGCTGAGTTTGCTTGGCGTCTTAAGACTTCCGTTTGATATTTCTTGGGTGGCAATTATTCTTTGCGGTGTACCGATTATCCTTGAGGCGGTTATAGGTTTAATAACCGAATTTGACATTAAAGCAGATGTTCTTGTATCAATTGCACTTGTAGCTTCAATTTGCATCGGCGAAGATTTCGCCGCAGGTGAAGTTGCTTTTATTATGCAGATAGGTGCATTGCTCGAAGATTTGACTGTCGCAAGAGCGAGAGCAGGAATAGAAAAGCTTGTGAAGCTTACACCGCAAACAGCACGAATTATGAACGGCAACAAAGAGAATGTTGTATCAGCCGACAAGGTTAAGAAAGGCGATATTATCAGAGTTTTGCCGGGTGAGAGCGTTCCTGTAGACGGTGTGATAATATCCGGCGAGACGTCAATTAATCAGGCGGTTATGACGGGAGAGTCATTGCCTGTTGACAAAACTGTCGGCGACGAGGTTTCAAGCGGTACGGTCAATCAGTTCGGCGTCTTTGAGATGAAAGCAACTAAGGTTGGCGAGGACAGTTCGATTCAAAGAATGATTAAGCTTGTTCAGTCGGCGGACGCAGGAAAAGCTAAAATCGTAGGAATTGCAGACAGATGGGCGACTTGGATTGTTGTTATTGCTTTGAGCGCCGCAGGACTTACTTGGTTATTAAGCGGTCAGATTATAAGAGCTGTTACAATTCTTGTTGTGTTCTGTCCGTGCGCTTTGGTTTTGGCAACTCCGACGGCAATTATGGCTGCAATCGGGAATGCAACTAAGCACGGTTTTCTTGTTCGTGAGGGCGATGCACTCGAGAGATTGTCAAAGGTTAAGACAATAGCCTTTGATAAAACAGGTACGCTGACTTGCGGAAAGCTGACCGTAACAGCATACAAAAGTGTATGTAAGAAATATTCCGACTCGGATATTTTTGCTTTTGCGGCGGCGGCTGAGGTTTTGTCCGAGCATCCTATCGGAAAAGCTGTTGTATCTTCGTATAAAGCTCAAATTTTAACAGAAATTTTGAAATGTTCTGATTTTAAGATGACAGTCGGCAGGGGCGTATCGGCGCTGGCGGAAAACAAGAAAATTCTTGCCGGAAATACTGATCTGCTCAGCGATAACGGAATAAAGCTAAGTGAAAATGATATAATTAAGTCATACTATGCGGCTGGAAGTACGGTAATTTTCATTGGAGTTGACGGTGAATTTTGCGGTTATATCGTTCTTTCGGATGTTCTCCGTGAAGAAAGCACAAATATGATAGGCGGCTTAAAAAAGCTTGATGTAACGCCTGTTTTGCTGACAGGAGACAATAAAAATGCCGCCAAGAGCATTGCCGACAAGCTAAATATTTCTGAGTATCGTGCAGAATGTTTGCCGGAGGATAAGCTGAACTTTATAGAAGCCAGCGAAAAGAACGGCAAGCCCGTTTGTATGATAGGAGACGGAATCAACGACGCTCCTGCGCTTAAGCGTGCAACAGTGGGAATTGCAATGGGCGGAATCGGAAGTGATATTGCCGTTGATGCGGCTGACATTGCGCTTGTGGACGATGAGGTTAAAGAGCTTGTGCATCTTGTGTCACTTTCCAAGCGAATGATGACGACTATCAAGCTGAATATGACTTTTTCAATGTGCCTTAATTTCATTGCGATTACATTAGCAATTATCGGAACTCTCAACCCTGTTGTAGGCGCACTGGTTCATAATGCGGGATCTGTGCTTGTAATCATAAATTCGTCACTTCTTTTGAAATGGAGGAAAAAATAATGCTAATCAAAATAATAGGCTTGATTATAGGCTTGCTTGTGTTGTTTGCCGGGATTTATTATCTCGTAAAGGAAAAGGACGATCGAGAGTCAAAGAAAATTTACTCGGTTATCAGTCTTGTTGGAGCTTTGGTTTCTGCCGTTTGTGTATTAACGCTTATATTCTAAAATCCATATATGAAATCACCGTCGGTTTTAAGACCGGCGGTGATTTTTGTGTTTGTTATTATGCGGCAAAGCTAACCTCAAATATTGTGCCGCCGTTTGTGTTGTCTTTGACCGAAATGCTTCCACCGTGAACTCTCACAATTTCTTTCACAAGCGAGAGACCAAGACCGACGCCGCCCAAGGCACGGCTTCTTGATTTGTCAACTCGGAAGAACGGCTCGAAAATTCTTTCCTTCATGTCATCGGGAATGCCGTTTCCGTTGTCGGCTACAGTGATAAATATCTTGTCGTTTCTTTTTTCTGCCGAAATAATGACTTCTCCGCCCGAATGGTTATACTTGATTGCGTTTTCTGTGAGATTATAGACCAAACGATAAATGAGAATATCGCTTCCCGTCATGTTGACATGCTCGCATTCGGTATGTAAAGTTATGCTTTTCTCCTGAGCAAGTGGGTCAAGGTCGGCTGTGACTTCTTCGATTAACGCATCAAGCTCGATTACATCGTCTCTGGCTACTGTTTGCAGTTCGCTCATATTGAGCAGTGTTTTGACGGTTTTGCTAAGCTGTTCGCATTGCTCGCTCATTTTTCTGACGGTTTCGAGGGTTTCACTATCGGTTTCAGAATGCTTCTCGGAGTTAAATAAATCCAGCTGTAATTGCATAACCGCAAGGGGAGTTTTCAGCTCGTGGGCGGCGTTAGCCGTGAACTGCTTTTGGATTTCAAATGCATCGCTTATTCTGCTTAACATTTGATTATATGAGTTGCTCAAACGGTTAAGCTCTTTTATGTTGTTTTCTTCAAGTCTTGAATTGGAAAGGTTTTGTGCAGTTACTTTCTCGATTTGGTCTGTGAAATCATTAAGCGGTTTCAGTGCTCTGCCACTGATAAAATAGGTGAGTATACCTCCCAGAACAGCCGCAAGAGTCGAAAATAAAAAGCTCTGCTTTTTGTAATCTATCTTATTGTTGAATACACGAATTGAAAAATTGCTTGCAAATTCATCCCAGTTGTCATCGGGAATTGTGATGAGTATGTTGTCGGAATTTTCTTCATCCGAACTGCTCGATTCACTTTGAGAATTCACCGCTTCTTGCAAAGAGTCGATATAATAAACGCCGTTACTGTAAACATAGAGCGTGATTGTCGCACTTATTGTTGCAATCAATAATGTCGTGATGAGCGTCAGGCGCCACTGAAGGGATAAGCTTTTCATACAGTGTCCTCCCTGAATTTGTAGCCCTCGCCGATTTTATTGACAATTGGGTCAAATCCGAGTGCCGCTTTTAGCTTTTTTCGAAGTGAAGACATATGTACCCGAATAGAGCCGCTGAAGCTGTCAGCGTTTGCGTCCCAGACGTGCTCGATTAATTCCTCTTGACTAATCGGTCTGCCTTGATTTAAAAGTAAATATTCAAGAATACCGTTTTCTTTTCTTGTTAGGGGAATGGTATTTCCGCCCACAAGTGCCTCACGCTTTTTGGTATCAAAACTAAGTTTTCCGTAATTTAGACACACATTATTTTGAACGAATTTTCTTCTTGTGAGACTTCTAATGCGTGCTTCAAGTTCCTCTAGATGAAAAGGTTTTTCCATGTAGTCGTTTGCGCCCGCATCAAGTCCCTCGACCTTATCGGCTATCTGACTTCTTGCCGAAAGTATGAGAACCTTGGTTTCGTCATTCGTTTTTCTAAGCTCTCGAAGAATATCCATACCGTCCATATGCGGTAAATTTAAATCCAAAACGACTAAATCGTAGCTTTCAGATAAAATATAATCGAGCGCATCGCTTCCGTCGTAGCAGGTATCAACCTCATAGCCCGAATTATAAAGGCTTTTGGCGATGGCGTCGCAGAGCTCTTTTTCGTCCTCAACAATTAATAATCTCATATTTCTTCTCCGTCTTAACAGGAATTTTACATCTCACATTGTATAATACTCATGTCTTCAGGTCAAGAAACCAAATATGAGAGAGGAAAATGTATTGAAAAAGAAAAGAACAATTCAGTTCGCTTTGTTTGCCGTCGGCGCTTGTATGGTGGCTTACGGTGCATTCAGAGGCGAAGTAAATACCGTGCTTGCCAAGGCGATTAAACTGTGTTTGGAGTGTGTCGGAATTGGCTAAAAAACAAAATCTTATATCAAAAGGACTTGCGAAATTTCGACTGCTTATTCAAGCGGCGGCTACGCTTCTTTCGAACATTCATCTGCCAAATTTTCTGAAAGGTAAAATTTATCAGGGGAACGGAAAGTCGGTGTGTGTTCCGGGACTCAACTGCTATTCCTGTCCTGCGGCAAGTGCATCGTGTCCGATAGGAGCATTTCAATCCGTTATCGGTTCGTCAAAATTTAAGTTTTCTTACTACATAACGGGATTTTTTATATTGCTCGGCGTCACGCTCGGAAGATTTATATGCGGATTTCTTTGCCCGTTCGGCTGGGTTCAGGATTTACTGCACAAAATACCGTTTAAGAAGTTATCTACAAAAAAGCTTAAACCGCTCCGTTACCTGAAATATGTGATATTGCTTGTGTTTGTAATTTTGCTTCCGATGCTTGTCACAAATTCCTTAGGTATGGGCGATCCGTTTTTCTGTAAGTACATTTGCCCGCAAGGAGTTTTGGAGGGCGCTATACCGCTTTCGGTCGCAAATTCAAGCATTCGCTCGGCTCTTGGACAACTGTTCACATTTAAAAGTGCTATTCTTGCCACGGTTATCGTGTTAAGCCTCATTTTCTATCGTCCGTTCTGCAAATGGATATGTCCGCTCGGTGCAATCTATTCGCTGTTTAATAAAATTTCGTTCCTTGAAATCAAGGTGGACAAGGATAACTGCGTCGGCTGTAACAGTTGCGTCAAGTCGTGCAAAATGGATGTAAATGTTCTTGATACACCGAATCACCCCGAATGCATACGCTGCGGAGCGTGTATGAAGGCTTGTCAGAAGGATTTAATCGGCTACCGATTTCTCGGCAAGGAAATGACAAAATCAAACTCAGAAGAAAAATCAATAACAAATATATCAATTAAAAAAGGAGATTAAAAATGAAATCTAAAACAAAAAGACTAACGGCACTCGTGCTCACAATTCTTATGGCGGCTTCTGTCACAGCTTGCTCTTCTTCAGGTACGGTAAATGAAAGCAGTGAGACTGCAAGCACAACGGCAGAAACTTCCGTTTCTTCGACTGACACAAGCTCACTCACGGCAGACGAGCTCAACAATAAAATCAACGATTTATATCAGGAAGAAAACAAGATTTTCTCGGAGCATAAGGACGTTTGGGACAAAGCATTTGTTGCATTGCAAGACAGCACAGCCGAATACACGGAAAATTACGCAGACTTTCTTGCCGCTTCGATAGAAGAAAGCAAAGACAGCTTCACAGAAGACGAATTAAACACACTTAATGAAGGCATCGAGAAATACCGTGTGTTTGAGAATCAGAGAATAGAGCTTCAGGCACAGCTTGATGCGATGGGAGAATCAAGTGAGGAGAGTTCTTCTGACAGCTCAGCTTCATTACAGGATATTTCGGGAGTAGACTTTGACGGAAACGAGTTTGACGGAAGTATCTTTTCAAACAATGCGGTTACAGTAGTCAATTTCTGGTTCACATCATGCAAGCCTTGCGTGGCAGAGCTCTCAAAGCTTAATGAGCTAAACGAGACTCTTAAGGATATGGGTGGCGAGGTTGTCGGAATTAATACCGACACATCAAACGGATATGAGGCGGCTATCAAGGAGGCAAAAGAGGTTCTTGAAAGCCAGGGTGCTTCTTACCGAAATCTTTCGGTGAACAAAAGCTCCAAGGCGGGAGACTATATGTCAACAATTATGGCATTCCCGACAACCGTTCTTGTCGACAGAAACGGCAACATAGTCGGCGAACCGCTTCTTGGCGGCATTGATAATGAGGATAACTACAACACCCTTATGGAGCAGATTAAGACCGTTATCGCCGCAGACAGTGCAAATTAAAATGTAATAATACAATCTATAAAAGGCAATCACGCAAAAATCGACAAGCGTGATTGTCTTTTTTTGCGTTTAAAAGCAGAAATCGGAAAATTCAATTATAATCAAAAGCATACAGAAAAAAGCAAAAAAATAGGGCAAATGTTATACTGATTACACTAAAAACAAACACGAAAGGTGGATTTATTAATGTCTAAATTAAGAATCGGTATTATCGGTTGCGGCGGAATTGCTAATGTTAAGCATCTTCCTGCTTTGTCTTCGTTCCCGGAGGATTGTGAGCTTGTCTATTTTTGCGATATTATCAGAGAACGTGCCGAAAAGGCAGCCAAGGAGTACGGAACTCCAGATGCAAAAGTTTGCGAGGATTACCACGAGCTTTTGGCTGACGAGAGCATAGATATCGTTCATGTTCTCACGCCGAATGTGAATCACTGCCCAATCACTTGTGACGCACTCGAGGCTGGCAAGCATGTTCTTTGTGAGAAGCCTATGGCAATCACGTACGAAGAGGGCAAGAGAATGCTCGATACTGCTAAGCGCACAGGCAAGAAACTCACTATCGGTTATCAGAACCGTTTCCGTAAGGATACACAGCAGATGTATCAGATGGTCAGAAACGGCGAGCTTGGTGAGATTTATTTTGCCAAGGCACACGGAGTCAGAAGAAGAGGCGTTCCCACATGGGGCGTGTTCCCTGACAAGTCAAAGCAGGGCGGCGGCCCACTTATCGACATCGGAACTCATCCGCTTGATATGACGCTTTGGATTATGGATAACTACAGACCTGTTGCCGTTATGGGTCAGACTTTCCAGAAGCTCAAGGATCATCCCGAAGGAAACAAATTCGGCCCGTGGGATCCTGAAACATTCGAGACAGAGGATTCGGCGTTCGGTCTTGTGAAAATGGAGAACGGAGCAACTATCTATATTGAGGCGGCATGGGCTATCAATATGCTTAACTGCAAGGATGCAATGGTCACTCTTTGCGGTACTGAGGGCGGTTCCGAGATGTTTGGAGACAACTGGGACAACAGAGGATACCTCATCACGAATACAGTTTCTCACGGTCAGCTTGTTGATATTCAGCCGGCAGAGACAGCAGGTGTTTACGGCTTCGGCGGTGTTGATATGTCCGACCCTAAAATCATGGAGGCTCGTCACTGGCTTGATGCCGTAAAGAACGATACAGAGCCGTATGTTAAGCCTGAACAGGCACTCGTAGTCACTCGAATCCTTGAGGCTATTTACAAGTCGGCAGAGACAGGCGAGACTATCTACTTCACATATGACGATTAATTGGGAGGTATAAAATGCCCACACAATTTATGAAATTAGGCTTTGAAGACAGAGTTTTGCGTGAAGACGGATTTTATAACATTCTCCTGAACGGAAAACAGGTGGGCTTCAATGTCGATTTGAGAATCAATTATTACAGAGGACTTCCGCTTTCTGCGGTAAAAAAAATCGAAATTACCGTTGACGGTGAGAAGATTCCCGATTATCTTGTTTTGGCTGAACTTAACGGAAAGGAATTTACCGTTTCGCAGATGAAAGAGCTTTACGCAGAATACTGGGGAATTAAAACTCCAATGCATGTTCGTGTGTTTAATTACGGCTTGATTCCCGGTGAACATGAGATTGTTGTCAGAATCGAATACAAAAGCCCGTATATGGAGTTTGCACCGGGGATTTACGGAATGATTGACGGATCCTGTAAGAAAACTATGGTAGTCGGAGAAGGGAGAGAGCTGTAATGAGTAAAATAGATTTAGGTGTCTCCTTGTATGGATTTACCGAAAGATTTGTTAAAGAGGACGGCTACGGCTTTGAGGAGATGTTCAAAGAAATGAACACACTTGGAGTCAAGAAGTTTGAGCTTGTCGGTGCACAGATGTTTTCGAGCTATCCTAACCCGACTGATGCCGAGATAAACGAGGTTGTCACTCTGGCAAAGAAATATAATGTTGAGCCGTTCAGCTACGGCGGATATGTTGATTTTGCAAAGAGAGACGACAGAGATTTGACCGAGGACGAGATGATGAACGAGGTCGTTTTTGATCTGCAGACAGCTCACAAGCTTGGCTGTAAGTTTATCCGTGGCTTCGGCATTCCCGTCAACCTCTATCCGCGTGTTGCTCAGATGGCAGAGTTTTACGGTGTTAAGGTTTGCTATGAGATTCACGCTCCCGAAAGGCCGAGCGACCCGCACATTCAGGAGTTATCGAAAATTTTCGATGATTTGAACTCTCCTTGGGTTGGCTTTGTGCCTGATTTCGGTTGTTACATCGAAAGACCGAACATTCTCCACATTCAGAGATTTTTGGGCCTTGGCGCAAAGAAAGAAAATCTTCAGTTCATTATCGATAACCGTCACAGCGGTTACACAGAAGATGCAATGAACAAAAAGATGGAGGAAATGGGAGGCGGTGAAGCCGAGAAAATGGCAGTAAGCGAGTGGTTCGGCTATATGTCGTTTGCTCCAGCTGATATTGAAGGCTTCAAGTCTATACTCAAGCACGCAAAATATTTTCACGGCAAGTTCTATCACATTGATGAGGACTGTGTAGAAACAACTATTCCGTATGAGACGCTTCTCAAACTCATTGTTGAGTCGGGCTTTGAGGGAACAATCATGACTGAGTACGAGGGCCATTCGTTCTATCTTAACGACGCTGTCGAACAGATCGGACGCCATTTGAAGATGGAAAAGAATATTCTCGGCGGTCTCGAATAAATAACGCTCAAGACTGATTGATTTTCTTTATAAATGAGCCAAGGTCGTGATTGCACACTGACTTTGGCTCGTTATAGTGAAGAATGTAATAGCAGAATTTCTCTCAAAATGCTGAAATTTTTGTCAGATTCATTTATACTTTTAGCATATCGATTGCACGAAAGGACAGCAATATGGACGAGATAAGAATTAACATAATCGGCAATATGGAAGAAAAAGAGCATTCGCATCAGGAAATAGAAATTCTCTATGTGCTTTATGGTGAAGTGAAACTTCGGCTTGCAGACGAAAAATATACTCTTGGCGAAAACGATATCATTCTTGTGAATTCGGCTAAAAGGCACAGCTTTTCGGCAGGGGAAAAGAGCCTTTGTTGTCGTATTTATATTGATTACGGCTTTATTGTCAGAAGCTCGGGAAGTCATTTTGTAAGCTTTTGGTGTAACAGCCTGATTGATAAGGACGATGATTATCGCAAGTTAAAGAGTATTCTTGATTCGCTGATAATAGAATGGAAGAGCACTTCGGGTCACGATACGCTTTTTATGTACAGCCAAAAGTTTATGCTTGCCGATTGTCTTGTGAGTAATTTTATGATACAAAGCGGTAACGATAAGGGCGAATACGGCGACAGCCGTGTCGAAAAAATGCTCGGTTACATCAGAATGCATTATGCAGATGATATTTCTCTCGGTCAAATTGCAAAGGAAATGTATATATCGGAGTCGTCTGCATCGAGATTGTTCAAAAAGGCAGTCGGTAGCAACTTTGTCGATTATGTTAATTTGTATCGTCTGAATTATGCTACCGAAGATTTGCTGTATTCAAGCAAGAGCATTACACAAATAGCAGTTGACTGTGGCTTTTCAAGTCCGTCCGTTTTTAACAAGCTGTTTAACAAGGTATACGCTTGTTCTCCTACGGCTTATCGCACTCAAAAGCTTAAAACAATGAAAAGTGCTGTCAGCGGTAAAACACATGAAACGGAAAATATAAATGAAAAGCTTGAAAAGTGGATTAGTGAGGGTGAAGCCCGCTCTGATGACAAGCAAAGCTCAAACAGTATTTCGGTTTCTGCCGGTTCTTCGTCTCTAAAGTTTAACAAGGAATGCTGCAAATGCGTTGAGTTCGGTATGGCTTCCGATATTCTTGAGGGAAGCATACAAAGACAGCTGAAGGATATGAGAGATTCTTTAGGTCTGGAATATATCAAAATCGGAGGATTCTTTCATGAGAGAATGTTTTTGCAGAGCGGAACGCGTAGTTTAGGCTACAATTTTTCTCATATGAATACCGTTCTTGACTATATTACAGAGCTTGGACTTAAACCGATTATCGATTTATCTTATGACAAACGCAAGACAAGCTATCGGGATTTTGGAGAGCTTTTATTTGACGATGATTCCCACAAGCTGAATCTGAAGCCGAATGAATGGGAAAGGCTGTTAAGCACAGTATTAAATCATGTGATTAACCGCTACGGTGAAGAGCTTATTCAAAAATGGTTCTTTTTACTTGAAAAGTCGGTAGATATGAACGGAGAGACTGACGATAATTCTGATAATTACCCCATGATATGGAAAAATACATATGCCGTTATAAAGAATATTGACACTAGTCTTAAGTTTGGCGGAGACATTAATCTTCTCGAAGATAAGCTTGAAACGGATGCACGGGCAGATTTTTATACTGCTAAAATCTTTCCGTATGCAAGAGAGGTTCTTGACGGCGATGTTTATTCACGCAGAACGACAGAGCCTCACTTTGTGAAGAAAGAGATTCAAAGGTGCAGAAAGCTTCTTGAACACAAAAATCAAGGAGACAAATTGCTTCTTGTGTCCGAGTGGAATACAAGCGTTTCTGAGAGAAACAGCTACAACGACAGTTGTGCCAAGGCGGCGCATGTGGTTTCACACATGATAGATTCAATCGGTCTTAATGTGCTTATGTGTTATCATCAGGGAAGCGACTATTTAAGCCAGTATTATGATACAAACGCTTTCCTGACGGGGGCGAGCGGCATGGTCACGAAGGATGGGGTTCCAAAGCCTGTTTGGTATGCATTCAGCTTTATGAACCGACTGTATCCGAATATTGCGGCTAAGGGTGAGCATTATCTCATTACAGAAAATAACAAAAATGCTTTTAAGATGGTTTTGTGCAATCCGAAAGCGTTTAGCCATACATATTATTTGAAATCGGAAAGTGAAATTAAAGCTGAAGATTTGAACGAGATATTTGAAAATCTCGAAGACGAAAGTACGGAGATTACTTTGCGTAATATTTCTGACGGAGAATATCTTATTAAAAGGGAAATACTCAAAACAGCACGTGCCAATGTTCAAACAGAATGGAGAAATATGGGTTATGCGGAGAATCTAAGTCTAACGGATATCGAATATATGAAGCATGTTTGTCGTCCGATAATTTACTCTGAGAAGAAAAACGTAAAAAACAGAAGTCTCAATTTATGCTTCAATTTGCGTGCTCACGAGATAGCAATAATTAGCGTTGTTAAAATTGCACAATAATAATATCCTTGTTATAGATATATTGTTGAGTGCGTCGCTGAGAGGTCAGAAAATGACATAACTTTTTTGACCTCGATAAAAGAAATTTAAGTTTGGAACAAAAATAATGTCATTATTTAATGCTGTTTTCGTCCGTTTGAAGCAAGTACAAAAAAGCCGTATTTGCTAAAATATAAGCGTAACAAGTAAAGTAACTGTTAAAAATAACTAAGTGAAAAGGCAGTTACAAAAATCATTATACATTTATATAGGGAGGAAACTATAATGGCAAAATTAAAGGTAGCAGTTATCGGCTGCGGCGGAATCGCAAACCAGAAGCACTTTCCGGCACTTAAGAACAACTCTGATCTCAACGAGATCGTAGCATTCTGCGATATCATCATCGAGCGTGCTGAGAAGGCAGCAGCTGAGTATGGTGTTGAGGGTGCACAGGTAACAGCAGATTATCACGAGGTTCTCGCTAACCCTGAAGTTGAGGTTGTACACGTATGTACTCCTAACGTTGCTCACAGCGAAATCACAATCGCAGCTTTCGAGGCAGGCAAGCATGTTTACTGCGAGAAGCCGATGTCTCACGACACAGCTGAGGCTGAGAAGATGGTTGCAGCTTGGAAGAAGTCCGGCAAGCAGTTCACAATCGGTTATCAGAACCGTTTCCGTCCTGAGGTTCAGAATCTTCACGCAGCTTGCGAGAAGGGCGATCTCGGCGACATCTACTACGCAAAGGCTCACGCTGTAAGAAGAAGAGGCGTTCCTACTTGGGGCGTATTCATGGATAAGGCTGCACAGGGCGGCGGTCCACTCATCGACATCGGAACACACGCACTTGATATCACACTTTGGTGCATGAACAACTACGACATCGACAGCGTTTCCGGTTCTGTATTCTACAAGCTCGGCGGCTTACAGCAGGCAACAGAGGGCAACCTCTTTGGACCTTGGGATCCTAAGACATATGAGGTTGAGGACTCTGCAGTCGGTTTTGTTAAGATGAAGAACGGTGCTACAATCGCTCTCGAGGCAAGCTGGGCACTCAACATTCTCGAGTCAAGAGAGGCTTCCACAACACTTTGCGGTACTGAGGCAGGCGCTGAGATTCACTCCGGCATGAGCTACAGCAAGAACGAGCTCATCTACAACCGTGGAAGAAACGGACAGCTCATGGAAGAGACAATCTCTCCTGTAGGCGGCGTTGCATACTTCGGCGGCGGCGGCGGAGAAGAGGGTACTGTTGATAACAGACAGTGGCTCGAGGCTATTCAGAACGGAACACAGCCGCTCGTTAAGCCTGAGGAAGCTCTTGCAGTTACTAAGGTTCTTGACGCTATCTATAAGTCCGCAAAAGAGAACAAAGAGATTAAGTTCTGATTTACATACTGATTTAGTAAAGGAGAAAACAAAATGGGATTTGCAATGCGCATGAATTTTGTTGACGTCGTTGTAAGCGACAGCCTCAAAAATTACTATGTAGACGGTAAAAAAATGGGATATAAGTTTGACATTCGTTTAAGCTATTACAGAGGACATTTTCTTTCCGTTATAGATGAGTTTAAGGTTAAGGTTGACGACTTCGAAGTTCCGACCGAGAGAATTAAATTCTGCATCAACGGCAAGGAGTTCAGCCCTGTCGAGTTTGACAAGTGTTACACTGAGTTCTGGCAGGTTATCGAGCCTGCAACAATTAAGGTCATTTACCCCGGTGGTCTTCCTGAGGGAGAGCACAAGGTTGATGTCACCTTATTCTTCCGCTCACCGTATATGCCGATTGGCCCCGATCATCAGTATATGCCGGTTGACAGCTGCGGAAGCAAGACAATGACAATCACAGATTAAGGAGGAACAGGAAATGTCTAAAGTTAAAACAGGTATTACTTTATTTTCACTCGGTACTCCTTATCTTAAGGGAGAGCTCGATCTCGAAGGCGTAATCCGCACAGCTGCAGAGCTTGGTGCCGAGGGCTATGAGATTGTTGCTTCTCAGATGATTCCTTCGTATCCGTTCGTTTCCGATGAGTTTGTTGAGTTCATCAACAAGTGCAAGGAGAAATACGGAATCGGCCCGATTTGCTACTCGGCAAATATGGACAGAGGAATGCTCAAGGACAGAGACCTCACAGAAGACGAGATGGTCGCAAGAGCTATCACGGATATCATTTCCGCTAACAAGCTCGGATGCACAGTCATGAGAGAGCAGTATCTTCTCTCACCTCACGGCCTTGCAAGAATCGCTCCTTATGCAGAGGCTTACAATGTTCACGTAGGTATCGAGATTCACAACCCCGAGAGCCCGATTACACAGTCTATCCTTGACTATGTTAAGGTTATCGAGGAGACAGGAAGCAAGTACATCGGATTTGTTCCCGACTTCGGATGCTTCGCAACAAAGCCGAATAAGCCATATTGGGACAGAGCTTTGGCTGCAGGCGCAACAGAAGAACAGCTCAATAAGTGCGCTCAGCTTCGTTATGACGATGTTCCTATGGACGAGGCAATGAAGATTATGGCTCCTGATTTTGAGAAGTGCCCCGCACTCATCGGCACACTCAACAGCATGTATGGCTTCGTTCAGTTCAGAAAGAGCTGCACTGCAGAGCTTGAGGGACTCAAGAAGATTATGCCTTACTGTTTCGAGATGCACGGAAAGTGCCACTATGTAGACGAGAATCTCCACGAGCCTGCAATTCCTTACGAGGAAATCATCCCGGTTATCGCAGAATCCGATTACGACGGATATATTGTTACAGAGTATGAGGATGAGGGCGGTTACGATGCAATCGAGCAGACAACACGCCACGTTGCAATGGTAAAAAAATTACTCAATCAACACTGATTAGATCATAAGATTGTTTGACATGAAAAAAGGCACATACGACGCTGCCACATCGTATGTGCCCCCGTAATGGGATGATACTGGAGTAATTTTACAACCAACATTATTTTAATTCCATTACCGAATTCTGTCAAGCGAGTATTGGAGGAAAAATGGATATTTCACAAAAGAGGCTTTCGAAGCTCACGTTATTAGCCTACGGTTTAGGCGACTTTGCAAGTAATTTATGTTGGACATTTATCGGTAGTTATCTATCGGTTTTCTATACCGACGTTGTCGGAATGGCTCCTGCCGCAGCTTCCGCAATCATGCTTATAGCTAAGATTTGGGACGGCATTAATGACCCGATGTTCGGTGCAATTGCAGAGCGTACAAATACTAAAAAAGGACGTTTCCGCCCGTATATTTTCTACGGCGCACCTGTTCTTGCTTTACTTTCTGTCCTTGCTTTCACAACTTTGGGCAGCGGTAAGGGTGCTATTATCTATGCGGCTGCAACATACATCGGATGCGGCATGGCATACACGGTTGTTAACCTTTCCTATGGTTCTCTTTCAACCGTTATGACTTCTAACCCCGAGGATATCGCTCAGCTTAACAGCTGGAGAATGATGGGCACAAACTTAAGCTCGGTTCTTCTCAATGCTATCACAGCTCCGCTTCTCATGAAGTTCTCAGGCGGTTCCTCAACTTACACAACAGGTGCTTACCTGAAGGTTGCAATTCTCTTTGCTGTATGTGCGTTACCTCTTTTCTATTTCGTCTATGCAAATTGCAAGGAGACAATCAAGCCTTCAGCTTCAGCTACAAAGGTATCTGTCGGAACGAGCATTAAGACCGTTCTTTCAAACGGCCCGCTTATGCTGGTGTTCTGCATTCAGCTTCTCGCCATGACAGCTTTCTTCGGCCGTATGGGCGTTGTTATCTACTACCTCATGTATAATGTTCAGAGATTCGACCTAATCGCTGCATTCATGTCACTTCCTTCCTTATGTACGGTAGTCGGTATCTTCGCAACAAAGAACTTTACCACAAAGGTCGGCAAGAAGAAAATGGCTGCTATCGGTTACATCGGAGCTGCTGTATCGCTCATTGCTATATATATCGTCGGAAAGACAGCAGGTTACACAAATATTCCGCTTCTTCTCGTTCTGCACTGCGCATACGGTTTCTTCTGCTTCTCGTTCCCGATTCCCATGGCTATGGTTCCGGATGCAATCAACTATCAGGAAGACAAGACCGGTGTTCGTTCCGATGGTATTTCCTACGCAACAGTTTCACTTTCAACTAAGTTTGGTTCAGCTTTCGGCGTATCAGGTGCTCTCCTTATAATGGGCGCTGTTGGTTATGTCGCAAATGCTCAGCAGACTGCAGAGGCACTTAACGGTATCAATCTTACAGTTAATCTGATTTTCGGTATCATGTATCTTTGCTGCCTCATTCCGCTTGCTCTTTATCCGCTGAATGAAAAGAGATCAAACGAAATTCTTGAGAGTCTCAATAAAAAGCGTGCACAAAACGATTAATAATGATATAATAATACCATACACCTAAACATACACTTACACGTTAACCGACAGGGGTTTTGAAAAAGAAAACCTCTGCCGGTTATAGTGCTATGTTAGAATAAATTAAAATTAAGATGTGGTAACGGAGAATTTATATGCACGGGCATAGTAAAGAAGAAAAGCTTCAGGTAGAAGTGCTTAACGAGACGCACGAAAACGAACAGATTCATCAGGATATTGAGCTTTTATTTGTTCTTGAGGGAGAGCTTGACGTGACTGTCGGGGAACAGATAACTCATATGAATTTTGAGGACATTTTAGTTATTAACGCCAACAAGAGGCACAGCATAAAAGGTTCTGACAATGTGCTGTATGTGAGATTGTTCATCAACTATCAGCTTGTAAGCGATATTTGCGAAAGCAGCGACATTATGTTTTGGTGTGATTCCACCAAGGGTAATAATGAGCGTTATGATGAGCTTCGTGATATTCTCAAAAAGCTTCTCAATCATTATTTGAGCACGAGGGGCACGGTGGCTGATTTCGGTCATATTGCGCTTTGCTATCGTGTTATGGACTTGCTTTCGATTCATTTTTTAGTGCGAACGGGTGGCAAGGACGCCGAGGATGACAAGCAGAATTTTGAGAGCCGTATGACTCAGATTAACAACTACATACGGGCAAATTACGAGAAATCAATCAGTCTTTCGGACTTAGCCGCTCAGCTTTATCTTTCGGAAGGCTATCTTTCGCGTTTTTTCAAGAAGAACTATGGCATGAGTTTTCTTTCCTATGTGACGAGCGTCAGGCTTTACCACGCAATGGATGATTTGCTTTATACCGAGCATCCTATCACAAGAATTGCATTTGACAACGGTTTTTCTAATGTCGGTGTGTTCAATAAGGCTTTCAAAAATGCTTACGGCGAAACTCCGTCTGCATTCAGAAAGAGCGTAACTCAAACAGCAGACGACCAAGGCGTGAGCGAGACGGACAGAGCTATTGAAAAGCGACTTGAAAATTATCTTCGCAATGACGGAATACGGCAAGAGGAACAGCACATTAGGGGAGACGAAGAAACAGTATTCTCCGCACAGAAATACGAACAAATTAAATGCTGTTGGAACGATATGATAAATGTCGGTTCTGCAGACGATCTTTTGAAGTCGGAGATAAGAGAGCATATAATTTTGCTTAAAGAAAGTCTCGATTTCAAATATGTCAGATTTTGGAGTCCGTTTTCGAAGACTATGCTAATTGATGTGCACACAGAGGACGTAAGCTATAACTTCTCGAGACTTGATAATATACTCGATTTTCTTATGGAGCATGACCTAAAGCCACATATCGAGATTGGAATGAAGCCGAGGCGTGTTCATGAAAATATCGAGCACACGCTCATATTTGAACAGGGGGACGATATTTACCCGGGAGACGAGAAGTGGAAAGGCTTTTTGGGCAAATGGATGAGCCACCTCGTTCACAGATACGGCAGAGCGGAGGTCTCAAATTGGAGATTGGAACTCTGGTTCAGAGAGCGTCAAAAGTGGACAGCTAAAGATGTGGACGAATATTTAGAGCTTTTTGACATAACATATGAGGAAATCCATGAAAAATGTGACGGGATAAAGCTTGGCGGAAGCGGCTTCAGACTTGACCGACTGCAAAAGATAAAGGATGAGAGATTTTTTGAGAAATGGTCTGCGAAAAAGCATTTGCCCGACTTCTTCTCTTGTCTGTATTTTGCTTACGAAAGAGGAGCATACGAAGAAGATATTTACAGCAAACGTATCACCGATAACGAGGGCTTGCTTCATTCGTTTGAGAAATTCAAGAAGCTGATTCCAAACAACTTAACAGATAAAATACCAATCTATTTCACGGAATGGAATTTGACGATTTCAGACAGAAATTACATGAATGATACCTGCTTTAAGGGTGCGTATATCGTCAAAAATATTATAGATATGTACGGAAACTGTGACAGCTTGGCTTTGTTCCAGGGAAGTGACCGTTTTTCCGAATTCTATGACTCGGGAGATATGCTTCACGGCGGAACAGGCGTTTTGACAAGGGACGGCATATTCAAGCCTGCAGCCTTTGCGTTTGAATTTTTCAACAGGCTGTTCGGCGGTTATCTCGGAAAAAGTACAAATTGTCTTGCCACAACGGACGGACACGACAATTTCGGAATAATCTGCCACAATCAGAAAAAACTCAACTACAATTACTATTTTACTGCCGAAAACGAAATCGACAGAGAAAACATCTGGAAATACTTTGAAGATAGGGATTCTTTGGAGATTAAACTCAGCCTTACCGATGTGAAGAACGGCGTCTATCAAATGAAGGTGTACAGTATTAACGAGAGCAACGGAAGCGTGCTTGATGTTTGGCGTGAAATGGAGTACGAAAAGGAATTGACGAGAAACGACATTAAGTATTTCCGCCGCGTCTGTGAGCCTAAGCTCAGAATTCAGAAGATTAAAGCCGAAAATAACGTGCTCAAGGTAAATTTGAATTTGGCTGCCAATGAAATTGCGTTCATTCGCCTTAAGCTGTTTTCAGAAGATTTTTAATTTTACAACAGAATATCGAAAAAGAAAGAGCTCCGATTGTTTCGGAGCTTTTTTCATGCCTTGATTTGAAATTCAAGTACGACCTTATCGTATTTGTAGGTGTTGGGGGACATGCACGAGATGATGACATTTGTGGTATCGGCTTCAAACAGCTTGGGTGGGAAGACGGAAAGGGGATCGGAGTGAGTTTCTCGTGGCTCTTGAAAGCAAAGATAATTTCCCTCATCAAATTTAAGCACCTTATCCGAGGAACTCGGCAAAACTTCGAGAAACATTTTAGAAGACGCAAATTTTCCATTGTGAAAGGTTGAGATTATTCCGTGTGGGAACGACGCCTGAAGCTTGTTTTCCTTGGCGAGTGAAAAAAGCTCGCTAAGCTTCTTTTCATAGGTCTTTGCGCTCATTTTCGGTTCACAGTCGATTGTAATCGCATATCTTTCGAATATAAAACGTGAATAGTAGCCCTCTCTGCCCAAAAAGGAACGCTGAGCGTTTATGTGCTGCAAGGTTCGGTCGATAGAATTTAAATTTGATTCTATTTTTCTGATTTTTTCCGTGGCAAGTTTTTTGCCTGCTTTTAAAAGTTTTTCGAATTCGAGACGGTTGTCGCTGTCGACATAGTTTTTTAAGTCTTTAAGCGGAATACCCAAATCAACACACAGAATAATCGTATCGAGTATCATAATCTGCTCGAGAGAATAATAGCGATAGCCTGTTTCAGGGTTGGTATATGCCGGGATGAGTATTCCCAGTCTTTCGTAATAGCGAAGAGACTGCACGTTCACATTTCTGATTTTTGCAACGGCGCCGATTGAAAGAAGATTATCCATATAATCACCACATCTAATAAAATAATAGAGTTTATGAGATGATTTTAATCTCGTTAGCCTCACAAGTCAATAATAAAGCCAAAATTTCGTAAAATAATTTAATTTTTGCTATTGACTCTATGATTATC
>CAVDQG010000039.1:0-19710 GCA_963611165.1 Bacteroides uniformis
ACTTGCGCTGTGGAGGGCTTCTGAAAGGAAAGGAATTATCTACAAATAGTCTTATTGTGAATGAGCGGAAACAGGTTGTCAGTTTAGGTGCGTCCAACTAAGAAAACATTCTAAGACGAGAGAGAAACGGTATAGCTTCGGCTATGCCGTTTCTTTCATTTTTGCCTGCTGTTAAATGCTTTGGACATTTCCAAAATCCCGATACTCCGGGGAGAGGGCAGTCACCGCCGCCCTCACTTCGGGTAAATGTTCCAAAGTCTTATTTTCTGCCATTGAAACTTTCCTTTCTTTTCGGAAATTCCAGTTTGAAATGGATGTACTTGTCGCTATCAGCGGTGCGAAGCATCCTTTACGTGTAATAATGATTCCTGTAGCATTTAAGCAACAATCCATATTTCTATCTGGGAAATTTCTTTTCTTACAATTGACCAGCCGCCATAAGTTCAATTCGGACAACTCCATATTCACAATTTTTATTGTGGATTATACAGGAAAAATCTTACTGCTAAAAGGATATTCTCGCTGTTTCTGCCATGATTTTTTGCGGTTTGCAAAAGCACAAGATTTATGGCTTCTTTTCGGCAGAGCTTAATCGGTTCTGCTTTTTGTGTCCCTTTATTGTCTTTGTTAAACGGCTACAATGAAATGTGTAAAAATACTGATAATGCTTGAAATAAAAAATGAAAGGAAAAGAGAGATGAATGAAATAATCACAGTTTCTTCACTGAAGAAATCATACGGCAAGGTGAAGGCTGTTAAGGGCATAGATTTTTCGGTTAAAAAAGGAAGCTTGTTTGCTTTTCTCGGCCCGAACGGAGCGGGAAAGTCAACGACAATCGATATTCTTTGTACGCTTAACAAGTATGACGAGGGCGATATTAAAATCGCCGGATACGACATGAAGCGTGAGACGGATGAAATCAGAAACACCATAGGTGTGGTTTTTCAGGACAGCGTAATGGACAAGAAATTAAGTGTCAAGGAAAATCTGATGATTCGTGCCGGCTTCTATTACAAGACAAAGGAAAAAAGAAAAGCGGCGGTGAAAAATGCCGCAAAGTATTCCGAGATAGACGATTTCATCGACAGAGAGTACGGCGTGCTCTCGGGCGGTCAGAGAAGAAGAGTGGATATTGCGAGGGCACTTTTGAACACACCGCAGATATTATTCTTGGACGAGCCGACAACGGGACTTGACCCGCAGACAAGAAAGCACGTTTGGGAAACGGTCGAGAGACTTCAGAAAGAGAACGGTATGACCATCTTCCTCACAACGCACTACATGGAGGAGGCGGCAAAAGCCGACTATGTTGTGGTTATGGACGGCGGTTTAATCGTGGCTCAGGGAACGCCCTATGAGTTAAAAGAGAGATACAGTTTCGAGCATATCAAGATTAAGACAAAGAAAAACAAGGACGAGTCGGTCAAAAACTATCTTAACGAGCAAGGCTTGAAATGGGAAGAAAAGCAGGACTTTATCGATGTTAAAATCAAGTCGACAATCGATGCGATTGATGTTTTGGAGCCTATTAGAAATGAAATGGAGGGATTTGAAGTATTATACGGAACTATGGATGATGTCTTCCTCAACATCACCGGAAAGGAACTCAGAGAATGAATCAAATGACAGCAAGAGGACTAAAGATCTTCTTTAAAAATAAAGGCGGAATATTCTTTTCGCTGCTCGGCGTAATAATTATCTTTTGCTTATTCATCTTCTTTATCGGAGATTCGATAACAAAGGGACTTGATTTTCTCGATAACGCCAAATACATAATGAATTCCTGGGTTGTTGCCGGTATGCTTGCTTCGTCGGCAATAACAACGAGTATGGGAGCATATGCGGTTATGGTTTCCGACAGGGAAAACAAATGCGTGAAGGACTTCTATTCCTCACCGCTTAAGAGAAGCAGTGTTGCCGCAGGCTATATGTTCACGGGAATAATCATCAGCGTTGTTATGAGCGTTGTCACATTTATTTTCGGAGAAATTTACATAGTAGCCAACGGCGGAGAAATAGCAAGCCTGATGACGATAGTTAAGGTATTGGGAGTTATTTTACTCTCGTCGTTTGCGTCAAGTGCAATGGTTTGCTTTATTGTGTCTTTCGTGAAAACAAGCAACACCTACACCATGATAAGCATTATACTCGGAACGCTAATAGGCTTCCTTGTAGGAGCTTATGTCTGCATAGGCGAGCTTCCCGGCGGTGTACAGTGGGTAATTAAGTGCTTCCCGTGTGCTCATGCGGCGGCTCTTTTCAGACAGCTTCTGATGGGTGACGGCATGGCGTCAGGCTTCGCAAATCTGCCTGATACGGCACTTGCCGATTTTCAAAATAAGGTCGGCGTAACCTTCCGTTACGGCACGGTTGTTCCGGGGGCATGGCTTCACATCACGGTGCTTGCCGTAACGGGAATTTTGTTCTATTTGTCAGCAATTGTTAATATGTCACGAAAGGCAAAAAAGTATTGATTTCGCGATAAAATAAACTGATGTTTGATGTTTACAAAAAGAGATATCCGAAAGGATATCTCTTTTTACTGTAAAGTTTCAAATTAATGAACTTGAATTGACAAATACGGCTTGTAGGGTTAAAATCAAATCACAATTCCCTTTTTTATGGGAAGATTTCAATCATTATGACAAAAGGTGAATTTATGGATAATAAAACAAAAAACAAACCGCTTCATGTGCTTGTTGTCACAACATGGTATCCGAACGGAAAGGACAAGCTTATCGGAAATTATCACAAATTGTTCTGTACAGCTGTCTCTAAGGTCGGTGTTAAGGTAAATATGATATATGTTGACCGCCAGGGACTGAGCGATTTGCCGAGATACCCGATGATGAAGAAAACCTATGTTGACAACAACGACGGTTACAAAACCTACGGCAGACTGGAGCTTGACATCGGAAGATTCAGCATGGATATGCAGATGAATTCCTATGTCAAAAAGGCAGAAAAGCTTTATAAGGCGTATGTCAAGGAAAACGGCAAGCCGGATGTTCTTCACGCTCAGGTTACCGTTCCTGCTGGTTATGCCGCTTGCAAGATAGGCGAAAAATACGGAATTCCCGTTCTTCTGACGGAGCATGCTACTTACTTCGAGAGATTCTTCGGAGGAAATGAGGAGAAGTATGCGAGATACGTCATGAAGCACGCAAAAGTAACCGTTGTCGGAAATTATATGGTAGATTATTTGAGAGATATTCAGGGTGTTGAATCCTCTGTGTTGCCGAATATTGTTGACACGGCTGTGTTCAGAGTGCCGAGAAAACCGCATGATACTTCTGTTTACAACATTGCGACCGTTGCGGGACTTCGCCCGGGCAAGGCTACTGACGATGCGATAAGAGCTGTTAAGCTCCTTTGCGACAAAAATCCCGACAAGAAGTTTAAATACACCATAGTCGGCGAGGGTCAGGAAGAGTCTAATTTCAAGGCGCTTTCCAAGGAGCTCGGTATGGACGGAATTATCGAATTTGTCGGAAAGAAGGAAGCTCCCGAGATTGCAGAGATTCTGTCTACAACGGATACGCTTCTCATGCCAAGCGAGATTGAAACTTTCGGTATCCCTGCCGTTGAGGCACTTTCTGCCGGTGTTCCCGTTGTATGCACACGCTGTAAGGGCCCGGAGGGATTTTTATATCCCGATTGCTCGGAGTTCTGCGATGTGCACGACATCGAGGGCATGGCGGATGCAATCATGAGAATGTACGAGAGAGAAAAAAACGGCGAGATTGACCACGAGGACATCAGAAAATATGCTGAGCCGTTTTCCGCTGAGGCTGTGGCAAACGCTGCCGTTGCTTACTATGAAGAGCTTCTCGGCCGTAAGTAAAATACAATATCAAGCGAAAAAAAGACTGCCGTGCGGCAGTCTTTTTGCTTTGATTACTTATTCTTCTTGAGCTCCTCGAGGATTTCTCTGAGAAGAACAACCTCTTCGCTCGGCTCGGGGTCTGCGGCAGGCTCTTCTTCCTTTGGCTTCTTGAGCTTATTGACAGCCTTGACGATGACGAAAACAACAAATGCGGTGATTAAGAATGTGATTATCGCATTGATTACGGCACCGATACCGAATCCGCCGGGTGCCCAGTTGGCAAAGGTGGTGTCGGGAATGAAAAGACCGATGATTGGTGTGAGAAGATTTTCGACAACGCTTGTGACGATTGCGGTGAATGCAGAACCGACTACTACGCCGACTGCCATATCGAGAACGTTTCCTTTAGCGATGAATTCTTTGAATTCCTTTAAAAAAGCTTTCATATATACTGTTCCTTTCATTTCAAATTAGGGATATTATGATACATTTGAAGTTAAAAGTCAAACCCTAAAAAACGGAAAAACATCGAGCGTCGGCAGTGTTTTTGATGTGCGCCTATATTTGAGATTTTAATTAATGACACAATTGTTCTAAAAAGCAGCGATTGAAATGTTTAGGCACAGTTTTGACACTTTTGTCACGGTTACTTGAATTTTGATGAAAATTATTTAACATTTAAAGTATCGATAACATATATTTTATTACAAATTGAAATTATTTGTCTCGATTTCCTTTACAGATATTTTATTTTACAATTATTTGGTATAGAATATTTTTTGTGGATAAAATTTTAGTACATTTTCAGTATCCACGAATTGGAGTAAGGACAATGGATAGAGTCAGCATACCGTTAATAAAGGAAGAGTTTACTAAGTGCAGAAAGTCACTGACGGCACTTGGCGATGAGACAAGGCAGCATTTGTTTATTATGCTTCTCGGCAGTGACGAGAGCGGTGCAAGAGTGGTGGACATCGCAAAGAAAACAAATTTATCAAGACCTGCAGTTTCGCACCACATGCAGATTTTGCGTGAGGCAGAAATAGTAAAGAGCTATCGTGACGGCACAAAAATATATTACTACGTAGACCCGGACGATGTTGAGGTGAAAAATCTGATTGAGCTTTTCACAGATATAGAGAAGCTGACTGCAAAGCGCAAGTCCAAGGATAATTGATGTCCGCAGAGGGGAAAACAGAATAATTGATTATTTGGAGAATTCTTCGGAATTCTCTTTTTTTATGCTTTTTTTGAGGAAATAAAAAATATTTTCGGAAAAATTTCCTTTTAGAGGGAAATTTTGAGGGGTAACGGGGTAGTGGTGAAAAAGGTCGGACGCTGAGCCGACAGAAAGGAGCTTTATGCAAAACAAATATTTACCGCAAAATATGAATGTTCGTGAAGCGGTGGAATCAGGCTACAAGAAAATTGCTTTCGGAGACATAAGCGATGCGGTGCTTCTTGTTTTTTCCGATGGGGAAAGCGGAGAGGATTTTTCAAAGCTTGACCTTTTCACGGTTTCCGAACTGAAAAGACCGAAGGGCGGCGGACTCGAGGTTAAATTTTTCGACCGCATAAAGGCACTTCAGTGCCTCGGTGAATTGGCGGCGGAAGAAACGGATGACACCTCGTTCTTTGAAGCACTCGAAAAGAGTACGCAAATTTGGAAGGGCGGCGAGGATACTCCCGATGAGGCTTGAGCGTTTCTCTCGGAAACAGATGAAGCTTCTTTCATGGTGGTGCGAAAATTCGCCATACAGCGGATGTGACGCCATTATCTGTGACGGCGCTGTTCGCTCGGGAAAAACTCTCTGCATGAGCCTTTCGTTTGTTCTGTGGGCATTCTACCGCTATAACGGCTATTCCTTTGCGATTTGCGGCAAGACGATAAAGAATGTGAGAAGAAACATAATCGTTCCGCTCATCCCGATTTTAAAGGAGATAGGATTTTGCACGGAACAGAAGTTGTCGGAAAATCTGCTTGTGGTTTCTTTCGGCGGCAGAATTAACCGTTTTTATATTTACGGCGGAAAGGACGAAGGAAGCTCGGCTCTCATTCAGGGAATGACCTTGGCGGGAGTGATGCTTGACGAGACGGCGCTTATGCCGAGAAGCTTTGTGGAGCAGGCAATAGCGAGATGTTCTGTTCCGGGTGCCAAGCTGTGGTTTAACTGCAATCCCGAAAGTCCGTACCACTGGTTTTATCTTGAATGGATAAAGAAGCTTAAAGAGCGAAACGCATACTATCTTCATTTCACTATGCGTGATAATCCGGGACTTGCCAAGGAGACAATTCTGCGCTATGAAAATATGTTTTCGGGAGCGTTTTATCAGAGGTTCGTTCTCGGCAGATGGGTTAAGGCAGAGGGACTTGTCTATCCGTTTATGAACTCCGATATGTTCACGGATGTGCCAAGCGGCAGAGCACTTGAGTATGCGGTTTCAATCGACTACGGGACAGTCAATCCCACGAGTGTGGGGCTGTGGGCAAGGTTTGGCGAGATTTGGTATCGTATAGACGAATATTACTTTGACTCGAGACGAGAGGAAAAAAGGAGAACGGACGAGGAGCACCTTGCGGCAATAAGGGAGCTTATCGGAGAAAGAGAGATAAGCTTTGCGGTGGTTGACCCATCGGCGGCGTCAATGATAACGCTGATGCAAAGATCCGGTATCAATGTGATTAAGGCGAATAATGACGTGATAAACGGGATAAGAATTTTGTCTTCGGCTCTCAAAACAGGCAAAATCAGAGTTTGCCGAGGGTGCCGTGACGCAATAAGGGAATTTTCGCTTTACACATGGAAAAAGGATAAGGATGAAGTTGTGAAAGAGAACGACCATGCCATGGACGATATGAGATACTTTGCCGCTGAGGTGCAAAAAAGAGAGGGAAGCTTCGGATTTTTCACTGTTGGAAGAAGACTTTGAGGCAGAAAGGAGATTTTGTGAAAGGAAAAGAGGAAAAAAGTACGGCTTTATCCGTGTGCACAAGAAGAAATGACACTATTGGATTTTCGCCTGTGCCTGCGGTGTACGAAAGAGAGCTTTACCGTTCTCTTCGTGAGAATGTGCCTGTGATAGACGCTTCGATAGTCAAAATCAGGAGACTTATCGGAAAATTCACCGTAAGCTTGGGTGATGAAAGATTAGACGAGAGACTGAGTGAATTTTTCGCCACGGTGAAAGTAGGCGCTATGAGCCACGGTATAGACGAATTCATCGGCTCGTACGTGGAGGATTTATTGACTTACGGAACTGCTGTCGGAGAAATCTGCATGAACGGTGGTGAGATTGCGGCACTTTACAACACCGATTTGCGTGATATTGAATTCAGGGAGAAAACTCCGCTCGACATACGGGTTATGGTGAGAAAGAACGGAGAGCTTCACGAATGCAAATATCAGGAGCTAATATTAAAATCGGCATTCAATCCCGAGTCGGGAGCGATAACGGGAGTTTCGATTCTTCGGGGCTTGCCGTTCGTGAGTGAAACCCTCATGAAGATTTACAAGGCAATCGGAGTGAACTGGGATAGGCTCGGAAGTGTGCGATTCTCGGTGTCGTGCCCGTCCGATGGGACATATGCGCCCGAAAAAGCAAGAGTGATGGCGAGTGAGTGGAAGAAAGCCATGAGCAAGGACAGCGTGAATGATTTTATCTCGGTCGGTGATGTGAGCATAAAGGCAATCGGCTCTGATGTTGTGATTCCCGACAGCGAGGTGCCGACAAGGCTGATGCTTGAGCAGATAGTCGCAAAGCTTGGCATTCCGCCGTTTTTGCTCGGTTTCTCGTGGTCGTCTACGGAGAGAATGTCCAGTCAGCAGGCGGATATTTTGACAAGTGAGCTTGAGGCATACAGACGGCTACTTGAACCGATTATTTACAAAATAACATCGGTTTGGCTGATAACCAACGGAGAAGAGGGGAAAATAACTGTCGACTGGGACGATATTTCCATGCAAGACGAGCTTGACCACAACAAGGCTATGCTCTATGAGGCACAAAGAAAGGAGCTTGAGGCGAAAATTGAGGATAACTAAGGAAAATAAGATAATCTCGGAAAAAGCAGAGAATAACGACATCAGTCTTATCAACGCTTATGCGAGAAAGGAACTGAAAAAAGAGGACGTATATACCTTTTCGGTGATTTTGTGCGACAACGAGGTAGACAGAGATTTTGAGGCGTTTTCCGTTAATGCTCTCGAAAAGCTGAATAAGCTTTTTGTCGGAAAGACGGGGATATTCGACCATGACGCGAGAGCGAACAATCAGTGCGCAAGAATATATTCCTGCGAAGTCAAGACGGACGGGAGCCGAATGACAGAGTTGGGGGAAATTTACACATATCTTGAAGCAAAGGCTTATATTCCGAGGAGCGAAGAAGAAATTATCGAAAAAATCGAGAGCGGAATACTCAAGGAAGTGAGCGTATCCTGTTCTGTCGCAAAGGCTTATTGCTCTGTTTGCGGAAAGGAAAACTGCAAGCACATTAAGGGAAAGAAATACGCAAACAAAAGGGCAGTCAGAATACTTGATGACGCATTCGATGCCTATGAATTTTCGTTCGTTGCCATTCCTGCTCAAAGAAATGCGGGGGTAAAGAAAAGCTACAAGGGGGTAAATATTAATATGGAAGAAAACATCAAAAACACAGATATAATCGAAAAGCTTAAGGGCGCACAGGAGGAAATCAGCCTGAGTGCTTCTGAGGCGGCAAAGCTATTTGGACTTTGTGAAATGGGAAAGGCTTACCGTGAAAAGCTTGAGAGGGGAATAGCCAAGTGCTTTCGTGTGACAAGTCCCGAGCTTGACGGGGAAACTATCGGGAAAATGACAGAAAATCTTGATGCCAAGGGCCTTGAGAAGCTTTATGACGTCATGAGCAAGGCGGCAAATAAAAAACTGCCCGCTGAGATGAATTTCGTGCCGCAGACGGCGGGCGAACACAAAAATAAAGCGGACAGTATGTACGGGGAGTATTCGATTTGAGAAAAAGGGCAAAAGAAAAACCTCCCTAAGGAGGCAATTCTTTGTTAGTTCGGATTTTTGGGGATGAACCTCGGCTTAAACGCTTCCACCCGTCGTACGCCTCGGCTCTAAAGAAAGTGAGATGATATTAAGAAGATTTTTAGCTTTAACACTGGCGTTTGTTATCTGCTGTATCTCTTAAGTACGGTTATATAATAACGTTCAAATGATAAAAAAATGTTACGTTTAGCGGAAAATAACGAGAAAGTTAAGTGAAAAGTAAGTGAAAAGGAGAATTAACTATGGATTACAGACACATTAATATTGAAAAGGGAATGTATCAGACAGCAGGCAAGAGCTTCACTCAGGTGCTCGAGGAGCTCGACCCGTCAGATAAGTATATCGGTACTGAGCTTGAGGGCTTGGACGCATATCAGCGCCAGCTTAAGAGATTCGGCATAAGGGTATCGGGTGCCGCTTCGGACAGAGTGGAGAAGTTCTATTCCACTTCGGCAAGCGCCGCACTTTTCCCCGAATATGTCGCAAGGGCGGTAAGAAGCGGAATTGATATGAATTCCTCTCTTAAGGATATGATTGCAACGGTTACAAAGATAGATTCGCTCGATTACAGAACGGTAAATTCCACCATGACAGGCGACGACCTTGAGCTCAAGGCGACAAACGAGGGCGAGAGCATTCCGACAACAGAGATCACATCCTCGGAAAATCTTGTTTCGCTCAAAAAGCGAGGCAGAATGCTTGTTGCTTCCTATGAGGCACTAAGATTTCAGAAGCTCGATCTTTTTACGGTCACACTTCGCCAGATAGGAAATTATATTGCCGTAAGTCAGATGAAGGATGCCGTTGACGTGCTTGTGAACGGTGACGGAAATTCCAATCCGATTGTATCGAGAAAGATTACCGGAGATCTTTCGTATACCGATTTAATCAAGCTTTGGGCGGATCTCACTCCGTATAAGTTTAATACTCTTCTTGCGGGAACAGAGGCTTGCTCAAAGCTACTTGCAATGAGCGAATTCAGAGACAGCAATGCCGGACTCAATTTCCACGCAACGGGAAAGATGATTACTCCACTCGGAGCAAAGCTTATTCATGTTCCGTCTATGGATGCGGGCCAGGTTATCGGTCTTGATTCAGGCTCGGCGCTCGAGATGATTCAGGCGGGCGATATTGTTACGGAGTACGACAAGCTTATCGACCGTCAGCTTGAGAGGGCGGCAATCAGCACAATTGCGGGCTTTGCGAAGATTTACGGCGGAGCGTCAAAGAGAATTGAATTTACCGCTTAAGGAGGACGAAATGAATTTAGAGAACATCAGGAGAATGGCAGGGGAAGTCTATGACGGGGAGCTCGGTGACGAGCTTCTCGCCCTTGCGGTAAGACATGCGGAAAAGCTGTGTGAGGGGGCAAAAATCAGTGAGGATTTTCGTGAGGACGAGTATATCGCCGCGCTTATTGCTGTGAGACAGGCGGTTATTATTGATTCTGCCGTGAGTGCGGGCGGAGTGAGGGCAGGAGAAATCACTCTTAATAAGCGGGATTCTGTGTTTGTCGGAATGCTCTCTTCGCTTATCCGAGAGGAGCTTGCTTATATCGGCGGAGAAGATCCCGATTTTGTGTTTGACGCAGTCGGAGGGGACGATGAATAACGATTGTATTTCTGAAATTGCATCGCTTCTGAAAAGAGAAATCGGAGAAAAAGCAGAGTTCGTGACGGAAATTTCTTCCGAAAGGGTAACGCCCGTCAGAAGAAAAAATCTTTGCCATATTTATTTTGGCAGTATCGAGGATAATTTACAAAGCGGAGAAAGGACAATCAGCGTTAAGCTTGATATTTATCTGAAGAACGGTGAAAACGGGAACGAAGCTTTTTCTCTTGTGAAGAACATCACGGATACGGTAATTTCTCATGGTATGGTTATAAGTTCGGTTGCAAAATACAATCCGACGGTGAAAAACGGATTTTTCTTTGTTCCGTGTGAAATTAAGTTCAGGGATTATATTTTGCCGAGAGAATATCATATTTCAAATGACGGGGAGACGCTGTTTGACGCGGCGAGGCTTGAAAATATCAATATCGATTATCTTGTGAAGCTTTCAGGGGCAGAAGAACTTTTAAACACGGGAGGTGCTGTCAGAATTCGTGAAAAAGGATGAGTTTATATTTTTAATCGAAGATGATAACGGGAATTTGCGCCGACTTCATGCGGTGAACGAATTTACTCTGTTAAGGCGAGAGAACGAAGCCGATACGCTTTCGGTAAGCGTGAGAAACAGCTATAATCTGCCGATGATGAGAAATGTTCCCGAAAAAGAGAAAATCATAGCAGAGTATGACGGAGAGGTGATTTTTACAGGCGACATAATCGGCTATGAAAGAAAGCTCGGAGAGAATATCACACTTACGACTTATACGGCTAAGGGAATGCTTAACCGATTATTTTCCGATGAAGCTGAGCCGGGAATTATGAAAAACCCTTCTGCAAGGGGAATTGAAAGAAGATACTTGAGTGGAAGCGGAATAGAAATTTGTTCGGAGCATGAGGCTGTCGGCGAGATGAATGTAAACACGGGAACAAGCGTGTTTGAATTAATCAAAGATTTTGCGGCGGAATTTCTCGGGAAAAAAGTGTATGTCAGGCGAAACAAAATATATTTTGCCGACGATAAATTTACGCTTGATTCGGAGGAATTTAAGCTCAAAAATGCTTATGCCGTAAAAACAAATATTGACGGAGATAAGGTTTATGAGTGCGTTAAAGTGACGGACACGGAGACGGGTCAATATTCCTATTCTGTCGATGACGGTGACGGAATAGGTACGGTTTACAGAAATTCATTGAGCCTTGACGAGAAGACCAGCCTTTTGAAAAAGAGGATATATGTGACGCTGGGTTTCAAGGAAAAATTCGAAGATATTTATCCCGGCGACACGGCAGAATACAATAAAATCGAAATTCTTGCTGATACGGTGAAGCTTGCCATGAAAAATTTTGCGGTAAGCTTCACGGTCGGCGGTTACAAACGGGAGGGGGATTAGCGTGAAAGGAAAGATTATTGTAGGCGGTAAAAATCCCACGGCTGTTTCGGGTGGCGAGAAGAAAAATCTGAGACAGATTCACCCGTACGGCATATATTTTGTCTATCCGACAGACGAGGCGGTGGAACTCGACAAGGAAAGAATTTTGGGGTCGCTTGAGCCTTTGAACACGGAGCTTGAGACGGGAGAAATTATGCTGAAAAGTTTGGGCGGTGCGGTGATAGTGCTGAAAAATAACGGAAAGGTGATGATTAACGGTCGTGAGTACTGAAAGTAAGATAAAGTACCGAAGCTATGATGAGATTTTCTCGGATATACTGTCGGAATATGACGAAGCGCCAAGCATCGGTTCGGAACAGTTAAAAAGACTTGAGATAATGGCGCATCAGGTGTATACGCTCGAAAGGCTCATCGGTGAGCTTGAAAAGGAGTGCTTTGCCGCAACGGCAAGCGGAGAATATCTCGATCGAATTGCAGCGGAGTACGGGTTAGAGCGAAAGCCAAGAAGAAAATCCCGTGGCACTCTGGAACTTTCCGTTTCAGCTGCACTTGATTTTGATGTGAATATTCCAAAGGGAAGCATATTTGCCGCCGAGAACGGAACTCAGGTTGTGACAAGCGAAAATAGCCTTCTTGAAAGCGGTGCTGTCGCCGTAAGTGTGGCGGCAGAGAGCCTCTCGGGGGCAGAATCCTCCAATGTTCCCGCTTTGACGATAGGAAGAATCGTATCAGCACCGTCAAAAATCGAATTCGTCAGGAACACTGCCGATTTTTCGGGAGGTGCAGACGAGGAGAGCGATTTTTCTCTTCGCAAAAGAGTTCTTGAGAGAATGAGCGAATGCGTGACGGGGGCGAACGAGGAGTTTTACCGACAGATTGCACTTGAAAGCGAAAGCGTGGGCAAGGTAAATGTATGCTCTGATGCAAATGCCGCAGTGAATGTCTATGTGTGGGGGAATAAAAGCAAGCTTAGTGACGAGGACAGGGAAAGTCTTGAAAGCGAATTCCTGGAGAAAGCTCCGCTCGGAACGGAGGTTGCTGTTATCAATGCCGTTGCGCATGTGGCTGATTTGAGTGTGTATATTTCTGCCGCAGACAATTATACCTTTGACGAAGCAAGAATTGAGGTGACCGAGAAAATAAACGAATTTTTTGAAACGGCAGAAATCGGCGAGGGACTGAATAGAGCACAGATTTTTTCGTTGCTTATGGCGTGTGACAGCGTAAATAATATGAACTTGCCGACTTCGCTCGAGGATATCGAAATCAAGGAGAATGAAATTTTGACAGTCGGAACACTGAGCATAAGGGAGATGAGCTGATGACGGCAAAAGAAAAAGCTGAGAGACTGAGTGCACTCGCACTTAATGAGTTCGAAAGAAACGATTTGAAGCCGTACAAAAGCTATGAGGACGCTTTCAGAAAACAGGCAGAATATCTTCTCGGGTTAATGCAAAGCGTGTCAGCTCAAAGAAACGCATTGTCGTGCACGGAAGATATGCTTTTGAAACTTGTAAATAATATTCTTTGCGGAAAGAGCATAAACGAAAACGACATGAGAGAATTGCTTGTGGCACGAAAAAGAAAAATCGGCTGTGATTCTAAGGAGATTCAAGCAGTTTTCGGTGCGGCGGCGTCAAAGGGAAAAATTATAAGAAACGGCAAAGACGCTGTGATTAAGCTTTATTCTTATAAGCTTGATTTGGAGCAGACAAAGAAACTGATAGAAAAAATAATTCCTGTCGGACTTAAAATACAGTATGTTTTAAGCGGCGGCGAATGGGGATATTTTGAGGGAAAGAATTTAAGCTTTTCTCAGCTTGACGACATGGGACTAAGCTGGGAAGAGCTTGACGAAAAGGAGTGGTAAAAATGGCAAGCACAAATAAGACTGAAATTCTGGGGCTTAATCTGTGGACTCAGGACGATATACCGAAAAGAGAGGACTTTGTCTCGGATAACGAGAAAATAGACGATGCGGTAGGAAAACTTCGTGAAAGCGAATTGAAATTCGTCACACTCGAATACACGGGGAACGGAAAAAGCATGGCTACCTTTTCGCTTGAGAAAGAACCGAAATGCTTGTTTATCACATGTCAGGATCACGCAGACTGCGAATTGGCAGACGGGGAAATTATGATTTACGGCGGAGCGTTTATCGCAGAAAAGCCTCCAAAAGCAGTTGTAATAAGAGGAACAAAGGTGATAATAAAGCAGGCGGAGGGTTACTGTCTGAACGGCGAGGGACTTGAGTACAGTTTAGCCGCCATATGCTGATTTTATCACTCCGCTTACAAAAAGGTGCGTACTTGCAGCATGAAAATTAATCCGGTAAACTCATATCAGAAGCAGAACAAGGAAGTACAGAAAGGATTTTTCTTATGAGCACAAGACGCATCGAACTTAACAACGAGAATTTAATAGCGGTTCATTCTTCTCTTGAGATAACAGGCGACACGGCGATTGTGGAGCAGACAGACAAGAACGATATTCCCGATGAAAATACTTACGCAAGAGTTATCGGCTTGGATTTTCACAATGGGGTAATCGAGGCTGATGTCAGGGGAAGTCTCATGAAAAATGCTTTTTCGGATGCACGGGGATTCGTCGGAATAGCATTCAGAATAAATGAGAACGACAGTGAGTTTGAGTGCTTCTACATAAGACCGACTAACGGCAGAGACTGCACCGACCCCGTGAGAAAAAGCCACGGCTGTCAGTATTTCACATATCCTGGATATATTTTCTCTTATTACAGAGAATTCGGAATTGAAGGCTATGAGGCGGCTGTGGACACTATTGCTCTTGACGAATGGGCTCACATCAAAATCGAAGTGAACGGCGACAAGGCTAAGTTTTATGTGAATGATGAGCTTGTTCTTTCGAGCGACAAGCTCAAGCACGGAGATTCTCACGGCGGAATCGGACTTTGGACGAGCTGCGGCGCCCAAGGCGGATTTAAAAATCTGACGGTTACCGAATATTAACGAATAATCAAACAGACAGCGAAACGGACAGGCGTTAGCCTGTCCGTTTTTGCACAGTCGCCCCGAAAAACGGGGCGGTTAAATTTTACGTGATTAATCAGCTTACCTTTGCACTGATGTATTTTGCGATTTCGTCCTGATCTATACCGAGGACATAGCCGAACTCACCGTTGATAAGCTTTTCGGCTTCCTTAAAGGCTCTTTCGTCGCTCTGGTGCATTTTCTTTCCGCTTGCCTGGCACTTGTTCTTGTGGTCAAAAAGCGTCATTGCGAGGGAAAGCATCTTCGAGCGGTTGCCCGATGACAAAATTTCCTTGTATGCTTCTCTTCTTTGATTTTCGTTATCAATCCAAAGATTCTCGTGATTCGGAAGTGTGTCTAAAAGAGCATTCACTTCATCTGCCGTCAAAACAGGCTTCATCTTCGCTGTCAATTGTTCGTTAGCGGAAGGAACATAAACCGTGCGCTTTGTTTCGATAACTCCACGGAGAACGTAGTAGTCCGTGCTGATACCGCTGAAGGTCTGGGTTTCTGTGCCTGTAACCTCAAAAACTCCCTGATTTCCGTAAAGAACTACCTGTCCGATAGATATCATAGTTATCACTCCTTCGATTATTGTATTTAATTCTATATATTCTGATATAAATTATAGCAGAAAATTTATAAAATTTTAATTGACTTTTTCTCCAAAATTTGCAATAATAAATCTTTTTGTTTTTTGTCAAAAATACAACCGAATGGAATTTTGCGTGAGTTAATCTATGAAAAAGGGCAGAGCAAGAGCACGGTTAAGCCATGACCTTATTTTCAGAGCCTGTTTGGGTCGTAGCAAAAGCTTGACATTTTGCCAAGGTTTGCCTCGCAGAAGTTTATATCAAGCACGCCGCCGAGATTCAGCTTCTTTTCTTTGCCGACAATTTCTCCGCTTAAAATTTTTTCGCTTAAAGTGAGAACATCGTCAATGTAATCAAGCTTCAGCAAGGTGGGGGACTGGTAACGGTGACCGGGGTAAATTTCGAGATTTTTGTAAGGCTCAAGCTCTTTTCTTAGCTTTTGAAGATTTTCTGTGAATTCCGACAGACGGAGAGTGAACGGGATTTGAAGCCAAATGCATCCCGAGCCTATGCCGTCGCCTGAATAAAGCCTTTCGTTTTCTCTGTCGAGAAATGCGACGCTTCCCGGTGTGTGCCCGGGTATTTCGAGAACCGAGAGAGAAGTGCCGCCGAGATCTATGGTGTCTCCATCGTTAATTTCCGTGAAAAAGTTTTCGGGGTAATTAAATCCGTGCATTTTTGACGGAATTTCAAAATCACGCTTATCCATATAAATTTTGCATCCGTGGGAATGCAAGCTTTTTGCGTCCGTGCCAAGGTGATCAAAGTGCCCGTGAGTGATATAAACATCAAACGGGAGCGAAGTCAGCTTTCGCACCTCATCGTATAGATTTTCTACACTTTGCAGACAATCTATAAGCGCCGCTTTTTTCTCTCCCACGATGAGATAAGCGTCCACCTTTGCGACGTCACTGTTTTCGTGGAACTGCCATACATTTGAAAATAGCTTTGTTATTTCTAAAATCGACATGAAAAATCCTCCTGTACTTTTTACTTACTGTATTTTACCATTTGAGTTTTGTCACTTCAATGAGCGGCGTTGAGAATAAATCAATATTCTTCACAAAACGAACACAGCTTTTTTGCATTTTCTTTGCGATGCGGTGAGGATTTTTTCGCATAGAATGCGTAAAATTAAAGCATACGATACGAATGATATGAATAGAAGCCGTTTGAAGATTGAAAGAGAGGAATTTATTATGAGAAGATATGTTAAGCTTTTGTGTATGTTACTTACGGTTGCTGTGCTTTTGACTGGCCTCAAGATGATAGTCGTGAGTGCTCAGAGCAAGGATGACGAGAGCAAGACGGAGAGCGTACAGGTGCTTGAAAATTCCTCCGAGACGGATATTGATTTATACTTGAACAGCACCGATTGATTTACTGAAACAACCTCACATATTTATTTTTCCTTAGCGCCGAGGGCTTTTTGCTTTCGGTGCTTTCTGTTGATTTTAAGCTTTGATTGTGTTAGATTATAGTGGAAACGCAAAGGAGCGTGAAAATATGAAAATTACCGAAAAATATATAGATTATATGGGACACAGAACCTATTGCCGAATTGTCGGCGAAAAGAGCGATAAAGCACCGCTTCTTCTGCTTCACGGCGGCCCCGGCTCCACTCACAATTACTTTGAGGTGCTCGATAGGCTCGCCGAGGAAGATGGACGACAGCTCATCATGTACGATCAAATAGGCTGTGGCAACTCCTATCTTGACGGTTGCCCCGAGCTTTGGACGATGGACACGTGGATGGGTGAGCTGAAAGAAGTGAGAGATCAGCTTGGTTTGGACGAGGTGCATATTCTCGGTCAAAGCTGGGGCGGAATGCTTCTTCTCGAATATGTCTGCAAGCATAACCCCAAGGGCGTTAGGAGCATAATTCTTTCAAGTACGCTTCCAAGCTCCAGACTCTGGGAAAAGGAGCAGTACAGAATGATTGAGGAGCTTCCCGAAGAAATGAAGGTGGCAATCGCCAAGGCTGACGCAACGGGCGATTACACGGGAGAAGATTATCTTGAAGCGGTGGATGAATACATGGTACGCCATGCCGCCGGAAAGACGAGCAACTACGAGTGCGTGAACCGAAAGAAAAAATCGGGTGCGGAATCGTATCTTTACGGTTGGGGGCCGAATGAGTTCACCCCTGCGGGTTCGCTGAAGGACTTTGACGTCACGGCACTTTTGAAAGATATAAAAGAACCGGCGCTAATAATCGACGGCGGAAACGATCTCTGCACGCCGTATATCGCAAAGTATATGTATGACAGAATTCCGAATTCAAGATGGGAGCTTTTCAGGGCTTGCCGTCATATGTGCTTTGTCGAGGACAACGAAAGATACGTAAGGGTATTAAAAGAATGGTTTGAGTCTGTCGGCGACTGATACAAATTAAGAAAAATGCACTCGTGACAATTGCGGGTGTTTTTTCTTGCAGTCAAGTTTAATTTTTTGTGTCAGCGTGAAATTAAATTTATTGTCAGCCTATATTTGAATCAGCTTTTGAAGTTGCTGTTTTAAGGAGTTGTAAAATGAAAAGAGATTTTTTGGCAGAAATGAGGGAGGGAAAGGCTCTCACGTTTAACGAGCAAGTCATGCTTATCTTAAAGCTTGCATTGCCTGCGATATTGGCGCAGATTTCCTCGATTGTTATGCAGTATATCGATGCGTCCATGGTCGGAAGACTGGGAGCTGCGGGCTCTGCTTCAATCGGACTTGTGTCCTCCACCACATGGCTTTTCGGCGGAGTGAACATGGCGATAGTCACGGGCTTCAGCGTTCAGGTGGCACATGCAATCGGTGCGGGAGATGAAAAGCACGCAAGAAACGTCATGCGGCAGTCGTACTTCGTATGTGTTGGACTTAGCCTTATTTTGGCGGTTATTGCGGCGGCAATCGCTAAGCCGTTACCTTTTATACTGGGCGGCAACGATGACATTGTAGCCGATGCGACAAAATATTTCCTTGTCTACGGCTTGTCGCTTCCGTTCGTTGAGCTAAATACCCTTGCGGGCGCAATGCTTCAGGCGACGGGCAATATGCGTGTGCCGAGTGCTCTTCACGTTATGATGTGCTTCTGGGATGTTGTTTTCAACTGGGTTTTTATTTACGGAATGCACCTCGGCGTGATGGGTGCGGCGCTGGGAACGGCGTCTGCTGAAATTTTGACCGCATTGTTTATGATGTACTTCCAGCTTGTGAAAAGTCCTGTTCTAAAGCTTAGAAGCGGCGAGAAAACCGTTTTTGAAAAGGCTATACTCAAGCGTGCGGCGATAATTTCCTTGCCGATTGCGTTTGAACAGGTGATAACAACGGGCGCACAGGTTATGAGCACAAGAATTATCGCACCGCTCGGAACCGTTGCCATAGCGGCGAACTCGTTCGGCGTCACGGCAGAGGCACTTTGCTACATGCCCGGCTACGGTATTTCGTCGGCGGCAACCACGCTCATCGGTCAGAGCATAGGGGCAAAGAGAACCGACCTCACAAAGCGGCTCGGTTGGATGGCAACGATACTCGGCATGAGCATAATGGCGGTAACGGGTGCGGCAATGTTTGCGGCGGCGCCGTTTGTGGTCGGACTACTGAGCACCGATGCGGATGTTGTTTCGCTTGCGACAAAGTGCCTTAGAATAGAACTTCTTGCCGAACCGCTTTTTGGCGCTTCAATCGTTGCAAACGGCGTTTTCAGAGGTGCCGGCAAAACTCTCGCTCCAAGTCTTATCAACTTTGCTTCAATGTGGGGTATAAGAATTACTCTTTCTCTTTTGCTCACAAAGAGCATGGGACTTCAGGGAGCATGGATTGCCATGGCAGTACAGCTTTCTTTCCTCGGAATCGCTTTCCTTATTCGCCTTGCAAGAAATTCATGGCTTGTTTCTTCCGATAAAACATAAATACAAAACACATGAAAAATTGAACAATACATTTGACTTTAAATAATTAAAGTGATAAAATTTTACTGTTCTGAAAAGTCCGATTTTTGGTTCGGAATTGTATAATTTCTCTCTGAAAATTGCATGGTTAAGACACTTAATCATATATTATGTGCCAAAGCATCAGTGCTTATGGGTAATTTTACCCGCAATCCTGCACTTTTGATATAACTTGACATAAGTTTGCGGCTGTGTTAAAATCAGGACGATGTGTTGTATCTTGAAATACATTAAAAATCCGCATGATTTACGGGATTTTTGCGGAAAGTTTTCTGCGTTTCAAACTAAATTTTCATTAAATTAAAATATAACCG
>CAVDQG010000040.1:0-13885 GCA_963611165.1 Bacteroides uniformis
GCTCCATGAGGCGTGGCAAGCCTTTTTTCAGCTTGCTTTCTTGGCTTTTTTGTTTCGCCATAGAGATTTCCCTCACTTTCAAAAATACGGTTAGATATCGCTAACTGCATTTTATTATAACCTTCTGCTATTTTTTCACCAACTCCTAAACGGGAAAAAAGCTCCATCTGACAATGGAATTTTTTTGTTACTATTCCGGACATCTGTCATGTAATAATCTGAACTTCCGGAAAAAAACCTACTCGCGTCGGTTCAGCCACCGTAATGAATAGGATTTTTGCTATTCCTCATTCCTGTCTTCCGGAGCCATCTTTCCAATCGTTGTACGCTGTGGCACATTGTACAGCTTTTCCGGGATATTCACCTGAAAATCAAAGTACATTTTCTCCCTCCTGTTTAAATGTGATATCGTACTCTGTAAATATGTCAAATATAGCCCGAAAAATCAAGCGGTTTCGTTGATTTTTCGGGCTTTTTTCGAGTTTTTTGAGTATTAATTTCAGTTGAGTCGGAGAGTTATTGGAAGTTCAGATTAATCAGAACAAATCAACCCATATTTGCAAAACGCTCGACGGCTTTTGTAAAATTCTCAATAGTTTTATCAGCGTCTCCGTGCTCAATTCCGTCACGGACGCAATGCTTGATATGTCCCTCAAGCACCACCTTTCCACAACCGTGAAGAGCTGACTTTGCCGCATTAAGCTGTGATAAGATATCCTCGCAAGGAACATCCTCGTCAATCATTTTATCAATCGCCTGCACCTGACCAATTATCTTTTTCAGTCTTCTGTGCAGATTTTCAGAATCCATACATTGTTTCATGTTTTCCCTCCGTAGAATACAGATTATAACTATTCTAAAACGATTTAATTTATTTGTCAACGCTCCGCTGTTTCAATTCGTTTTTTGTTAACATTTGAAAAAACAGCCTAAGCCCTCTCGGACTCAGACTGTTAAATAGTTTTATGCAAGTGTATATTTCCAAATTTGATAATCGTCGATTATACCGAGTGGCTTAAGCTCCACGTTCTCTTTTCCATGCTCGTGATAATACTGCAATAGCATCTGCGGAGAATTGTTTCCGACAAAATAAACATTGTCTTCAAGAAGCATTTCCATAAGGTTATCAGTGCCCAATTTCTGCATATATTTGCCGACGCTCGGATGGTATTCGGTTACTCCTGCCAAGAACACAGCATTTTTCGGAAATACACTTCTGCTGCTTCTAAAAATGCCGAAATCATAGTAGAAAGTTTGTATGCAGGTACTGAAATCCAAGACATACAGCTTATCGGGATTTTCCCTAAGCTCGCTCAAAAAGCTTTTTCTTATCTTGCCCGGTTCAATAACCTTGCTGTATTTATCATGACCGTAATCCCACGAATAGTAGTATGTATCATATACCATCGTGCGATACTGATCGTCATCCATTTCCGACCAGCTCTTATCGGGCAAATAACTCGGCACTCTAAAAATTGCCACTGCTACCGCCGCTACGCAGAGTGCATAATCAATTTGTTTTTTAGAAAAACGAATTTCAAGAAAATACGCCACAAGCGCCGCCGCACTGTACAATATTCCAAACTCTACTCTGTAAACGTTTCTGTTCACAAAATAAAAATGGCAAAGCAAAATGACAGCAATTGCCGCTGATGCCGCAGGTGCCCAGCTTTTCTTCAGATTTGCCAAAACGCAAAGCACTCCGAGAATCATACAGCATAAAGTAATAGGATATCTCAGCTGTCTGTATTTGATAGACCTCAAGGCGTCAATAACGCTTGAATGCCTATTATTTCTGCATTCTCTGACTATATCGAGAACCTGCTGTAATTTCTCAACAGTGAAAAATTCAGGGTCGGCAAAATCCCAATTGAGAATCATCTCATAATCATTTTGACTGACTCCGATTGCTTCAAATTTCTCCGAACACTCAGTGTACCCGGGAAAGTAATAATCAAGTATCTGCGAGCGTACTATAGAAAACTCACGGTAATAGCTGTAGTCGCTGTTTTTTGTATAGGACAAATCATTGATTTCTCCGCACAGAAATACAGCCGCCAAGAGAAGTGCTCCCGGTAGCCATACACCGAGAGAAACTTTTTTAATTCTCCATTTTTCTACGCAAAGCACTCTGATACTTTCGTATATGACGATTACTCCCGCAAAGAGCACCGCAATATAAAAAGCCTTTTGCCGTACCAAAGCACCGCTTATCGCTAGCAATGCCCCAAAAATACATACGATATGCCCTCGTTTGTAAAACAAACCGTATATCAACAGAATCAAACCGCTCATTGAAGCCGCCACTGCAGTTTTGGTAAATTGTGGCAAAATATATAAATCCTGAGCGGTAAACGCAGTAAGCGTTACTACAGAGAAAACCGCCGCACCTATATTAAGTTTGTGAGATAAAACGTAGGTAACTGCAATATACGAGCAGAAGCACAAGAAAACCTGTGCCACAAAATACCAGCTTATATCGGAGTTTATCCGATAAAAAAGCGTCAGCACTTCGCCTAAAATGATATTAGAAAACATAATATGGGCATCCGGCTCTCCCGTATAGGCGCCGGATGCAACCATTTCCATAATGAAGTCATCAGAAACTTCATATTTAATATTACAAAACAGTAAAACGCACACACACAGCAAAAGCTGTCCTATCGACAAGCTGAAAAAAAGTACTTTACGGCGACGTTCTAAAACCTGTTCTTCACCGATTTCCATTTAAACCCCTTTTCTGCGAACGATAAAATCAGCGGTTACCGTACATCTTCTGATAGTAATCCTGATATTCGCCTGAGATGATATTCTCCCACCAGGGCTTATTCTCTAAGTACCACTTGATTGTCTTCTTGATGCCGTCCTCAAACTTAGTCTCAGGAAGCCAGCCGAGCTCCGAATGAATCTTTGTCGGGTCAATAGCGTATCGCATGTCATGACCTTTTCTGTCAGTAACATGGGTAATAAGGCTCTCGGGTTTGCCGAGTTCCTTGCAAATGAGCTTAACAATATCGATGTTTCTCATTTCGTTGTGTCCGCCGATATTATAAACCTCTCCAACACGACCCTTGTGGATAATGAGGTCAATCGCCTTGCAGTGATCCTCTACATAAAGCCAGTCTCTGACATTAAGTCCCTCTCCGTAAACGGGGAGTGGCTTGTCTGCCAAAGCATTTGCAATCATTAGCGGAATAAGCTTTTCAGGGAAATGATACGGGCCATAGTTATTGGAGCAACGGCTAATTGTTACCGGCAAGCCGTAAGTTCTGTTATAAGCCTGAACCAATAAATCAGCTGAAGCCTTTGAACTTGAGTACGGGGAGCTTGTGTGAATCGGAGTTGTCTCCGTGAAGAACAAGTCAGGTCTGTCAAGCGGCAAATCGCCGTATACCTCATCAGTCGACACCTGATGATAGCGTGTTATGCCGTATTTTCTGCAAGCATCCATAAGTACTGCTGTGCCGAGAATGTTTGTCTGAAGGAAAACCTCGGGGTTTTCAATTGAACGGTCAACATGGCTTTCCGCCGCAAAATTGACTACGATGTCGGGCTTTTCCTCTTCAAAGAGAGCATAAATCGCCGCTCTGTCGCAAATATCGGTTTTGCTGAAGCGGAAATTCTCTTTCTGCATCAGCGGCTCAAGTGTGGACAAATTTCCCGCATAGGTAAGCTTATCAACACATATAAAGCGATAGTCGGGATATTTCTCCGTCATGTAGAAAAGGAAGTTAGAGCCGATAAAACCTGCTCCGCCTGTTACAATAATATTCATATAAGTACCACTCTAAATTAAATTACTTTCTGACAAAGCCTCTTACCTTGCCGTCCGCTACCGTACGCAAGTGATCTCCGTATGGAGACTTTCCGTACTTTTGAGCGGTATTTAAAATATCCTCACGAGAAATCCAGTCGAAACGATAAGCAATTTCCTCGGGAACAGAAATCTTGATTCCCTGTCGCTTTTCAATCATACGAATGAAGTCAGCGGCATCGGAAAGGCTCTCCACCGTGCCCGTGTCAAGCCACGCAAATCCTCTGCCGAAAAGCTCAACAGAAAGATTGCCGTCATTAAGATACATCTCATTAAGAGAAGTAATCTCGAGTTCTCCTCGCTCGGACTTCTTAACTTGCTTTGCAAGCTTTGAAACGCCCTTCGGATAGAAATAAAGTCCCGTAATCGCATAATTGCTCTTGGGATTCTTCGGCTTTTCCACTACGCTTACAACCTTGCCGTTATCGTCAAATTCAACAACTCCGAATCTCTCGGGATCGCTGACATAATAACCGAAAACTGTTGCTTCGCCGTGCTCTGCTCTATCACTTGCTTTCTGAAGAATATGAGAGAAACCGTTTCCGTAGAAAATATTGTCGCCCAAAATCATAGCGCACGGCTCGTCACCGATAAACTCTTCACCGATAATAAAAGCCTGAGCAAGTCCGTCGGGAGACTTTTGAACCGCATAGCTGAGCTTAATGCCAAACTGGCTTCCGTCACCGAGCAAATGCTCAAATCTCGGAGTATCGTCGGGCGTGGAAATAATCAAAATGTCCTTTATGCCAGCAAGCATCAAAGTTGACAGCGGATAGAAAATCATCGGCTTGTCATAAACGGGCAAAAGCTGCTTTGAGGTAACCATGGTTAAGGGATAAAGTCTTGTGCCGGAGCCTCCGGCAAGTATAATTCCTTTCATTTTTCCCTCCGTTTAATATAGATTAAGAATATTAAGAATATTTATGAGAATGAGAAGAAGATAATACCGACAACAATAATCGCAATTCCGATAAGCTTCGACTTAGTTATCTTTTCGTGCAGGAAGAAATAACTTAGCACAACAACAAAAATCTGTCCCATTGACTGCCACATCGGCGAAAGCGAAAGCGGAAGCTTTTTAAGCGCTATGACCGAGCAAACAGTCGAGACGACAAATAAGCTGTAAGCAAAGATTACAGGAAAATTAAGATAAGCCTTGTACCATGCGTCATATTGCTTCGTTGCAGATTTTTTAAGAATAATCTGGGAAATGTCAGCTATCAAAACCGAGCTCAGTGCTATTAAAAAATACAGAACCATATCATTCCTCTCCTGCCGCCATAACTCGGTAAACACCGTAACAGATAATCACGGCGCCTACAATCTTATTCCAAGATATAGTCTCCTGAAACAGCAGAACGCTCCAAACCAAGCTCCAAATCATTGCCACAGCACGATTGCTGTAAGCTGTAGTAAGCGGAACTTTCTTTAGTATAATCTGCCACAAAATAGCATATACAAACAAGATTCCGACACTGCATCCGTAAAACAGCAAAAACTGAACCGATATCATCGGGTATCCTGAAGCAAGCTTTTGAAATACTCCGCAGAAGGAGTAAACAATTACCGCCCCCTGCATAAAAGCTATTTGCTTCAGACCTGCTTTTTCTATTTTCTTAACACCGTCTTTTTTATTCATTCGAGTCTTCTTCCTCATTGATATTCGTCAAATCTCTCACAACATATTGTGGAGAATTGGTCTGACCGATAAATAATCTTCCGACATAACTGCCGACAACGCCGAGTGAAATCAAGATAACTCCCGAGAAAAAGCACATAGCGGCAATAATCGAAGTCCAGCCCTCAGGCACTGCGGGATGAAGAATCTTTCTTATAAGCAGAACAATTCCTGCCAAAAATCCTATTAATGACAGAATGCATCCTGCAGAGCTGACAACTCTCATCGGCATCATAGAAAAGCCGAAAATATTCGAGTAAAGACCGATTAGCTTCTTCAAAGTATAGGTGGACGTACCAACCTCTCTCTCGAAGTGCTCAATCTGTACACAGCCGATATTGTCGGTAATTCTCAAAAACACGCCCTGCAAATGGACATTGGGGTGATTATACTCAATCGCATAATCACGCACATATTTTCTTATCATCCAATAGCTTGAGGTCTTCATCCACTTCGGCTTATGAATGAGCATACGCACAGTGAAATGGTTGAGAGAGCTTCCCATTCTTCTGAAAAGGCTCTCCTTTTTCTCTGCATAATAACCGTAAACTATATCGTATCCCTCGTCCATTTTCTCTTTTAGGCGGATAATCTGCGAGGGATGCGTCTGCATATCATCATCCATAGCAATGATAAAATCACCCGTAGCATATTTAAGTCCTGCCATAATCGCATTATGCTGGCCTGCATTTTTTCCGAGATTCACAACCTTAATATATGAATGCTTCTTAGCCATTTCATAAAGCACTTTAATGGTTGCTCCTCCGTCCGGAGAACAGTCGTTTACAAGGACAATCTCAAATTCGCCGATATTTAAACGGTCAAATTCCTCTGCTATCAAATCGGAAACCTTCTCGATTGTTTTAGACGACTTGTAGCAGGGAATGACCACGCTGTATTTCGCCACGATTTACCCCCAGAAGCTCTTAACCGTCTCGCAAACTTTCGCGACCTCTTCTTCGGTCAAGCCGTAGTACATCGGAAGTCTTGTCAAACGGTTGCTTTCCTTTGTGGTGTAAACATCCTCACCCGCAAATTCGCCGAAACGCAATCCTGCCTCAGCGGAATGAAGCGGAACATAATGGAACATAGAGTAAATGCCGTTCTCCTTGAGGTAAGCTATCATTGCGGTGCGCTCCTCAAGGTTCTTAAGCTTAATCCAGAACATATGAGCATTGTGTTCACAGCCCTCGGGGATATGTGCAATTTCAATCTTTCCCTCTTCCTCAAGCGGAGAGAGAAGCTCATGATACTGATTCCAACGTGCAAGGCGTTCGTTGTTTATTTTCTCAGCCTCTTCAAGCTGAGCAAGAAGATAAGCCGCATTCATGTCGGACGGTAAATACGATGAGCCGTAGCCAACCCATGTGTATTTATCAACCTGACCTCTTAAAAAGCGGCTTCTGTTTGTACCCTTTTCACGCAAAACCTCGGCAGCTTCGTTGTTCTCGGCGTCTCTTATAAGAAGAGCTCCGCCCTCGCCCATGGAGTAATTCTTTGTCTCATGGAAGCTGAAGCAGCCGAAATCGCCGATTGTTCCGAGTGCCTTGCCGTGATATGTGCTCATAACACCCTGTGCGGCATCCTCGACAACTTTTAGGTTATATTTCTTGGCAATCTCCATTATGGTGTCCATTTCACAGCCGACGCCCGCATAATGAACAGGAACGATAACACGGGTTTTGTCTGTTATGGCAGCCTCGATTTTTGTCTCGTCAATGTTCATGGTGTCGGGTCTAATGTCAACAAAGACAAGCTTAGCGCCAACAAGAGCAAATGCATTTGCTGTGGACGAGAAGGTAAAGCTCGGAAGAATGACTTCGTCACCCGGCTTAAGACCACAAAGCAAAGCCGCCATCTCCAAAGAATGGCTACCCGATGTCGTGAGCAAAACCTTCTGGCTTCCTGTCATGCCCTCAAGGAGCTTATGGCATTTCTGTGTAAATGCACCGTCACCACAAATTTTGTTGGAAGCAATCGCTTCTGCAATATAATCCTTTTCTTTCCCTACATAGGGCGGCTTATTAAAATAAATCAAAACTATTTCCCCCTATAAAAATCAGTTTAAAATAATTTTCAATATGAAATTCTAAATTAATTTGTATACACAAGAACATTCCGAAAATCAGAATGTCCAAGTGTTCATTTCAATTTGAGCGTTCGGCTCATATAAAATGAAATAATCATTTTCATAAAGCACTGTGTATTCATAATGACTCATGAAGTCGTTAACCAAGTTTCGTTTTCCTTCATAAGTATTATTCTCCTCAGCGCTCTTAAGCCCTTCGTAATTCCACTCAGCAAATCCCTTGTAAGGGTTTGTCTTACAAACCAAAACAATGGGTCTTTTTTCTTCCGATGAAGTTCTGCCAACCAAGTCATTTGCAAACTTTTGGTATGTATATGATGTACCCGAAACCCAAGGTCTCACATAAGAATCCATTCCGGTAAGATAATAAAAGCCAACTGCGTTACCGACAACCATAAGAGACCTGTCAGAATCATTCAGTGCATCCAACACACCGTTTACCGCGTCAGCCTCTCTCTGCGTCGTATGTATATACTTTGCTCTGTCGCTTTTGATTGTTGCCGTCAAGGCGCTTCTGTCTGTGGAATCAAAATTGTTCGTGACACTCAAGAATCTACCGAAGCATACAATCGCCGCAATCATTACCAAGCATGATGTCACCTGCAAGGACTTTGCAGACAATTTCTCAAAGGAAAGCCCCTTGATTGACGGAAAATGAATTTTATTTTCGCCGCAAAACAGATTTTTGAACTTATTTCCGACAAACGGCACAAGTATCCACAATCCGAGAATTACATGCTTGCTTCTTGCCGCAGAACCCACGACGCAAAGTAATATCAAAGCAATAGACATCATTGCAAGAGTTCCCTCTTCGGCATGTCTTTTAGTCGGTTTGATTATTCCCTTGAGCATGTAGTAAAGGCAAATCTCCACACACATTCCGTAGAGAAACCAAGAGAACGAGGTTAGCTGAATGAATGAGGGTGCTTGTCCGATTTTATAAACAGCTAAATAAAGAACAGGGAGCATCAAAAGTGTATAAAACCCTAAAAGAACGGCTCTCTTTCCCCACTTCTTGCTTGTCCATTCGCATACAGCGGCAAATCCAACCATGCAGACTGTGAAAGTGAGCGATGCAGCCAAACCACAAAGTGTATCTCTGATAAGATTGCCCATCATAGATGACGTGCCGTAAGCCGCACTGCTTGTTCCGCCCAAATCCTTTAAACGGAACACCTCGCCGATGATAGTGTCCATCAAGCCAAAGGCATAAAGGAACGCTACAACAGCCACAGCTACGACTGCATAACCGGCAAAAAAAGAAAGGCATCTTTTAACAAGATTTTTTCCGCTCTTATCAACCCAGATATTCCAGTAAAAAATGCAAAAAACGCAAAGAAGCGTCAGAATACTCGGCATGCGGCAAGTTACCGCTATCGCACCGAAGCATCCTGAGATAAACATTAGATATGCTTTGTTTTTACTCATCGAAGAGTACATAAAGCACAGCATAGCACAGCAAAGGAACATATTCAGCTGATGATAGTTGAATATGTTAACATATGTGCTTATCGCCAGCATCGTGATTGCGGCGCCAAATAATGTGGTTGTTTTTCCGAAACGGTTTTTGAATGTATTGTACACGACAGCACAAGTGAGCCATTCAAGCAGAACTTCAAGCAAATTCAGTCCCCATAAGCCGAGTCCCGGGAAAAACTTGAGCCAAACTGCGCCGATAAGCGTAGCTAAATAAGTTGTGTATGTACCGTATGACGATAACGGTGTGTCATACTGATATAAATAGTATCCTGTGTCAACAAGATCCAATCCCAAATATGAATTGTAAAGCGGCCACACAACTATTGCGGCTAAGCTTATTACAGCTAATATATTTTTAATTACTCTTTTTTTAGTTTGCAAAAGCTCCATTATCGATTCTCAAGAATTCCTTTCATATCAGATAATGCACCTTCCAAGGTATAATCAGGCTTAAAGTCAAGCTCTTTTTCTGCCAATTCTCCGGACATAAGATAGTGCTCGACAATCTCCTTCTTATCCTCAAGACATATGCATCCTGCTTTGTTGTCGAAAACCTTGCAGAATGCCTGTGCCAATTCGAGATTTGTTGTAATAAATCCGTTTCCTATATTGAAAACTTCTTTTGTTGTTTCGGATTTAAGCGCACACATAACAGCCTTTGAGACATCCTTAACATATACATACTCTCTGCCTGCGACGCCCTTGCCGTAAACATTCAGAGCCTGCTGATTAAGACATCTTTCAAGGAAAATTGAAAGCATATATCCGCCTCTTTCTCCAACTCCAATTACCTGAGCCAAGCGAAGAGACTTGATATTCATAGCATATTTGCGATTATAAAGATGAGCGAGGCTCTCAATAGTGTGCTTCATCACTCCGTAGTTACTAAGCGGCGAAACTGCCAAACTCTCTTCAAAAGGAAGCGGTAAAGTTGTATCGTATACCGCATAAGAAGATATGTTGACTATGTTTTTGATGTTCAAATTTACGCACGCTTTAAATAAATCTTCAGAAACACGAAGATTATCGGTATAATTGAGAATGCTTTCCTCTGCTTCCTTGGAAGACCTTTTTGCTCCCAAATGCACGACCGCATCACAGCCCTCAAAAGCCTTCTCAAACTCACTCTGATTGTAAGCCGCCGTCACATATTTCACATTAGGATGAACAAACAAGCCGTCCCCAGCATCTCTCGATGTTACAACAACAAATTCGTGCTCATTAGCGTTTTCTTTTAATACATACTGACCGATAAAGCCTGTTCCGCCCGTTAATCCGATTTTCATTAACTTTACCCCTGACTTAATACTCTAAAATCTCGTAGCCGCCTTTTTCCATGTAACCATTAAGCTTACGGACAATGTCGCCCGTCTGATAATACCAATTAACATACAGTGCGTCTTTTACATCGTAATTGTCACGGTTATAAGCTTTGCCCGGCTCTTCACACATGAATTTAAGCTTCATGCGCTTATCTGAAAACTCAGGAGAAAATTTTGGCTCTTCACCCTCAAGCAGATACTCCATGGATGCACTGAGGAGATCGACTCCGCAGAAATGCTTAATCAAATTCCACATATGGCATCCGTCCAGTCGTGGAGTGACCTCCAAAATAATCGGATGAACACCGTCCTCAAGCTTTATCTGCACATAAAGCGGGCCGTCTGTGATTCCAAGACGATTGGCTACACGCTTTACAAGGTCTTTTGTTTCCTCTACGCTATTTGTATACTGTGTCGGAAGCAAGTGCTCCTTGATTATACCGCCCGGCAAATCGTCAAATACTATTCTGTCGGAAACCAAAGCAAACTTCATCTCACCCTTTACCATAAAAGCATTTACGGAAACCTCCGGGCCGTCTATAAATTTCTCTATGATTACTCTCTTCTGAGTTGAGTATGACATAGATTTTTCAAAATTCTTTTCAATATCGGCTGTGCTGTCTACCCTGAAACAGCCTCTCTGTCCCTGAGAATCGACAGGCTTCATCATTCCGGGGAACTGATTGTATTTCACCGCTTCACTTAAATCTTCACATACGATAAACGGAGCATTTCCCTTAAAATCAGCTCCGAGCTCAAGGCGCATCTTGTGCTTTGCCTGGCAAAGTGCCGCTGTATTCGAGGAAATATAATGCGGTAAACCTAATTTTTCACTGACTGCCATTACGCTGGGCATTGCCAAATCCGAGCCGACAGAATACACTACATCTATCTGCTCTTTTTCAGCGTATTCGCTTATTCCCTCAACATCTTTGATGTCAAGCTGAATAAAATGATCCAAAAGCGGTATTCCGGGATCGGTGTTGGTATAACTGCAACCGTACACGGTGTAACCCTTTTCTTTACAGTACTTTATGGCGTCAATCTGAGCATTTCCTGCTCCCAAAATCATTATTTTCTTCACAGTTTTCTTCCCCCGATATAGGCATTATACTAATTTAAGCGGTTTGCAAAAACACAGAATACTATATATATAGTATTCTCACTCAAAATTATATTCAATTCTTTGCATTAAACATGTGGCTTCGCATAATAAACTATGTTAGATTATACATCTTAAGCCATTATATTTCAATAGTGATATTACAAATTAATTGCAAAATACACAATTCAGGCACACTTTTGTCACAGCGTGTAGCACAGTGTGCAAAATTCCCGAAAAACGCGAAAGCTTCGCAATTTATTCTTATAAATTTTAATTAAGCTTTTTTCAAATATTCAGGCGGAACACTCTTTGTCAGCCATACGCCGTTCACAGCCTGATAAAACGTAAAACCGTCTGCGCTCATTTTTTCGGTGTCCACTTCATAAACAACAGGTTTTCCGTGACGACCGCCAACCTTAACCGCCGTGTCGTAATCACTCGACAGGTGCACATAAAGTCTTGTTTTCGGAATCAAACCGTTTTCATCTATAGATTCGACATACTTTTCACCCGTGCCGTGCCAAAGCGTTTTAGGCGGAGTCTTCTCTTCAAGCTCCACATCAACGGCAATCGAATGCCCCTGATTTGCACGAATTAAGCTCTTGTCCTCATTAAAGGAATACCTCTGTTTATTGTCCGTGCGGACAATTTCTTCAAGCATTGCCATATTGAAAGGTCTTGTTTTTGCTATGCCGTCAATCAATTCATCAACCCTCGCCCAACCGTGCTTATCAAGACTTATACCGATAACCTGCGGCTTGTGTCGCAAAATCAGCGATATAAATCTGCTTGTATCTGTCAAGCTCATATTATCCACCTCTGTTCTTATTCACTTAAAAGCAACACACAATTCATTTTATCACGCCATTTCATTTTTCACAACAAAAAAGCTCTGACCTTTTTCGTCAGAGCTTTGATTGTTCTTTATTTTTCTCGAGGCGTGTAAAAAGTAAACTTAGGCATTTACGCTTTTTTTCATCATTTTATAATACACGGGAATCAAAAGTGCGTTAGCGCCTATCCAAGCAAGCGGACTTGCGATGCATACGGACATATAACCTATTAATCCCGAAAGTCCCACTGTTGCGGCAATTCGCATTACAAGCTCGATCATACAAGCGGCAAATGGTGTTGTGCCGTTCTGCATGCTCTGGATGGATGTGCGGTATACGGCAAGCAAGCCAAGAATGAAATAGCACGGAGCAATAACCGTCAGATACATATCCGAGTAGTAATAGATTTCCGTTGTCGGATTTGTAAGGAACAATTTTACTATTGGATGGCGAAGTAACAAAATGCCGATGCACATGATAAGGTTGAAACTTTCTGTCTGAATAAGGCTCGCACGAACACCCTCTTTGATACGGTCTAATCTGCCTGCGCCAAAATTCTGAGCAACATAGTTTGAAATTGCCGTCATCATAGCATTATTGACAAGCACAGAAAGCTGATCTGCCTTAGATGCGGCAGTATATCCCGCAACTGCGGCAGTTCCGAGTGAATTTACGACAGTCTGCATTGCAAGCTGTCCTATGCACATAACGGACATCTGAAATCCCATAGGGAATCCTGTCTTCAAATGCTGGATTGTCGTATCCTTTAGGTCTGTGAAATCCTCTTTGCGAAGATGCAGAATCGGGAAATTCTTCAATCCGACAATCAGGCTCAGCACTGCCGATAGGAACTGCGAAAGAATAGTCGCCCATGCCGCACCTGCAACTCCCATATGGAACGGCACAATGAACAGAATATCAAGAAAAACATTCAGTATCGACGAGAACACCAAGAAGTAAAGCGGCGTCTTGCTGTCTCCCAGTGCACGGAGCATATTTGAAATCATGTTGTAGAATACGGTAGCGCCTGTGCCAAGCAAAACTACAAACATATAGTCATATGCTTCATCGGAAATATCGGAAGGAATCTGCATCCAACGCAAAATCCGGTGAGAGAGCAAACAGCAGATAAGCGTAAGAATTACCGCAAATGCTATGCTCAGAATTGTAGAAACCGCCACGCTCTTGCGCATTCCTTTTTCATCCTTAGCGCCGCATTTCTGTCCGAGACAGATGCCGAATCCGCCCGTGAATCCGTTGATAAAGCAGAACACAAAGTAGATAATAATGTTTGTCGAACCGACTGCCGCCAAGGAATTAGCTCCCAAGGTTTTTCCTACAATAACGGAGTCTGCCAGCGTGTAAAACAGCTGAAACAGGTTTCCCAGAATTACAGGAATCGCAAATTTTAGCAGTGCCTGAAACGGCTTTCCCGTGGTCAAGTCCACTTCTTTTGATCTTGCCATCTTTCTTTACTCCTATTCTTGCACAAAGCGTGTGCTGATATTATAATTAAATTATCATTACTAATTTATAGAACACTCAAATCGGAGAATTATTAAATG
>CAVDQG010000040.1:13895-16794 GCA_963611165.1 Bacteroides uniformis
ATTCTGGTGGACGACGCCAACCGTGAAATAAGCGAACACGGAACAGTCGGCTTCCCCATGACCGTAAATCACGATGACCTCTGGACTTTCGAGGGAAAAAGCGTTCCCATTCACTGGCACAATGACCTTGAAATCAGCGTGCCAAGAGAAGGAGTAGCAATTTATCAGGTTTACGGAAAAACATATACCGTAAAGCCCGGGGATGTTCTTGTGCTCAACCGTAACGTTCCGCACAGCTGTCATTCTCCGAACAACACTCATGCCCGTTACAGCACCTTTCTTACCCGACCCGATTTCATTTACGGTGAATTCGGCAGTGACGTTGAGCGAAATTGCTTTCGTCCTTTTCTTCAAAACTCGGCTGTCCCCTGCATTCTGCTTACAGAAGAAAACGAATGTACTAATCATCTGATACAAAAATTAAATGAAATCGAGATGCTCTTTGATAATAAGCCATTTTGTTATGAACTGAAAATCAAAGGTCTCCTCTGTGAAGTTTACAGTTTGATTCTCTGTGAACATCAAAAGGAATTCACAAAATTCATTCCGTCAAATCAGCTTGAGCTTGAAAGATTGGAACAAATGCTCAATTACCTTAATACGCATTTTGAGTCTGTAGTCTCTCTGCAAGAACTGGCTGACAAGATTCATCTTTCGAGAGAAGTCTGCTGCCGACTGTTCAAAAAGATGACCGGTAAAACAGTCACAGGATACCTTGAAGAATATCGCGTCAACAAAAGTCTCTCGTTGGTACAAAGCAATCAATACTCGATGATTCAAATAGCAGACATAGTCGGTTTTAGCAGTGCAAGCCGATTTGCCAAGGCTTTCCGCAAGCAGTTCGGTTGCAATCCCGGCGAATACAATTCTTTTAAGCGACAAAATATCTGATTGATTGTTTAATTGTTATTTATACTCAAAAACAATCTTCTGTCTCTTGCCGCACGGCTAATTTTATTCGAAACCTACCCGAAAGACAATCCCCGTATTGATTTACTTGATACAGATATTGACTTTTAAATTCATGATTAAAACACCGTCTTTATTCGAATTAACACGGCAGTTCGAAAGTATTACAAAATCAAAAATCCCTTTAAGAAAGGATTTCTCCGCTCCAGCTTCCATCGGGGATTTCTCTGCCATAAAGAAGTCTGAATTTTTCATCTGAAACGTCCTGAATTTGCCCGCTAAAGTATTCCGGTAGTTCTTCCTTGTTATAGCCGCCGCTTGATACCGTTCCTTTTACTTTCAGTGTGTCCTCCAAAAGCATGTGCTCCGCATCTTTTCCGACCATAATCTGATAACTGCCCGATTCAATTTCCCAACTGTCTGTCCTAATATCGTAAAAGCGGAAAGTTTTGTCATCAAAGGGAATCCTTACTTCTTTCTGCTGTCCCGGCAATAGTTCATTTCTTTTAAAGCCTTTGAGTTCACGAATCGGACGGAATATAGTGTCGGATTTTTTTCCAATATAAAGCTGTGCGGTCTCCGTACCTGTAACAGTTCCTGTATTCTTAATGGTAAATGTTACACCCTCTGAATCGACTTTCAAATCTTTATATTCAAACGTCGTATAACTAAGACCAAACCCAAACGGAAACCGAGTCTTTTTTCCAACGGTTGTATAGTAACGATATCCAACATAAAGAGATTCACGATATTCACTGTTACGCTCTTTACCGGAGGGTAATACATATATGCAGGCGTATCTTTGTACTGCATGGGATAAGTTTCGTTCAGTTTTCCTGATGGATTAACCAAACCCATAAGTACGTTCATCATAGCAGATGCACCTGCCTGTCCACCCAGATATCCATGAACAATTCCTTTGACATTCTCAAACCACGGCATCTCAACAGCTGAGCCGGCAGAAATCACAACAATCACATTAGAATTTTCTGCTGTCAGCTCATTCAAAAGTGTATCCTGTGCAATCGGCATATGCATATGCGTCCTGTCGAGACCCTCGGATTCGCTTATTTCATCAAGACCTCCGAAGAAAAGAACCACATCTGCCTTACGTGCCGCTTCTACAGCAGCTTTCATCCGTTTCTCATTTGGTTTTTTATTGCGGATATAGCCCTGCTCGTATGCTGTAACTTCAAGTCCGCTTTTTCCAATCACATCAAGGATAGCTTCAGGCTGTTTTGTCGGATTCACAAGCGAAGAACCTGCTCCCTGATAGCGTGGCGTTTTAGCAAAGTCTCCGATAACGGCTACTTTTGTACCGGGATTGAGCGGAAGAATGTTGTCCTCTTTTTTTAAAAGGACGATGCTTTCCTCAGCCGCCTTTCGAGCCAATTCATGATGCGCCTCTACATCAAACTTTTTCCCTTTTGCGTCCTCTGTTGCCTGATGTGTTGAAAAAATCACATTCAGAAGCTCATCCAATCTCTGATCAAGAATATTCTCACTCAGTTTGCCATTCTTAACCGCACGGATAATATCGTTCATTCCCGCTTGACCTGTTCCAGGCATTTCCAGATGACTTCCGTTCTTTACTCCAAGCGCATGGTCATTGCTTCCGCCCCAGTCTGAAACCACGAATCCGTCAAAGCCCCATTCACCTACTAAGATTTCCTGAAGCAGGTGTTTATTTTCGTTTGCATAAATTCCATTGATTTCATTACACGAAGACATGATGGACTTTGCCTTTCCTTCTTTGACAGCAATCTCAAATCCTGTTGTATAGATTTCACGGAAAGTTCTTTCATCTACTATGGAATCATTCGCCATGCGGCGAAGTTCCTGACTGTTAGCCGCAAAATGCTTCGGACACGCAGATATTCCCTTGCTCTGGATTCCACGGATATAAGCGGCTGCCATTTTCCCCGCATGATAAGGATCTTCGGAAAAATATTCAAAATTTCTTCCGCACAAAGGACTTCTCTTTATATTC
>CAVDQG010000040.1:16804-18892 GCA_963611165.1 Bacteroides uniformis
GTCCCGGCCCGAGAATTACGTTCACCCCCAAGGTTACGGCTTCCTCTGCCAGAGCCTCACCGATTTTTTCTCCAAGTTCCTCATCCCAGCTGTTTGCTACGCCTGCCGCCGTAGGAAAGCAGGTTGACGGCAAGCCGGCATTTAACCCCAAGTGGTCGCCATCGCCTGCCTGTCGTCTTAAACCATGAGGGCCATCAGACATAAACATCGACGGTATACCGTATTTTTCAAAATCTACGGTTTACCACGTATTTTTCCCTGACATCATCTGCGCTTTTTCGGCAAGTGCCATTTGTTTTATGATATTTTCATACTTCAAACTCATATTAAACTCCATTATTGCATCTTTTATCCGACTCATGCAGATAACGATTTATAATTATAAAATCATACTTCTCGGATTCATAAATGGTTATTTTTAATACAGCCCTGCGCTCCAAAAAAAGTTTGTAACGCAGGGCTGTAACTGATACCACCTAAAAGTGTATGATATTTTTATTTATGTTGTCTCGGTGGTAACCTTATTCTTTTTGTTTTTGTAAAAGCCGTAGAAGAACTTACCCCAGACAAAAACAACAGGATTGCACAAACTGCGATTAAGCCATAGCACATATACTGCCACGGAGCAATTCCGGTATGAATAATGGAGTTGGGTGGCACCGTTCATAGCATTGGAGTTTGCCTTTGTAAAAAGTATATTCTTTACTGCACAGCGCATTGCAATAACTCCTGAAGCAGTGTTTTTGGTCTCATCCAATAAGTTGTTCTGACCAATAGCAAGCAACAAATCACCGCCGTTAAAGACGAAATTGTCTTGGCTCATGTAAGGATAAGCCGCAGCATCAGTAATGACTGTTCCCTGGAATCCCCACTCATCACGAAGGACAGTATTCAATAAAGAACGGCGCTGATTTTGGGATCGTTCTCCAATTCAGCCAGTTCCATCTGGTTGGAGGAATTGATAACGACCACAATGTTCTTGATACCGTCATTCTGTCCCAATGCGCTGATAGTAGCTTCCTCAGCATCTCTCAGTTCAAGATAGTGCTTAGTCTCGCTGTATCCCATCCGGACATCTGTAACACTGTTTAGTGCAGTGCTCATGTTCATGGCTTCATCCTGTCCTTCACCGCCATGACGTGCAATCCAAACAATGGCAGTATCAGAATAATCAGCTGCCTGAGAAACCATATCATCAGTGACAGGCATTTCCGGCAACATCCAATAGCTTGAAGAAGCAGTAACACCATCCGTGCTTGCACCCGGACGCACCGTGTTTCCGGTTTCCTCGCTCCACTTGTCATAACTGCTCAGCAATGTAGGGTTCACTTCAAAACCAGCATCCTCAAGACCTTGCTTAGTGCTTATGGATGTAGAAGCATCGGAACTTTCTGAACCTGTACCGCCGTACACGGGGTTTGAGAACGCCCAACCGAATACGCTTACCTTGGAGGTATCGGTCAAAGGCAAAGTATTGTCTTTGTTTTTAAGCAGTACGAAACCTTCTTCGGCAACCTGTAAGCACACATCACGAGAGTGCTGTGCAGCATCCTCAGCGGTGGTGTTAGATTTTCCGTAATAGTCGGTATCCCAGTCTTCGGTACCCTCAGCCTTAGTAACGGTAACTTCGGCTGCACCGACGTACTGATCCAGAATGTAGTCAAAATAGTTTGCAACATAGTTCGCAACTAAGGATACTATTAGTAATAATGCAGTAATTGGCATCATAATCTTGATAGCAAGACTTGATTTACCTTTATTGTTGCGTTGTTTCATTTTGTCCTCCTTATATTTTGTCTCCGCATTCGTCATCAAACCGCCGGCAAGTCTATCAGAACTTAGAGAATTTCTTTGTGTAATGATTGTATACAAATTTTATTATCCCCGCAATACGTTCTGCACAAACGGTTTTTTTTCGCATAAACTGTCAAACTTATCAGCCCCATCAAGACAAACGACGCTCTTTGCTCTCTTAGCAGGCAAAACGCCCATCCATTTAACAACAAAAAGTCCTTTTCCAAAATAAAGGAAAAGAGCCGCAAAATGCAAAAATCCCTGCTCCAACTTACGCTGAAACAGGGTTTCTTC
>CAVDQG010000040.1:18902-19358 GCA_963611165.1 Bacteroides uniformis
GTTTGTGAGACCTGCAAAAAGCGGTCTCTTATATACCTTTAATATTCGTGCACACCATTGCTTCATTCTTCAAAGCGCTTAACCTTTTTTAAAAGAAATGATACGACAAACATACCGTTCTAATCGCAACAAATTACCTCTCCGAGTTCTTATATCTGGCAACATGATTGAAATTACGAAAAACTATTTAAGTAAAAGCGAAAAGGAACTCCCAATCTTACAAGCTTTGAAGACATTCCCGAAAAATGAATTTATTCCTTCTTCGGCTTTTCTCGTGCATATAAAAATACGGAAATAAAATTACTTATCTCCATCTCTTGTACTTACAATCTTGTTACCGTAAATCTTTATCAGGTTGGACTGCGTATATTTCTCCAAGACATTCTCAACGATACATCTTGGCACTATCCAAATGATTCAGATAGCGAATTCCTTCAATGTTCTTCATAGCTGTAT
>CAVDQG010000041.1:0-18126 GCA_963611165.1 Bacteroides uniformis
GCATTATAATTTACGTTATTAAGTATTTATTATAAAAAGAGGAATTCATCATGAGAGAATACGAACAGGTAGACAGAGATCTTCTCGATAAAGTTAAGAAAATTCATTTTGTAGGTATCGGCGGCTCGGGAATGTGCCCAATGGCTGAAATTCTTCACCACAAGGGATATATTTTAACAGGCTCCGATATGAACGAGGGCGACACGCTCGACAGAATCAAGAGCTACGGCATTAAGGTCTATATGGGACACAAAGCCGAGAATATCGGTGACGCTGAGGTAGTTGTTTACACAGCCGCTTGCAAGCAGGACAATCCGGAACTTGTTGCCGCAAGAGCAAAGGGAATTCCTACTCTTGAGAGAAGCGTCATGTTAGGTCTTCTAACAGACCGTTTTGAGAACACAATTGGAATTTCGGGCACACACGGAAAGACCAGCACAACGGGTATGACCACTCAGATTTTGCTTGAGGCAAAGAGAGACCCGTCATGCATAATCGGCGGTAAGCTTCCGCTTATCGGCGGAAACGGCAGAACAGGCAAGACTCAGGATATGGTTGTTGAATCGTGCGAATATGTCGATTCATTCCTGCAGATTCATCCGCACATTGCCGTTATCACAAATATCGATTCCGATCACCTCGATTATTTCGGAACGCTTGAGAATATCATAAAATCTTTCCATCAGTTCTGCTTGCAGACTAACGGCTACGTAGTAGTAAACAAGGACAACGCAAATGCCATGAAGGCGGTTGAGGGAATAGAGAATGCCGAGATAGTTACATTCGGTACAACTTCCGACTGCGACTATTACTGTGCTGACCTCATCGAGGAGGCTCACGCATGCGAGAAGTTCGGTATTTATCACAAGGGCGAAAAGCTTTGCGAAATCGAGCTTCAGGTTCCGGGTGCTCACAATATGATGAACGCTTTGGCTGCCGCTACTGCCGCTTTTGTTTGCGGAGTTGACGCTGACGCTGTAAAGAGAGGTCTTGAGGGCTTCACGGGAGTTCACAGACGCTTTGAGATTCTCGGAAAGTTTGACGGTGTAACAGTTGCCGATGACTTTGCACATCACCCGACAGAGCTTCGTGCGGTTCTCACAAGTGCATCCAAAATGGGATACCACGCTGTATGGGCAGTTTTCCAGCCGCATACATTCTCGAGAACGGCACTTCTTTTTGATGACTTTGTGGATGTTCTTAAGATTCCTGAGCATGTTGTCATGACAGAAATTTTGCCCGTAAGAGAGGTTAACACATACAACATTCATACATCTGACCTTGAGGCTAAAATCCCCGGTTCTTGCCACTTCGAGACATTTGACGAGATTTCCGATTATGTCATGAGCAAGGCTGAGAGCGGAGATCTGATTCTCACAATCGGCGGCGGAGATATTTATAAGTGTGCAAATCTGATAGTCGAAAAGTATAAAAAGGCAGGAAAATGATTAAACGCAAACAGCCGATAATGGTATTTAATATCACAATTGACCGTAAGGAAATTTCTTACATGGAAGCACCTAACGGCAAAGCTATGATTATTCCTTTCGGCGGAACTGTCGAGAGCGAATATTTCACGGGTCACGTTCTGCCCGGTGCGGCTGATGTGCAGATAACAAATGCTGCAGGAATCCGCCACATGTGTGCACAGTATATGTTTGAGGGAACAGACAGAGAGGGAAAGGCTTGTCATCTTTTCGTCAAGAATGACGGCTTCTTTGAGCCGAACTCGAACCCACAGCCGTTCAAGGCTTATCCGACATTGATGACGGACAGCGAATGCCTTTCGCCGTATTTCAGTCAGGCAAGATTCAGAGCCGAGGGACACGGCACTGAAAATGGCGTCGATATTTATATATTCGACACCTTGGAGTAATTTTGCTCCGACTAAAATTTAAGAGGAAAAACCAATGGATACGATTACTTATGAATATAACGGAAGTCTGTATATAAATATGACTAACAAGTGCCCGAACAGATGCGAATTTTGCCTGAGAAACAACTCAAGCGGAAGCATCTATGCGGACAATCTTTGGTATGAAGGAGCAGAGCCGACCAAGGAAGTTATGCTTGAGAATATCAACACGAGAAATCTCGATGATTACAAGCAGGTAGTTTTCTGTGGATACGGAGAACCTACATGCCGCCTTGACGATTTGCTCTGGCTTGCCGCAAAAATCAAGGAAAAGGGAAATTACAGCATCAGAATCAACACCAACGGAATGAGCGACCTCATCAATAAGTGCGATTCTGTCGAGAGAATGAAGGGGCTTATAAACGTTCTTTCCGTTTCCCTCAACTCCGATACCGCAGAGGGCTATGACGAGATTTGCCACCCGTCATTTGGCAAGGGCGCATATGACGGAATTCTCGAATTCACAAGAAAAGCGGTAAAAAGCGGCTATTTCGACAGTGTAGTTATGACCGTTGTCAGCACGATGGAGCCTGAGGTTATCGAGAACTGCAGAAAAATCTGCGAGGATATCGGTGCTTCTTACAGAATAAGAGAATATATCGAGTCTTAAATAAATTCGTTTCAAAGAGGATGCGTCAATGCGTCCTCTTTTTCGTTGCTGAGGTAAAATATTAGTAATCAAAGCAATTACTCTTGACTTTTAATAATATTTATAATAATATTGTGTGGCAATATGATTTCGGATACATATTGCTATTATAATTGTGTGAAAGGGTAAATTGAAATGAACAAGAATTACAATCGAACGATATATTCTTGCTTTGTTGCGTATATCGTTCAGGCAGCCATTAACAATTTTGTGCCGCTACTGTTTGTTACCTTCAGGTCGGAATTTGGCATTGAGCTTTCCAAGATAACAATGCTGATTACAATTAATTTTTTGATTCAGCTTTGTGTGGATTTGATTTCGGTTAAGTTTGTAGATAAAATCGGATACCGTGTTTCGGTTATTTTGGCTCATATTTGTGCCGCACTGGGACTTATATGCCTTGCGTTCTTGCCGAGCGTTATGCCCGATGCGTTTGTCGGACTTTTGATTTCAGTTATAATTTATGCACTGGGCGGCGGTCTTATCGAGGTTATGATAAGTCCTATTGTCGAGAGCTGTCCCACGGATAACAAGGAAATGGCTATGAGCATGCTTCACTCGTTCTACTGCTGGGGCTCACTCGCCGTTGTTCTCATTTCCACGCTTTTCTTTAAGTTTGTGGGAATTTCCAATTGGAGAATTATGGCTTGCATCTGGGCTGCTCTTCCGATTGTTAACATGATTTCATTCTTCTCCTGTCCGCTTGCTCCTGTTGTTCCAGAGGGCGAGGAGGGAAAGACCGTCAAGCAGCTTTTCTGCGACAAGATGTTCTGGATAGTCGTGCTTCTCATGATTTGTGCAGGCGCAAGCGAGCAGTGCGTCTCTCAGTGGGCGTCTACATTTGCGGAAAGCTCACTCGGAGTATCAAAGACTCTCGGAGACCTTATGGGTCCAGCGTTCTTTGCACTTCTCATGGCTATTTCAAGAACGATTTACGGCAAGTTCGGCGACAAAATGGAGCTCACAAAGTGCATGATAGCAAGCGGTGTTCTCTGCGTAATTTCTTATTTGATTATCGCTTTTGCTCCGCTTCCGATTTTCCGTTTAATCGGATGCGGCATAACGGGCTTCTCTGTCGGTATCTTCTGGCCGGGAACATTCTCAAAGGCTTCAGCCGCAATAAGAGGCGGCGGAACGGCTATGTTTGCGCTTTTGGCTCTTGCGGGTGATATAGGCTGTTCGGGCGGCCCCACGCTTGTCGGCTTTGTCAGCTCGGCATTCGGCGATAACCTCATCGCAGGCTTGGGCTTCGGAATAATTTTCCCGCTTTTGATGATTGTCGGACTTATCGCACTTAAGAAATTGTCGGACAAAAAAGCCTGAGAAAATATTTATGTTTTCATAAGTTGCGTTTTAGCAAGTTAAAGTGTATAATGAAACCGTCAAGTTTTTGGCGGTTTTATTTTTTATGAAAGAAAGAGGTAATACCTATGTTTGGTGATCTTATCGATACAATCGGCTATGTAGCCAAAGAAGACCCAGAAGTCGGCGCAGCCATGAAGGACGAGCTTGCCCGTCAGAGAAGAAATATCGAGCTTATCGCATCGGAAAATATTGTTTCTCCTGCGGTTATGGCGGCAATGGGTTCTATTCTTACCAATAAATACGCAGAAGGCTACCCCGGAAAGAGATATTACGGCGGTTGCCAATATGTTGATGTTGTCGAGGAAATTGCACGCAAGAGAGCATGCGAGCTTTTCGGCGCAGAGCACGCTAACGTTCAGCCGCATTCCGGCGCTCAGGCAAATACAGCGGTTTACTTTGCACTTTTACAGCCGGGCGATACCGTTATGGGCATGAATCTTGCCGAGGGCGGTCACTTAACTCACGGTTCACCCGTTAACCTTTCGGGTAAGTACTTTAATTTTGTTGCTTACGGTGTTGACGAGGAAACACAGGTTATCGACTATGACAAGTTTGCAGAAATTGCAAGAGAGGTAAAGCCAAAGCTTATCGTCTCGGGTGCCTCGGCTTATCCGAGAATCATCGACTTCAAGCGTATCCGTGAGATTTGCGATGAGGTCGGCGCTTATATGATGGTTGATATGGCTCACATCGCAGGACTCGTAGCGGCAGGACTTCATCCGTCTCCTGTTCCGTATGCCGATGTTGTAACCACAACAACTCACAAGACATTGAGAGGCCCCAGAGGCGGACTCATTCTCTGCAAGAATCAGGTAGGCGAGCTCAACCTTGCAAAGAAAATCGACTCTGCTATCTTCCCGGGAACACAGGGCGGCCCGCTTATGCACGTTATTGCCGCAAAGGCAGTTTGCTTCGGCGAGGCACTCAAGCCGGAATTTAAGGCATATTGCGAGCAGGTAGTCAAGAACGCACAGGCACTTGCAAGCGGACTCACAAAGAGAGGTCTTAAGCTTGTTTCGGGCGGAACAGACAACCACCTCATGCTTCTTGACCTTTCTGACAGCGAGGTTACGGGTAAGGAACTCGAGAAGAGACTTGACGAGTGCTACATCACAGCAAACAAGAACACAATTCCAGGTGAGAAGAGAAGTCCGTTTGTCACAAGCGGTGTTCGTCTCGGCACTCCGGCAGTCACAACCCGTGGCTTCAAGGAAGAGGATATGGACGTTATCGCAGAGTGCATCGCTCTTTGCGTAAACGATTACGAGGCAAGCGGCGACAAGGTTCGTGCTATGGTTTCGGAGCTTATCTCAAAGTATCCGCTTTACGAATAAGTTTTGCTTCAGGTAAAATCATATTGAAATTCACTAAAGACAGTGGCTTTTTGCCGCTGTCTTTTTGCTTGCTTTAATTTTAAATTTCAGTATAATTAGATTAGTATTGACTAATTGAAAATATATTACAACTGCAAGGAAATTTGATATGGCTAAAAAAAGATCGACTAAGAGAAAAGAAAACCACTACGGAAATCCCGCCAACTACGGCAAACAGAAGCAAGAAGACACCGAGGTATTTGCCAACAGGAATACGGGAAGTCTCAAGGACTGGAATTTACTGAGTTTGCCTGCAATGGCGCTTGGACTTATTGCAGACAAAAACATTGTCCTCGTCGGTATTGCGTTTGTTCTCAATATCATTCCGATAGTGCAGTATGTCTTCAACATGAAAAGAGGAACTGCGCTTGCCGTTTGCGGTTTGCTGTTTACGATTAAGGCGGCATATAATTGCATAAAGAACGGCACGGGTTTGGCGGTTAACTGGCAGGTAACGATAGGCTACATTATTTCAAGTCTTATCGTCAGTGCAATTACCATAGGAATTATCGAAATATTCTATATCGTGAAAAGACATTCAAAAAAGCATTCAAAAAAAGTCGGATGATATCGAATAAAAGCACTTGACAACCACATTAAGCGGTGATAAAATCAAATCATCGCAATGAAGAGGAAAGCTTTGCGGAGCGCCCGTTTCAGAGAGCTGTCGGTCGGTGTAAGACAGCAGAGGGAACTGCAGAGAGATCGCCTTGGAGCAACTTCGCTGAAACGACAGTAAGCGGGTCGGTTTCCAACCGTTATTTTGGAGAGTGATGACAGTCACGTTGAGTGGTCGATTTTATCGGCAAAAAGAGTGGTACCGCAAGATATTTTATATCCTGTCTCTTTGATAAGAGGCAGGATTTTTTATTTTGTCAATTTGAACTTAGGAAGGAAAGAAATAAAATGCTTACGCTTGACAGAATTTTCAATGCATCGGTTGTACTTAAGGATATCCTCAGAGATACCGCACCGCTGAGAGCAAACGGATTTGCTCCCGCCTGTGACCTTTGGCTGAAGCCGGAGAACCTTCAGATTACAGGCTCATTTAAGGTAAGAGGCTCTGCATACAAGATTTCAAATCTTACCGAGGAGGAGAAGGCAAGAGGCGTTATCGCATGCAGTGCAGGTAACCATGCTCAGGGCGTTGCATTGGCTGCAAGCAAGCAGGGAATCAAGTCTCTCATCTGCTTACCCGACACCGCACCTATGTCCAAGGTTGAGGCTACAAAGGGTTATGGCGCTGATGTTTGCCTTGTAAACGGTGTTTATGACGATGCTTACAACAAGGCTTTACAGCTTCGTGATGAGATGGGATACACCTTCGTTCATCCATTTGACGATGAGGATGTTATCGCTGGTCAGGGCACAATCGGACTTGAGATAGTTCAGGCTCTCAATGATATTGACGCTATCCTCGTACCGATCGGCGGCGGCGGACTTATCTCCGGTATTGCATACGCTGTCAAGGCTATCAACCCCAAGGTTAAGGTTTACGGCGTTCAGGCTGCGGGCGCACCGAGCATGTTCAATTCAATCACAGACGGAAAGATTGAGACTTTGCCGGCTGTTTCCACAATCGCAGACGGTATTGCCGTTAAGCAGCCCGGTGAGAACACATTTGACATCGTAAGCAAGTATGTCGATGATATTTGCCTTGTAACCGAGGATGAGATTGCGGCGGCGATTCTCGCACTTATCGAGAAGCAGAAGATGGTAGCCGAGGGCGCAGGCGCAGTTTCCGTTGCGGCGGCTATGTTCGAGAAGCTCCCGATTCAGGGCAAGAGAGTAGTAAGCGTTGTTTCCGGCGGTAATATCGATGTTACAAGTCTTTCGAGAGTCATCGAGAGAGGTCTTATCAAGTCCGGAAGAAAAGCAACCTTGGCAATCGAGCTTGTCGATAAGCCGGGTCAGCTTAAGGATGTTTCCGCTATTATTGCTGAGTGCGGCGGCAACGTCACCGGCGTTCAGTACGAGAGCAGCGGAGAGACAGAGAGCATCAACGGCTGTGTTCTCAGAATTTCTCTTGAGACAAGAAATTATGACCATGTTCTTGAGATTGAGGACGCTCTTACTACAAGAGGCTTTAAAATCGTTAAGTAAGACTTAGAAAATATTGACAAAAATATTATAAGAAGTTATTATATTTTTTATTAACTAAATTGTGCGTTATGCTAAACGAGACTAATTCGAGAAAGAAAAAAAGGTGAAAGAATATGTTAATGACAGGAGCAGATATACTTGTTAGAACCTTGATTGAACAGGGCTGTGATGTTGTCTTCGGTTATCCCGGCGGACAAATCCTGAATGTTTATGATTCGCTTTATAAGTATCAGGACGAGCTTCACCATGTTCTTACGGCACACGAGCAGGGCGCTGCTCACGCTGCCGACGGTTACGCAAGAAGTACGGGCAAGCCCGGTGTTGTTATCGCAACCTCAGGCCCCGGCGCAACAAACCTTGTAACAGGAATCGCAACAGCGTATCTTGATTCAATTCCGCTTATTGCAATCACAGGTAACGTTGCTACCACAAAAATCGGTACGGATTCCTTCCAGGAGCTTGATATCACGGGTGTCACGCTTCCCATCACAAAGCACAACTACTTTGTAGGCTCGGTAGAGGAGCTTGCCGATACAATTCGAGAGGCATTCGTGCTTGCCACAAGTGGCAGACCCGGCCCCGTTCTCATCGATGTTCCGACTGATGTTCAGACAGGAAAGTGTGAATATGAGCCGAAGCCGAAGCAGGAGAAAGAGCCGAAGAAGCCCGCTAAGGATGTCAGAATTGAAGAAGCCGCAAAGACTATCAATGAGGCAAAAAAGCCGTTCGTTTATATCGGTGGTGGTGCAATTGCAGGCGACGGTTACGATAAGATTCTTGAGCTCGCAGAGAAAATCGACGCACCTATCGGATGCTCGATGATGGGTATTTCAGCTGTTCCGACAGAGCACCCACGCTTCCTCGGAATGCAGGGAATGCACGGTCATTACGCAAGCTCCATGAGCATGCATCACGCAGATGTTATCATTGCCCTCGGTAACCGTTTTAACGACAGAGTTACAGGCAACAAGGCAAAGTTTGCGGTTGGCGCAAAAATCGTTCACCTTGATATTGACGGCGCAGAGCTTTCCAAGATTGTCAAGGCACATAATTCCTTAAGAGGCGACATTAACCTCACTCTCGAGAAGCTGATTCCCGAGCTTAAGTCAAAGAAGAACCCAAAGTGGTGGGATGAGATAAACGAGTATAAGGCAAAGGAAGAGGCTGGTCTTGACAAGAGAGAGACCTTGACTCCGAGAAACGCAATACTCACTCTTAACAAGTACCTTACCCCCGAAACACCTGTTGCTACCGATGTCGGTCAGCACCAGATGTGGGCGGCTCAGTACCTTGTATTCAAGAAGCCGAGAAAGTTCATTTCTTCAGGCGGACTTGGTACCATGGGCTTCGGAATGGGCGCCGCAATCGGCTCTGCATTCGGAACAGGTGAGAGAACTGTTCTCGTCACGGGTGACGGAAGCTTCGGCATGAACCTTAACGAGATGATTACGGCAGTCGAGAACAATGTTCCGCTTGTGGTACTTCTTCTCAACAACGGAGTTCTCGGAATGGTTCGCCAGTGGCAGACGCTCTTCTACAACAAGCATTATTCAAACACTATTATTGACAGAAAGGTCGACTATGTAGCTCTTGCAAAAGCATTCGGAGCAGACGGCGAGCTTGTAAAAACCACAGAGGAACTCGATAAGGCACTTGCTAACGCATTCAGCCACGAGGGCCCGTATCTTATCGATTGCAGAATCGATAAGGATGAGTTTGTACTTCCTATGTTACCTCCGGGAGGAAGCATGGACGATATTATTACTGAAGCAAAGGCAGGAAATTGATAAACATGAATAGATTTGCTATTGCTGTTCTCGTCAGAAATCAGTTTGGTGTTCTTAACAGAGTCACCAGCATGTTCAGACGCAGACAGTTCAACATTGAATCTCTCAACGTAAGTGAGACAGAGACTAACGAATTTTCGCGAATTACCGTCATTTCCACAGGTGACGACGTCAAAAAGGAGCAGCTTAAGAATCAGCTCTATAAGCTTCCCGATGTCGTATCTGTCAAGGAGCTTGACGACAGAACCTGCGTCAGCCGTGAGGTTCTCCTTATAAAGGTTAAGCACACAGCCGCTACAAGAAGAGATATTCTTGACGCTGCTCAGGCTTTCGGCGCAAAAACAGAGGACTATTCGAGAGATACCGTTATCTTCCAGCTTACCGCTAAGAGAAGAATGATTGACGAATTTATTTCTCTCATGAGTGACTACGACATCATCGAAATTTGCCGTACGGGTGTTTGCACACTTGAGCGCGGCGAGGATGTCCTTCGTCAGACTGTTAATCTTTAAACTGCATTTTTAGGTTATAAATCTTGCAAATAATATTGTAACACCAAGATAATGGTGCTATAATATGAAAGCAAAATTACATAGAAATTTCAATTTACTTTTCAAAAAGAAAGAGGTAATCAAAATGTCAGAAGCAAGAATCTTTTATCAGCAGGACTGCGACCTTAGTTATCTTGACGGCAAGACCGTTGCAATCATCGGCTACGGCTCACAGGGACACGCACACGCACTTAACCTTAAGGACAGCGGTGTAGATGTTATCGTAGGTCTTTACGAGGGCTCAAAGAGCTGGGCAAAGGCTGAGGCTCAGGGTCTTAAGGTTATGACAAGTGCAGAGGCTGCTAAGGCTGCTGACCTCATCATGATCCTCATCAACGATGAGAAGCAGGCTAAGCTTTACAAAGAGAGCATTGAGCCGAACCTCACAGCAGGCAAGACACTTGCATTTGCTCACGGCTTCAATATCCACTTTGGCTGCATCAAGCCTCCGAAGGACGTTAACGTAATCATGGTTGCTCCTAAGGGCCCCGGACACACTGTAAGAAGTGAGTATCAGGTTGGCAAGGGTGTACCGTGCCTCGTAGCTGTCGAGCAGGATGCTACAGGTGACGCTCTTGAGATCGGTCTTGCATATGCATTAGGCATCGGCGGCGCAAGAGCAGGTGTTCTTGAGACAACATTCAGAACAGAGACAGAGACAGACCTCTTCGGTGAGCAGGCTGTTCTTTGCGGCGGTGTTTGCGCACTCATGCAGGCTGGCTTTGAGACACTCGTTGAGGCAGGTTACGATCCGAGAAACGCTTACTTTGAGTGCATCCACGAGATGAAGCTCATCGTTGACCTCATCTATCAGTCCGGTTTCGCAGGAATGAGATATTCTATCTCCAACACAGCTGAGTACGGCGACTATATCACAGGTCCTAAGCTCATCACAGCTGACACAAAGGCTGCTATGAAGAAGATCCTCAAGGATATTCAGGACGGTACATTCGCTAAGGACTTCCTCCTCGATATGTCCGAAGCAGGTTCTCAGGTTCACTTCAACGCTATGAGAAAGATCGCTTCCGAGCATCCGTCCGAGAAGGTCGGCGCAGAGATCAGAAAGCTCTACTCATGGTCTGACGAGGATAAGCTCATCAACAACTGATTTAGTAAAAATTAATAAAAATGGCACCCGAGGAACTCTTCGGGTGCTGTTTGATAATTAGGATAACTGAAAGGAAAAACTTATGATTAAGGATACACAGGTGGTCGGATATCAGAATGCGGCTCACCGTTCTCTTTATCGTGCTCTCGGTCTTACTGAGGAGGAAATGAAAAGACCTCTCATCGGAATTGTAAGCTCTTACAACGAGATTGTTCCGGGACACATGAATATTGATAAGATCACCGAGGCTGTCAAGCTTGGAGTTGCTATGGCAGGCGGTACTCCGATCGTTTTCCCTGCAATCGCAGTTTGCGATGGTATTGCTATGGGACACATCGGAATGAAATATTCTCTTGTAACCCGTGACCTTATTGCCGACTCGACCGAGGCTATGGTTTTGGCTCACGGCTTTGACGGACTTGTCATGATTCCTAACTGCGACAAGAACGTTCCGGGTCTTCTCATGGCTGCCGCAAGACTTAATAAGCCTACAATCTTTGTTTCGGGCGGCCCTATGCTCGCAGGCCGAGTAGGCGGACACAAGACATCTCTTTCCTCAATGTTCGAGGCTCAGGGTGCATATGCTGCCGGCAAAATCGACGATGAAAAGCTCGAAGAATTCGTAAGCAAGACATGCCCTACATGCGGTTCTTGCTCAGGTATGTACACAGCTAACTCCATGAACTGTCTCACAGAGGTTCTCGGTATGGGTCTTCGCGGAAACGGTACTATTCCTGCTGTTTACTCCGCAAGAATTGATCTCGCTAAGCGTGCGGGTATGCAGGTTATGGAGCTTGTAAAGAAGAATATCTGCGCTCGTGACATCATGACAAAAGAGGCTATTTACAATGCTCTTGCCGCTGATATGGCTCTCGGATGCTCAACAAACTCAATGCTTCACCTTCCTGCAATCGCAAACGAGTGTGATGTTGAGTTTAACCTCGATATGGCTAATGAGCTTTCCGCAAAGGTTCCGAATCTCTGCCACCTTGCTCCTGCCGGCCCGACATACATGGAAGACCTCAATGAGGCAGGCGGTGTTTATGCCGTTCTTAAGGAGCTTTCCAAGAAGAATCTTCTCAATCTCGATGTTCTCACATGTACAGGAAAGACGCTCGGCGAGAATATAGCAGATGCCGTAAACCTCGATAACACAGTTATCAGAGATATCGACAACCCATTCAGCGCAACCGGCGGTATCGCAGTTCTTCACGGCAACCTTGCTCCGGATGGAGGCGTTGTCAAGAGAAGCGCCGTTCTTCCTGAGATGCTCGTTCACGAAGGCCCCGCAAGAGTATTCGACTCTGAGGAGGACGCAATGGACGCTATCCTCGCAGGAAAGATTGTTGCAGGCGATGTTGTTGTTATCCGTTACGAAGGCCCTAAGGGCGGCCCCGGAATGAGAGAGATGCTCAATCCTACATCCGCTATCATGGGTCAGGGACTCGGCTCAAGCGTTGCACTCATCACAGACGGACGTTTCTCCGGTGCTACAAGAGGCGCTTGTATCGGTCACGTTTCTCCTGAGGCTGCTAGCGGCGGCGTTATCGGTCTTGTTGAGGAGGGCGATATTATCTCCATCAACATCCCTGAGTATAAGATTGAACTCAAGGTTTCCGATGAGGTACTCGAGGAGAGAAGAAAGAACTTTGTTCCAAAGACAAAGAAGCTTTCAGGTTACATCAAGAGATATGCACAGCTTGTTTCCAGCGGTGCTAACGGAGCTATCATCAATCAGAAATAATGAAAAGTTACAATAATGCAGAGCTAAGGGCGAAGTTTAAGCAGCTTCGCCTGGAGCTTCATACACTTTCGGTTTTCGCTTCACTCAAGAAAGATCCCGTTTTTTCAAAGCTTGCGGAGTATCTCACTGCTCTTTACAACACAGACCTTGAAGATAACCGTGACGAGGATTTGGGCACTAAGCTTGAGCTTTATTCGGATTTTGCACACGCTCTTTTTTCTACGCACGGTGATAATCTCTCCAAGCACATCGCTAGCATTGTGAATGACGATGAAAATGTTTACATCAAGAACATTTGCAAGGGAAAGACAATCACGCCCGTACTCGAAAAGGCGGTAGACAGCGAACTTAAAATATTGCAGAAGCTTGCCGACTTAACACCCGAGGAGCTTTGCGCACCACTTGGTTATGACGGTTATCTTCCCGAGTTCGATACCGAAAAGACAGATTTGGCGGCTACATATAAGCACAGAACCGCAAATATCGGAAAGTACGGCTACGGCATATATTCGAGATATTATATGTTCGTGCTTGACGATGACGGAAAGATTATTCCTGTACACAATCCCGATACGCAGAAGCTCTCTGAGCTTATCGATTATAAGCGTGAACAGCAGATAATCATAGACAACACAAAGGCACTTCTTGCCGGAAAGCCTGCGGCAAATATTTTGCTCACAGGTGATGCGGGAACAGGTAAATCCTCGACAATTAAGGCAGTTGTAAATGAGCTTAAGGACGAGGGACTCAGAATTCTTGAGGTGAGAAAAGAACAGCTCAGAGTTATTCCGAGCATTCTTGACGAGCTCAACGAGAATCCGCTTAAGTTTATCCTTTTTATCGACGATCTTTCTTTCCAGAGAGACGATGATAATTTTGCCGCACTCAAGGCAATTTTGGAGGGTTCTGTCTCGGCAAAGAGCGGAAATGTTGTAATTTATGCGACATCCAACCGCAGACATATGGTTAAAGAAACATTCTCATCCCGTGAGGGTGATGATATTCACCGCAACGACTCTATGCAGGAGACAGTTTCTCTCTCTGAGAGATTCGGAATTCAGATTCTCTTCAAAAGACCTGATAAATTCACTTATCTCAATATCGTGCATCATCTTGCCAAAGAGGCAGGACTCGATATTCCTGAGAAAGAGCTTGACCTCGGTGCTGAAAGCTTCGCACTCAGACGTGCCAACCGTTCGGCAAGAGCCGCAAAGCAGTATGTTGACGGCTTGATTTCGGCACAGAAATAAAAAGACCAAATAGGAGTGTTCTTCAGAACACTTCTTTTTTCTTATTTAGCTTGAAAATCAACATCATTTATATATAATGTAGTTAGTGATTTATTTGTTGTGGAGGTTCATTATGAAGATAGAAAAGCTTACTCCGTCATTCAAGGATTATCTCTGGGGCGGAACTAAATTAAGAGATGTTTACGGAAAGAAGTGCGACTATGAAAAGGTTGCCGAAAGCTGGGAGCTTTCCACTCACTCTGCAGGCGAAAGCTTCGTGAGCGGCGGCGAATTTGACGGTCTCAAGCTTTCCGAGTATATCGAAAAGGCAGGAAAATCCGTTCTCGGCACAGACTGCGAGGTTTTTGAGAATTTCCCTGTTCTTATCAAATTTATAGACGCTAAAAATCCGCTTTCCATTCAGGTTCATCCGTCCGATGAATATGCTCTCAGAGTTGAGCATGAATACGGCAAAACAGAGATGTGGTATGTTATGGAGGCAGACGAGGGGGCTTCGCTCTATTTCGGTGTAAACAGACCCGTAACAAAAGAGGAGTTCAGAGCAAAGCTTGAGGACAACACCATTCTTGAGGTTCTTAACAAGGTTGATGTTCATAAGGGCGACTGTTTCTTCATTGAGTCGGGTACGATTCACGCTATCGGTGCGGGAATTGTAATTTGTGAGATTCAGCAGAATTCCAACTGCACATATCGAGTATATGACTATGCAAGAAGAGGAGCAGACGGAAAGCTTCGTGAGCTTCATGTCGATAAGGCTCTCGATGTTTCCAAGCTTACTCCGTCCGACACATCCGACAAGCAGTCTAAGCCTGAAGAAATCGGCGGTGCTGTTGTCACAAGGCTCGGTTCTTGTAAATATTTCACATCTGATAAATATGAAGTTGAAAATGAAGCTGAAATTGAAGTCGGAAGCGAAAGCTTTGCTTCACTCATGATTCTTTCGGGCGAAGGCAAGGTTGTCGGCGGCGAAAATGAAGTCTCTTTCAAGGCGGCTGACAGTGTATTCGTTCCTGCAAATTCAGGCAAAATCAAGGTAGTGGGCAGCTGTTCTTTCATCAAGACTACTGTCTGATAAGGAGTTAAAAATGATTAAATCAATAAGCATAAGCGAACCGGGCATGCCGTATCTCACAAAGCTTGAGGACGAGAACGGCAGAAGCATAGTTGTAAATTCATCTGGAAAGCCGAGTGATTATCTTTCACCGGGACAGCTCATTCAGGCAGGACTTGCAGGCTGTATGTCCATGACAATCAAGGGTCTGCTTTTTAAGAACAAGCTTTCTTATAATGACGTTTCCGTGACAGTTAATCTTGATGAGACAGACGGAAAATATCACTTTACCTATAAGGTAGATGTTGATTCCGATGAAGATCCCGAAAAGGTAGATGAAATCGTAAAGCTCGGAGCGTCTAAGTGTTATGTAAGAAATCTCATCACTTCCGATTTAACAGTCGAGGAGGCATAATATGTCGGGTAAAATTGTTCTTGTCGGAGAGCCGATGGGACTTTTCATCGCTAAGGAAGAGGGAGAACTCAGTCAGGTAGAGAATTTTTCAGCTTCAATAGCCGGCGCAGAATATAATGTGGCAGTCGGTCTTTCAAGGCTAAATCACGAGGTCGCTTACTGCACTAAGCTCGGAAACGATCCCATTGGTGAGAGAATTCTTGACGGCATGAAGAAAAACGGTATTTCCACAGATCTCATCTTGCGGAGCGACGATTGTTTCACGGGATTTATGATGAAGGGCAAGACCGCAGTCGGAGATCCGAAAATTGCCTATTTCAGAAAAGGCAGTGCCGCTTCGACAATAAGCACGCATGATATTGACAAGCTCGATCTTTTCGAGTGCGAATATCTTCATATAACGGGAATTTTTCCCGCTGTTTCAAGTTCTGCTTGCAATGCGGTAAAGCGTCTTGTAAAGCGTGCTGTCGATCTTGATATGAAAATCAGCTTTGACCCAAATCTTCGTCCACAGCTTTGGAAGAGTGAGAAAGAAATGGTGAGTACGCTGAATTCCTTTGCGGAAAGGGCAAACACCGTTCTTCCGGGAGTAAGTGAAGGAAAGATTTTGACCGGCAGCGACAAGCCTGAAAAGATAGCCGAATTCTATCACAAGATGGGTGTAGAAAATGTTGTGGTTAAGCTTGGCGCAAGCGGTGCTTACTATTCTTCAAAAGAGGGTTCCGGCATAATTCCGGGTTACAGAGTGAATAACATAGTCGATACTGTCGGTGCAGGTGACGGTTTTGCGGCTGGTGTGATTTCTGCCCTTGCCGAGGGACTTTCGCTAAGAGAAGCTTGCGACAGAGGAAACGCAATCGGTGCAATTCAGCTTACGAGTGAAAGCGACAACGAGGGTCTGCCGACAAGAGAACAGCTCGAGGCTGTTATGAAAAAAGGCGAAGTTTAAACCAAAGTTTAAGCAAAACAAAGCTAAATAAACGAAAGAAACAAAAGAAACACGCTTACCTTTTTGATAAGCGTGTTTTTGTTGTCTTGTTCTGTTGTTATTTAGTTGCCTTTGTGAAATCGGCAGTTCCGATGTTTACGATGACATTTTTAACACCGGGAGCAGAAGCATAGTAGCTTGAGCTGTAGCAAATAGGGTAGAATATAAACTGGTTATTTAAGAATTTTTCGAGGTTTGTGATATCGCTTATATCGCCCCCGCCCGAATGCATAAGAGTGTCGAATGATACGGAATCAAGCAGCTGCGGAGATGCTGTGCTCTCGAAGCACTGGAGCATGCTAAGTGCGGTATCGGAGCTTGATTCTATAGTGTACAGTGCGACGTCATAATCCTTGTTGTAGATGGCTGTTTCAAAATCATCCTCGGAAAGTGGCTTGATGTTGCAGTAGCAAGAATCAAACTTGTTCCAGTCAGAAATGATTGAGTTTGCGATAGCCGTTGACTGATAATCATCTCGGCAGATAATTGTGATTGACGGTATGGAGTCGATTTCTTCGTCTCGGCTTTCTTCAAGGTACTCGTCACCGGTAGATGTTTGTGTAGTCTCCAAATTATCCGTTGTGTTATCGACTATCGTGTAAGAAGATTCGTCGCCGTTTTCCGTCTGTTCGGTTGTATTGTCGTTTGGTACAATTTCACCGCTTGCAGAGGATTTGTAGTTCTGATAGTCATAAACAGCTGTATCCTGTTTGACATAAAGGGAGCTTTCGGCATTTGAACGGTAATCATCACCGTTAAATGTCAGCCCTGACGGAATGATGTCATCAGCTAATTCTTCGCCCTCGGAAAGTGCTTGACTGAGAGCGTCACGGTCAATACTCTTGACAAAAATCTCTCTGAGACGGGTGGAAAGCTCACTGCTTTCCGTATTGAAAAGTATTCCCGTTGTTTTATTGGTAAAGGTGCTTACCGTGCATCCTGCGGCTTCGGCATCGCTTACCTGAGTTGCGTTGTCAAGCTCGAGAATATCGGTTGTGCCGTTAGTAAGTGCGGAAACGGGATCTTCTGTTATTTCATCCGGTTCTCCCAAGTAGAATGTAAGGGAGGCCGGTTTTACCTTGCCGTTGTAATCGTCATAGGCACTCAATTCAATGGAAACACCGTCCGTCCAAGCGTAGTTTGACGAGAAAGTGAATGCACCGTTTGTGATGAGATAACTTGAACCGAGACCATATCTTCCCGTTGTGGATTTGAAAAATTCCTCATTGCACGGCATATAGCGAATTCCCGCTGTGAGTTTCGGGAAATTCGGACAGCTACGCTCAAGAGTGAAAACAAGCGTAGTGTCGTTTGTTGCCGAAACTCCGACAGAGCTCACATCGGCAACGCCGTAATATGCGTCTCTTGCACCGCTTATGACGAAAAGATCGTCAACATTTTCCGCTTCTGTGGACGGTGAAAGAGCACGCTGAATTCCGAAGACAAAATCATGCGCCGTGACTTGCTCGCCGTTGCTCCATTTTGCTTCGGGGTCAATTGTAAAGGTGAATACTGTGTTGCTCGAGTTTGCCGTCCAGCTTTCAGCCACTGCGGGCACGGCGTCTCCGTTTTCATCTATGCGGCAAAGTCCTTCAAACAAGGCATTGATAACGGTTTCTGCGTAGGTACCGTTTGCCGTCTGGGGATCAAGCGAGCGAACACTGTTTTTTAGATAATATGTAAAGCTACCCTTGTGGGCACTGCAACCCGAGAATAGACTAAGAATTAAACATAAAATTAGCAGTAAAGATATACATTTTTTCATTTTTTTACTCCGACTCTGACTCGTTAGTATCTAAAGTATACATAATACAACCGTTGTTATAA
>CAVDQG010000042.1:0-17785 GCA_963611165.1 Bacteroides uniformis
GTTCAATATAGGCTCCATCTTTTAACTGCATAAAGAAAAACGAGACAACCGAAGTCGTCTCGTGAAAGTCTAACTTTGAGGGGTCACCTCAGAGAACTCTCCGTTTAATTTTTTATTTGATTTTCACTTTCTGCGCCTTGACTTCACGGCATATGTGAGAAGCACATTGTAAATCAAGGGAAGAAGCATCATTGCCACCGACAAAACGACATCGTGCATCGTGAAATATACACCGAACGCCACCTTGAGCGAAAAGACAATCGTATAAAGCATAGCCGCAGACAGCATATAAACAATATATTTGCGAAGCTTTTTTCTGTGCGACACCCTCACGCCGTAAAGGCTTATGCCGCATGCCACTATAAGATAAGCCGTTTGAAGCAAAATCACAACAAGCGTAAGCAGCAAGGGAAACACCCGAAAATAAAAGCTGCCCGCATGGATAATATTAAGCTTGATGAAATAATAGTAGATTATCAAAGCAATCGGAAAAACAGGAATGCTTATGAGCTTAATTTGTGTTTTTTTGCTCATAGCTTGTAAGATTTTACCTCTTCTCCCTCAAGTGTTTTCCATACGATTTTTTCATCGTCTATCATCATATATCCGTGGTGGCTGTTCTCCTTTGGGATAGAAACTGATCCGGGATTGATGTAGGTGAAGTTCTCATGCTCGACGAGTGCCGGCACATGAGTGTGACCGTTAAGAAGAATATCGCCTTTTTTTAGCTTTGGCGGATTGTTCTCACCGTAAACATGGCCGTGAGTAGCAAAAATCATTCTACTTCCCGCAAAGAGCACGCAGTAATCGGCAAGGCACGGGAAATTGAGCACCATTTGGTCAACCTCTGCTTCGCAGTTTCCTCTGACGCAGAGCACCTTGGAAGCTACCTTCTCATCGTTGAGCATGGCGATAACCTCTTTCGGAGCGTACTCCTTCGGAAGGTCGTTTCTCGGGCCGTGATAGAGCAAATCTCCGAGGAACAAAATTCTGTCGGGATTCTCTCTTTCGTAGGCATTTATCATCTCACGGCAATAGAACGCAGAGCCGTGAATATCGGACGCTACCATTATCTTCATTATCTTGTTTTCCTTTCGCTAAGGGTCTTTTTAAGCTCCTCAAAAGCCGCCTGATACTTAGGTGAAACGGCTGTAGGATTTCGCTTAAGAAGTGATTTCGTATCTCTGTATTGTCTCTCGGGCAGAGACGGAAGCTTGGAATAAAGCTTCTTTGCCGCCGCTTTAAGATAGCTGATTTCAAGAAGAGTTCTCTCTTTCTCCGCCTTCTCCTCCTCGGTGAGTTCCTCATCGGCACGGTTTCCTCGGATGTAATTATCGGCAGCCTGAAGCTTTTCCTGTGCGGAAAGCGAGAAGCTCTCATACTTATCGTGAAGTAAATCGACATATTCCTGCTTTGTCTTGGGAACATTATCAATCGCCTCACGGGTTTTCTCTTCAAGCTTATCTCTTGCCTCGTAAAGCTTATCCTTAGCCTCACTGAGCTCCTTCATCATCTGAGCGGTTCTCTCCTTAAGCTCGGCGGTGGATTTCGTCATGCCGTCAGAAAGCTTGACCGCACGCTCGCGGATTCCCTCGACAGCGGAGTTGTTTTCACTAAGCTTAAGCAAAAGTGCCTTGAAATCGAGAGCCGTCTTGAACGATGACGTGAAGTCGGCAGTGAAACCGATAGTCAGCACGAGGGCAATTCCCTCTCGCCAAACATGCGGTATCTCGGAGATAAGCTCATATGTCGGCGGATAGACAAACTGCATGAGACCCACTCCGGCAAAGCCCCACAAAAGGCATGACGCCCAGTAGATATGGCCGTTTAAATTGAGCGGCTTGTCTGAATAATCCCAGTATCGGACATTGAAAAGCTTTTCCATTGCCGCTCCTGTGAAATACTCGAGAAGCGAACAGGAAAAAATACTTACGACAAACGTAAGGGGCACACTGTCACGGACATTATATGTCGTGATGATTATAATCATGGCACCCGAGCCGTAAATCGGCAGAAAGGGACCGCGGCAGAAACCGCGGTTGACCCATTTTTTCTGGCGCACGGAAACGTAAAGACATTCCCATACCCAGCCTACAAAGCAGTAGGCAAAAAACAGTATGACATAAATAGAAAGTTCAATCATTATTTTAATCTTTCAAGCAATAATTTCACAAAGCGATATACCTTATCGAAGGATTCGAGATTGAGGTACTCTGCTGTTGTGTGACAGAACTGACCGACAGGCGCAAACATGACTATATCAAGACCCGGCATTTTCGGGAGGAAATTGCAAGCTTCAAGTCCGCCGGGGCAAATTTCTTCGTCCATCTCGTGACCGTAGAATTCACGCATCAAGTCGGCAGTCAGATTTCTCATGTATGAGTCGGGAGCATATTCCCAAGGCTCGTAACGAGAAGAAATATCTGTTTTACAGCCGCAAAGCTCAGAAATGAGCTTAATGCGGTTGTTTACATTTTTCTTGTAGTCGGAGCTTTCGTTTCTGTTGGACATGGTGAGAGTGAATGTTTTATTTTCACTGAACTCAACCATACCGATGTTGTTCACGCTTGTCATGCTTCCGTTAGACGGCTTGAGCGTGAAGTGGTTTGACGGTATTAGGTAAATTAGGTTTACTATATCTGCTGTTTCAGAAGAGCCAATCTCACTTGAAACCAACGCATCGTTTATTTCAAGTTTAAACTCCTGCTTTCCGTCGTCAAGCTCCTTTTTGATTACCTCAAATTCCTTTTTGATAAGCTTAACAGCATCTGCTTTTTGAGCCTCGTCAAGTGAAATTACCGTTTCAATTTCGACAGGTGGATAGTTTTCTGCAACACCGCCGTTCATTGACGATAATCTGTAAGCAACTCCGCATTCACGAAGCGTATAGAGTATTCTTCCGACAATTTTCACTGCGTTGAATTGCTCGGGATGAACCATAGTTTCGCTGTAAACAGGCTGAAGTCCCGATATGCTTATCTTAAGACCGTTCTTATCACAGGCAAATCTCTCGGCATCCTTGGTGACAACCACCAAATCAGAAGAGAAGCAAGAGACCGTGCTGACCCACTCGTAAGTCTCTCCCATGACGTCAAGCCCTATCATTCTTCTTGCCCTGAGTTTGTCGGTATCGAGTGCGGCGGCACCGTAACAGCCGTTTTCCTCCTGAGAAGTGAAAACAAGCTCAAGCGGCGGATGCGGAAAGTCGTTCTCCTCCATAAGTGACAAAAGGTAAGCTACACCGTAGCCGTCATCGGCTCCGAGAGTTGTTCCCTCTGCTCTCACGTTGCCTTTTTCATCGACAAAAAGCTTAAGGGGATCTGTCTCAAAAACATGGTCGGAATCGGGTGACTTAACGCACACCATATCAAGATGAGCCTGAAGCATGACGGTCGGGGAATTTTCATACCCCGATGACGCCGGCTTTCTCACGATTACGTTCCACATGTCGTCCTGCTCAAAATCAAGACCGAGCTTCTCTGCTACCGAGCAAACATAGTCGGAAACAGCCTTTTCGCCCGTGGACGGATGCGGAATCGCACATATCGCCTCAAAATATTTCTGGTGCGGTTTAGTTTGGTCAAGCACGCTCATAACATTTACTCCTTATTTTCGATAATAGGAATGAATCTTGCACGGTTCATCAGCGGATGACGAAGGCTGATAGCCCCCTCAATCGGACACTCTATAACACAGCAGCCGCAGTAGTAGCACTCACCCGGGTACATTACAATCGGATGCTTTCCCTTTCCCTGAGGAACCAAAATATCACACTGGCAAACCTCGGCACAGCGGCCGCAGCCGATACATTTGCTCTCGTCATAGCTAATCGGACTTGTCGAGCACGAAACAACGCTCGCAGAAAATTCCTTCTTCTCAAAATCAGCCATTATAAAGCCTCCCTTTCTGCGATGTAATCGGCATTTCTCTTCTCATACTCTGCCTTGACGTCACCCCAGAAGTCCTGAGGAACTCTTCTCGATTTAACCTCGCCGTTATCCATATAAATTGTAATAAATGTCTTCTCTTCCTCGGAAAGACCGTTCTCGCTGTCGCTTCTCTTGAAATAAAGCGGCTCTGAATCACACTTTCTCAAAAGGCACGCATTGAGAATTATCTTGCAGACGGTAACGATATCCATTACCTCGTGGGCACGCATAAGCTCGTGCGGATTGTTACAGGAAATTTTCGGAATGTCATTTGCCTCGATATCCTCGATAAGCGCAAGACCCTGCTTGAGAAGATCGTCATTCTTGACTCCGCCGCAGTAGTTCTGCATTGCCTTGGAGACTGCCATATTTACCTCTCTCCAGTCAAGTCCGTTTTCAACATAAAGCGGAGAAAGAAGTCTTTCCTTCTCGGCATCTACAAAGCTCTGGTCGAAATCCTGAAGCTCCTTCTTGTCTGCCGATGCGGCAGCCTTTCTTCCTGCGTAATAGCCTGTTGCGCAAGCGGCACCTGCACAGTCGGAAGCATAAAGCTGGTCGCCTGCGGCATAGACGCCGTCAACACTTGTCATAAGATCCCAGTCGGTGATGATTCCGCCCGGAGCACCGAAAAGCTGTCTCTCCTGATCGAGGAATGCGGCAGACTGCCAACCTGTACCATAGGACTGCAAAACGTGCTTTGTCGGATCGAATCCACGCTCGGTATAATTCTTCAAAATCGGGATTTTGGTCTTTCCCTCTTCTCCGACCATCATACCCCAGATAACTCTTCTCTCGGTATCGGGCATTTTTGAAAGATCGGCATAGAACGGAAGCTTGTAGCCTCTTTCAATCAGCTTGTCAAACGCAAGCGTCTCGGGACCTCTGTACTCATACTTCGGCTCGTCGATAACACCGCCCTTGAGGAAGAACTTCTGTCCCTCTACTGGGTGGTATCTCTCGGAAACCGTCTTTAATTCGTTTCCGTCACGATCGACATAAGGAATCTCGGCTCCTCTCGAGTCAACCATAGTAGCGGCATACCAAGTGTTGTGGTTATTTCCTGTTCCGTACGGCGGATAGCTTCTTCCTGCGGCTGAAAATTCGCCTCTGACAGATTTCTCCATGAGTGTGAACTCAACTCCGGCTTTATATCCCATTGCATGACCTGAACCGATTGACTGGAACGGTCTAAACTCGCAAAGACCGGGGGTATCGGGGCTGAAAAGCCAAACTCTTGCAGGTCTTGACATTGTGAGAACGGTGGACTTTGACGAGAAAACAATCGTCTTGCCCGTGTGGACGTTCATGCCGACAGCACCGATGCCGATTTTCTTGCCGTTCTCCTCCTTGACCATGAGAGCGGTAGCCTCGGTGTGGTCGTAAAGCTTAACACCGAGCTTTTTCATCTCCTTGACCATGGCAGGCTTGAAGGTAGAGCCCCATACACGCAAGGTGTATTTTGTCGAATAATCATAAGCATACATAAGCTTGGTATCGGGATCACGGAACTCCGCTCCGACAAACTCATCGTCGGTATCCCTTACCTTACCGCCCATTTTCTCGATGTCGAGAACTCTGTCGTAGCCCTCACGGCACTCGATATAGTGAGCAATAGCGTTTGAATAGTGGTCTTGCTCATCAACGTAAGCATAGGTCATCTCCTCGGGTGTGACGGTACAGCCGGGATTTGTACAAGCCATCTCCCAGTGATCAAAGCCCGAGCCTGCCGAACCTGAACGCACCGTTGCTCCCTTCTCTACGAGTATAACCTTTTTACCGGCTTTCGCTGCGGCAATCGCAGCATTACAGCCTGCAAGTCCTCCTCCGAGGACAAGAACGTCACAGGAAACATTCTCCTGGACGCCAACTTCATTGGCGTATGGCCATTTAAATTCCATAGTTCTTCTTCCTTTCAACTGACATTGCAATATTTGCAACTTTAATAGTATCACAACTGCAAAATGTTGTAAATATTTATACAAAAAATATACAATAAAAAGAGAAACTTTTCCCATTATGAATGAGAAAAGCCTCTTTGCTTCAAAAATATTCAGAAATTATCTTTCGGTTCCGATAAAATAAACCGCCATGGTTCCCGGACCCGAATGAGCTCCGATAACAGGGCCGATATCGGCGGTGATTATGTTTTTCACGCCGAATTTCGACTTTATCTCATTTGCGACGTATTCGGCTTCTTCGCCTGCATCGCCGTGACTGATAAAAACAGTCTGATCCTTTATATTTATTCCCGTTTCTCCAACTTTCTCGATGATTGCGTCAAGGCTTGCCTTTCTGCCCCTTACCTTGCCCACATTGATAAGATGACCCTCATTGTCAACATGGAGTATAGGCTTGATTTTCAGCATAGTTCCTGCAAGTGCCGTTGCCGCACTTACTCTTCCGCCACGCTTCAAGTGACCGAGATCATCAACGGTAAACCAGTGGCACATATGAAGTCTGTTTGCGTCAAGCCAAGAAATTACCTCATGAATTCCGTAGCCCTCTGCCTTCTTCTTTGCGGCATACCAAACAAGTGCGCACTCGCCCGCAGACGCACAAAGACTGTCGAAGCACTCGATTGTTCTCTCGGGATACTTCTCTTTAAGTTCATTTGCGGCAATCACCGAGTTCTGATATGTTCCCGAAAGACCGGAAGAAAAGGCTATGTAAAGAATATCCTTTCCCTCTTCAAGGAACGGCTCGAACACCTCGCTTATCTCAATTGGTGAAAGCTGACTTGTCGTGCTCCTTGCGCCACTTCTGAGCATCTCGTAGTAATCACCGATATCAAGCTCTCTGTTGTCACTGTAATTCTTGTAGGTTCTGCCGTTCACCATGAAGCTCATAGGAATAACCGTGACATCAAGCTCCTTAGCCAAATCGGCAGGCATGTCTGAGCAGGAATCGGTAACGATAATGTAGTTTCTTTCGTTCTCACTCATTTTAATTTGTCCTCACTTTAATTTTCGCACGGGATACGCCCGTAAACCAAGTCTGTCATGCGTCAAAAATTCACGGTAAGAACCTCTATTCTCCACCCGTTTCTTTTCAACCGCACCGCTTGGAACTTTCCTAAAATCCGAAGCATCTCTTCGTCTAACTATATAATAGGTTACATCAGAAGAAAAAGCAAGCAAAATAAAAAAGGGACAGTAACCTGTCCCTTTTAGCCTGCTTATCAGGCACACACCCTTGCGGTCCACACGGCGAACTAGTCCCGGCGCACCATTAAACCTACCGATTGTAGATTCTCATACACTATCCCAAAAGACCGTGAATTATTTTGTGACTATATTCTACCGCTTTGTGCATAAATAGTCAATAATGAATTTGTATACAATATAAGTTTCTCTGTTATCACCAATTTGAAGTTCATTTTTTGTTCAAAAATGCGAGTGGCATTCAGCCGCTTTATGGTTTGATTTCCAAAAAACCTATTTTTCCTTGAAATTCAGCCGTTTTTTTGCTAAAATAATAAGGATGTGGAGTTACACTTTAGACAACTTATTTCAAAAGTTTTGTGCTTTAATTACCAAAAAGAAAAATACAATCTCATAATGTTCTTGAAATTTCCTTTATTTCACAGTTTTTCACTTGGTTTTCGTTACCGTGCACAAAACCGCTCCTTTTGATTGTCATATATTCAACAATGAAAGTTCACATTCAAGATATGTGTCTCTCATGTTTTAGTCAGATTAACGAGGGAGTATTTCTCCAAAACAAGCAATAAACGAGGTATAATTCATGGCAACTTTAAATATAGTAATGGTTGAGCCCGAAATCCCCCAAAACACAGGTAATGTTGCACGAACCTGTGCATGTACGGGAGCAAGACTTCACCTTGTCGGCCCTATGGGATTTCATATTGATGACAAAAAACTCAAGCGTGCAGGACTTGACTACTGGCATCTTCTCGACATAACTTTCTATGATTCTCTTGATGAGTTCTTCGAAAAAAATCCCGACGGTGCTTTCTACTTTTTCACAACAAAAGCTCAGCACCGCCATACCGACATCAGCTATCCCGATAACGCTTATCTGTTCTTTGGAAAGGAAACTGCGGGACTTCCCGAGAAACTGCTTTTCGAGCATCCCGATTCTTGTGTAAGAATACCTATGATGAACGAGTGCAGAAGCCTCAATCTCTCCAATTCCGTAGCTATCGGCGTCTACGAGGTTCTGCGTCAGTGGGATTTCACCGAGCTCAGCTGTTCTGGAGAACTCAGAAATTACAACTGGACTGAAGCTAACTCAAGACAATCATAATCTTAATATTAACAGCAAAAAAGCGTGACGAAATTAATCGTCACGCTTAATTTTTTTAATTTTCCTCGACTACAGGAAGACCTTCGAGGTGTCTTCTCACCATATCGAGTGCATGTGAAGCGGCACAGAAACGATGCCACTCACGGTTTTTTCTTCTGCCAAACTGCTTTCTTGCGGTTACATATGTGTTCTTTCCGTCAGAAAGAGCAATATAGATAAGTCCGACAGGCTTCTCCTCTGTTCCGCCGCCGGGGCCGGCAATTCCCGTGATGCCGATTCCGATGTCCGAGCCTGAAAGTCTTACTATTCCCTCTGCCATCTCACGTGCGGTCTGCTCACTCACAGCACCCCACTTCTCGAGAGTCTCGTGCTTCACGCCGAGAAGTTTCTCCTTTGTTGAGTTGGCATAGGTCACACAGCCCGTTTCAAATACGGCACTCGATCCCGAAATATCGGTGATTCTCTTTGCAAGAAGTCCGCCCGTGCAAGACTCTGCGGTAGCAAGAGTTTTACCCTTTTCGAGAAGCTCCTTTACAACAAGCTCTTCGAGGGACTCTACATCTACGCTGTAAACACAGTTTCCGAGTCTCGACTTAATCTCATCGACAATCGGAGCAATCATTTTGTCAGCCTCTTCCTCGCTATGAGCCTTAGCCGTAACTCTGACGAACATCTCGCCCTCTTTTGCGTACGGTGCTACCGTTGGGTTCGCTCCGTCCATAAGGTCTGAGATAATCATGGCAACGGGTGCTTCGCCCTTGCCGTAAACATGAATGTTATGGGAAACTATGGTTTCCTCATCGCCGCTCAGAAGATACGGTATTGCGTAATTTTTGAGCATAGGCTCAAGCTCCGACGGAGGGCCGGGGAACATCATGACGGTCTTTCCTTTATTCGTCTTGAAAACGCATCCGGGTGCGGTGCCGTTATCGTTCAAAAGAACGTCACAGCCCTCGGGAAGCCAAACCTGCTTTACCATATTCTCGCTCATTGGCTTATCCGGGAACTGAGCTACAAGTCTGTCATAGGATTCCTGATGAAACTCAAGCTTCTTTCCCGAAGCCGCCGCTACGGTCTCCTTGGTGAGGTCGTCAGCCGTTGGGCCGAGACCGCCTGTTGTGATGAGAATATCACTTCTCTCGAGCGCGTCCTCAACCGCCTTTTTAAGTCTCTCGGGATTGTCGCCGATTGTGGCGGCATAAAGCAGGTCGATTCCTATTCCCGAAAGCTCCTTGGCAATAATCGTGGTATCGGTGTTCACAACCTTACCGAGTAAAAGCTCGGTGCCGACAGAAATAATCTCACAGGTCATAATTTACCTCCTGTAATCGATAAACTTACGCTCCAAACTCTGCATGCATCTCTCGACAAGTCCGTCTACATCGAGATTTTTCTCCGCACCCATAAGAAGTCTGAGTGTAGGCTTGGTTCTCGGGTGTCTCGGTGTGAATACGGTACAGCAATCCTCGAACGGCTCGATTGAAATATCAAATGTGCCTATTCTCTGGGCAGTCTTGACAATTTCTGATTTATCCGTACCGATAAGCGGTCTGAAAACAGGAAGATTTGCGCATGCGTCTGTGCACTCGATTGCCTGCATGGTCTGAGAAGCAACCTGACCGAGGCTTTCACCTGTGATGATTGCGTGGCACTCCTCTTCTCTTGAGATTCTCTCGGCAACTCTCATCATAAATCTTCTCATGATGACGGTCGAAAGCTCCTCGGGACAATAGTCTCTGATATGCTCCTGAATTTCCGTGAAATTAACGATATACATAGGAATTCTTCCCGCATATTCGCTGACTTTCTTGAGAAGTCTCTCAACCTTGTCCTGTGCTCTTTCAGATGTATAAGGTGGGCTTGCAAAGTGGATTGCAGTGAGCTCCACGCCTCTTCTCGCCATCATCCATGCGGCAACGGGGCTGTCGATTCCGCCGCTAATAAGAATAGACGCTTTTCCGCCTGTTCCGACAGGAATTCCGCCAGCACCGGGCTTCGGGTCTGAATGAATATAAGCACCCTTTTCTCTTATCTCAACACGGACGGTGACATCGGGATTATGAACATCAACTGCAATGTGCGGATAATTCTCGAGAATATAGCCGCCTACCTCGTTTGAGATTTCAGGTGATTTATACGGGAACTTCTTATCTGCACGCTTGCTCTCAACCTTAAATACACGAGCCGCATTTAGCTCATCTGCGAGATACTGAACTGCCGCCTTCTGAATTTCAGCCAAATCCTTCGGAACAATGCATGCTCTCGAATATGCCACAACGCCGAAAACCTTGGAAATTGCGTCTTCAGCTTCGTCAAGGTCACAGTCATCTCTCATCGGCTCGACATAAATTGTCGACTGAGATATGCTTATCTGATATTCACCCTTAGGTGCAATTCTTCTTCTGATGTTCTTTAAGAGAGTCTCCTCAAAAGATCTTCTGTTCTGACCCTTGAGAACAATTTCTCCAAGCTTTAATAAAATAACTTCCTGCATTTTTTCTCCTATCTGTGAGCGAGAGAATCAAGTCCCTCTCGCAGTGCTTTTAAAAATTCGTCCGCTTCGTTCAGTGTGTTGTAGCGTGAAAAACTCACTCTTATCGAAGAATCTATTCTGTCGCTCGAAAAGCCCAGTGCCGCCAAAACATGGCTCGGCTTTGCTTTTGAACAGGCTGAACCCGATGAAACAAAAATTCCTCTTTCGCTTAAATAGTGAAGCATCGTCTCACTTCTTACACTGCCGCATGAGAAATTGAGTATGTACGGCAGAGCGTCGTCACGGGAATTGAGGACAACATCGGGCATTTCCTTAAGTCCGCTTAAAAGTCTGTCTCGAATTTCGGTAACCAACGAGAGCTCTTCTTTTTCGTCTGGCAAAACCTTTACCGCCTCACCGAAAGCACAAATTGCGGGTACAGGCTCTGTTCCCGGTCTAATCTGCTTCTGCTGACTTCCGCCGAACGCTCTCGGATTCACTCTTGCTTTTTTCGAGATGAAAATTGCGCCCACTCCCTTGGGAGCGTGAACCTTGTGTCCGCTTATCGTCATCATATCTATGCCGAGCTTCTTGAGGTTGATTTTGATTTTTCCGAAGCCCTGAACGTCGTCCACATGGAAAAATGCGGGGGCATTCGCACGCTTAATCGCATTTGATACGGTAGAAAGCGGAAGCATAACTCCCGTCTCGTTGTTTACAGCCATCATGCTGACGAGTATTGTTTTTTCGTTTATCGCATCGTAAATTGCCGAATCGGGAATTTGTCCGCTTTCGTCCGGCTTAAGATAAATCACCTCAAAGCCCTGCTTTTCAAGTTTCTCTGCGGCTTTGAGTACAGATGGATGCTCAATCGCCGTTGTGACTATTCTGTTTCCACGGCGTTTTCTTGCGTCCGCTCCGCCAAGAACTGCGAGATTATTCGCCTCTGTTCCTCCCGAGGTAAAATAAATCTCGCTTTCATCGCAGCCAAGCTTCTTTGCTATTATCTCTCTCGCTTTTGTAATTTCTTTCTCCGCCTCAAAGCCGACAGAATGAAGCGAAGACGGGTTTCCCCAGCACTCGCTCATCATGTAATAGGCTTTGTCGAGAGCATCTTTACAGACCTTTGTCGTGGCGGAATTGTCAAAATATATCATTTTAATTTTCTGTATCCTGTGTCAAAATCTATTATATTCTTAAGCTCCTCACCGTCATGATAACGCTTAAGATTTTGGGTAACTATATTTAAAATTCGGTTCTTTGTCTCGTTCAGATGGAATCCTCCCGAAACATGCGGAGTTATTATCACATTTTTTGCCGACCAAAGAGCATTATCACTCGGAAGCGGCTCAGGCGTCATGACGTCAAGTCCCGCACCGAAAATCTCACCATTGTTAAGCGCCTCAACAAGAGCGTCCTGATCGACTATCGTGCCTCGTCCGACATTAAGAAAAACGGCAGACTTTTTCATTTTGGCAAATCTGTCCTTTGTGAACATATTAGCCGTTTCCTTAGTACCGGGAAGTGAAACGGCTACGCAGTCGGCTTTGCCCAAAAGCTCGTCAAGCTCCGAATTAAGGTGAATCTCATCGGCGTACTCGGACGGCGTCAAATCGGTTCTTCTTACTCCGATGACATATGCGCCCATCGCCTTGCAAAGCTTGGCAAACTCCGTGCCTATGTCGCCCATACCGACAACAAGGACAGTAGAGCCCCAAACGGATGTGACCTCGCCGAGGTCGCCCCACTTGTGCTCTCTCTGCAAATCATGATAGCCACCGAGCTTTTTGATAAGCGAAAGATACATTCCGAGCATATGCTCCGCAATGGCAAGACCGTAGCCGCCGGTTACATTCGTGAGCATCACGCCCTTCGGAAGCGACTTTATATAAGAGTCCACTCCTGCGGAAACCGTCTGAAGCCACTTGAGATTTGTGCACGAAGGAAGCATCTTAGGATTGGGACAGCCGAGAATAATGTCAGCTGACTCCATCATCTCCTGCGTGGGTTTTTCGTCAAAGATATATTCATATTCGGGTACTGTTTCTGAAATTCTTCTGTTATCTTCTTCTGTGGAAGTAATACACGATAAAACTCTCATATAATTCACCTAAATTTATCAAAGTTCTTCTATAACCTCAAGCCAAATTCTTGACGAAGCGTCTGACGGCATTCTGAAATCTCCTCTCGGAGAAAGTGTGACAGAACCTACCTTGGGGCCGTCAGGCAGACATGAACGCTTGAACTGCTGAGTGAAAAATCTTCTGTAGAAGGTTTTCAGCCATTTTTTGATTGTCTCATCGTCATAAGTTCCGTCAAAAGCCTTCAATGCCATGCGATAGATTTTGTCGGGGGTGAAACCGAATCTGAGCATATTGTAAAGGAAGAAATCGTGAAGCTCGTACGGGCCGACCAAATCCTCTGTTTTCTGGGAAATTTCTCCGTCCTTCGGCGGCAAAAGCTCGGGACTTACGGGAGTATCGAGAATATCATAAAGAACATCCTTTATTTTCTCGTTTGTATCCGCCGTGTACTTGACGAGGTGACGCACAAGCGTCTTGGGTATCGAGGAATTCACGGCATACATCGACATGTGGTCGCCGTTGTAGGTTGCCCAGCCGAGTGCAAGCTCCGAAAGATCTCCGGTGCCGACTACGATACCGTTTTCCTTGTTTGCAATATCCATGAGAAGCTGAGTTCTCTCTCTTGCCTGAGAGTTCTCATATGTTACATCAAGCTTTTTGGGGTCGTGACCTATATCGGCAAAATGCTGATTGACAGCCGCCTGAATCGGAATTTCTCTGAAATTAACCCCCAGTGCCTCGGCAAGCGTCTGAGCGTTCGATTTTGTTCTTCCCGTCGTGCCGAAGCAAGGCATGGAGACCGCCTTGATACCGTCACGGTCAAGTCCGAGAGAATCAAATGCGTTCACCATAACGAGAAGAGCAAGAGTTGAATCAAGTCCGCCCGAAAGTCCGACAACGGCAGTCTTTGCGTTTATATGCTTAAGTCTTGTGGCAAGACCCGTATACTGAAGCTGTAATATTGTTTTGCATCTTGTGGAAAGTGCCTGAGAATTGCTCGGAACGAACGGTCTCGGGTCGATAAATCTGTCCGTCTCGAAATTTTCGAATGTCTCTTCCTCATAATCAAAAGAAACATAGCTGTATTTATCGCTCAAATCGCCATTCCATGTGTTCATTCTTCTTCTTTCCTGAACAAGCTTTTGAACATCAACGTCACCGTAGGTTATTCCTGAGGAGAAGAGTTCGCTTTCACTCACAACGGAGCCGTTCTCTGTAATCAGACGGTGACCTGCGAAGACCATATCCTGAGTGGACTCTCCGAATCCCGAATCGGTGTAGACATAAGCCGAAAGAAGTCGTCCCGAGAATGCGCCGAGCATCATTCTGCGGTAATCTGCTTTACCGATTATCTCATCTGAGCACGATGCGTTCATAATTACGGTTGCACCCGCCGCCGCAAGAGCCGTGCTTGGCGGAGAAGCTATCCAAACATCCTCGCAAACCTCGAATCCAACGCAGAAGTCAGGATTATTTACGCATGAAAAGATAATATTCTCTCCCATGGGTACTTCAAATCCGCAGAAATCTATCACAACTGTTCCGTTTGCGGGAGTGAAATGTCTTATTTCGTAAAACTCGGAGTAATTCGGAATGTTCTTCTTTGCGGGAAGTCCAAGGAGCTCGCCCGATTTAAAAACAGCAACACAGTTGTAAAGTGCGCCCATGTACGGCACGGGCATTCCCACTCCTACCAAAATATCGCAGTCGCTTGTCTCCTCGATTAATTCTCTCAGACACTGCTGAGCCTTTCCCTGGAGCGTTCTGTCCTTAAAAAGATCGCCGCAGGTGTAGCCCGTGACGGCAAGTTCGGGGAAAATTATCGCAGCCGCTTTGTTTTCAGCCGCCTCGAAAATCATCTTTTTAATTTCTTCCTTGTTGTAAACAGGGTCGGCAACCTTTACACTTGGCACCGCCGCCGCCAGTCTTACGAATCCGTCCTTCATAATAAATAAATGACCCGGCATAATCCATATGTCGGGTCTTCCCCTTTCAGAAAAATAGAGAAAATTGTATTAGCCTGTTACCGAAGCCACTTCATCACGGTAATGACTTAATATCCGTCAGAACCCGTGTCGTCATAGTAGGTAGTGTCATCGGCAGGAATTACTGCATCAGAACCGCTGTCGACATAGCTGTCGGTGTTGTCCGTGCTTTCAGTATTGTCAGAATAACTGTCTGTTGTCGAATCTGTGGAATCACCCGTATAAGCATCCGAACCGACATAGACGCCGTCAACAATTTGTGAGGTATCTGTGTTGGGGCCAACCTTATAGGTTGTCTGTCTCGGAGAATAAACCGACTCGCCCAGCTGCTCGGTGTAAAGTTCCTCACCGTTCTTATAGAAGGTTCTTGAAGCCTCTGCCTTGTAGCCGAGCATATAGGAAGCCTTGAGCTCAACCTGATTTTGAGCGAGGCTGTAGTCTGTCTCGTAGACAACTCCGTCATCGGGATAGAGAGTCTCCTCAGTCCATGAATCAACCGTTATGTTGTCCCAGCTATCCGGCTGAACGCCGTAAATCTTTACCGTGAGGGTTGTATCCTCCATGCCGGCACAGATATATATTGGTGTGTCCATGTTGTTGGTAAACTTATAGTCGAGGTCAGGATAGCTTACCGTTGCGTCAAGTCCAATTGGAACATAAGAGGACGGCATCTGATGGCAGTCTCTGAAGTCAATCTGAAGTCCTGCATAAAGACAAGCTACGTAAAGAGTTGATGAGGTCTGGCAAATTCCGCCGCCGTAAACAGGTGTGAGAACACCGCCGACAATTCCGTTTGCCGGAAGGAATCCGCTCTCTTCCGTTGTGGAGTCACCGACAGTATCATTAAACGAGAACTGCTCGTTCGGCTGTAAAACAGTACCGTTAATCTTCTCCGCGGCAAGAGCCATGTTGTGGTTGCCGTTCTCCGTATTTGTGGAAACGGTGTAGTAAGAAGAAATGAGGCCGTACTTCTCATTGAGCATATCAACGGTTACCTCAGGGTCTGTCTTGATTGTCTCAGCCTTAACGGTGCCGTTTGCTTTTTTGTTGAACTGGTCGCCAACAAGAGTGAGTGTTTTATCTACATCTATCTTCTCGCCCGAGGAGCCTTCCTTGAACTTGAACTTCTCTGTCTGAGAGTTAAAGGAAGTGACGGTAGCGTTCTCCATCTTAATTTCAGTGGAGTCTCTGAATTCCTCAAGCTTTTTCTTTATAGTGTCGTTTGTCTTTACGGTGTATTCGCAGGCAACAGCAGCTTTTTCGCTTGTTTTGCTTATCTTAGTGAGCTCCGTCTTTGCGTTGTTTGTATCAATCTCTGCACTGTCTCCCGAAATCGCAAGGCTCTGGTTATTGAATGTAACGGTTACGGTTATCTTCTTGAGCTGTTCCTTGCAATAATTTTCAGCCTGAGAAATTGCGTCCTCGAGTGTAAGTCCGCTGATATCAAGCTCTCCGTAAGTACTTCCCTTTGGGAATGTATAGGCTTTTGGTGTAGCTGTAGCTTTAACAGCAGCCACGCTCGATACGCCGGAAACAGAAGCCTCTTCTCCGCCTGCGTTAGAGCATGCCGCAAAGGAAACGGCACAAACAGCAATCATTGCCACTGTAATAGCTTTTTTCAAAAAATCACTTTTCATTTTATATAAATCTCCAAATACAGTATATTTGTCCATACTTCATAATTATAGACCCGTGATTACAAATTGTAAAGAAAAAAGACAAGGTGATTTGAGAAATTTTCTAATCTTATGTAAACTTTTTTCAAAAAAAGAAAACGGCTCCGAATTAATCGAAGCCGTAAATTTTTATCTGAAATCTCTTGTTATGACATTATCCGCCTTTTTATAGATAAGGCACATGGTTATTCCCTCGATAATCGCCATGATAACTGCCTGCGGGAGTCGCATCACAAGCATCTGTGCGTAAGTCATTTGATAGAAATCATGATAGAGCATGTAAAGGCAATATGTATTCACAAAAATGGTGAAAACGATATTATTGATGAGTACATAAGAGATAATTCTCTTAATACTGCACTTCTTGTGTATAAAAAGTGCGGTGATGACCGCCGTCATTGCATACGTTATCGTGAGCAGTGGGTTATATGCTCCGAGACTGAACGTAACAAGCCAGTAACCGACTATATCGCCCAGTGCCGCAACGATTGCCGCATGAGGAGCACCGTAACGTCTTGCGGCAATTGCGATAGGCAGGAAGCCGAAGCCGAATCTGAGGTTCCAGAAAGAAATCTGCAGATAGGTTTTCAGTACTATCTCCAATGCGATAAGCATTGCAAGAATGGAAAGGTTTGTGACGGACAAGAGTTTTTTGGTGTCTGACATAAAAAATACCTCCTTGTTAGACACCGCGGTTTAACAGGGAGATTCTCCATTAAACAGCGGGATGCGACCTGACTACCGCAAGAATACTTTTCGTCCGAGCGACAACTCCCCGTTCACTCGGCACTTCACGCATTCAGGTCTACTCTGTTTTTTATCGTTTTACATAGTAATACCTCTTTACTCTGTTGTCAATAGAAATAAATAAAAATTAGCGAAACAACAAAAGAAAATGGTAAAAGTTTTTGCCACGCTTTTTGTAAAAAGCGTGCGGGTGTGGGCGGAGCCCACGAGAGAAATAAAAAGCAGTTGCAAAAAATGAAAGAACAGAGCGAAGCGAAACAAAAAAGAGATAGGCTGTCAAAGTTAACCAAAAATGCGAAGCATTTTTCGAACGCAAAGCGTTCGTGGTTGGGCTTTGACAGCCGAATTCTTTACACCGAGAAAAATAAAGAAAACCGAGACAGTTTCAAGGCAAAAGGGCGACCAAAGGTCGCCCCTACGGAAATAGCGATAATTTTACGGCTATAAATCAAGAATACGCAAGACCGTGTATTCGCTAATTATTAATTATTGAATTATTAATTATTAAATAAAAGCAAGAAGGAATACCTATATATAGCGTACAACAAATAAAAAAGACCTATATATTCTACGAAAAAGCAGTCGATTGTATTCAATTTTTAAAAAAAGTGACATTATATTGACA